>NZ_JBCPSO010000008.1:0-191268 GCF_051129925.1 Bacillus sp. Je.9.29.b
ATATTGATTATTATAACAATATCCGAATTCAATTGAAATTAAACAGCCAGTCACCAAAAGAGTTTCGGCAACTGGCTGTTTTATAAAGGTGTTTTGATCCCTGTCTCAAAAACGGGGGTCAGTCCCTCTTCTGCAGGCTTTTTGATTATTGACAAAGGGCTAAAATGATCTTGATTTTAGCCCTTTGTCTTCTTTTCAGCGTGATAGAAAACCTTTGCAGTCTAGGAAGGACGAGCATCGGAGCGGAGCGAATTTGACATTCGTGAGCACCGAAGCGCAGAACTGACAAAGAATGCGAGGGTTTGTCTACACGCTGAAGCCTGCAGGTCTTCTGCAGGCTTCTTTCTATAGCTGTGGCAGATGCCATACCTTTTCAAGCATGAGATCGTCTAGACTTTTAAAGGAATATCCTTGTTTTTTCAAAGCGGTGATGGCATCATCCAGCGCTTCGGCATTGTCTCTTGAGACGGTATGAAGTAAGTAAATGGCACCTGGGTGCGCCTGCTTCATCATTTGATCATAAGCATACTGTTTTCCTTTTTGATGATGGATATGCCAGTCGACAAACGCCACTGACCAGAAAACCGTTTGGTAGCCGAGCTGTTTTGTTTCTTTTAATACCCTTTCACTGAACACACCGCGCGGCGGACGAAGATAGAGGTTATCCTGTTTTCCTGTGATTTTGTACACAGCTTCATTGACACGATCCAGCTCTTCTTTGATTTCCTTTGTACTCTTTGTTGTTAAATCTGGATGATGATAGGAATGGTTGCCAATGATATGACCTTCTTCTGCCATACGTTTGACAAGCTCCGGCTGGTCCTTTACAAAGTGACCTGTCACAAAAAAGGTGCCTGGTACTTGATGTTTTTTCAGCACGTCTAAGATCTTGGGCGTGTACCCATTTTCATAGCCATTGTCGAAAGTAAAATAAATCTCTTTCTTTTTCGTGTTGCCTAAATAGAACGCATCATACTTTTTTAAGAGTGCCGTCAATTCTTTGCCCGCATCCGGCGGCCTGTGCTCTTTACTTTTCGCAAATCCCCAGTGGATGGGCTTATTAGACACGGCTCCTGCTTCTGAAAGAGGCATGGAAACAAAAAGCGCACATAAACAGATCAGCATGAATTTTTTCATTTACGTCACTTCCCGGTTTTTCTTCTATTGTGCAGAATAAGACCGAGACTCATACACCGATTCACCTGCCAATTTAAAGAAAAAAGCCCGCACTGCGCGAGCTATTCTTCCTTCCAATCATTTTTAAACCGTTCATATTTCGCTTCCAGGTCGTCAATCATCTGGATCAGTCTGTCTATATCCTCAACGTCTGTTGATTCAGGATCTAATGAATCAATCACATTCATAAACATATCTAACCGGTTCTTTAAATAATCAACCTGCTGCTCTTTGCTGTCTGCTGCCTTACCCATCGATACACTCCCTTTAGCATTTGTTTATAGCTTATCTTTTTTTCCCTTGTAAATCAATTGTGTCCCCCTTGCGTATAACCGTGATGAGGCTTAAAATTAACTGTTGGCGGGTCTACGTTTGCCCGAATGAAAAGGAGATAGATACCATGAACCAAAAAACAGCACTTCGTCCGATCACACCTGCATACGACCCTTGGGAAGCCTATCTCGATGTGCAGGATTACGGAGAAATGAAGCTGACAAATATTGAATTTACGACAACAACGCTGTGTAACATGAGATGTGAGCATTGTGCGGTCGGTTATACCTTACAGCCTAAGGATCCGAATGCGCTGCCGATTGATTTGTTACTTCGCCGTTTAGATGAAGTTCCGCTTCTGCGCTCACTTAGTATTACAGGCGGAGAGCCCATGCTTTCTCTTAAATCTGTACGGGAATATGTCGTCCCTTTATTAAAGTATGCCCATGAACGCGGCGTGCGTACACAAATCAATTCAAACTTAACCCTTGATTTGGCGCGATATGAAGAAATTATTCCATACTTAGATGTCCTTCACATTTCACATAACTGGGGCACTGTCGAAGAGTTTGCAACGGTCGGTTTTGCCATGATGGATCGAAAACCAACCTTTGAACAGCGCGAGAAATTATTTAACCGCATGATTGAAAATAGTCAGGCACTTGTCAAAGCGGGCGTCACCGTATCCGCTGAAACCATGCTGAATAAGCGCACGCTTCCATATATCGAACACATCCACCGACAAATCGTCGAGGAAATGAAATGCCAGCGCCACGAAGTTCACCCGATGTATCCAAGTGATTTCGCCAGCGCTCTTGAATCATTGACGCTTCCGCAAATGCGGGATGCGATTCATCAGCTGCTTGATATTCGTGATCAAAACACATGGATGCTGTTTGGCACCCTGCCATTTTATTCATGCAGCACAGATGAAGAAGACCAGCGACTCCTCAACCGATTGCGCCAGGAGAAAAATGTCACGGTACGAAATGACCCTGATGGACGCTCACGGTTGAATGTGAATATTTTTGATGGGAATATTATTGTGACAGACTTTGGCGATACACCACCGCTTGGAAACATTGCAACTGATACATTGCAATCAGCCTATACACGCTGGATGGACACGAAATTAGCAAAAGAACTAAATTGTCATTGCCCAAGCGTGCAGTGCCTCGGTCCGAATGTTTTAGTGAAAAACAGTTATTATCAAGATGTTGATTTTACTTCTCGTACAGCCAGGGGGTAACCGATAGATGGACGATACATTTCTGACAGTGGTCAAAAATAAATATATTGAAATTCTCCTTGTTGGACTCGTTCTTTGGCTTGCCGTCTTTATGATTAACAAAGCCCTTCAAATTTTCTTTAAACGAACTGAGTTTATAGAGGACAAAAAGAAGAAAACGATCGAGAGCTTGGTCAAATCGGTCACGCAATACACCGCTTCGATTTGCTTTGTGCTCTATGTCATTTCTCTTTTCTTTCATGACTTTGGGAAAATTCTTGCGGGTGCTGGTGTCGCTGGGATCGTCATCGGTTTTGGCGCTCAGACGCTGATTCGTGATATTTTAGCAGGCGTTTTTCTCATCTATGAACGCCAGATTCATAAAGGAGATTATGTGACGGTGAATAACCTCTTTAATGGAACCATTGAAGAGATTGGTCTCCGCTCTCTGCAAATTAGAGAATGGAGCGGCAAGCTGTTAACCATTTCTAACGGAGATATCCGGCAAATCCAAAACTATAACATGCACTACATGCGGATTACGGAATCTGTGTTAATTAGTGCGAATCAAAACCCTGATATCGCCTTTCAAGCACTTGAATCAGCATGTGACAATTTAAATCAAATGCATCATGATTTTCTTAAAAAAGATGAATTCCAAAACGCCATTGAACCCTTTCAGGTTCATGGAATTATGGGTCTGAATAAGCTGAATCGCGGGATTGAAATCACAGTAAAGGGAATGGTCGAAGACGAAAAATACTTCGACGCCGCCCTCGCTGTGCGAAAAGAAATGATCAAACAACTTCATCAGCATGATGTCAAATTGCTTGAGGATCTCGCTTATCCCCAGCCTGCAAAATAACCTCATTTATGATGGGGTTATTTTTTTATTTGTTTTTTGTTAACCAGTTAATTATAATGTAATTTAGTTAATCAGTTAACAAAAGAGAGGATGTATGAAATGACAAAAACAGAAGCAATTTCTTTCATCAAGGAGATGTATCAAGAGGTGTTAACCAAGTTCGATGTAAAAAAGGTGGAGACTTATTTTTCACCTGACTATCAGCAAGTGACCGATGGGAAGGTTTCCACTCTTGATGAATTTAAAAAGCATCTATCCACATTAAAAGAAATGACAACACAGCTTGATATCCCCACCTTTCATGATGTGTTATTTGATGAAGAAACGCAGCAGGCGTGTTTTCGTTACACGGTACATGTTGACCTCACAAGCGGAGACGGGGGTTTAATAGATGTCACAGCTCTTTTCACCTTATTAGATGGCAGGATTATCCGATGTGACGAGCTGACTCGGGCTCACGAAAAACATGAAATGCTTGAAACGCTTGGGCACATTTGCTAACAATTCTCTTCACTTCAGCCCTCTTACTTCTATCCCCTTGACTGATTCATGTATAATAGATAGCAGAATGATTTCATGCAGCATGGGGACCCTCATACTGTGTATTTTCTAAGTGAAAGAGAGTGAATAAGATGGGTCGTAAGTGGAACAACATTAAAGAAAAGAAAGCATCAAAGGATGCCAGTACAAGTCGTATTTACGCAAAATTCGGGCGTGAAATCTATGTGGCTGCCAAACAAGGTGAGCCAAACCCAGAATCAAACCAAGCACTTCGTTTTGTCCTAGAACGTGCAAAAACATATAGTGTCCCAAAACATATTGTGGACCGTGCCATTGAAAAAGCCAAAGGCGGTGCGGAAGAGAACTTCGATGAGCTGCGCTACGAAGGATTTGGTCCAAACGGATCCATGGTGATCGTTGACGCCCTCACCAATAACGTGAACCGTACAGCTTCAGATGTTCGAGCAGCATTTGGGAAAAACGGTGGAAACATGGGCGTAAGCGGCTCTGTTGCCTACATGTTTGACGAAACAGCTGTCATCGGTGTCGAAGGAAAAAGTGAAGAAGAAACGCTTGAGCTTTTAATGGAAGCTGACGTTGATGTACGTGACATCATGGAAGAAGATGAAACGGTGATTGTGTACGCTGAACCAGATCAATTCCATCAAGTACAAGAAGCATTCAAACAAGCCGGCGTAGAAGAATTCACTGTCGCTGAAATCACAATGCTCCCACAAAACGAAGTGACATTAGATGATGAATCGAAAGCACAATTTGAAAAGCTGATCGATGTATTAGAAGAGCTTGAAGACGTGCAGCAGGTTTATCATAATGTGGATTTAGGGGAATAAAAAACTTAAGCCATAGTAGTCGTTAGGTTCATTCAACTTCTACTATGGCTTTTTTATTTTCTTTAAAAATCATGGATAAAGCGTTAATGTCTCTCCTATTGATAAGGAGATTAATTCATCCCTTGAAACCCAAACGTCAAGTGATCCTGAACAGGAATCCAAGCGCCGATTCCTTGTGAGGTTACGTTTTTCACGACGAGTTTTCGTTTATTTCCTTTTAGCACAAGGTACACTTCTCCGTATGTGACCTTACCTTTTTCGTTAATCGCTGGTGCATAGGCATGAAGCGATGCTGCTTTTTTCGGAGAGACGTGGTATGACTGATCTCGTTTTGTTCCTGCACCAATCACGGTGTCAAAAGCGAGGGGCAGCTTTGTTTTTTGAATCGCTTTTTGCATCATCAATGTTTTCACATCTTCTGGGTTCGGCACTTTTGCTGTGAGCCCGCCGCTTACTTTCACTTGCTGCTTTTGAACGTATTTTCCAATGGCTGTTTTGTTGCCGCCTCTGTTATCAATGTGGTTCGTATTCACTTTTTTGTATTCCCAGTTGGCGACCGTTTCGTTTGAATCGTAGCTCAGCGCCCATCTCCCGAGGAAAATGGTCGCACGGTATCCAACCGCTAACGGCGTCCCTGAAATGCTGGATTCATTCAGCATTTTAATCAAATGAGTATTCTCAATCGGTACACTTGTTGTTTTGAACAATTCAGCCGTCAGCTCGCTCGGCTGGAGCAGCGGCTGATCCTGTGACGCGTTTGGATACGTATTCTCCTTGGAGATACTGGCGACAGAGGATGGCACTTTAAATGGCTTTGCCGCCTCCGCTGGAAAGCTGTATAGAAAACTTAAGGATAAGAGAACAACAAACATGATGCGTAGCATCTTTTTCATATCATCACTCTTTCTCATTCATTTTTCCATAGTATTTTCCGCAAAGACGTCCCTTATCCACAAAAGATTATAAAAGGAAAAATCCAATCGCCATAATAAAATAGGCAGCGAGTAATGTGGCGCCTTCAAACCAGTTTGTATCCCCATCATTTGATAAAATCACCGTGAGCAGCACAGAGGATGCCATAGCAATGAGCTCTGGCAAGGAGAAAATGAGCGGCATCTGCTTGTCGAAAAATAGCGAGCTGATGACAAGAATCGGCGCGACCATCATGGCAACCTGAAGCGTGGAGCCAAAGGCGATTTCTACTGCGACATCCATTTTGTTTTTATACGCCATGATGACAGCTGAGGCATGTTCTGCTGCGTTGCCGACGATGGCTACAATAATGACCCCGATAAACAGCTCGCTCCAGCCAAACTGTTCTCCCACCGTATCAAATGTATGAACGAGGCGCTCTGAAATGTACGCTACTGCGATCGTCGAAAGCAGCAAAATCACGGTGGCAAACTTCCCAGACCATTCAGGTGTTTCTTCTTCCGTCTCCGCTTCACCTTCCATGCCCTCCTGCTTGGCAACATAGACACCGCGGTGGCTGACCAGTTTGAAATAGAGCGCCGCGACATAAAGCAAAATCATCACAATGCTGATCCCAATGCTTAAAACAAACTGTTTATTCTCTGCCATCTCCATCGAAAACACTTCTGGAATGACAAACGCTACAATAATGGCAAACATGAGCAAGCCTGAATTGTGCCTTGCATCATGGACATTGAACACTTGGCGCTTATATTTTAATCCGCCAACGAAAAAAGACAGCCCCGCCACAAGCAGTAAATTTCCAATGACTGATCCAGTTAATGAAGCAAGTACGATGGCCGTCAGTCCTTGCTTTAAGGCAAAAAACGATATGATTAATTCCACTGCATTTCCAAATGTGGCGTTTAAAAGTCCGCCAATTCTAGGTCCCGCAATGATGGCAAGACTTTCTGTGGCTCTTCCCATAAAACTAGCAAGGCCAATAATGGCGATACAATAAACGGCAAACATGATGACCTGCGGGAAATGAAGAAAACTGCCAATCACCGATAGCGGAACACCGATTGCGACAATCACAAGAAATAAACGATTCATACAGCCATTCTCCTTTACATATGTCTGACTGTTATTCTTTCGTGAGTGCCGGCATCGTATACATTTTAGATTCGCGCGTGTGAGAAGGTGATATCAATACTCCCTTTCACGGACTGCACCATAGAGCAATGCTTCAATGCAAGGGTGATCACTTTATCGATTTGTTCATCAGATGTATTGATGTCTTCAAATAAGATATGTAAATGAATGCAGGAAATTTTGTTTACAGCTCCTGCCCTTGTCGTTTCAGGTGTGATCGTCATCCCTTCATAGGATATTCGCTTTTTATGGCATACATGAGTGAGCATTTCTCCAAAGCAGCCTGCAATGGCTGAGGTGAACAACTGTGATGGGCGGTACCCCGTTTCTTCTTTTCCTGAAATATGCAGCTGCCCGTCTTCAATATGTGAGATCCAATGATCCTTTTCGTATGTCAGCTTCATTCCTTTCCCACCTTTCTATTGAAACCCCTATGGTTCCATTGTACGATGAAAGCATGAACTTGTAAGGAGCATTTTATGTCGAGAATTCACTTTATGATTTTAATTTTACTTGTATCCGTATCTGGTTTTTCACAGGGTGCATTACTCCCTGTTATTTCCATTATCTTTGAACATGCCGGTACTTCTCCTACGTTAAACGGCCTGCATGCCACAGGCTTATATCTCGGTGTGCTGCTTGCGTCTCCTTTTATGGAAGCACCGCTTCGCCGGTTTGGATTTAAGCCGTTAATCGTCATTGGAGGCGCCGCTGTCTTTTTAAGCTTGTTTAGCTTTGTGTTTTTTGAATCTTATGTCGTCTGGTTCTTTCTCCGGCTCATGATCGGGATTGGTGACCATATGCTGCATTTCTCTACACAGACGTGGGTGACCTATGCTTCATCATCAAGAAATCGCGGACGAAATATTTCATTGTATGGATTATCGTTTGGACTCGGTTTTGCAGCCGGCCCCTTTTTAACGCCGCTCATTGAGATCAATCCATCTTTGCCTTTTATTGTTTCTGGTGCCGTTAGTTTATGTATTTGGCTGCTTGTGTTTGTTTTAAAAAATACATATCCAGATACAGGCGAAGTGCAAACGTCAGAGCAGACAAACAGTTTGAAGCGCTTTAAAAAGGCCTTTCAATTTGGCTGGGTCGCCTTTATGATGCCATTTTGCTATGGCTTTTTAGAAACGACGCTTAATAGTAACTTCCCTGTGTATGCACTCAGAAGCGGTGTGACAGTAGATGCGGTTGCGTTTATTTTACCTGCGTTTGCCATAGGAAGCATTGTCTTTCAGCTTCCTCTTGGGATGCTCAGTGACCGGTTTGGCAGGCGCCGCATCATTTTATGTGTGACACTCGCTGGATCATTCTTTTTCCTTTTGGCAGGAATTTTCATTCAATCCGTTTTGGCTGTTGCCATCTGTTTCTTTATTGCCGGAATGGCTGTAGGCTCTACCTTCTCACTTGGCATCAGTTATATGACCGACTTATTGCCAAAGCATCTGCTTCCCGCCGGGAATTTGATGTGCGGGATGGCGTTTAGTGCAGGCAGTATTCTCGGGCCGGTACTCGGAGGATTCTTTGTGCAAACGTTTGAAGGAATGAATTTACTTTACCTTGTCAGCATCGTGATATTATTTGTGTTTTGCTGCGTTCGATTTGGGAGAACGCAGGCAGTGCTGGAAAGTCACTAAAATGGGGGATCAATCGTTGTTTACACATCACATCACAAATGACTTGACTTTGGCATCTCTACATTTAGATGATGCGGACACACTATTTAGTCTTATTCAAAAGAATAAGGTCCATTTAGGGGAGTGGCTGCCTTGGGTTCATCACTGCAAAAGCATAGAAGCTGTCAAAACGTTTATTCAATCAACTCAAACCACCTACAATGAACAAAAAGGATTGGAAGCTGGCATTCAGCTGAACGAGCAATTAATCGGTGTGTTCCGTCTGACATTTAATCAACAATTAGGCAATATCGGTTATTGGATTGATGAAGACGCGCAAGGACAGGGCATTGTGACAACCATCGTCAAATCTATGACAGAAACCTTTGCTCCTAAAGTCGATGGATTTGAAATTTTTTGTCCTGCTGGTCATGTCAGGAGTGAACGTGTAGCGATAAACGCAGGTTTTCAGCATGATCCTCACTACCAGTCAAAACCTGATACAGCTTTTATCCTTAAGCAATATATACGATTGTCGAAATAAAAACTCCCCTGCACCGCAGAGGAGTTTTTTCATTTAATGATAACCATTTTGCCCGTTTGCACTGCCGCTTGTTTTGTGCTTTGGCTGATGGCCTTTGTTTTGTTTCGTGTTGCTTCCGCCTTTTTTTGATTGTTTGGACATATGTGATTCCCCCATCCATCAAGATTGAACATGTTCGTTCTTCTTTAGGATGCCCGAATTTCTTCACACCTTGCCTGGTACGATTTTACGCTTATGTAAAAGCGCATTGAGCTCGCCGCCCAGGATAATCATGATGCCGGTTAAATAAAACCAGATCATCAAAATAATGATTCCCCCAATACTTCCGTACATCGCGCTGTAATTCGCAAACTCGCCTACGTAAAATGAGAACAGCATGCTCACTAAGATCCATCCAATTGACGCAAAAATGGCACCTGGCAGAACAAATTTCAATTTCAGCCTAATGTTTGGGGCGAAATAGTACAAGGATGTAAACACAATCAATAAAATCAGCGGGCTAATGATCCATCTCATGGCCGTCCAAACGGTGAGAAAGGCATCTGACTGCCCGACTAATTCAGCGAGAAATAAGCCAAGTTCTTTTCCAAAGACAGGCAGCATTAAGGCAAAAATAATCGTGAGAACCATTGCGATGGTTAAGATGATTGATGTTAAACGTACGAGAATGAAGGAACGATTTTCCTCAACTTCGTAAGCATGGTTAAATGCTCTGACGACGGCATTAATCCCGTTAGATGCAGACCAAAGGGCGGCAATAATCCCGAAAGACAGCAGTCCGCCGTTACGGCTGTTCAGTGTCTCTTCGGCAATGGATTCAATCATCGAAAGCGCTCCTTCTGGCGCATAACCAGAGATGACGCTTAGGACATCCTTCGACGTCAGCGGCAAATACCCAACGAGTGTCAGCACGAAGATGAGAAACGGAAATAATGAAAGCAGAAAGAAATAAGCAAGCTCAGCAGATTTTGCCGGTCCTTCATGCAGCAAAAAGCGTTCAATTAACGCTTTAATAAAACCCATACGCCTCATCTCCAATGATCAATCTTTCTATTTCGATCGAAAGTGATCCTTTGTTTCTTCAATAATCTCTAATACTTTTGGGGTTGTTTCCTTTAACTGATTGACTTGTTCATTTAAAAATGACAAATCATCTGAGACTGTTCGCATCAGCTGCTTCGTTTCTTCCATTTTTTCTTTCATGCAAGCAGAAATTCTGGCTGGCTCCTGACGGTATTCCGCCAGCTTTTCCTGACAGTCATCCCATTTGTCTTTGAGCGCGATTCTCGTTGGCCGATGAAATAATGTCAGCAGTGCACCGCAAGCTGCTCCTATCACAGCTCCTCGAAGCATGATTTGATTTTTTTCTTCCATCTCGTCTGATCTCCTTTCAGTTAAAGGTGTTTCTCTTTTTTTACATACGTCAAAAAACGATCAATTCCTTTTTCAATTAAATCATGTACTTCCTCAAAGTTTCCAGTGTAATAAGGGTCTGGCACATCATCTCGATCGTCGTCTTCAACAAAGTCAAGAAGACGGCCAATAAAGTGATGTTTCCCATAGCCGGCTATACTGCGAAGTGCTCCTACATTTTCAGCATCCATCGCAATGATATAGTCGTATGCTGTGATGTCCTCATCTATGATTTGTCTTGCGGACATCCCTTCATAGCTGATTCCTTTTTCATCAAGCAGCTTTCGTGTTCCTTCATGCGGAGGACTGCCTTGATGCCAGCCGCCAATGCCTGCTGAATCAATGACAAAGTGCTCGCTTAGCCCCTCATCTTCTACTCGTTTTCTAAACATGGCCTCTGCCATCGGTGATCTGCAAATATTGCCAAGACATACGAATAATACATGAATCATCCTTCATTCTCCTCCTATCTTTTCCCTAAGACTCCCTTTTGAAAACCTTGACTTTATCATATCAAGTCCTTTTTCTTTTGGAAACTTTGCAAGAAAAGCTCTCATCGCCATTGACAAAATACACAAAAACAGGAGAAACTTTAGGAGAATTACACAAACAAAGGGGGATATTAGATGGGAATAATTGAGCAGTTTGTCACGACGATGAACAATTTTTTGTGGGGGCCTCCCCTGTTGATTTTAATTGTTGGTACTGGAATATACCTCACCTTTCGCGTTCTCTTCATTCAAATTAGATTACTTCCTTATTCTTTAAAGCTCGCTTTTTCAAAACAAGACAAAATATCAGAAGGAGATATTTCTCATTTCCAAGCGTTAATGACGGCTCTTGCTGCAACTGTCGGTACAGGGAATATCGTCGGTGTGGCCTCCGCTGTTATAGCCGGTGGTCCTGGTGCAGTTTTCTGGATGTGGTTTGCTGCATTTTTCGGGATGGCCACCAAGTTTGCAGAAGCTGTTCTTGCTGTAAAATACAGGGTCAAAAACGAAAAAGGCGAAATGTCTGGCGGACCAATGTATTATTTAGAGCATGGATTAAAACAGAAATGGCTAGGGGTACTATTTGCTGTTTTCGGCGCCAGTGCTGCCTTTGGGATCGGCAA
Source organism: Bacillus sp. Je.9.29.b (assembly GCF_051129925.1). NCBI lineage: Bacteria > Bacillati > Bacillota > Bacilli > Caryophanales > Bacillaceae > Bacillus > Bacillus sp. Je.9.29.b. The sequence goes on from NZ_JBCPSO010000008.1 coordinate 11,655, forward strand.
TCTGGTCCAGTCTAATTCCATCTCAGGCGTCATGAATTCTACATTTCAAATTCCAACATGGGTAACAGGTATCATCATTACGGCTTTTACAGCGCTTGTGATTTTAGGCGGAATCAAAAGCATTGGCCGGGTCACATCTATCTTTGTACCCGTCATGGCTTTATTTTACGTCATTTGCGGTCTAATTATCCTTGTTATGAATGCTGATCTTGTTCCAGGCGCAGTCAGTCTTATTTTCTCAGATGCCTTTACTGGTCAAGCCGTAGCAGGGGGTGCAATTGGGACTGTCATTCGCTGGGGTGTCGCACGAGGAGTTTTTTCCAATGAAGCAGGTCTTGGGTCAGCACCAATTGCTGCTGCAGCTGCGAAAACGGATATGCCTGCCCGCCAGGCTCTCGTCTCTATGACTCAAGTGTTTATTGATACCATCATTGTTTGTTCTATCACTGGCATTACCATTGTCATGGCAGATATGTATTTAACAGTGAAAAGCGATGCGCTGACTTCGTTATCCTTTGCTCACTTCCTCGGTCCAGCTGGCTCAACCATTGTGGCAATCGGACTGCTCTTGTTTGCCTATTCAACCATCATTGGCTGGTCCTATTATGGAGAGAAATGCTTTACATATTTGGCGAAGGATTCGTACGTCATGTATTATCGCATCGTCTTTGTGATGGCTGTCTTTTTTGGTGCCGTGTTTAAGAATGACTTCGTATGGGGCGTAGCAGATATGCTGAATGGTCTGATGGCCATTCCAAACTTAATTGGCCTTATTGGTTTATCGGGCGTTGTCGTATTTGAATCAAAACGAATCATTGAAAAAATTAAACAGGAGAAAAAAGAGAAAAACATCTCGGTGTCGTCTTAATAGCCCTTTTATTCTTTTGCTTTTCTGTTAAAATAGACATATTATTCAACACATATGCAGGAAAGGACGTGCCGCCCTTGTCAGAGCAAAAAGCGGCTGAAGTCAATCAGCTGATTGAAGACATTTCGCAAAAGTTAAATATGCTGAACATTGGAGTCATCAAAGCCGAGGACTTCAGTCCAGACAAGTACGAAGATATTGAATTTCTACACCAAATGGTGATGAAAAAATCTTCATTCAGCCCAAGTGAAATGCAAGCCATCGCAAGCGAGCTAAAAAACTTAAGAAAATAATCGTGCAAAGGAAACTGAATTGCGGTTTACGCCGCTTTCTTCCATCCATGCACAGAAAAAGCCAGCACCCCGCAAGGTGCTGGCTTTGTTTATCCTGTCAAAACTGCTTATTTTGCGAGCAGTTTTAATGATTCACGGTTAAATGCTGGAATGTCATCAGGTGTACGGCTTGTCACAAGCTGATCCTGACAAACAACAACTTCTTCATCTTTGAATTTTGCGCCTGCGTTTTCCATATCTACTTGAATGGATGTATAGCCAGTCGCGCCTCTGCCTTCCAGCGTCTTCGCTGTAATGAGCAACTGTGGTCCGTGACAGATCGCAAATACTGGTTTTTTCTCGTCCATAAATGCTCTTGTGAACTGGACATAGCGGTCATCTGCACGCAGAATGTCTGGTGAGAACCCGCCAGGAATTAGCAGTGCATCGAAGTCTTCAGGCTTCACGTTATCAATGGACGCATCCACTCTCACTTCTGCTTCTCCTTGCTTCCCTTTCACTGTTTTTCCTTTTTCGTTTTCAATTACTGTGATCTCATGGCCTGCATCTTTAAAGGCTTTTGCAGGCTCGGTGAATTCAACATCCTCAAAGTAATCTGTTAATACAACTGCAATTTTCTTACCCATGTAGAAACCCTCCTGCTTGATTATCGTTTACACTACACACTATACCCGGGTACATAGAAATCAAACATCCTATCCCGATCAGAAAACCCCTTATGATAAAAATAAGCATTTAGACTTATTTATATTTCCTCAACAAGGTAATTCGTATGATTTATGTTATCTTTACAATAATCTGCAAAAAATAACTACAAAAGTTAACGAAACATTTCTACAATAGGTATTGTGGTCAAAAAAATTAGAAAGGCGGAGATCAGGTGAAGAAGCAAGCACATAGGTCTAAACGAAGGAAAAACCTGTCTATTCTGCTCACTTCCATTATGATGATTAGTCTCATTCTCCCAGCAGTACCTACTCATGCAGCAATAGAAAACGGCGATGCCGTAAAAGTCAGCATCTTAGCCACAACGGATGTACATGCGAACATGATGAATTACGATTATTACAGCGACAAAGAAACAAATGAATTTGGTTTGGCAAAAACAGCCGAGCTGATTGAAAAGCACCGTTCACAAAATCCAAATACCCTCCTTGTTGATAACGGAGACCTGATTCAAGGGACCCCTCTTGGAGAATACGTTTACAAAAATGAAAAAGACAGTATTATCAATCAAACAAAGGTTCACCCCATTATTCATACACTCAACAAACTAAAGTACGATGCAGGAACACTTGGCAATCATGAATTTAACTACGGATTATCATTTCTTGATGGTACCATTGCCGGCGCTAACTTCCCGATTGTCAATGCGAACGTCAAAAAGCTAAATGGAGAACACCGTTTTACGCCTTATGTGATCCAAGATAAAACCTTTAAAGATGCAAACGGAGCTTCACAAACTGTGAAAGTCGGTTACATAGGATTCGTTCCACCGCAAATCATGACGTGGGATAAGAAGCATTTAGATGGACAAGTTCAAGTGCAGGATATCGTCGAATCTGCCAATGAAACCATTCCTGAAATGAAGGAAAAAGGCGCAGATATCATCGTCGCTCTTGCCCATACAGGAATTGAAAAAACCGCTTCGCCTAAAGGATCAGAAAATATGATCTTTGACCTTGCCACAAAAACGAAAGACATCGATGCGATCGTGTCCGGCCACCAGCACGGCACATTCCCAAGCGCTGAATATAGCGGCGTCGACAAATTCGATGTCTCAAAAGGAACGATCAACGGCATTCCAGTCGTCATGTCAAAAAACTGGGGAAGCTACCTCGGAGTCATTGATTTAACATTAGAGCCTGACGGCAGCAAATGGAAGGTCACAAACGGAACAGGAAAGATTGAATCAGTTGCAGGAGTCACCTCTCAAAACAGCACTGTGAAAGATGCCATTCAAACAACGCATCAAAACACACTTGATTATGTGAGAAAACCTGTCGGTAAAACAGAAGCAGACATTAACAGCTTTTTTGCTCAAGTGATGGATGACCCTTCTATTCAAATTGTGACAGATGCACAAAAATGGTATGCACAAGAAAAAATGAAGGACACGTCATACAAAAACTTACCGATTTTATCTGCAGGCGCCCCGTTTAAAGCCGGCGGCCGAAACGGTGTAAATTATTATACAAATATCGCAAAAGGTGATTTAGCAATTAAAAACATCGGCGATCTCTACCTTTACGATAACACCGTGCAGATTGTCAAACTGAAAGGCAATGAAGTGAAAGACTGGCTTGAGATGTCTGCCGGACAGTTTAATCAGATCAAACCAAACAATTCAAATGAACAGCCTATTTTAAACGAAGAATACCGCTCGTATAACTTTGATGTGATCGATGGTGTCACCTATCAAGTCGATGTGACGCAGCCTGCTAAGTACAGCACAACAGGCACTCTTGTTAATGCGAATGCAAACCGCATCAAAAACCTGTCCTACAATGGGAAACCAGTCTCTGACAATCAAGAATTTTTAGTCGTAACGAACAACTATCGAGCTTCTGGCGGCGGGGGCTTCCCGCATCTGACGCAAGATAAAGTGGTGCTTGCCTCAGCTGATGAGAACCGCCAAGTGCTGATGGATTATATTATCGAACAAAAAACCATCAATCCAAGTGCGGATCAAAACTGGTCCATTGCACCAGTCAAGGGCGCAACAGTCACATTCGAATCTTCTCTTTTGGCTAAGCCGTTTGCTGAAAAATCAAGCAGCGTAGACTTTGTTCGTAACGCCAGCACAGATGGTCTTGGCGTGTACAAGCTAGCCTTTAAAGAGGATGGCACAACAGAACCGCCTGCATCAGACAACTGGAACTTAACGGTGATGCATACAAACGATACACACGCACACCTTGATGATGCGGCAAGACGTGCAACAAAGATTAAAGAAGTTCGATCCGAAAGCAAGAACAACATTTTATTAGATGCTGGAGATGTCTTCTCTGGTGACCTATATTTCACAAAATGGCAAGGACTTGCCGACCTAAAACTCATGAACTTAATGAAATATGATGCCATGACGTTTGGTAATCATGAATTTGACAAAGGTCCTTCTGTTCTTCGTCAATTCCTGACAGGTGATGCATCAGATGTAGATGCGAAAAACCGTCATCAATTTGAAAAGCCTGCATTCCCGATTGTGTCATCAAACGTTGATGTCTCTAAGGAAAAACAATTGAGCGGCTTAGTGAAAAAGCCAGCGACATTTAAAGCTGGTGAGAAAAAAGAAGCTGGGATTTACCCATACATCCTGCTTGATGTAAACGGTGAAAAAGTGGCTGTATTCGGCTTAACCACTGAAGACACGGCCATTACATCCAGCAGCGGTCCTAACATTCAATTCAAGGATGCATACAAGAAAGCAAAAGAAACAGTCAACACGATTCAAACAAAAGAAAAAATCAACAAAATCATTGCTTTAACACACATTGGCTATAACCGTGACCTTGAGCTTGCTCAAAAAGTAGACGGTATTGATTTAATCATTGGCGGTCACACGCACACCCTTGTTGAAAAATTAAAGGTCGTCAATAAGAAAGAACCAACGATTGTCGCCCAGGTAAAAGACTACGGACAATTCTTAGGAAAAGTAGACGTGGCCTTTAATCAAAAAGGAGTCGTACAGCCAAAGGAATCTTCTTTTGACCTCATCACCATCGATGACTCTGTCAAAGAAGATGCCGATGCAAAAGCGATCCTCGATCAGTACAAGGCAGATATTCAAGATTTAAAAACGGAAAAAGTCGGGTCTACCGATGTCCTCTTAGATGGACAACGCGAGCATGTCCGTGCGAAGGAAACGAACCTTGGGAACTTTATTGCTGACGGCATGCTGAAAAAAGCACAAGAATCTGCTGGTGCTGATCTTGCCATCACAAACGGCGGTGGTATTCGAGGCAGCATTGAAAAAGGAGATATCACTTTAGGTGATATTTTAACGGTCATGCCATTCGGAAACACACTCTATGTCGCAGATCTAAAAGGCAGCCAAATTAAGAAAGCACTCGAACAAGGGCTTTCAGGCATTGAGGAAGGCGGCGGCGCATTCCCTCATGTAGCCGGCATTGAATATACGTTTACACTGAGTAAACCAGCTGGCAGCAGACTCATTGATGTCAAACTGAAAGACGAAAACGGCAAACTAACAGACATTGATGATAAGAAAACATACCGCGTGGCGACAAACGCATTTGTCGGCACAGGCGGAGATGGCTACAGCGTCTTTACAGAAGCCTCTCACGGCGAAGACTTAGGCTATGTTGACTATGAAATCTTCAAAGAGCAAATTGAACAGGCAGACGGCGGGCATATTTCTCCTGTCATCGATCACAGAGTGAAAGAAGTGTTCCTTCCGCGTGCGAAAGGAAAAGGCGCCTATGACATTCAAGATGATGAGAAATTCCAAACGTATGTGCAGCATACAAACAAAGCATTGCTCTATTTAGACAAAGCGAGCGAAGCGAAAAACGTTCAATTGTCTCTATCAAAAGCGCAGGTAGCCGAGCTGAAGAAAAGAGAGCAAGATCCAAACGTCACCATCTATCATGACAAAGTGGGACTCGCATTACCGCTCTCCAACTTATCCGAGAAAAGCGCAGATATATGGATGAAAAAGACGAATAAGGTGAAAAATGCATTAACGGATACGTATGATTTCCAAATCAAACAAGATCAGAAAAAGGTTTCTACCTTTAAAGATCCTGTCACACTATCCTTTACATTAGATGAGCCTCAAAAGGCGAAGAAACCTGGTGTATATTATGTAGACCGCAAGAAAAACCGTTATGCCAAAACAAGTAACGGAGCGTTCGAAAATGGGGTCGTATCAGGTCAAACTGAACACTTCAGCGAATATACCGTACTCAACCAAAGCGGGGCAGCTGGAACAACGCCAGATCAAACTGGCGGAGACGGCGGTACATCAGCGCCAGGCGGAGGTACAGATCCAAACCAAGATGGAACCAGACTCCCAGGCGGCACACTGCCAAATACAGCAACGATGATGTATACAGCTGTATTGATTGGCGTACTCATGCTTGCCTCAGGCGGTATCCTATATTACTACCAGCGCAAGCGTACAAGAAATAATGTATCATCCTAAAAAAAGGACAGAGCCTAGGCTCTGTCTTTTCTCATCTCAATCTTGGGATAAATAAATCCAATTGCGTTTATCAAATTGTTTCACATCATCTGATCCTATATGACGCAGCATTCTATTGAAGAATGTGATGTCATCTTCATCATCGACGGCATATAAATCCTCTTGAACATAATCTCTCGTAATAAAATTCGTTAAATTCGTATTATTTACAAATTCAGCAAAATACGATTGAACAAGAGTTAAATCCTCTTCACTTAACTTTTCATCATTAATAATTGAAATATGAAACACATTCAAAATCGCCTGTATATCTTCTTCATCCATATAACATAATGGATCTAGTTTTCGATCTTCTTCCGTAAACGGTTTTCGAGTATCTTCAATAATCACGTAACATAATATTCGATGATCTTTCATCACGCTAAAAATTTCTAAATCCCGTAATTTTAGTGGTCGATTCAGTCTAATCATTTTTCCTCCTATAAATCATGATCTTGTCGTTGTATATCCCCGCTTCTCCAAAACCTGAAAAGGACAGAGCCTATGCTCTGTCCGTTTTTTCTCTTCTAGCAAAATCGACGAATCTGAAGCGGTCTAATCGGTGACGGCTTTCTGTGTATTGAAATAGACTCGTATCCTCTAAGAACACATAATTCTTTACCACAACGACATGGTCAAATCCCTTCAAATCAAGGTACTTGGCATCCTCTTCTGTACATGGCTCTACCACAAATTCCTTTTGAGCATAGCTGATCGATACACCGAGTTCTCCCTCAATATACTCGTAGATTGATCCTTCGCATATGTCTTTAGACAATACTTCGACATGCTTTTGCAAGAAGTAGTCCTTGTCTAAAATCACTTCTTCTCCGCTAATATTACGAGATCGAATGACTTTCCAGACGTCTGTCTGTTCATCAATTTTCAGCTGAGACTGAATATACTGATCCGGTTTAATTAAGCCAAATTCATGAACCGTTGTGACTGTCTTTCGGCCAAGCGTTTGGGAAAGCTCTTTAAAGCTGACAAGACCTGATACAGGGAACTGCATTTTCTCCCGATTCAGTAATACAGAGCCTTTCCCGCGGATTTTTTGAATATAGCCATTTTGCACAAGAATATTTAATGCCTTTCTCACCGTCTCCCGGGACGTGTCGTACATGATAGAAAGTTCATGCTCTGATGGGAGGATGCCTTTATCCTGCCATTCACCTTGCTCAATTCGTCTTGCGAGCTGATCATAAATCACTCGAAACTTATTCTCTTTCATTTTCCCTCCGCCCCATTTTCTAGCGTTTGGTTAAATGATAAACGATTGACTCATATGGGCGCAACGTAAATCCCTTGATATGTGCCGGCACATCCTCATAATTGGATAACAGGACTTGCCCCTCCATCTCATCTACAGCCTGCACAAGCTCATCAGGAAGCGTGAAGTCCGCCTCCCCTGGATAAAAGTGATTGATCACGAGGAGCTTCTCATCCTTGCTTTCTCTAACATAAGCAAACACCTTTGGATCTTCTGCTAAAAGTAAGGAGAAGCTGCCATATGTGATCACATCAAGTTCTTTACGCAGTCTGCAAAGGGCTTGGTAATGATAGAAAATGGACGTCCGGTCTTTTAACGCAGCTTGGACCGAAATGTCGTTATGGGCTGGCTCAATCCAAGGTGTTCCTGTTGAGAAACCTGCATTCTTCTCTGAGGTCCACTGCATTGGTGTTCTCGCATTATCTCTTGACTTGACCTGTAAAATGGCGAGTGCTTCTTCCTTTGATTTTCCCTTTTCAAGCATGACTTCGTACATATTAAGTGATTCGATATCACGGTAAGACGAAATGTCCTCAAAGCGGGGATTCTTCATGCCAATTTCCTCACCTTGATAAATATAAGGAGTCCCCTGCATCAGATGAATCGTGGTCGCCAGCATCTTCGCTGATTGCTGATGATACGTGTCATCATCACCATACCTTGAAACGATCCGCGGCTGATCATGATTGCACCAGAACAGCGCATTCCAGCCGCCGCCCTCATGCATTTTCGTCTGCCATTCAGACAGAATCGACTTCAATTCTTGAAAATCAAATGGTGCGATCGCCCACTTTTCGCCGTTTGGATAATCCACCTTTAAATGATGGAAGTTAAACGTCATATCCAGCTCCTGCCGATCAGGTCTTGTATACCGAATACAGTCTGCGATATTCGTTGAAGACATTTCTCCAACTGTCATGCTATCGTATTTCGAAAAAACCTCCTGGTTCATTTCATGCAGAAATTCATGAATTCTCGGCCCGTCCGTATAGTACATGCGGCCGTCGCCTTGCACAGATTGTCCGGCGTCATCTAAGAAGCGCTGATCCTTTGAGATGTTGTTGATGACATCCAGCCTGAACCCATCAATTCCTTTTTCAAACCAAAAGTGCATGATGTCATATACTTTCCTGCGCACCTCATCCTTCTCCCAATTGAGATCTGCCTGAGTGACATCATATAAATGGAGATAATAATCTCCTGTTACTTCATCTAGCTCCCAGGCTGGACCGCCAAATTTCGACTGCCAATCATTCGGCGGAGATCCGTCCGCTTTTGGCTCCTTCCAAATATAATAATCTCGGTAAGGGTTATCCTTTGACTCACGCGAGGCTTGAAACCACTCATGGAAAATGGATGTATGGTTAACGGCTAGATCCATGATGACCCGTATTCCTCTCTCATGCGCTTCCTTCAGCATGTGTTCAAAATCTGTCATTGTGCCGTACATGTCATGGATTTTTGTATAATTACTAATATCATAGCCGTTGTCATGCTGCGGGGACTCATACATTGGCGTGAGCCAAATACAATCCGCCCCAAGCTCTTTGATGTAATCAAGCTTTTTCGTCACGCCATTGATATCACCTGTACCAGAGCCCGTTGTATCTAAAAAGCTCTTCGGATAAATTTGATAGACCACCGCTTTTTTCCACCATGGTTCATTTGATTGCTGATTCAATTTCCTTCACCACCACTAGTTAAGTTCTTCTGAAAAATCCTTCTTCTTTTTTAGTTTTGCATATAAAAGAGTACCGATGAATGGGAGGATGAGTACAATCACCATTCCAATTGCAAATGCCCCCCAATATTTCGGGATAATGGAGAAAATTCCTGGAATGCCTCCAACACCAACTGAGCTTGCCAGCACCCCTTGAGAGGCGATAAACATACCGGCTAATCCTGAGCTGATCAGTGCAAAAATAAATGGGAATCGATAACGCAGGTTGACCCCAAACATGGCCGGTTCGGTAATTCCTAAATAAGCAGAAATACTTGATGTCAGCGAAAGTCCTTTTTGCTTTTCATCTTTTAAGACAAACATCATTGCCAGTGCAGCTGATCCCTGTGCGATATTGGACAGTGCAAGCATTGGCCATAGGAACGTGCCATGCAGCTTTGAGTTAATCAATTGAATATCAACAGCGAGGAACGTATGGTGCATTCCTGTAATGACTAATGCTGCATACAGACCGCCGTATAATAGACCGCCAAGTGCTGCGAATTGCTGGAATACGGCTACAAGTCCAGATGTTAAAACATTACCGATTGCAAAGGTAACAGGTCCAATGACGATAAATGATAAAAATCCAATGACTAATAACGTAATCGGTGCAACAACTAACAACTGAATACTTTCAGGTGTCCGTTTTGTAATAAATAATTCGAGCTTTGCAAGTAAATAAGAGGCAACGAGTATCGGAAGAACCTGTCCTTGATAGCCTACTTTCTGCACTTCAAGTCCAAATAAGTTCCAAACAGGAATGTCACCGGTCTTTTCAGCCGCACCATAGCCCCATGCGTTTAACAAGTCCGGGTGTACGAGCATCAGACCAAGGACCATCCCTAAAAGCGGATTCCCCCCAAACCGCTTCACAGCTGACCAGCCAATTAATGCTGGCAGAAATGTAAAGGCAGTGCCTGCAATTAAGTTGATCATATTCGCTAAGTCAGCCCATGCCGGATACACATCCACAATCGATTTTTGATCGAAGAAAATATCAGGAGCTGTTAAAATATTATTAATCCCCATTAATAAACCGGCTGTGACGATGGCAGGAAGAATCGGTATAAAGATATCCGCAAGCGTTTTCACAGCACGCTGCAATGGATTTAATTTTTGATCAGAGGCACGCTTCACGTCCTCTTTTGTGGCTTCCCCAATCCCCGTCCTTTTGACCATTTCGGCATATACTCGATTGACAGCCCCTTGGCCGATAACAACTTGGTATTGACCGTTCGCTGAGAAAGATCCCTTCACTTCATCAATTTGTTCAAGTGCTTTCTCATCCACCTTGCCTTCATCTTTCAGCACAAAGCGCAGTCTTGTTACACAATGTGTCGCTTGATCAATATTTTCTTTGCCGCCGATGGCTTTCACAATCTGATCTGCTGCTGCCTGATAATCAGCCATACTATCCCCTCCGAGATCGTTTTTTTATATAAGAAAAAAGAACCAAAAAACTTGTATATACATGTTTGATTCTTATTTTATATTTGTATATACATGTAGTCAACAACAAAATGTAGCGCTTACATAAAAAAAGCTCCCTCAATGTGCTCAGGGAGAGGCAGCGTGTCATCATCTTTTTTTATGCTCCGTTAATTTCTCGTAGACCTTATTTTTATAAAAGGAGGAAGCTGGACGGGCAAAAGTTTGGCGCTTAGATGTAAGTTCATCCAGACGTTTTTGTTTTTCTTCACATATGAGAGACAGCTTTTTTCTCTCCTCTCCGTCTATACTGGAGTGAAGCAGCTCTTTGACAGTCATGAGTTCTTTTTTCAGCGCTGTTTCTTCCCCAGCAAATCCGGCATTTTTCATGATGCGGTAGCCCATTCTAAGTTCTTCTGGTACATGAGCAGCATCATCTTTTGGCAGAGGTTTCCCAAAGCCAGATAATCCTTCAAAAGCCCCGTTATCCATCGCTTTTTTGATCCGTTCTTCTGATAATCTCTGCGCAAAATCCATAGCGTTTCTCCTTTCGCCGCAAGTATTTGATTAAGCATAGCAAAAAAGCTGGCTCTCTCACAAGAGCCGGCTTCAGCATCTAGACACCCCTCGCATTCGGTGTGAGTCCTGCACTCAGGTGCTCGTCCCTTCTTCGCTGAAAAGAGAAAAAGGGCTAAAATATTTTAGCCCTTTCTCGTTATTTATTGTCGACTTTGAAGGTAGAGACCATTTGTGCTAAGTCATCCGACATATCAGAGAGCTGTTCAATCGCACTTGAAATTTGCTGCATACCAGCACTTTGCTGTTCTGTTGCTGCCGCCACTTCTTGAGAGCTGGCTGCATGTTCTTCCGATACAACAGAAATTTGCTCAATCGATGTAGAAATCGTTTGATATGCTTGCTCAACTTGCTTAATAGAAGCAAGCAAATTGTTCGTTCTTCTTGAAAATTGAGATACACCGTCGTAAATCAAAGCGAAATTTTGTGACGTGCCTTCCATTTGCTCACGTCCTTCTTCCACTGCTTTACTGCTTTCCTCTACACTTTCAAGAACGCGCTGACTGTTTTCCTGTGTGCCGATGACAAGGTCTGAAACGGTTTTAGCCGCATCCGCTGATTGTTCAGCTAACTTGCGCACCTCATCTGCCACAACAGCAAACCCTTTTCCTTCTTCTCCAACACGTGCAGCTTCAATTGAAGCATTCAGTGCAAGCAGATTTGTTTGGGCTGAAATGTCCGTAATAATTGAGATGACACTTTCAATCTCCGTTGAATGAGATTGTAATTCTTCTGCTGCCTGCTTTGAGTTGGTCATCTTGTCATGTAGCATATTCAGATGATCAAGCACATGGTTCACTAATTTTTGACCAGATTCTGACTGCTCTTGTACGTTAGATGAAACAGATTTCATTTCATCAACTTCTTTTGTGACGCCTTCGATTTGCGTATCGATCTCAGCAACGGATGTCGTACAATCCGTGATATTTGCGACAGAATCATTGATTCCTTCACTCATATTCGTCATGGCTTCTGATACTTGCTGCGCACTTTGACTTGATTCAGTCGTCACCGTACGAAGCTGTGAAGACATTTTCGACACTTCACTAGATGAGTTTGAGATTTTCGAAATGAGCTCTTTAATCCGTCCCTGCATCTTTTGGAAGGATGCGGCAAGCTGGCCGATCTCATCTTTACTTTCAACCTCTACCATACCAGTTAAATCACCGTCAGCAATTCGGTTCGCTGATTCCATCAATGTACGTGCTGGTTTCGCAATTCTTCTTCCCATAAAGTATGAGAAGAGTAATCCACCGATGAGCACAATGGCAGATGCCACTGTGATATAGATCGTCAGCTTCTGCGTTGTTTGAGGCACGACAGACGCATCTAAATCAATGCCTAAAATCCCTGTCAGCTCACCGCCTGAATCCTTGATTGGCAAAAAGACTGATTTATGTGTACCAAATGAATCTTTGTAAATATCACTTTTGACCATTTTATCTTCAGAAAGAGCTTGTTTCATCTCATCTGAGAATGCATAATCCTGGTCAAAATCATTGTCTTCTCCAGTTAATACGATAATTCTTTCTTTACCGCCTTTATTAGATAACACGTATAAGTTCTCAAGCGTATGATCTTTTTGAAGCTCTGTGAATTTCGTTTTGATCTCGGCATAAATGGGATCATCCTTCCCGCTAATGCTGAGCACGTTTCCATCGATGTTATCGATTTCTTTTTTGGCGGTATCAATATCTGTTGTTAATCGATAATCAAATTGCTTTAATAACTGTGATGATAAATCCTGGCTGACTAGATAAAAGGTTAGAACGAATAATGCAACGGTTGCGAGTAATGTTACGGTAACGACTGACATGATTTTAGAGGATATCGTGTATCCTCCAAATTTCCTTTGTTTCGCCATTTTTTCCTACATCTCCACTCTCAGATTTGATTTAAGCATGTACATTTTCAAATTGTCCACAAACAGATGCAATCACATCTTTTAAATAAGATACGATATGAGGGATATGCTCTGGTAACGTATAAGGTGAGATGACAAAAAACTTACTAACACTTAGATAGAATTCTTGGCCTTCTTTTGAGTTGACAAGTAAAAACTTCGTTGTATCGCCAAAGAACATCTCGTCTCTTTTCTCTCCAAGTTTTTCAAACAGCATTTTGTTCAATTCATTGTTTCGCTCAATTTCCATTGAAGTCGCTTCGCCAGAAATCTCTTCTTGAAAACGCGGTGAGCCGTCTAGGTAAATTCTAAATAATGTAGCCATTCCGACGTTGTCATCATTCACGACTTCTGCTTGCGGAATTTCCCTACTAAGTGCTTCTCTAAAGGCAAGGTTCACTTCTAAAAATTGACCGAGCAAACGCTGATAGCCTTCAATCCCAAATGTTAAGAGCACACTCAGCATACTGATCGAGCTTCCCATTCTTGAGCATTCAAGTGTATAACCCGTATGGTATTCCCCGTAGCCTCTATGGCCAACATATGGTGTCTCCTGTTCTTCCAAGTCCAAACGCTTTAAGTCAGCAGCGTTTTTCACTAAGAATAAACTGGATGTGTAAGGTGTTTGGCCAAGCTTTTGAAAATCAAAGCACATCGAGTCTGCAAGAGACAGATGCTGGAATTTCGCCTTGATTTCTTTTAGCATACGAAGAACACCATCTGAGAATTGCAGCGGGTTTTCAGCTACATCATACTCATTAAAGAAAGCAAAGAATCCGCCGAGCGCTGAATCTGCATGAATATGCGGCACCTTCAGATCATACTTTTCAGCAATTGCTTCTGCTGTTTCACGTACCCCTTTTACATCATCAATTGCAATGGCATCTGTTGTTCCGGTTGTTGCGACAATATAAACGGGAATCCCGCCACCCTGTGCAACACGTTCCATTTGACAACGCAAATCTTCCATATCCATTGAATGATCTTTATTCGTCTTAATTCTGATCAAGTTGTCTGTGCCAAGTCCTGTTGCTTCCATTGACTTAAATAAGCTGTAATGTGCAGCATCAGAACAAAACGCATAAAGATTTTGTGGAACTCCTTTTCGCAGTGACTCCGGCGCAGCTTTTGAAACAGCTAAACGAAGCCCTGAGAAAATAGCCCCTTGACCTCCCCATGTTGTATAACCCCCGCTCATATTTGGATCATATCCGATGAGCTTAGACATCATTGAGACCACTCTGACCTCAGCTTCCGCACCTGCTGGTCCATAAACATCCCAAAGGTTATTTCCATTTACCAGCATAGCTGTCAGCATGCCTAAAATTCCTGGTGTACTTGCCATTGGCAAAATGTTCGTGAAGAAATACTTGGTGTGGTATGGATGGTTATGTAAAAGCTTCAGTAATTCTTCATTCACAAGTTCCGCTTGCTGGCCGTTCATCGGAATTTGACTTGTTTCAGTGAGCTTTTTGTAAAAGTCCTCCCCACGATTCTTTTCACCTTTAAGGTGTGCACGGTTGGGATCTTTCAGGTCATCGACCCCTGAAATGATCTGCTCCATCAATTTGATGAATTCTTTACGCTCTCCTGCATTTCCGTCCTCACTCGGAAACCAGTTCTGAACGAGGTTCTCTGCTCGTACAGTCATATACTATCAATCCTTTCAATGGAAGATTTCCTGTCACTGTCTATATCGACCCCAATTCAGAAGTTTATAGTCTCGATATGTTCACTTAAGTATATTTAGATAATTTGTTCACTTATTAAAATAAATGAAACCCTTAAAAAATACATGAAAACCATTATTTTCGTGGAACACAAAAATATATTGATATATTGTTTGGGAGGAATTTTTATCCATCGTCTTATTCCATTCCATGGCTCATTTTTTTTGTTTAATCTGCATAAACATTAATAAACAATGGAAATACTCTCTAAATGACCATTGTAGAAATCAAATTAATTCTTTAGACTTGTGTCTTTTTGCCTGTTTTATTGATATAGCAACTGGGAAATTGCTGAATTTTCTGTCAATAATAGGTCGTTTTTCATAAAAAGTTTTTCGACGGGCGAATATTTTCATTTTCTCTCCTTTTATTGCTCGGACAGGCTTGCAAAGGCTCTTCACCGGTTATGACTTTTCTATTTGTGCATTTCGTGGTATATTCTAATGGTTCGTTTTCTTTCGTTCCGCCTCTTCCGTTTAACGGAGAAAAGGAGTGTTTATATGAAAACATTTATTCAAAAAAGAGGTCTCGGCTTCTTTCTGATTGCAGCCATCTTACTATGGCTCAAAACGTATTCAGCGTATTTAATCGAATTTAAACTTGGTATATCAAATGTGCTTCAGCATATTTTGCTTTTCGTGAATCCTATTAGCTCCAGCTTGTTCTTTCTTGGCTTTGCTTTATTGTTCAAGAAAAAATGGCAGCCTGCCGCTATCATTGTGATTCACTTTTTCATGTCTTTTTTACTATACGCAAACATCGTGTACTATCGATTCTTCAATGACTTTATCACGCTGCCTACAGTGATGCAGGCAGGAACGAATGGCGGACAATTAGGTGATAGTGCATTTTCACTCATGCGTTGGACTGATGTGTTTTACTTTATTGATACAATCATTTTGATTGTACTTGCAGTCCGCATGAAAAGGCAGCAGCAAACAAGTACAGCCACTGTACCTGTTCAAAAGTCAAAATCGTTTAGACTCGTCCTTGTGTCCTCTGTTGTGATCTTTGTTTTAAACTTAGTGGCTGCAGAGATCGATCGTCCAGAGCTTTTATCAAGATCGTTCGACCGCAATTATTTAGTTAAATATTTAGGTGCTTATAACTTTACTGTGTTTGATGCCATTCAAAATGTGAAATCAAACAGCCAGCGTGCTCTGGCAAATTCAAATGACGTGACAGATGTAGAGAACTATTTAAAAGCGAACAGCGCTGATCCTAACCCTGCTTATTACGGGAAAGCGAAAGGCATGAACGTCATTACAATTTCTCTTGAATCTCTGCAAAACTTTGTCATTGATTATAAGGTGAATGGAAAAGAAGTAACGCCATTCCTTAATTCATTGGCACACGACAACAAAACGTTTTACTTTGATAATTTCTTCCATCAAACAGGACAGGGAAAAACGTCTGATGCTGAATTTATGATGGATACTGGGTTATTCCCATTATCACAGGGCTCTGTTTTTATTAACAAAGCGCAAAACACATATCAAGCACTTCCTGGTATTTTGAAGAAGGATCAATATACGTCAGCAGAATTCCATGGCAATACGAAAACCTTCTGGAACCGTAATGAAATGTTTAAATCCTTTGGATATGACAGATTTTACGATTCTGAGTACTACGATATGAACGAGCAGGATACGAAGAACTATGGACTGAAAGACAAACCGTTCTTCAAAGAGTCAATGCCAATCCTTAAAAACATGAAGCAGCCGTTTTATTCGAAATTCATTACATTATCGAACCATTTCCCATTTGGAATGGATGAAGGTGATACTGATTTCGAACCTGGTGATTTCGGTGACTCTGTCGTAGATAACTACTTCCAATCGGCTCATTATTTAGATGAAGCGATTGAACAGTTCTTCAACGATTTGAAAAAGTCAGGTCTCTATGACAACACAGTCGTCATTATGTACGGAGATCATTACGGTATTTCTGAAAATCATAATGAAGCGATGGAAAAAGTGACAGGGCAAAAAATCGGAGATTATGAAAATGCGCAGCTCATGCGTGTGCCGCTCTTTATCCATGTTCCTGGCGTAAAAGGCGGACAGATTCATAAATACTCTGGTGAAGTCGATGTCGCACCAACCCTTCTGCACCTGCTTGGCGATGATACGAAGAACTATTTAATGTCTGGTTCTGATATCTTATCGAAGAACTTTAAAGAGCTTGTGCCATTTAGAAACGGTGACTTCGTGTCTAAAGACTACACGAAAGTAGGCAATAACTATTACAGCAACAAAACAGGCGAGAAAATCGAGCCAACTGACAAGGCATCACAAGAAAATGAAACGGTGAAAAAGATGCTGGAGACATCTGATAAGATTGTCACCGAAGATTTACTCCGTTTCTACAAGCCTAAAGGCTTTACACCGATTGACCGCAACGACTATGACTATACAAAGAAAGTACAGGATGAAAAGGATTCCTCTTCCGCCAAAGATGAATCCAGCTCTTCTTCAAAATAACGTTCTCATGCTAAGAACCAGCCGATCCTTGATCAGCTGGTTCTTTTCACGTTTGATCATGATGGCACCGGGTATAGGAGAAGAAGGAGGGATTTATCATGAAGAAAACAGCAGCTTTTGTCGTGACTGCCTCACTTGCTTCGTCTGCCCTATTCGGTTTCAGCCCTGCTGTCTCAGCACACGCCATGGCCGCAGAGCAATCCGTTCCTCAAGGTCCAAAAGCCGCGCTTAACAGTATTTATAAGCTGGCACATAAAGGACAAATGCCCTACTATGCGAAGGGCCTGAAAATAGGCGTTCAAACAAAAAAAGACGTTCATCATAAGCTCGGTTATCCATATCCAGAAACAGGTCAAAGCAGCTTTGATTTGTATCATGCGGAAATGGGAAATCCCGGATTTGCTTTTCACTATGATGCAAAAGGCAAAATTGATGAAATCCGTTATTTCGGTACAAATGTAGAAAAAGAAACAAATATCGGCGGTATGACCCCTTCGTTACTAAAGAAACAGCTAGGACCAGCGGATTCAGTGAGCACCATTCCGCAGACAAAAGAGAAAAAATATGTGTATCAAACCGGTGATTATGAACTCGAATTTATCGTAGGCCATGATCCAGATATGAGCCAGCATGAACTCACCGTGCTGCATATCAACTTGATAAAAGCCAATTCTTAAATAAAAAAGCATCCTGAGCGTTTACTCAGGATGCTTTTCTTTTATTATGATGCCACTTCTAACTGCGGCTTTCTTTTCATTGTTCTTTTGAGGACTGGACCTGCGACATAATCAAGTCCAAATTTGCCTGCATTCCCTTTCGCTGCCATGATAATGATGGCTATGAGCAGAAGCAGCGGGTTCACAGAGACGGTTCCAGCTAGTAAGAATGAGACATTCATCACGCTTCCAAAAAAGGCTGCCGTTGTTGTGAATAATCCAACAATTAATCCTAGGCCTACTAAGATTTCTCCCCACATGACCATGGCACTGAATAGTCCGGCATTTGGCAAAGCGACATTTTCTAAAAACCATACATAGAACGGATACACAAGATGACCATCTTTGACGACAGGTTCAGATATCGCAAATTGCAAATAGCCTGATGCATCAAATCCACCTGTTAGTTTTCCAATACCAGATGTCAGCCAAGTCCATCCGATATAAAGTCTTGCTGCCAAAAGGATAACGGCTGCCCATACATTCGTTTGTAAGAATTTTGTAAACATGATGATGCCTCCTTTTAAATTATGTGAAATATTTCACATTTTCTTTATGATCTTATTATACTATGCTATATCTAATTTGTGATCTTTTTCACATATATATTCACAAATTGTTCATGAATATCTAATTGAGGTAAACTTTTCCCTTGCTAAAACCGTCTAAGTCATTTCAGACCGTAAAAAGGGGTTTAATTTTGTATGAAAACACTATTTCATTTTGCTTATTTACAGGCCATCTCATGTCTATTCCCCGTCATGATCTTTGCGGCGCTTGCCCTATCAAAGACGGTGTCTATTCCTTTTCTTCACCGGTATGATTTCATTCTACTGCTTTGCATCGCAGCTCAGATCCTGATGCTGACGCTGCGGCTGGAGACTTGGGCGGAGCTAAAGGTCATTTGTCTATTTCATCTCATAGGAATCTGTTTAGAAGTGTATAAAGTACATATGGGCTCTTGGTCCTATCCAGAAGAAGCTTATACAAAAATATTTGGGGTTCCACTTTATAGCGGCTTTATGTATGCAAGTGTGGCTAGTTATATTTATCAGGCATTTTCACGACTTCATGTAAAAGTGGCCGACTGGCCTCATCCATTTCTTTCAATTGGCATCAGTTTGTGCATTTATCTCAATTTCTTTACGCATCACTGGCTCTATGATGTCAGGTGGTGGCTGACATGTCTGCTTGTTGTTGTGTTTCGGAAA
The DNA here is from genome assembly GCF_051129925.1 of Bacillus sp. Je.9.29.b. Lineage (NCBI taxonomy): Bacteria > Bacillati > Bacillota > Bacilli > Caryophanales > Bacillaceae > Bacillus > Bacillus sp. Je.9.29.b. Next base: position 31,062 of record NZ_JBCPSO010000008.1, read on the forward strand.
ACGTCGGTTTCGTTTCAGGTTGGTCCATCTTCCTTTCGAATGCCGCTTGTTGTTTCATTTCTCCTGATTGGCTTTTTTATTTGGATTGCCGAAAATGTCACCACCTTTTTAGGCGCATGGCAATATCCAAATCAGCAGCATGCTTGGTCCATTGTTCATCTAGGGAAAATTAGCTCATGGTTCTTACTCGTTGTGATCAGTATTGTGCTAGTGATCGAACAGCGTAAACAAAAAAACGTTCAGCCCATTTGACCTGGCTGAACGCTTTTTTTAATCTCGATCGACTTCCTTACGGAGATCATCTGCGACAAATTCTACATTCGTTCCAATAATAATTTGTACGGATGTTTTTCCAGAAGTCAGCACCCCTTTGGCACCTGCTTTTTTCAATGTAGCTTCATTTAATAAATTAGTATCCTCTACTGTTAAGCGAAGACGTGTGGCACAATGATCAATCGTGGTGATATTGTCTTTGCCGCCAAGCCCCTCTACGAGCACACTCGCTCCTCCTGCCGTAACCGCATCATCCGCTGCGATATCTTCTATGTCATCATCTTCCCTGCCTGGTGTTTTCAGCTTTAATAGTTTAATGAGGAAATAGAAAACGACAAAGTACACAACGCCATAAATGATTCCTACTACAAGAAGCAAGATCGGTTTTTGCGCAATACCGAAGCTTAAGACGTAATCAATCGCACCTGCTGAAAAGGCAAAGCCGCTATGAATCCCAAGAGTGTTCACAATAAAAAGCGAAAGCCCCGTCAAAATAGCATGGACACCATATAAAAGTGGTGATAAAAACATAAAAGAAAATTCAATTGGTTCAGTGATCCCTGTTATAAATGATGTAAGTGCCATCCCAATCATCAGACCAGCTGTTGCTTTTCGTTTCTCAGGTTTTGCAGTTACAACCATGGCTAGACATGCCGCTGGCAGACCAAACATCATCACTGGGAAGAATCCGGTCATAAAGACACCCGCGCTTGGATCTCCTTTAAAGAATCGCGCTAAATCCCCTGTTGCCCCGCTGAATTCACCGAATTGAAACCAAAATAAGTTATTCAAGACATGGTGAAGTCCTAATGGAATGAGCAATCGGTTAAAGAAACCAAACAGCCCTGCACCTGTTGCACCTAGACTTAAAATCCATTCTCCTAAATCATTGATTACACTTTGAATCGGCGGCCATACATATCCGAAAACGGCTGCTAATAGAATGGTGAAAAGTGCGGTCATTATAGGCACAAGCCGCCTTCCGCTAAAGAAACCTAAGTATTCCGGCAGTTTCGTATCCTTAAATTTATTGTAAACATAACCTGCCAAAAGCCCGCATAAAATACCGCCCAATACCCCCATATTGTTGGTTGAGTTAATCGACGTTGTACCGGCTGACAAAATAAAATAAGAGATCGCTCCTGATAATGCCGCTGCCCCGTTCCCATCCTTTGAAATACCAATCGCTACACCCATTGCAAAAATTAAAGCCAAGTTCGCAAAAATTGCATTCCCTGCCGCATGAATAAACGGGATATTGAATACATCCTCCCGCCCAATGGCCAAAATAATCCCTGCTGCTGGAAGTACAGCGATTGGAAGCATAAATGATTTTCCTAGCTTTTGAAAAAACTGAAACACCATCTGATTTCCCCCCTTTGTCATCATCATGACCAAATCATTCATGATGTTCATAAAAAATATATCATATGCACGTCTAGTTATCTATACCAATTTGTCCACATTCATTTGAATTCCGCTCTTTACTCTTTTTGCGTAAATTGTGGTAAGCTATTGAATAGAATGAAGATATAGAAAGCGGGAATGAACAGTGATTGTCAAACATGATCATGAGTTAGAAGCCTTAAAAAAAGTCGGCCGAATTGTCGCTTTGGCAAGAGAAGAAATGAAAAGCCAAGCGAAACCAGGCATGTCTACAAAAGAATTAGATTTGATTGGGAAAAAAATATTAGAAGAACATGGGGCCAATTCAGCACCTGAAAAGGAATATGACTTCCCTGGTACCACTTGTATCAGCGTGAACGATGAAGTTGCACACGGTATCCCTAGTGAAAAAACCATTTTACAAGAGGGCGACCTTGTGAACATTGATATCTCAGCAGAACTGGACGGCTATTATTCCGATACAGGCATTTCATTTGTTTTAGGTACAGGTGATGCTCGTCTTGAAGCATTATGTAAGTGTGCGGAGGATGCGTTCCTTGAAGGATTAAAGCATGCAAAAGCCGGTAAAAGACAAAACCAAATTGGCCGTGCGGTCTACAATACAGCGAAAGAACAAGGATTTACCGTCATTAAAAACCTGACAGGACACGGCATTGGGAAGAATCTGCATGAAGCACCTAACCATATCTTGAACTACTATGATCCATTCGATAATGCTTTGTTTAAAAATGGCACAGTCATTGCCTTTGAACCTTTCATTTCAACAAATGCTGAATCGATTTATCAGGCTGATGATGGCTGGACATTTAAAACACCAGATAAAAGTCTAGTCGCACAGATTGAACATACGATTGTGATCACTAAAGACGAACCGATTATTTTAACAAAGCTGTAAGCAGCGGGTCCCCTCCTTCACTGGAGGGGATTTTTTCATGCCCGTTTCACGAATCTGTCACGACTAAACAAAAAAGCCTGTGGTAAAATAGGCAAAGATATGCGAAAGGGGTCTTATTTGATATGTGGTTCATCATCATAGGTGTTATCTTTTTCATCGAAAGTATTATCTTAACGGTTGTAGGGATTAAGAAAAAACAATCCATGATGACCTATCTGGGTGTTATCATCATGATTATGACGGTCGGCATGATCCTCGTTACCCTCAACCCGCCAAATTCATAAATCAATATTTCCAGCATATACATGGATCATAGGCAGATAGAATCAGTTTTCATTTCTTGACACCTGCACGCTTTTCACGTTCTTTTTTGAGATGTTACAATGCAGGCAGTTTCAATTGAAAGGAGTTTTCTATCATGCATTATGGTAGCAAAGGCTGGTATGTCGAAGAATTAAAGAAGCTTGGTGTGACCAAGCATGAAGGAAGAAAGCTTCAAAGCTTAAAAACATATTTCCTTGCAAATCTTCTTGAGCAAAAGAAACGCAGCTCATAAGCGCTGAAAAGCCGTACGCAGCTCATAAGCGCTGAAAAGCCGTACATCTTAAGCTGATGTACGGCTTTTTTTAAATGTGCTGAATTCGTTTTTCTAAAGACTTCCTGACCACATCTGCTAAGGCATCTACTTCAAGAACGGCTTTCAGTCTCTCTGGACTTGTTTGACGATATTTGACTTCATTGACTTCATGGACCGTAATCTGATGGGACGCTTTTTCTACTAGTACAAGCGCAGCATCAGGCGGCACCATGCCTTCTTTCAGTACACGTAAATAAAAGCCTGTATACCCTGTTTTCTGCACTTCCTTTACAAGCTTCATGTTGCCATGCTTAAAAGACAATTTCACACAAGGCTGTCTTGGCTGGCTCACCTCAACAAATGCATCTCCAAGCTGAAACACATCGCCAATATGCACATTCGTTTCGACTAGCTGGCGTACTGTTACATTCTCGCCAAAGGCAGCTTCCTGTAATGGAACCCCTAGAAATTGTTCAAAGTGAGCATAATGATCATACGGAAAGACGCAGACGGCTTTATCATAACCCCCATGATGAACCAAATCCCCCTGACCATCTCCTTCAAAATTGACCTGACTTAAATACACAGGCTCATGAATGCGCCTTTTGTTGATGGCTGTTTTGATTTCTTTTCCATTCGCATAGGTGATGATAGGTTGTCCCACTTGGATTCCTTCTATGTCGTATCTCTTTTGTTCCACGATGGACATCTCCTTTGGTTGTCTACTGGCCTTTATTTTACATCGTTTGACAAACAAATCATAGTCGAGGCGTGAAGATCAGATACAGGCTATGGTACGATGTGAAAAAAGGAGAGATGACCATGATTCAATATCACGCCATTGTAAAAGGACGTGTGCAAGGAGTCGGCTTTCGTTATTTTGTTCAGGGAGAAGCCGTCAATCGTGGAATGAAAGGCTGGGTACGCAACACAGATGAAGGTCATGTCGAGTTAAAGGTAGAGGGTGAGCAGCACAAAGTGATTGATTTCTTAGAGACTGTCCGGAAAGGAAGTCCTTTTTCAAAAGTCACCGACATGCAAATGGAGCCGCTCACCGAGCTTGCTCATTATCAAGATTTTCGAATACGGTCATAAAAAAACCTAGCTCTCGCTAGGCCTTTTCTGTCCCGTGATAGGGCTTGTCCTGATAAAAATAGTTTGGTTTCACAATGGTATTGTCGTAATGCTTGTGGAATATGTGGGTAGCAGCTGGTGATACTGGCGGAATCAGCCATGTCCAGTCCCCAGTCAGCTTGCGGTCAGCCTTTTCTTCCTGCTTTTCAAACTGCTTGAATTGATGTGCTGCTGTATGATGATCAACAATGGTCACCCCTGCTTCACGATAAGAATGGAGAACCGCCACATTCAATTCGACAATGGCTTTATCCTTCCAAAGGGACGCATTCTTGGTTGTGTCCAGTCCTAAAAGAGAAGCAACTTTTTTCAGCATATTGTAGCGGTTTTCATCCGCTAGGTTGCGTGCGCCAATTTCTGTGCCCATATACCAGCCATTAAACGGTGCAGCATTGTAATGAATACCGCCAATCTCTAATTTCATATCAGCAATAATCGGAACCGCATACCATTTTAGTCCCAAATCACGGAATCCATCATATTCAGGATGGGTGATCTCTACCTCTTGGACGATTTCTTTCGGAAGCTCATACAGAACAGGCGGCTGACCTTTTAGCTGAAACATGAGAGGCAAAATATCAAAATGTGTGCCTTCTCCTTCCCAGCCATAGGCTTGACATAATTTTGTTAATTCAAGAGATGCCTCGTCGCCGATGATGCCATATTCCGACTCATAGCCTGCATAACGAATGAGCTGATGATTATAAATGACGACTTCCTTCTGTCTGTTTTTCTCTGGGGGAAAGATCGTAATGGACGGTTTGATTTTCCCGCCATTTGTCGCATACTCAATATGATGAAAGAGCGCCTCCTTCACCTCATCCTCTGTCTTTACATGCCGGCAGTCATGCACTTGCAGGGTAGACCAAAACAAACGGCCAATGCAGCGGTTACTGTTGCGCCATGCCATTTTCGCCCCGTGAGCTAATTCCTCTAGTGTATGCGTATAAATTCCTTCAGACTCAATTTCTTTTTTTATTTCATGCAGACGTGCTGCTTTCTCTTCATTTGACTTGTTTAATTCTTCATAGCATACAGAAATAAAAGCTTCTGCTTCATTCCACAACGCTTCTTGATTACTCAAACATACTCGCCTCACTTTAATACGAATATATCCATTGTAGCGGTTTCTATTGATAAATTCACTCGTTTCAAACCATTTTTTATCATATCATCCGACCATTGTCCTTAGACCATAGATGAATCAATACGTTTAAGGGTCTTTTGGAGCCAGCGGACATAGCCTTTTTCTCTTTCAATTGCCCTTGTCAGCACTAAGTAATACCCAAATTGCGCTGAATGCAGCGATTCAGCAGAAGGGTCTTCCTCTGTCAAAGCGTGCAGCTTCTGTTCCAGCACATCTACTTTCTTGGTGCGCTCTAACAGTTGATAGGCAAACAGGTCAGCCGCTTCTTTTTTGTCCATGGAGGAGATGAAAAAGGTTTTGAGCATGAATTCATCCTTTGTTGTTTCCGGAATCGGATCTTTTGTTTTTAACCACTGACGCAATTCTTCTTTTCCTGCCGCTGTGATTTGATAGACCTTCTTCTCTAGCTTTTTTCCTTGTATATGAATATCAAATTCAATAAACCCTTCCTCTGTAAGACGCTTCAGCTCAGGGTAAATCTGACTGTGCTTCGCACTCCAAAACTGTCCAAGAGAATCCTTAAAATGTTTCGTGATATCGTATCCCGTCAGCTCACGCTGATCCAGCAAGCCAAGAATGGCATATTTTAGTACTCTCATGATGTGCCTCCAACGCTTATTCTTTGACAATAGTATACCATAGACTTTAAAATAAACATGTAAATCACAACATGTTTGAAAAAACATCATTCTAATGAAAGAAGGAATAAACATGGATCAATTCGTTGGACTTCATATGATTTATACGTATGAAAATGGCTGGGAATATGAGATTTACATTAAAAACGATCACACCATTGATTACCGCATTCATAGCGGAATGGTTGGAGGACGCTGGGTCCGTGATCAAGAAGTAAATATTGTGAAGCTGACAAAAGGCGTATACAAAGTCTCTTGGACAGAACCAACTGGGACAGACGTCTCTCTGAACTTTATGCCTGAGGAAAAACGCATGCATGGCGTCATCTTCTTCCCTAAATGGGTGCATGAACGTCCAGATATCACAGTTTGCTATCAAAATGACTACATCGATCTCATGAAAGAATCTCGTGAAAAATACGAAACCTATCCGAAATATGTTGTCCCAGAATTTGCGGACATTACGTATATCCATCATGTAGGTGTGAATGACGAAACCATTATCGCAGAAGCACCATATGAAGGCATGACAGATGAAATAAGAGCTGGACGAAAATAAAAAAAGCGGCATGCCTAGTGCCGCTTTAGATTGTTGACAAAGGGCTAAAATGATCTTTATTTTAGTCCTTTTTTATTGAATACCTAACGTCTTTTGAGGAAGCACGAAACGATAGACTGGCAGTTCATCACCTGTTTTTGAAGCAATAAACCCTGATGACATATAGCTGTCCTTTGATTCTGGTTCAAGGGCAAGTGAGAGCAAATTGGTTTGCGGCTGTGCCGTGACATATACCTTTGTTCCTTTTGGCAGCTGACGTTTCTTGTCAACGAGTTTTGTTTCAAGCTGAATATCTGTTTTGCTCTTTTCCTCTCGCTTTGTCACCTGATAGGCTTGTACCGGCACTTTCATGCCAGCCGGCAATGTGACACTTTTTAATCCTAATGTTCTGAGTTTCCTCTCTATTCCTTCATGCCCCGGAAGAATGAGATAAGCTGTCGGCCGTTCTCTTGTTAAGACGGGAACAGCATCGCTCGCACTGTGAAAGCGTACAGGAACTTGAGTTGTTTGTCCTTTCTCAATATCGACCATTTCCAGCGAGTCATTGACAGGTGCTTGGAAATCGTCTTGAATGACCACCTGATCATCATCATTTGGCTGCAGTCCTTTTTTGACCAGCTTCAGCCGCTCCGTCACCATTTGCTGCTTCACCTGTTTGGCATGTTTCACCGTGGTCTCAATGATTTTTTCATGGGTGGCTACTTGTGCAGCGACGCGGCGGGCAAAATCCTCTCTTCCAATCCCAATCCCTCTGCTTTCTACAAGAAATGACAGGGCTGGCGAAAGTGCAAGGGCATTACGGCCAATTCGCGCATCCGTTCCACCTTCATAGATGTCGATCTTTCCATCCTTTCCTCTTGTGTTTGTATAATACAAATCGTTAGAAAATCCTTTATTCGTCAGCGTTTCACGAACTCCGTTAACGTATAACTCATTTGATGTCAGCCGGATGCTTTCAGGAATGTTTAAATTCTTACCTGAAAGAATAAGCAAATCATGATATTTGAGAGCGCCTGATGAACCGATATCTTCAAACTGCTTTTGACCCACATCGTATTCATGGGCATCAATAACCACCTCTGGCGCATACCGATTAAATTCTTGATGCAGGGCTGTCAGTTCTGGAGACTCTAATGTCATATGATCACGGTTTCCGTCTAATCCGTTTGCCAGTCTGCGGTCAAACGCATAAGAACCATCAGGATTGATTCTTGGGACAATGATGATATTGACATGATTGAGTATACGCTCTCCTTCTTCACCTGCTAATCGTTTTGCAATGACGAGAGCAGATTCACCGGAGGCTGGTTCATTTCCATGTATTTGTGCTTGGAGCCAGATGGTTGGCTTTTTTGAAAGTGGCGTGATGGAGCGATCCTTTGTAAAGTACAGGGCCGGAATGGATCTACCTTCAATGGATGTTCCAATTTGTTTCTGCGTGGCGTAAGGACTTTTGCGGACAATGTCTCGTAAGAAAGCTTGAAGCTCTTCTTGTGTCGTAAATGCTTCTTCTTTTTTCTGAAAGGCAGGGGTATCAAACGTCTCGTCAGGCTTAGGGTATAGCTTTTTCACTGAAGCTGGTTGTTCATAACTCTTTCCATAATAAGGGGTTTCTGCATGAGCTGAAGCTGGGCTCACCATCGACAAACTGCCTGCCAAGAGGCATGCAGCAGCAAAAAGAATCGTGCCTTTTCGTTTGGACATGCTATCCTCTCCCTTCGTTGATTTGCATTATAAAGAAAAAAACAGAAAAAGTGTCAGTATTTTTCAAAAATAAATCTTTTGGAGGAACAGGCATGTCTTTGTCTAGGGCAAATGAATGGAGCCTGCCCGGCAATATGACCTAAAAAAAGTGCCTGCCCGCAGCAGACACTTTTTTATTTACCAGATGGAAATGGCCCCAATGAGAACCGCCATGACGGTCATAGCGACGACTGCCAGCACAGCCCATTTCATCCCAAATTTCTGATGCTGATCCAGTGATACGCCAACAAGTCCAACAAGTAAATGAGTTGATGGAACAAGTGGACTTAACATATGAATCGGCTGACCAATAATAGAGGCTCTGGCAATCTCAATTTTATCGACACCGTATGCTGCCGCTGTTTCTGATAGGATCGGCAGTACGCCATAAAAGTATGCATCATTCGGCATAAAGAAAGTAAAGATCCCGCTTGTTAATGCGACAATGACTGGAATAAAGCCGCCAAGCTGCTCTGGAATTGCAGATACAATCGAAATCGCCATTTCATCGACCATTTTCGTTCCAGTTAGAATACCTGTAAAAACACCTGCCGCAAAAATCATCGAAGCAATGGCTAAAACGTTTGTTGAGTGAGCGGCAATTCGCTCACGCTGCTGATCCAAGTTCGGATAGTTCACGATGATCGCCACACAGAAAGCAAGAACAAATAGAACAGTTAAGCTGACTTTACCTGATACAAGCAGCAGCACCAATAACAAAGTCAGCGCCAGGTTAAACCACCAAAGCTTCGGCCGTTTGATGTCATCTTGCAGTGCCGCTGCCATTTCATTTGCATGAATCGGCTGTTCAAGTTCAATCACACCAAGGCGTTTTCTTTCGGCTTTTCCAAGAAAATAAGCAACAATAATCATACTGAGAACCCCTGCACCAATGACTGGAATCATCGGTCCAAATAAAAGTGAAGGATCAACGCCAAGTGCACTCGCCGCTCTAGGTGTAGCTCCTCCCCATGGAATTGTATTCATAATTCCCATGCCAACCCCGGCAATACCCGCTAAAATAATTGGACGGATGCCAAGCAGCGTAAATAGTGGAAGCATCGCTGTTGTTGTAATCATATACGTTGTCGTTCCGTCACCATCAAGTGCAACAAGCATCGTCAGGACAGCTGTTCCGACCACGATTTTTAATGGATCGCCTTTAACGATTTTTAAAATTTTCGCCACCATTGGGTCAAATAAACCCGCATCAATCATAATGCCAAAGTACAAAATCGCAAACATGATCATGACCGCTGTTGGTGCGACTTGTTGCACGCCTTTGACAATCATGTCTGAAATTTCAGTAAAATGAAAACCTGCAATAAGAGCAAATGCAATTGGTGTTAACACCAATGCCGTTAAAACAGACATACGTTTCGTCATAATCAAAACCATAAATACAATCATCATAAGAAATCCTAAGATTGCTAACATATTGTTCACCCCTTATGTTGTATACGCTTTCATTAATGTGTTGGTATCCCATTTCCAACCCTTTTTGTCATCATATCTGAGGTGTGAATTGAAGTAAATATTATGAATTTTAATTCTTTTTCGGTCGATAAATGCTTTTTGTTCATTTTGTTCAACCATTGGGCTTTTTGATTCCATGAAAAAAACAAAGGGTTTATTTTAGCCCTTTGTCTTCTTTTCAGCGTGATAGAAAACCTTCGAAGTCTAGGAAGGATGAGTACTGGAGCGGAGCGAATATAGATTCGTGAACACCGGCACGCAGGAATGACAACGAATGCAAGGGTTTGGCTACACGCTGGAAGCGGTCTCACTCGACCGCTTGTTCTCCTTGTATCAATTGCTCATATTGCCTTAATTGATCTTCCATAAAGATCTTTGCCTCTTTGCTGTTCATATAACGACTTGTCCAGCCCTTTTGCTTTAATCGCTTTTTCCAGGACTTCGTTTCCGTCATTTTTTGAAGAAGCTGATCCCATTCACGAATGTCATGCTGACTCATTTGTTTAGAGCCCATCACACCGCGCCAATGGGAGAAGATGAGCGGAATGCCCTGCTCTTTCCATGTCGGCACATCTTCAAATCCATCTAAGCGCTGGCTGGTTGTCGTCGCTACGAGCTTCAGCCTCTTTTTTTCATAATCATGACGAACCTCTGTAATGGTAGTCGTTGCTGCATCCACTTCATGGTTGATGAGCGCCTGAAATAAATCATCTGCACTGTCAAATTTCAAAAATTGAATGCGATAGGGATCAATCCCTGCCATTTCTGCTGCCCGGGCGAATGAGATTTGATCATCATTTCCAAAGTCAGGGGCAAACCCAATTTTTAAGGAATCTGGTTTTTTCTTGAGGGCGTGTAACAGCTCCTTCCCATTTGCAAAAGGAGAATCCATCGGGACTGCGACGACCTGCCACTCTTCTGCAAGGATTGCCAGCGGTGTCACATCATTCATCGTCACGTTACTGCTGCCAAGTAAATTACGGCTTAACAATAAGCTTGAATTTAAACTGATATAGTTGGCTTCTCGCTCCATCATGTATGTCCATCCTTTATCCACCGTTCCGCCTCTTTGATAAAGAATGTTCACAGGCCGGTTCACCAGTTTCTCTTGTTCAAGCACTGATTTCATCACCTGAGCCGTTTGGTCAAATCCTCCATCTGGTACACCCGACACCACAATATATAAGGAGCTTTGCTGTAGGAAAGAGTCTCCGGCTTTTTTTTCATTGAAGGTGAGTGTCATACAAAGGCAGAGCACGATCACAAAAAGTATTCCTTTTTTCATCTTTTAAGACTCCGCTTGTTTGGCAGGGTAATATTTACGTTCAGGTCTGCCAATGATTCCGTATGCAAGCTCTGCCCGGCATTCCCCTGTTGTCACGAGATACTCTACGTACCGTCTCGCAGTTGTACGTGATGCGCCCATCTTTTCCCCGAGTTCTTCTGCTGTAATTCCGCTATTCTCTGATGTCATCAATGTTTTCACTTTGTCCAAGGTCAGTGAATTGATGCCTGTGGGGAGATCTCTGTCATCCCTTTGTTTTGGCTCTTCCTGCATCTGCCCAAAAAACAAATCAATCATCGTTTGATTGACTTCATCCTTTGAATTGATGATGTCTTTCTTCTCTTTATATTCGGTTAAAACTTGTGCAAACTTTTGTGCGGTCACCGGTTTGATTAAATAATGAACCACTCCGTAATGAAGCGCATCTCTTAAAAGCGTCGTTTCCGTTGCAGCCGTGATAATGATCACATCTACTTCAGGACAGCGTTCTCTTAAAAGCGGCAGCAAGTTTGTGCCGAGTTCATCAGGCATATAGACATCAAGCAAAATGAGATCAACTTGTTCCCTTTGGAGCGCCTCCCACATATCCTTTGCACTCTTTGCCTTTCCGGCGACCTTAAATCCTTCTATCTTTTGTATATAAGATTCATGAATGGCAGCGATTCGAAAATCATCCTCCGCAATGAGTACCTTAATCACCATCTATTCCCCCTTTGTGCCTTTCGGTATGTATACAGTGAAGATGGCACCGCCTTCTTTTTGGTTCGCAACTTCAATCCAGCCCCCAAGCTCGTCCAATACTTCTTTCACATTCGCAAGCCCGTAGCCTCGTCCTTCTCCCTTTGACGAATGGCCTCTTGTGAAAATCTGTGACAGTTCCTCTTCATTCACTCCATCACCTGAATCTGACACTTCTATGATAATATCAAACCCAATATCTGTGATGAATAGGTCTACCTCGCGCTTCTCCTTATTTAATACAGCTTCAAAAGCATTGTCTACGAGATTGCCAATGATGGTGATAAAGTGAGATAGACTTAAATGAGCTGGGAGCGGCTCAAGTGAGCTATTTTCATCAATGTGGAAATGGACTTTCTTCTCTGATGCTTTCCCTAACTTGCCAAGTAAGATGGCTTGTATTTTAGGAGACCGAATCTGCTTCATGAGTAAATCGTGCTGACGGTTTTGCAGATGATATTCTTCTTTAATTAGGTCGATGGCTTCATCGACTTGATTCAGCTCAAGCAGGCCTAAGATGGCGTACAGCTTATTTGAGAATTCGTGCGTTTGTGCCCTTAGGTCTTCTGAATATTGGCTGACCTCTGTTAATGTATCCAGCAGCTTCGTCAGCTCTGTTTTCTCTCTGAAGCTCACAATCCCTCCGAATACTCGATGATCCTGCATTACTTTTTTCACATTTAAGACATAGGTTTTATCATTGACGACGGTTTCGATGTTAGGTTCAATCGTCTCTGCCTTTAAATAGAGAAGAAGTTTGGCATTTGGCAAGACTTGATCAATATGAAGTGGCAGCTTTGATGAGACGCGCAGCATGTGCTCAGCTGATGTATTCATCATCGTAATCGCGCCTTTCTGGTCAAACGCAATGATCCCTTCTTTTATAGCGAGCAGCATCGCTTCTCTTTCTCGATACAACGAAGCTATTTCATGCGGCTCAAGCCCTAATGTATCTTTGCGAATACTCTTCGTTAAAAAAATCGCACCGAATATGCCAGGCAAAAGCACGAGAAGTGCAATATAGCTAAGCTTGAATAGCTGATGAGCTGTCGCTTGATCAATTTCCTTTTTTAAAAATTCGACGGTGACTGTGCCGATAATTTCTTCATGCCCTTCTGTTTCTTTCATAATGGGTGCACTGCCTCTGACAACGGTTTCACCATTAGAATCATCAGTTGATATGGAAGTTCCTCCAAATAAGAGGGTACTTCTTCCTTCCGATACACTGATGGTTTTTCCTACGTCCTCATGATTCGTATGAACAAGGACCTTTCCTTTTCGATTGGTAATGAAGATGGCATGTGCTCTTACTTGCTCCTTCATTTGCTCAAGCACTGCCTGTTCTTCATTTTGGGACGCTGATAGAGCCACCGATGCTTTAATGGGCGGCATATATGATATCGTTCTAGCGGTCTGCACCGCCAGCTGTTCAGCTTGTCCCTGCCTTTCTGATGTCTGCAGAAAACCAAAACAAATGGTTAATAACGCAATGACAACAAGCAAAAGCCCGATAATTAACCCCAAAATTTTCGTTTGTAAAGTCACTTTCCTTTTGCCCATCCTCACCGCTACAACCCCTAATTCAGTAGATTCACCCGAATAGACTCTAAGAAAATGATATCATTTTTTCTGACTAAGTTAAGAGAAAATTATTTCAAACAAAAAAGGACGACTCAGGCATCGAGTCGTCCCTGTATGCCTATTACGTGATTGATAAACCCGCACTCGCATAGCCTGCTACGGTATTCACTAAGGAAAGACCTGTAGCTGATGCGGAGAATACAACAAGCAATCGTGTTTCCGGTGTGACTGGTACATTTAGACCAGTCGCAATACCATTTGCGATCGCACCCAGCGTTAAAACACCGGTTAAAGCTGGTGCTAAAGTGACACTCGCTACTTGAGTGAAACTGTTATTTGGTGTCGGTGAAGCAAACAAACTAGCTGTGACCGTAATACTTGTGCCAAGCAAAGAAAGAGCAGCTGTCGTACTGAAATAGCCAGCAAATGATGTGATTGTTCCGGCTCTAGGAACTGAGAACGCCATGTTGAGTAAAGTGCCTGCAGCGCCGGTTAAATCAATCACTCCGCCTAAAATACTGACACCTGTCGCTGAGTTACCAAATCCGATCAAGCTGGATGTTCCAACAAGACCGCCTGCAATTGTTGTCAGGACAGCAGGTGTACCTGAAGCAAACGGAATGATCGCACTTGAACCTGTCACTCCTGTTGGACCGGTGGCGCCGGTGGCTCCTGTACCTGTGACTCCGGTGGCGCCTGTTGCACCGGTTACTCCAGTTACTCCAGTTGCTCCGGTTGCACCGGTCGCTCCTGTTGCACCCGTTACCCCAGTTGCTCCGGTAACACCTGTGACGCCGGTTGCACCAGTATCGCCCGTTACCCCAGTTGCACCTGTGGCTCCAGTAACTCCGGTAGCTCCGGTAACACCTGTGATGCCGGTGGCTCCTGTGGCTCCAGTAACTCCGGTAGCTCCTGTATCACCCGTTACCCCAGTTGCTCCGGTTACTCCGGTGGCTCCGGTAACACCTGTGACGCCGGTGGCTCCTGTGGCTCCAGTAACTCCGGTAGCTCCTGTATCACCCGTTACCCCAGTTGCACCTGTGGCTCCAGTAACTCCGGTAGCTCCTGTATCACCCGTTACCCCAGTTGCACCTGTGGCTCCAGTAACTCCGGTAGCTCCGGTAACACCTGCGGCTGCCAATAACGTATAGTCTGGCGACGTATCTGGTGTACCTGTTGGTGGTGCTGTATTCACAACATAGGTTCCACCTTCATATGTCACCACTTGACCTACTGGATAGGTTGGCGCTGTTGCTGGGTCAAATGTCAGAATACCAGTTAATCCTACACCGGTTACTCCGGTGGCTCCTGTGACTCCTGTTGCCCCTGTATCACCAGTTATCCCAGTTGGGCCTGTGACGCCGGTTGCACCAGTTTCTCCTGTCGCTCCTGTGATCCCTGTTGCTCCTGTGCCAGTAGCTCCGGTTGGGCCAATTTCCCCCGTCGCTCCCGTAACACCAGTGGCTCCGGTTGGGCCAATTTCTCCCGTAACTCCTGTGACGCCGGTAGCTCCGGTTGGACCAACTTCCCCCGTTGGTCCTGTCACTCCTGTTGCGCCGGTGGAACCCGTGACTCCTGTACCGGTTGCACCCGTAACGCCAGTCGCTCCTGCAGCGGCCAATAACGTATAATCTGGTGACGTATCTGGTGTGCCTGTTGGCGGCGCCGTATTGACGAGGTAAGTTCCTCCTTCATATGTCACCACTTGACCTACTGGATATGTCGGCGCTGCCGCTGGATCAAACGCTGTGACGCCGGCTAGACCTACTCCCGTCGCTCCTGTGATTCCTGTTGCACCGGTTGCTCCTGTTGCTCCTGTTGCTCCCGTATCACCAGTTGGACCTGTGACACCGGTTGCTCCTGTTGCACCGGTGGTACCCGTTGCTCCTGTGACTCCTGTGCCAGTAGTTCCGGTTGGGCCAATTTCTCCCGTCGCTCCCGTAACACCAGTGGCTCCGGTTGGGCCAATTTCTCCCGTCGCTCCCGTAACACCAGTGGCTCCGGTTGGACCAATTTCTCCTGTTGCACCCGTGACGCCGGTGGCTCCCGTTGCTCCAGTTGCACCCGTACCGGTAGCGCCTGTAACGCCAGTCGCGCCTGCGGCGGCTAATAACGTATAATCTGGTGATGTATCTGGTGTACCTGTTGGTGATGCTGTATTCACAAGATACGTTCCACCTTCATATGTCACCACTTGCCCCAATGGGTATCCTGGCGCTGCTGCAGCATCATACGGTACGACTCCTGTTAAACCCACGCCGGTGGCGCCTGTGGCTCCAGTTGGACCTGTACCTGTTTCCCCCGCTGCGGCTAATAATGTATAATCTGCCGACGTATCCGGCGTACCTAATGGCGGTGCTGAATTGACCACGTACGTACTGCCATCGTATGTCACCACTTGACCTACTGGGAAGGTTGGTGCTACTGCTGGATCAAATGCCAAGATACCTGTTAAACCTACGCCTGTTGGACCGATTGGACCTGCTGGACCTGCTGGGCCTGCTGGGCCTGCCGGACCCGCTGGACCCACTGCACCCGCCGGACCTGCTGGGCCTCTTCTTCCTCTCCCGCCTGGCGGACCTTGAATCACACAAACACAAGGATCTTTTCCGCAGCAAGGATTTTTCACTGGTTTCCTTGGCTTTTCTGCTATCCCTTTCTTACAACTATCACATTCCCAGCCATCATCCTTATACGCATCATACCAGCTTCCTTTTTGGTAGTGGTCTGTCGAATGAGTTGGATATGTCTTACCACATTGCCTACATTTTTTCATGGAATCACCCCCATCCATCGTATTCATCATGACTGGGAATGGTGTATGTACACTTTTATTTTTTAAAATAATCAAAAGACCTTGCACTTTCTTGCACAAGGTCTTTCTTTCATTAAAGTCTCATCGTCATTTTTAAATCTTTTCCTACCATACTATAATCCATATCTACCGGCCGGATGGCTTCTTTTAATGTTTTCGTACCTTCTCCTTCAAAGAAAGTAGGTGCATCTTTCCCTCCAATTAATAATGGTGCCATATAAATAATGACTTCGTTCACAAGGGACGCTTCTAAAAAGGATGCGCTCACACTGCCTCCCGCCTCTACAAGCACCGACATCACAGAGCGCCTTTTCAGCATACGTAACACCGCATGAAGATCTGTCCGATTTTCTCCGCTTGTGACAAATACTTGATGTCCTTTTTGCACCAGTTGATGGTATTTTTTTTGATCATACTTGTTTGAGGTACAAATGATGGTTTCTGCCATATGATCATTTAAACATTTCGCATGAAGCGGAATCCTTAATGTGGAATCTAAAATGACACGAATAGGCTGTGTCACGATTGAATCTTTCACAATAAGGCCTGCATCATCTTGAATAATGGTTTCGACGCCTGTTATCACAGCATCTGCTTCTTGACGTAATTGCTGCACTTCATTCCTTGCTTCTGTCCCTGTAATCCATTTGCTTTCTTGATGAGCTGTTGCGATTTTCCCGTCTAATGAAATGGCTGTTTTTAATATGACATACGGAAGGTCTGATTGTATCGAATGAAAAAAAGGGAGATTTAAGCTGTCCGCTTCCCGCTTACATACCCCTTCTTCTACTTCTATCCCTGCTTGTTTCAACATCGTGACCCCTTTACCTGCTACAAGTGGATTTGGGTCCCCAGTGGCAATGACCACACGTTTCACCCCGCTCTTTATAATGGCTTCTGAGCAAGGACCTGTTTTTCCTTGATGCGAACAAGGTTCAAGCGTCACATACATATGAGCTCCTTTCGCCTTATCTCCTGCCATTTGCAGCGCATGAATTTCAGCATGCGGCTCGCCCGCCTTCATGTGAGCACCAATTCCCACGATCTCACCTTTTTTGACTACCACTGCCCCGACAAGCGGATTTGGCGAGGTTTGTCCTTTCATGGCCTTTGCGTTGGCAATTGCTAGCTTCATATAAAAAACATCGTCTTTCATGTAAGTCTCCTTTCCTCTCTTTCAAGGGAAAGAACTCCTTCAGGGAATGAAGGAGTTCTATTCTCATGTGCTATATTTTTTCCATCCGTTTCTTTTCAGATCGATCATAGTAAGGCAAGGAATAAAAAAGTTTATAAGATGCTCGTTGTTTACAAAAACAGCATTTGCGACATTCATATTTATTAATGAGGAGCACATGCGGACAATTGAGTACAGACAGACCTTTTTTCATATGTTCCTTGCAAACACTTATCATGAGAATCCCCCGCTTACATTCTTTTTCTTAATGAGAGATTACTTCTTTCGGAAATTGGTCAAATAAGCGTAGTACTTCGGTATGCGTCCCATCTTCTCGAACGTGATAAATTCCGCCGTCATATGAGCTTGCATATACATCATTGCCTAATTGTCTAATGGCACTAATCCCATTTAGGGCAATTCTAATTGGGCCGGTGTTGACACCCAGCTCTGGATTCCACACAACGATATAGCCCCAATAATCACCGCTTACAATATAGCCTGAGTCTGTGACTGTGACCGATTTAATCGAATACTGGTGCTCGTTATGCTGGTCTAAAATTCTTCCTGTATGCAAATCAAACAATCTCACATTTTTGTCGCGGCTGACAATGGCGATACGGTCTCGTTTACTATCAATAAAGACATCATTTAACAGCTCTGTCGCACCAATGTATTCCGCTTTTAAGGACAAACTCTTTTTATCTAAAAGACAGATGGTTCCTTCAACTGCTGCTGTGATGATAAGATCTCCTTCTACCTTTAATGCTTTAACTGCACAATCGTGTGCTTTGGAACGGCCGATTTCCTTTAAGTGTTCTGTCGAAATGACATGGACATAACCGCCGTAAGTTCCAATATAAAATTGACGATCCTCCTCGTGGAAATACACGCTGTTGACCGGACCTGTGTTAAGATCAAACGAAACCATTTGCTGTAATGACTCATGAACAATATGCACCTGACTTGCATGATCTCCCCACGCATAATAGCTTCCATCCCGTGCAACAGCTACTCCATTTGTTAAAACGCCCGTCGACTTGGCAATTTCAATCCCGTTTTTTCTGAATTTTCCATCATCGGATGCGGTAATAATATCACCCGCATCAGTCAGCGCAATATCATTGATAGATGGTGTCGCCATTTCGATCTCATCTGATATGACTTTGCCCTTTTCGATCGACCATTCACAATATGTTTTTCCAAAGCTGGCTCCTAGTATTGACTTCTCATCCTCTGTCCAGACAAGCGAGCGCTCCCACTGATATTTATGAGGCAGCAGCGTATCGACTAAATCACCTGTTTCATAATTCCACAGCTTAATTAAATGGTCGTAGCCTGCTGTCAGCAAGTAATTGCCGCTTGGAGAAAAATTCACGCGCTTGACGCCCTGTAAATGGGCTTTGATGATTTTCTTCTCCTGTAAAGTAGCTGCATCGTAAATAATAACGGTGCCATCATCTCTGCCAAGTGCGAATACTTCTTTTTGATTGCTGCCGCTGATCGTATCGAGCTCATAATCAAACGGCCCGATTTCCCCTACAATTTCTCCGGTTTCATACAGCCATACAAGGACATATCCATCATCACCTGTTGTATAAGCTTTATCACCATGTATCCATACAGCTAATACATCCTTGCTATGGCCATGGAATTCTCTTAAAATAGCGCCCGTTTCGATATCCCAGACTAAGCATCTTCTATCTCTGGACACGGATACAAGCAAAGTATCCTGCTTCGCAAAAGCGACGGCTTCTACATCATCTGCATGACCAAACAACGTGCGGATTCGGGTATTTGTGCCAGTATCATACAATTGAATGGTATAGTCTGACGATGCACTCGCTAAATACTTTCCGTTTTCAGAAAGAGATATGGAATTAATGATATGCTCGTGACTGCCAATAAACGTTCCTTCTCCCGTCGCCCGGTTCCACTGATAAATACAGCGGTCATAGCCGCCAGTGTAAACAATTTGGTCGTGCTGAGTTGATAAAACAGATGTAATTGGTCCTCTATGCATAGTTTTACACTCCCACCTTTATATATTGTTTTTGACGAGTCACTAAACGAAAACCAGTAAATCGAAAAACAGGATCTGGGTGCTTCCCGTGTCTTCTTGCGACTCTGCATAAATCTCCACCTCTTGCGAAAGAGCCGCCTTTTAAAATGTAGTAATCACTTCCGAGTGTTTCCGTTAAATCATCGACGACCTCGATGCCGCCTTCATATACGTGATATCTGGTGTTGACCCATTCCTCGACGTTGCCCCCCATATCATAAAGACCAAATAAAGATCGGCCCTTTTCGTAATGACGGACAGGCGTCGTTTTTTCAATATTTGATTCGTGCGTATTGCAGTAAGAAGGATCAAACTCATCTCCCCACGGGTATTGATTTCTCGTGTTTCCCCGGGCAGCATACTCCCATTCTTCTTCAGTAGGAATCGAAACATCAATCCCAAGTTTCCCGCTCAGCCACTGACAGAACGAGAAAGCATCCTCAATGTCCATGCCCCAAGCTGGATGATCTTTTCCCCCGCCAAGCTCTTCGTTCGTTAAACTCTCTGGGTATGTCTGGCCTGTTTCATCACAATAGCTTTGATACAATTCATTGCTGACGACCGTATCTGAGATAAAAAATTCGTTAATATACGGCTGATAGGATGGAAATTCTTTGTACAGCCATTTTTGAAACTTTTTCTCACGGCCGTAGGTTGGATTGAGCAGCTTGTCCTTCCAGAATTCTGCTGCCTTTTTCATATCTTCTTCATTACTTCCAATCGTTGCATAGCCGCTTGGGATTTGAATCCAATTGATATCAGGTTTCACGCTTTTCTCCCGCCTTCTTTCAATAAACTCGTCTATTGATTAATTAATTTCTTCTCATCGACCATATGCCCTGAGGCTGCTTTTGCCTTTAAATAGGCTTCATTGTAGAGAGAGGCTTCGACCGTATGATCAAACCGCAAAACAGGAAGACCATAAGCTGCAATTGAATCGACTTTATCTGGATTGTTCGTTAGTAAATGCAATGGTTTCCCTTTGTTTAAATAGTGCAAAACAGCTGCTGCTTCCTCGTAATGCCGATCATCATCCCCGCAGCCGATCAGGCGGTTGGCTTCAAAAGTATCCAGCTGCATCTCCTGTAGTTTATACGTCAACGCTTTTGCCATCAGCCCAATAGACCGACCTTCTTGATTGGCCATATACACAAGCATGCCTTTTCCGTAATCGGTGATTTTCTTCAGCGATAATGCAAGCTGTGGACCACAATCACATTTCAGTGATCCAAACACATCCCCTGTTTGGCAGACACTATGGATTCGCACAAGCGGCGGCCGTTCATTTTCAAAGTCGCCAAATAAGAGACAAGAGGAAAAGGTTTGCTGCGCGGTACTCATTTGGACAATAGATTCGATTGTTGGTTTTGTATCCCGTTCAACAGGCGCGAAGGCATACCACTTAAATGGCACTTCTTCATGTTGAATGGAAATTGGCAAATTCACAGGCCCCACGAGCAAATAGTGTTTATCTTGAAAGGTAAAATGATGAATCATTGATTGTAATTCATCTACAAACTTGTTCATTTGTCTCCCCCCTATTCATCACTGCACCCAAATCGACTCCCATAGCGCAGTGATGGAGTGATGAATATGTGTACGCACTCCCTCAGCCTGTGTGTTCCCGCAGAAGGAAATGGATGTGCAGTGTCTCTCATCGTTTTAGACCTTGTCCTTTTCCAGTACAAAGGAGCAGAAATCTTGGTTCATATGCTTTATTTTCTGTCAGAGCAGCAAACGCCCTTGATTGGCAGCCGCTCTTTCTTCCCATGAACACCTCTGCTAGCTTTGAATGACTCACCTTTGTACTAGATTTTGACGGCAATGACATGATGCTGGCTTATTCCGGCCTTCGCTTGTAACGGTGATATGGATACAAGCTCAAGACCTGATGTACAAATTTTTTCGCCAAGCTGAGAATCTGAAAATGAAAAATGGAAACGGCCATCTTCTCCGATTAATCCTGTTTTCCACTGTTCTCCCCAGACAACAAGTGAAAAGACACCGCCTTCATGAAGTAAAGAAGAGACCTGTTTTAAATAACGTTCATGATCATCAGGATGTTGATGATGAAAGCAGCCATGATCTAAAATTAAATCAAACTGCATCCCGCGTCCCTGATCCATGGACCATGACATAAAATCTTGATGAACAAAATGGACAGGAACTGTTTCTCTTTTCTGTAACCCTTCCCACTCCTCATGCTCATACAGGTCGATACCGACATATGCGGAAAGCCCGCTTAAATGTTCTAGTGCACGGCCGTTGCCGCACCCGATATCCAGCACAGAAGCAAGTGCATTCTTTTCCCTTGAACGCCATGCCTTTAATGACATCACTGCTGCGTCTGTTAAGGATGGATCAGTAGACCACATATCTGTTCTTTGCTCGTAATGCTCTTGGAATGCCATGCGCATCTTTTCTAAATACAATCCACTGTCTTCATGGTACAAAGCCTTTTTCATCATGAAACCTCCTTCAATTCACAATCTTCTTTTCAGGCAAAGGTGGTTTTCAAGCCAAAAACCTTATGTTAAAATGAAAGATGGATTTTTTAGGAAAATCTGTTTTTCTGAAAAAGGAGAGAAGCACCCCACATGTTCACTCTTCTTTTTCAGCATTCATCCTCATATGCAGCCGTTCGAAGGCCGCATCGCCTCAGCTTGTTCTCTCTTTTTTTCATATGAGTTCACCTCCTTCACCGTTCGATCAACTCACATTTCTTATTGAAACCGCTTTCTCTTTTTTATAAGGACTTAACGTCTTTTGGACAATCTCTTACACTGTGCTTTTAGTAGAAAAATGAATCTACTGTTTAGAATGGCGATCATTTTTTCTTCAAGTAAACGACGATTTGCTCTGTTCTAGTAGACATTTTTGCATCTAAGAGGCGCTTACGCTTTGGTTCTTGCCACCTCCTTTCACTAGATTATGCTTCGAATAAACCCACCGGAAATTTAACAACTAATTCCATAATGACTGGATTAAGCCAAATATATTGTTTTTAGTTTATTTTGTCAACGAATTATTTCCTAAACATTAAAATTAATTTTCTAATTGAAAATACAGGTAATTTTCGTGGTTTTTTGACCTTAAAACACTTGTTTCTACACAAAAATACAACTTAAACCTATAGAACTAAGAAATTTATCTACTAAATTACACAAGTTTTTTATTTAATTTTAAATCAAAATAGAAAGATACAATAATTATTTCCCGAATGGATTTTTGTGATATTTCGACTATTTTCTTCTGATGCTTCATGATTTTCATTGGTATAACGGCATTTTCAATTAGAGAGTTTACTATTTATTCCATACTTCTGTATTTACTTATTATCGTAAAAAAGATATATGTCTCTCTTTCAGACATGAAAGCATGAAAAAAAGCCCCTTACAAAAGTAAGAGGCTTTTTCGATTGGCGTTTATGCCCAGTTTTTCACTTTTTCATGATCTGTGACAAAGAGAAGGACTTTCCCTTCGTCTAAATGTTCTTCAAATGTCTCAGCTTCTTCTTTTGAGAAACCAATTTCATGAATTTTATTGCGGAGCTCATCGCCCTTTTTACTAAAGATGTTCCCAACCGCATGTTTGAGTCCAACTTCTCTTGAGCCAATCGTATTGGCATCTGCATTATTTGCAATACGCTCTGTTCGATCATCGTCATGGGACAGAACATAAATGTCCTCTCTTGCAACACCGAGTGCCTTTAATTGCTCTACATCTTTTTGAAGTGTTTCATCATTTGAATACTCTCTTACAACAGGTTTCATTTTATATTCCTCCTTTAACGTCTTACGATTCTTTTACCCGTCACTTTTGACATTAAACCTTCCACGAGCACATCCAATTTGCTTGAAGGACGTACCATGTCTATCGACTTATTTTTGACAAAAATCCTGTAAAAATGACTAAATTTTCTGAATTATTATGTTCAATCCTGTTGATTTGTTGTACAATTCTTATACTGGAGGCTAGAAATGAGGGAGAGCTGATGTATTACTTTTCAGCGGAGCAGCAGTTTAATGCTTGGGTTGTCAGTGATTTGGTGAAACAGCTTTTTCAAAAGTGGAATCCTGAAGAAGCAAATACAAAGCCGCTTACGTTGTTTGCCGAACAGCACTTTCGCATCTCCATTGATTATCTCTTTTCCATCATTATTAACATTGGAGATATCGAGTCAATTGAACAAGATCCACAAGACATGTTGTCCTCATATTTAAATATCCTTTTTCCTTTTGTGACGCGCGATATGATGAAAGCCTCCATGCAAAATGCAAACGAATATTTGTTAAAAGAACGTGATGCGGATGTGTATCAGCTGTTTGGCTGTCTCCCGCCGCTCCTCTCTGTATCTTTTCAGAAAAAGTAGTCCCCTTCGATGAGATGGCGGCTGCTTTTTTGTGTGTGTTTTGAAAAGACCGTATGTTTTGAACGAAAAGAAGCATCATGTTAATGTAAATCTAGGCTGTAAGTGAAAGGGAGGATTTGACATGAGTCAACAAAAGCAAATTCAATTAGCTAAACGTCCAAAAGGATTACCTACAAAAGATGTTTTTCATTTTGAAACAGTCGATATACCTGTGCCGCAAGATGGAGAGGTCTTGATTCAAACGAAATATGTTTCTGTAGATCCTTATATGAGAGGGCGAATGCAGGATACAAAATCCTATACACCTCCGTTCAAGCTAAATGAAGTGATTCAGGGCGGTGTTGTCGGAGAAGTCGTTGAGTCGAAATCGCCTCAATTTGAAAAGGGTGATTTTGTCCTTGGATTCCTTGGATGGCAAGAATACTCCACTGCCAAAGCTGAATCTCTGACTAAAATTGATCCGTCCATTGCGCCATTGTCCTATTATTTAGGCATTTTGGGCATGCCAGGGCAAACCGCTTACTTCGGCCTGCTTGCGATTGGCCAGCCAAAAGAAGGCGAGACGGTTGTCATCTCTGGAGCAGCAGGAGCTGTTGGTTCTGTTGTGGGACAAATCGCTAAGATCAAAGGCGCACACGTCGTGGGAATTGCCGGATCTGATGATAAACTCGCTTATTTAAAAGAATTGGGCTTTGATGAAACGATTAATTATAAAACAACAAATGATTTAGATGATGCCATTGCAAAAGCCTGCCCTAACGGCGTTGATGTGTACTTTGACAATGTAGGCGGCGAGATTTCAGATGCGGTGATGAATCATTTAAACCGTTTTGCGCGCATTCCAGTGTGCGGCGCCATTTCTTCTTATAACATTAGCGCAAGTGAAGACATCGGACCACGTGTGCAAACAAAACTCATCAAAACAAGCGCATTGATGCAAGGCTTCATCGTTGCCAACTACTCAGATCGTTTTGGAGAGGCAGCGAAGGATCTCGCACAATGGGTAAAAGAAGACAAACTCACATATAAAGAAACAATCATAGAAGGCTTTGACAACATTCCCGATGCATTCCTTGGACTATTCAAAGGAGAAAATGTCGGAAAACAGCTTGTCAAAATTTCATAACAAAAAAGGACCCTGCCATTTGGCGGGGTCTTCAGATTGTTGACAAAGGGCTAAAATGATTTTATTTTAGCCCTTTGTCTTCTTTTCAGCGTGATAGAAAACCTTTGAAGTCTAGGAAGAGCGAGCACCGGAACGGAGCGAATTTGACATTCGTGAGTACCGGCGCAGAGACCTGACACCGAATGCGAGGGTTTGTCTGCGCGCTGAAAGGACCCTCCATGTGGAAGGGTCCTTTTCTTATGCCTGCTTGGGCGCAAGGTGCAGCTGGCCTTGCTTATACACAATTTCTTCAAGCGAAAGATTCAGCTTTTTCGCCATTTTTTTCAGCATTGATTGCTCTTGAGGTGTGACAAGACTGATGACTGCGCCTTCTTTTCCTGCGCGTCCGGTTCTGCCTGAACGGTGAATGTAGCCCTCTTCATTTGGCATGTCTGCATGAATCACATATGGTAGATCATCAATATCGATTCCTCTTGCTGCAATATCTGTTGCAAGGAGGAGCGGGAATTCACGCTGTTCAAATGATTTCAAGATCACAGCACGTTCAGCTTTTTTTGCCTCACTATGAAGGACACCAAGGTCGACATGATGGTACGCTAATTTCTCTGCATAAATGCTCAAGTTCGTAATGTCACGCACAAAAACGAGCGCCTGCATGTCCTCAAGCCGTGATAGCTTTTGCAGCAGTTTCACTTTGTCACGCTGATCACATAACAGATAATAGTGACCCACTTTCTGCGCTTCTTCCTCGCTTCTAGCAATTTTCAATACTTCTGGTTCAGATGTCATTTCTTTGATCAGCTGAACGGTTTCTTCTTTCAACGTTGCAGAAAAACAAAGGATTTGTCTTTCTTTTAATGTGGACTTAATGATCGCTTGGATCGTTTTCATATGCTCTGGCACAAGAAGCTGATCTGCTTCGTCTAATACAATCGTTTTGACTTCATGCATTTTCAGTTTCTTGATTTTGATTAATTCTTGTACTCGGCCCGGTGTCGCCACAACGATGTTCGGATGTTTCTTTAGTTTTTCTTGCTGCTTCTTGATGTTCGCTCCACCAATCAAGGAGACTGCTTTGATGTCTGATCCTTGTTTGAACTCTTGCACGACATCAAAGATTTGCATCACAAGCTCTCTTGAAGGTGCCAAGATTAAGACTTGCGGATGCTTGATATTGACATCAATTTTATTTAAAAGCGGCAGAACATACGCAAGTGTCTTCCCCGTTCCAGTTGGCGATTCTGCGATCACATCACGCTTCTCCGTAATCCACTCTGCTGTTTTTTCTTGTATAGCTGTTGGTTTTTCGAAGCCAGCCGCTTGAAAGTTTTTCTGAATAAATGGCTTTGCTTCTTTCAAAAATGCCCAATTTTCCGTCATGTCGATCTCCTTTATCCTCATTCAATCTATCCTTTAGTATCTCAAAATCAGCTTTGAAACGCAATTTTTCTTTTGATGCTTTTATCGAGCCGGACAGTTCGATATAATCATGAGAGGCACTAGCCGTTTTGAATCTATTTGAGGTGTAAAAAATGATATTATCTGTTAAAGATTTAAGTCATGGCTTTGGCGACAGAGCCATTTTCCACGAAGTGTCCTTCCGTTTATTAAAAGGCGAGCATGTCGGCTTAATCGGCGCCAACGGTGAAGGAAAGTCAACGTTTATGAATATTATTACTGGCAAGCTGGAGCCAGATGCCGGAAAAGTCGAATGGGCGAAAAATGTCCGTGTCGGCTATCTTGATCAGCATACCGTGCTAGAAAAGGGAAGAACGATCCGTGAAGTTCTTCAGGATGCATTCCATTATTTATTCTCCATGGAAGCCGCAATGAATGACATTTATGGCAAAATGGGTGAAGCCGATCCTGATGAGCTGGAAAAGCTGTTAGAGGAAGTGGGCGTCATTCAGGATGCACTGACAAACAATGATTTCTATATCATTGATTCTAAGGTCGAGGAGATTGCAAGAGGTCTTGGCTTAACGGATCTCGGACTGGACCGTGATGTGACGGAGCTCAGCGGCGGTCAGCGTACGAAGGTGCTACTAGCGAAATTGCTGTTAGAGAAGCCAGAAATTCTCCTTCTCGATGAGCCGACCAACTATTTGGATGAGCAGCATATTGAATGGCTGAAGCGTTATTTACAGGAATATGAAAATGCGTTTATCCTCATTTCACATGATATTCCGTTTTTAAACAGTGTTATTAACTTGATTTATCATGTTGAAAATCAAGAGCTCACGCGTTATGTTGGCGACTACGACCAATTTAAACAAGTGTACGAAGTCAAAAAGCAGCAACTTGAAGCAGCTTATAAAAGACAGCAGCAGGAAGTGGCTGAACTAAAAGATTTTGTTGCAAGAAACAAAGCACGGGTCAGCACAAGAAATATGGCGATGTCCCGTCAAAAGAAACTGGATAAGATGGATATGATTGAACTGGCAGCAGAGAAGCCAAAACCAGAATTCCACTTTAAACCGGCACGTACGTCTGGGAAACTGATATTTGAAACGAAAGATTTGGTCATCGGTTATGATGAACCGCTCTCTCGCCCATTGAATTTGAAAATGGAACGCGGGCAAAAAATTGCGTTGTACGGTGCTAACGGTATCGGAAAAACGACGCTGCTCCGAAGTCTTCTTGGGGAAATCACACCTATTTCTGGTGAGGTGGAACGTGGAGAATTCTTGCATATTGGCTACTTTGAGCAAGAAGTAAAAGAGCAAAACAGCAATACTTGTATTGAAGAAGTATGGAGCACCTTCCCTTCTTACACGCAATATGAAGTCAGAGCCGCTCTTGCAAAATGCGGATTAACGACAAAACATATTGAAAGCCGTGTGTCTGTATTAAGCGGAGGAGAAAAAGCAAAGGTCCGTCTTTGCAAGCTGATCAACGAAGAAACCAACTTACTTGTTCTCGATGAGCCGACAAACCATTTAGATGTCGATGCAAAAGAAGAACTAAAACGCGCGTTAAAAGAATATAAAGGCAGCGTCTTATTGATTTCTCACGAACCTGAATTTTATCAAGATGTGGCAACCGAAACTTGGAATTGCGAATCTTGGACGACAAAAGTATTATAACGACAAAAAGGCCTTATATCTTTTGCAGATATAAGGCTTTTTTCTAATTAATGACCTGCTTGGATATTCACCAAATGCTTACGTCCAAGGAGCAGAATAATCATGCCTAGAAGAACAACAGCAGCCCCGACATAATAAGGTGTACTTGCTGTATAGGATTCAGCGAGCACTCCGGCAATCCAAGGAGCAATCGCGCCCCCAATAAACCGTACAGCACTGTAAGAGGATGAAGCAATTGAACGTTCAACCGGTGCTGAACCCATCACAGCTGTCGTGAGCACCGTATTGATCATACCGAGAATTCCCCCAGCAATGACAATTCCGCAGATCACGACCACAACATGAGACGTCCATATTCCAATGCCCAATAAAATCACAGCAAACGAAGCAAACAGAACCACCAGCGAGGTCAATGTCCCAAGTTTGCGATGAATGACCGGCGCGGAGAAGACGGAGGTCACAGCCAAAAATAGCCCCCAACCAAAAAAGACATAACCAAGTCCATGCTCATCAAGATGGAGCACAAATGGCGAATACGCTAAAAGCACAAAGAAACCGAAATTGTATAAGAAAGCAGCAGATGCCATCGTTAAAAGTCCTTTATATTTTAACGCCCCGACAGCCTCAAATAATTTCACTTTTTTCTGCGGCTTTTGCATAGGTGGAAGCATAAAGGTAATCGCTAAAAGAGCAATGAGCATTAACACGGCAACGCCAAAGAAAGGCCCGCGCCAAGAAATTGTTCCAAGCTCACCGCCAAGCAGCGGTCCAACCGATATCCCAAGACCTAGTGCTGCCTCGTATAAAATAATGGCCTTTGCACTTCCTCCAACAGACACACCGACAATGACAGAGAGTGCAGTTGAAATAAATAAAGCATTCCCAATGCCCCATCCGCCTCTAAAGCCAATTAATTCATTAATCGTTGAAGAAGTACCTCCTAAAGCAGAAAAAACAATAATAAAAATGAGTCCTACTAATAACGTCCATTTCGCACCAATCCGGCTAGAAATAAAACCGGTGAAAAACATCACAAAGCCGGTCACAAGTAAGTAGCTTGTAAATAAAAGAGACACCTGGCTTGGAGATGCGTGTAATTGCGATGCAATGGCTGGCAGGATTGGGTCGACGAGTCCTATTCCCATAAACGAAATCACACATGCAAAGGCAACAGCCCAAACGGCTTTTGGCTGCCTAAGCAGACTTGTACGCTGTTTCAACACTTCTTCTTCCTTCATTCCATCAGAACCTTTCCTTCAAATGTTGACAAAATAAAATAAACACGCAGAGGTGTTTAATCAGATTGTTGACAAAGGGCTAAAATGATGTTTATTTTAGCCCTTTGTCTTCTTTTCAGCGTGATAGAAAACCTTTGCAGTCTAGGAAGAACGAGCACTGGCGCGGAGCGAATTTGACATTCGTGAGCACCAGCGCGCAGGACTGACAAAGAATGCGAGGGTTTGTCTACACGCTGAAATAAACACGCAGAGGTGTTTATTTTTGTAATTGCTCAATTGCATGAGCCGCTCTTTCTTTCATCGCTTCAAGATCCTTTTTAAAAGATTGAATGGTTTCAAGCTTTTTTGAAATCAATTGATGCTGCACAGTCAGCTGCGCCTCAATATCTAACAGCTTCTCTAATCGTTCCTTCGGATCAAGCGACAGCAAGTAGCCTTCTTTATTCAGCTCTAGCTGCTTTCCAATTTCCATAAACGATTGAAGCTCCTGTAAAGAAAAGCCGAGTACTTCTTTTGCCTGCATCACTTTCTCTAGCTCTTCCATGTCGTCCTCTGAGTAAAGTCTGACTCCGCCCTCTGTCCGCTTTGGTGCTGATAATAAACCAATCTCTTCATAGAAACGAATCGTCCGTTTTGTCAGTCCGCTTCTTTTCGCCACTTGATCAATTTTCATCCATTCCATCACCAGTGCCTCCTGCTCATCAATTCATGTTTTATTATACACCTTTATAACCTTAACGTAAACGTTAAAGTTTTAACCAAATCGAGTGTCGTAATGAGGAATCCATCCACCAGCATGATGCGTATGCCAAATGCTCCTATGAAAAAAAACCTGTAGATTGCTCTACAGGTTTTTTATTTCCACTTCTTTATTCATTTAATTCCTCAATCATAAGCGACAGTTCTGTCCAGCGGTCCATTGCTTGTTCTAGTTCTTCCGCAACGGCTTTTTGTTCGTCCATCAGCTCTTGAATTTTCCCAAAATCACTGCCTGCTTCTGCAATACTTGCTTCAAGCTGCTGATGTTTTTCCTCTAATGCCTGTATCCGGTCTTCAATCCCGTCCCATTCAAGCTGGTCTTTATAAGAAAGTTTTTTTCTCTTTTTCGGCGCAGCTTCTACTTGTTTTTCAGCAGGCTTTGCCTCTGTCCGCTTCTGCTCTTTTTCCTGTTCCATATAATCACTGTAAGCACCTTGGAAGTGTGAAATGCGCCCATTTCCTTCAAAAACAAGCAGACGGTGAACCACTCGGTCTAAGAAATATCGATCATGGGACACGGTGATGACGACGCCAGGGAACTGCTCTAAATAATCCTCTAAAATACTGAGGGTCTCTGTATCAAGGTCGTTCGTCGGCTCATCTAAAAAGAGAACATTCGGCTCTTCCATTAAGACCTTCAATAAATACAATCTGCGGCGTTCTCCCCCTGACAGCTTACGGATAAACGTCCGCTGCATCGATCTTGGGAAAAGGAACCGCTCCAGCATCTGCTCTGCTGTGACAATGGCGCCATCAGATGTCTTGACGATCTCAGCTGTTTCCTTGATATACTCAATGATGGTCAGCTCATCATTCATTTCCTTGTGATCCTGCGTGTAATAGCCAATACGAACGGTTTGTCCAATGGTCAATTGTCCTGAGGTCGGTTCGATTTTACCCGCTAAACAGTTCAGCAGAGTGGTTTTGCCGACTCCATTCGGTCCGATGAATCCGATACGATCACCCGGCACGACTAAATCTGTAAACCGCTCCACAAGGGTCTGACCAGCAAATGAAATCGATAAGTCTTCTGCCTCGATCACTTGTTTTCCCAAGCGGTGCGAGCCGATGGCAAAATCAAGCTCTCCCTTCGCATCAGGTCCTTTTTGATCCTTCAGCTCTTCGACTCTGCCGATTCGTGCTTTCTGCTTTGTCGTTCTTGCTTTTGCTCCTCGTCTCAGCCATGCAAGCTCTCGTCTAAGCAAGTTTTGACGCTTCGTTTCTTTCACCTGAGCTTCTGCTTCCCGCTCCGCTCTTTTTTCTAAAAAGACTTCATAATTTCCTTTATACGTATAAAGCTGTCCTTGATTTAACTCATAAATCCGATTGGCCACCCTGTTTAAGAAATAACGATCGTGCGTCACGAGAATGACAGCACCGCTATATTGGCTTAAATATCCTTCAAGCCATTCAATAGTGGCATTATCAAGGTGGTTGGTTGGCTCATCTAAAATCAGCAAACCTGCAGGCTGAATTAAATTTTTAGCAATGGCGACACGTTTCTTCTGTCCGCCTGATAATGCATGTACAGAGCGGCTCACATCTTTCACACCAAGTTTTGTCAAAATCGTTTTGGCTGAAAGGTTCGCATCCCAAGCGTCTTCCTGATCCATTCGGTTTTGCATGCGCATCAGCGCCTCTTGTTTTGCCTCATTTTGCGGATCATGCTCTAAATCGGCGAGTGCCTGTTCATACGCCTTCATCGTTTGAATCATTGGTGCCGTACCAGAAAAAATGTAATCAAGAATCGTTTCATTTCCGCTCATTTCAGGATCTTGCTCAAGAAATTCAATATCAAGTGTCCCTGCTTTCGTGATGTCACCTTCCTCAAACGATTCAAGTCCCGCGATGACCTTTAAAAGCGTGGACTTCCCTGTTCCATTTGGTCCAATCAATCCGATGCGTTCCTTTGGTTCTATATGAAAAGAAATATGATCAAACAGCGTTTTCTCGCCATAGGTTTTATATAATCCTTCAACATTCAATAAACTCATTTTATCAGCCCTTACTTAGATTCTTCCTTTATTTTAAATCAGCCAGTGGCAGAAAACTAGTTTTAAAAAACCCGCTGCGGAAAAGAATGTTTCCTTTTGATGCTCGATACACTATGAAGAGGTGATCTAAAGATGATAACCATTAGTTTATGTATGATTGTGAAAAATGAAGAGGAAGTGCTGGCGGACTGTCTTTCTTCTGTTCATGACATTGTCGATGAGATGATCATCGTTGATACGGGATCAACAGATCAAACGAAGGAGATCGCACATTCTTTTTCAGCAAAGGTGCTGGATTTTGAATGGGTGCAGCATTTTGCAAAAGCACGTAATTTTGCTTTCTCACATGCAGCGAAAGAGTATATTTTATGGCTCGATGCTGACGATGTTCTGCTTGAAGAAGACCGCCAAAAACTGCTTCATCTCAAGCAGACACTTGATCCCTCGGTGGATGCCGTTTCGATGTTTTATCATGTGGGATTCGATGAAAGCGGTCAAGTCAATTTCAAATATAGAAGAAATCGCCTTGTGAAGCGCTCCTTAAACTTTCAGTGGTATGGGGCCGTTCATGAGTTTCTTCAAGTGTATGGAAACATCCTTCCAGCAGATATCGCCGTCACACATCAAAAACGCAAGAAAACAACTGCTGGTGAGCCTGGGCGCAACTTGCGAATTTATGAAGACATGCTGGCAAAAGGAGAGGACATGACGCCCCGTGATCTCTTTTATTTTGCCAATGAATTAAGAGACAACGGGCAGCATGTCAGGGCGATTCGTTTTTATCATGAATTTTTAAACACAAAACAGTGCTGGATTGAGGATGAAATTCGCACATGCCAATATTTAGCCGACTGCTATTATGCGGCAGGCTTTGAGGAAGCGGCCTTATCCTCATTATTACGATCCTTCTTATATGATCAGCCCCGGCCAGAATTTTGCTGCCGGATCGGGGATCATCTAAAAATACAAAATAAACATCAGGCGGCCATCTTTTGGTATGAGCAGGCGCTGAAGGCTCCTGAAAACGAAACAGCCTTCACACTTACACAATATAAAACGTGGTATCCTCACCTTCAGCTTTGCTACTGTTATTATCAGCTCGGCGACCTGGAGCAAGCCAAAATACATCACCATGCCTCCTCCGCCCATCATCCAACTCATCCAAGTGTCCTGTACAATGAAAAAATATTTGCTGAACAGACATAGGTCGTCTGTTACCACATCCGCCTTCCATCTCCCGGCGGATGTCTCTTTTTATACACTTATTCGGTTGTGACGTTTAACACTTTAGTGATTTAAAGCGTTTTTCAACCAATTGACTAAATTGTCATTTCCGCATATACTAACATTCGTCTTACGAAAAGATTTATCCATTAGGAGGTCAACATGAGTTCTTTATTTCGAAAAAAATCTCTCGACCAGCTCATGCTTGAAAGTCAAACAAAGCGGCTCAGCCGTTCGTTGAATACGTTTGATTTAATCTTGCTTGGCATTGGCTGTGTGGTCGGGACTGGAATCTTTGTCATTACGGGGGTTGCTGCGGCAAAAGATGCGGGACCTGCGATTATTATATCTTTTATTTTAGCTGCGATCGCATGCGCCCTTGCTGCTTTTTGCTACGCTGAATTCTCCTCATCCATTCCTGTGTCAGGAAGCGTTTATACGTATTCCTACGCAACACTTGGGGAATTTCTCGCCTTCTTAATGGGCTGGGATCTCATGCTTGAATATGTCATTGCGCTCTCTGCTGTAGCAAGTGGATGGTCGTCCTATTTTCAATCACTGCTCAGCGGATTTGGCCTGCACATACCGAAGGCTTTATCAGCTGCACCTGGAGCCGCTGACGGGGCCGTCTTTAACCTTCCAGGCGCACTCATTATTTTGCTCATTACCTTTATCGTCTCAAGAGGCGTCAAAGAAAGCACAAAGCTGAATAACATCATTGTGCTGATCAAAATTGCCATTGTCCTCCTCTTTATCATTTCAGGCTTTGCTTACGTTAAACCTGAAAATTGGACACCTTTTATGCCAATGGGCTTCCATGGCGTGATTGCTGGAGCGGCAACTGTCTTTTTTGCTTACCTTGGATTTGATGCAATCGCTAATGCATCTGAAGAAGTCAAAAACCCGCAAAAGGCGATGCCAATTGGAATCATCGGTGCGCTCGGTGTTTGTACGATTTTATATATCGGGGTTTCATTCGTCTTAACTGGCATGGTTCACTATACGAAGCTGAATGTCAGTGATCCTGTCGCATTTGCTCTTCAAGTGGTGGGCCTGAATAGTGTCGCTGGCATTATATCCGCAGGTGCTATTATCGGGATTACGACAGTGTTAATTGCACTTGTCTACGCTCAGGTTCGTTTAACCTTTGCCATGAGCCGAGATGGACTCATGCCGAAAATCTTTTCAAACGTTCATCCAAAATCGAAGACACCGGTTGCCAACACTTGGCTGACAGGCGCTGTTGCGGCCTGTATCGTTGGATTCGTCAACTTATCAACACTTGCTAATTTAGTCAGCATCGGTACACTTGCGGCCTTTACGGTGATCTCTATCGCTGTGATCGTACTCCGGAAAAAACATCCGAATATGAAGACAGCGTTTAAAGTACCCTTTGTCCCTGTCCTTCCTATCATTAGTGCGGTCATTTGTATGATCTTGGCTTTCACACTGAAATGGGAAACATGGAGAGCCTTCCTCATCTGGATCGTCATCGGTGTTGTTGTCTATTTCACCTATGCAAGACGAAAAAGCCATCTCAATGAAACACATTAGAAAAGAGACACGGGGATTCCCGGTCTCTTTTTTTGCTTAAATCACACTGTTTTTGACTGAATTTGAGTCCACCATATCTGGATCTAACACGCTTGAAATCGGAATGACAAGCGGTGAACAATCTCCATTGTCCTCACCAAAACCTTGGTTCAATTTCATTGAGAGAAAATAATCAATCTGCTGATAAGGTCCTAGCGTCAGTGATGCACCCCGATCCATTGCATTGATTTTAAAAGCACCGACATTGACGACTGAGGGTGAGAATAACATCACACGTCACTTCCTTTGAATGGGTTTAGCTGCTGGTGAAAAAGAGGCAGGTGAGTCCACTTGATCTCGATCATCTACATGGCTTTTTGTACCGACAAAACCGCTGGCATCTCCAAAATTCTGTCCGTAACCCTGATTTTTTTTATCTGAGTTTTGCCACTCTGCTAACAAATTTTGTCCGACATTCACCGCCGACGCATTTTCAAAGGAATTAATTTTTAACATGAAAATATTAATATTGATATACGGAGTTGGTTGAACCACAGATAAACCTCCTTTTTATAGGTATATGCAAGCACCCATCAAGTATGTTAACGGGAGGTCTTCACATGGACTTCGAAAAAATGAAGCAGTGGATGGATATTGCCCAGCAAATGCATGGAGATGATTTTTGGAAAATGATCTTCGATGATGAGCAAAGATCCCCCTTTATGGCAAACGGTCCATCTCCATTTACATTCACACAGCAGGATCAGCGGGGATCAGATGCGTCATTTCCTCCAATCGACATGGTGGAAACCCATGCAGAAATTCAATACTTAATTTACTTGCCTGGCTACCGAAAGGAAGATGTTCAGGTGTTATCATATGGTGAATATTTGGTTGTGAAAGGACAGCGTTTTTCCTTTTTTAACGAGCAGGACTTTCGCCAAAAGCAAGGAAAGTATGGTCCGTTTGAAAAGAAAATCCGCCTTCCAGAGATGATTCTCGGTCAAATGAATGCTGCCTTTAAAGACGGTGTACTTTACATCCGCCTGCAAAAGGATGAAGGAAAAGCGACGGCTATCATCATAGATGACGAATATTGATACTCACTGCGTCTATTTGATCACGATCATCAATTGTTTCAATTGGCAGGATCGTGATCACGCCATCAGCATTCTGTTCCCCAAAGCCATTGTTTCGTTTGATCGTACTGCAATGATTGCGAACAAACGTCGAGCCAAACGTCATAGATGATCCCGTGCCAATCGAATTCGTTTTCATATGAGCAATGTGAATCTGAGTAGGCAGCATGTGCGTCTCCCCTTTCTTGTCATCTCTATAAGTATATACGGGGCAGCTTTTCCATAGACTAGAGTAAGGCGGAAGAAAAGGTTGTGGTCTACTTGAAACATTTCATTCAATCACTCTTTAAAAAAACTGAATCCAATTCATCCCCATCTGTCATTGAGCTAGAAAAAAGACTCGCCGCTCTTGAGCAAAAAATGTCTGCACCAGCTGCTCCTGTCTCAGAGGATACACACATCCATATTGAATCCCTGCGCGTGGACAAAATTGATTACCATTTAGAATTTGGGGAGCTTTCTATTGACCAGCTTCAAGGCAGGCTCAATATTGGGGCAACCTATTACACGCCAAAGGACACATGCATCAAAAAATCCACACAAACACCGAAGCCAAAAGAAACAAAAACACCGGTTGTCTCGATTCGATCAAAGCCTTCATCTTCTTAATGCGCTCAGCTTTTCAGCACTACCGGCAGCCAGAAATAGACCGCAAGAACAATCACCACAATACTGATGATATTTAACCAAAAACCCGCCCTGACCATATCAGATATTTTCAGCACGTCCGCACTAAAGACAGCAGCGTTTGGGGGTGTGGAAATCGGCAGCATAAACGCACAGGAGGAAGCCAAAGCAGCCGCGGCCATTAACCCATACGGCTCGATTCCAATCGCAAGCCCAAGCCCTACCGTTATCGGAATAATCATATTGGCAACAGCCGTATTAGACATGATTTCAGTCATAAACAGAATCGCTCCCGTTAAAATAATCAACAGCATGATATACGAAAGCCCGTTTAAATGCTGTAAATTTTCTCCGATCCATCCTGTTAGATTGGTTTCTGCAAAGCCCGTAGCGAGCGAAAGCCCTCCTCCAAACAAAAGCAAAAGCCCCCACGGCAGTTCTTTCATATCCTGCCATTCTAATATTCTCTCTCCATTTGTTGCTGGAATGAGAAATAACAGCATGGCACCGAAAATGGCGATAGACGTATCAGATACGGTCATCCCTCCAAACAAAAAGAGCTTAAAAATCCATAAGAACGCCGTCATGAGAAAAACAACAAATACCCATTTTTCCTCTCTTTTCATTTTTCCTAAATCCTCTAATCCCTTTTGAATGAACGCAGCACTCATTTCACCTTTGTGTTCTACCTTGAACTGTATCCTCGTCAAATACAAAAATAAGAGAATAAGCAGAATTATCGCAACTGGAAAACCAAACAAAAACCATTCGAAAAACATAATCTCTCGATCTAGCAGTTTTTTTGACATCGCAGCAAACACCGCATTTGGCACAGACCCGACAAGTGTCGCCAAACCTCCAATTGACGCTGAATAGGCTACCGACAATAAGATGCTTTTACTGAATCGATCAAGAGATGGACCAGATAAGATTTCATTTGTCTTGACCTCTTTAATCACTGCAAGTGCCACTGGCAGCATCATTAGTGCTGTCGCTGCATTCGAAATCCACATAGATAAAAAAGCAGTCGCGATCATGACACCTAAGACAATGCGGTCACTTCTTGTGCCAATCACCCTTAAAATGTGTAAGGCCATTCTTCTATGTAATTTCCATTTTTCAATGGCAATTGCGATCATAAATCCTCCCATGTACATAAAGACGATCGGATCTCCATAAGCCCTTGATGCCTGTTCCATAGAAAGCCCGCCAAGTGTCGGCAGCAGGATGATGGGCAATAAAGAAGTAGCAGGAATGGGCAGTGCTTCAGTCACCCACCATGTAGCTGTCCAAGCCGTAATGCCCAAGACTATCCTCGCAGCATAGGTCAATTCATCTTCAGGTATGAGAAAAAAAACGAGCAAAAAGAGTGTCGGTCCAAGAACAAGTCCAATCAAATTCACCTTTTTATAAACGATAACAATTCCCCCCTATTGAAAGCGCTTGTCATATTTTTTCTAACATTCGATGATCTTTTAAGAAATCCTTTAAATCATAAGAAAAAATGAAGATATCTTTCATGATGAATAGCAGTTATTTTACTCCCATTACCCAACCATGACACGATCTCTTGGTCTATTTTCATAGGAGAAACTATACAAATCACGACCAATCACTGTAAAATATAGAGGATCTAATCAAAAATTGAGGTGTTTTCATTGTATACGGATCAAAAAAAATCATTTTGGAAACAGAAAAAGGTCATTATCCCTCTTCTTAGCATCATCGTCGTTGCTGCTGCTTTCTTTTTCTTAAAAGATACTCTTTTCTCAAAAGAAAAAGAGGCTTTAAAAGCCGCTCAAAGCTTTACGAAACATATGGAGAATAAAGACTTTACGAAGCTGGCAGATGAGGTGACAAGTGCATCTTTGAAAGCCAATGACTTTTCAAAAAAACAACTAGCCGAAAAATACGACAATATTTTCAACGGCATTGGTGCTTATGATCTGAACATTTCAAAGCTCAACGTTGAAAAACAGGACAAAGGAGATGGGTATCAATTCTCCTATGATGTAACGATGAAAACGTCTCTAGGCAAGCTGCATAAGCTGTCTTACAAGGGCATTCTCACCGAAGAAGATGACAAGTGGAAAGTGGACTGGAAACCAAATCTCATCTTCCCGCAAATGGAAAAAGGAGATACCATCAAGGTCAAATCTGACCCTGCTGTCCGCGGAAACATTGTCGACCGAAAAGGACGTACGCTCGCAGAAACAACTGGTGGAAACGCCCTTGGCATCATCCCAGGAAAGCTCGGAACAGGAGAAGAAAAAGAACGCAATATCAAAAAGATCAGCAAAGCTTTTGATATAGAGGAAGAACTAATCAACAATCAGCTGAAACAAGCATGGGTCACAGACGACACGTTTGTCCCGCTCAAATCGATGTTAAAACAAAAGCCAATTCCAAAGGACGTAAATGGCGTTACCTATCAAACGAAGGAAATGCGCTACTATCCATATAACAAAGCCGCCGCTCATCTCACCGGATATGTAGGAAAAGCAAATGCGGATGATATCAAAAGAAATCCAGCATTAAAGGCGGATCAAATTATCGGCAAAACCGGCCTTGAATTCACATTTGACAAAAACTTACGCGGACAAGATGGCGGAAGCATTCTCATCGTCCATGATGAAACAGGCATTGAAGAAACATTGCAAAAATCAGCTCGAAAAGATGGAAAAACAGTGAAGCTGACGATTGATGCTTCTTTACAGAAAAAAGCCTATGATCAGCTGAAAGGTGAAAAAGGGGCCGTCACAATCATGAATCCATCAACAGGTGATCTATTAGCACTTGTCAGCGCCCCTTCCTACGATGTCAATCTCATGACAAACGGGATCACACCTAAGCAATATCAGGCATACAGTGAAAATCCAGACCTTCCATTCCAAGCTCGATATGCGAGCCGGTTTGCACCAGGGTCCACATTCAAAACCATTACAGCCGCCATTGGGCTGGAAACAGGTGTCACAAAGCCTGACAAAGTGCGCACCATTCACGGACTGAAATGGCAAAAGGATCAATCTTGGGGAAATTATCGCATCACACGTGTTCACGATAAAGAAAAAGTAAGTATGGTCGATGCCCTTGTGTACTCAGACAATATTTATTTTGGACAGGAAGCACTCGAAATCGGCAAAGACACCTACGAGAAAAAAGTGAAAGCATTTGGATTTGGCGAAGACTTACACATGCCATTTACAATGAAGCCTGCACAAGTATCGAACGATGGTATTCAATCGGATATCTTACTGGCTGACTCGGCGTATGGCCAAGGCGAATTACTCATGTCACCGATTGAGCAAGTACATGCCTATTCTCCATTTGCTACAGGAGGCAAGCTTGTCTACCCTCGAGTGATTCAAGATGAAAAAACGGCATCACCAAAACAAATCATCAAAGAAGGCTCGGCAGACACAGTGAAAGATGCATTGACTAAGGTCGTGACCAGTCCAAACGGAACAGCCCACTCCTTACAAATCGAAGGAGCAGATATTGCCGCTAAAACGGGAACGGCAGAATTAAAAAGCAAACAAGGTGCAACAGACGGCACTGAAAATGGATTTTTACTTGCGTTTAATCCTAAAAAAGAAGATTACGTCCTCGTCGGCATGATCGAAGGGGTGAAAAACCGCGGCGGCAGTGGACTCGTCGTTCAAAAAATGAAGCCTGTCATTGCTTCTTTTTACAAATAACTCTTTAGAGACACAAGCTCAATCAAATGCTTGTGTCTCTTTTTTTCTAAATCATGACAATTTGCTATTGTTTTATAGTTCACCTTATGAATAAAATGAGAAGAATGCAAAAATCAGAAAACAGATAAATGAAGGGAGGAAGTCTCATTGGCCATTGCTGCTCGTCCAAAGGATAAACCTCAACATTCTGTTACCGGCTCAACGGTTTATCCCATCTTATTGATTATTGGTATTTGTCATATGCTGAACGACACATTACAAGCCGTTATTCCTGCGATGTTCCCTATTTTGGAACGCTCAATGGGGCTGACCTTTACACAATTAGGGCTGATTGCTTTTACATTAAATATGGTCTCCTCCGTGATGCAGCCAGCTATAGGGTGGTACACAGATAAACGGCCGATGCCTTATGCACTTCCGATTGCTTTATTTTCAAGTGCTGTTGGTATATTCGGACTCGCGTTTGCTCCGTCGTTTGCCACCATTCTGCTTTGCGTTGTCTTTATCGGACTCGGCTCTGCAATCTTCCATCCAGAGGGCTCCCGTGTTGCCAACATGGCAGCTGGTCCAAGACGAGGTCTTGCCCAGTCCATCTATCAAGTAGGCGGGAATACAGGTCAAGCCTTTGCTCCGCTTATCGCTGCATTAATGCTCGTCCCGCTCGGTCAGACAGGCGTGGCTTGGTTTACGATTGTTGGAATGATGGCGGTTGGTTTCCTTCTTTATATTTCAAGATGGTACGCAGGAAGGCTTCAAACCATTCGGGCCCAAGCGAAAAGAACACCTGCAAAAGCTGCTAGATCTGATATTCATCGTAAATCAGCACTCATTGCACTTGGCATTATCGTCTTTCTCATCTTCGCCCGCTCTTGGTATGGAAATGCCATTTCGAATTTCTATGCATTTTATGCGATTGAACAATACGGTTTGACGATTAAAGAATCACAGACTTATATCTTCTTATTTCTTATTCTAGGTGCAATTGGGACATTTTTAGGCGGGCCGCTTGCAGACCGCTTTGGCAAGAAAAACGTGATTTTAGTTTCCTTATTGGCATCCTTCCCGCTTGCCCTGCTGCTGCCATTTGCCGGACCGGTTTTTGCTTATGTTTTACTCGGACTGATTGGGCTCATTTTGACATCAAGCTTCTCTGTCACCGTGGTTTATGCCCAAGAACTATTTCCCGGGAAAATTGGCACAATGTCTGGTTTAACTGTTGGGCTTGCGTTTGGTATGGGTGCAATCGGATCGGTTGCCCTCGGCTCATTCATTGATGCCTTCGGCTTAACGCCTACCATGATCGGTGTTGCCTTTTTACCGATATTAGGCATCCTAGCCTTCTTACTTCCCAGCGACCAAACCATCTCTAAATGGAATGAATCATAAAAAGAAAACCGCTCAATAAATGAGCGGTTTTTTCATCTCTCATAAAAATGCGTGTCAGGAACATGCTTCCTTGCAATAAATCCTTGCTTAAATTCTGGAAATACCTTTTGCACCTGCTTAATCTTTTGATGAACCAAGTCGGCATACGGAATATACAAATGATCCACAAGCTTCTGTTCTTTCATATAATAATACCAATTAAGGTTAAAGGTATTCTCGTCAATGATCGTAAAGGCAGAAAAATGATAGAACAAGAGTGGACATTCGTCGAGATACATATCTCCTTTTACAACTGAAAGCTTGTAGTTTTCAATGTTCCAAATCGCCGCATTGGCTCCTTTAGATGCAACGATATGAACCCCTTCAAAATCATCAACCCATCTTTCCACATACCGCTGATCTCCGTATGTCTTTTTTTCTGTATCCATTTCTACAGTACAATGGGCAAGACAGTTTTCTTTCCATTGCGTGACTGCCTGTTTGGCAACATCTGTGTTACGGCAGCCTACAAACCCAGTATTAAAGCGGCCAGACAACTCATAAAAATGATAGAACCGCTTGGAATTCATATGATCCGTCAAAAATAAATGAGCGCTTGGATTTTCTGCAAAAATCGCCTCCGGATCATGATAAAAATACAAATCCGTATCCAGATGGGCAAGATAATCTGCATCTGAGGACTCAAGAATTTTGAGCAGAAAAGCAGGCTTTAATGTCCAGCAATACTCATGAAACGTTCGATCTTCTTTTGCCTTCCGCAGCGTATCATCTTCAATGTCCTCAAGCTGTTCATATTGAACATGCGGGTGAGGGAACTCCTTTAATACCTTATAAGCCAAAGGGTCTGCACATAAAACGGACAGCTTGAAGGCATGCGCGTTTTGTTCAAGCGAATGAATCAGCGCCAAAAGCTTAAAAACATGGGTATTCGACACAATGGTTGTAAAGTGATAAGACGCCATTTACAACACATCCACTTGGAACAAATCAACGCGCAACAGCTCTTTCGTCAGCCCTTGAATGGCTTCTACAAGCACCATGCAGCCATACTCCTCACGTGCAAGCTGCGCCGCTTCTGCCAGCTTTTTCAAAGGAACATGCTTGGCTGTCAACATATCTTTTTTATCCCGCTTGATGCCTACATTCCGCTCTGTGATCAAATGAAGCAGCTCTAAAAAATAGGATAACAGGTCATCAAATGCTGGATTCTCACGCAGCTGCCGAACTTCTTTCACAATATCATTTGTCACAGTGTGAGAAAACGGACCAGAGAAAGCCAAATGAACATCAATAGCGTCAATATGATTGTACTTCTCACACATATACAAAATGTTGTATTTGATGTCATCAAATGACGTTAAATTACTTGGATGCTCTTGATGCACACTCATGATATCCTCTCTCAATTCAAAGGAGAGACCAAGCTGATTCAATCGAATCCCTAAATCATAATCCTCAAATCCGTACCGAACGATATTTTCATCAAACATCCCTAGTGCCATGACATGCTTACGTTTAACAGAGGAGTTATTTGTAATAAAAAATCGCCATGGCAGCTCATAAGAATCTAAATCATAGTGGTACGTTTCCAAAATGTCTTTCAGGATATCAATAAACTCAGACTGCAAATCGAAGCTTTTCTCTAGAAATGCACCATTTTCGACTTCTTCCAATGATAAAAGAGGCGTTTTGTCCTCCATTTTCCGTTTATACAGTCCTTGCTTTTTCAACCGCTTCATATGATCCTTATCAAACGCTTTGTAAAAATAGCGATAAATCCGCTTCCAGCACACACCGCAAATGACAAGATCCTCCCTGTCAGCATGAGCCTCTGCATGCTTTTGAATAAATCTCGGTTCTGCCAGCATATCACTGTCATGAAAAATGAGCAGATCTCCCTCCGCCTCGCGAATGGCATGATTACGCCCCTTTGCAATCCCTTGATTGACAGGAATACGCACCTTTTTAAACGGGAAGTTCACCTCAATATTCTTGAGCATTTCCATCGTGCCATCCGTTGAGCCATTATCGGCAACAATGACCTCAAATGGAATATCTGTTTCCTGAAGCGTTAAGGAAAAAAGGCTTCCTTCTAAACGCTCTTTGGCATTATAGCTTGGAATAATGACGCTTACCTTTGGCTTTTCATTCATGCGTCATCCTCCTCCCGTTTGGCATAGCCGTTAAACAGCGGATCGACCTGCTCCACAGATTCAATCACATGGCGAAGCACTTGCCGATAGGCTTCTTGGAAAAACGGCAGGTCATTTCGTCCTTTTTCATGAATTTGCTGCATCTCATCCTTGCTCACAATCCGAAAGCCGCTGTAATGATAGCAAATGAGCGGGTGCCCATCCTCCAGAAGAATACGTCCATTCTCCTCCCGATAAGAATGCTGCCCATAGTTCCAATGACCAATATTCACGCCTTTTGTCTCAATATCTTCTACTTTGTCAAACAGTCTCGGCATATGATCTAGATATCCTTGATCGCCAAACTTGCCTTCTCCCGGTGCATTTTTACATTCTTTTAAGCATTCTTCTTTCCACCAGCTGAGGCATTTTCGTCCGGCTTCATCTCCTTTAAAATGCAGAAAGCCTGAGTTATAGCGTCCTAAAAGCTTCTGAAGCATCTTCACTTCCTCTGCATCAAAGCTTGGAATGACAATATCCCCTCTCGAAATTAAAACAGAAGCATTCGGCTGATGTTGAAAAATCACCTGAGGGCTCTCATAAAAGAACAAATCCGCATCAAGATAGGTCACGCTCTCTGCCTGCTCCTGTTCAAATAACC
Organism: Bacillus sp. Je.9.29.b; assembly: GCF_051129925.1. Classification (NCBI taxonomy): domain Bacteria; kingdom Bacillati; phylum Bacillota; class Bacilli; order Caryophanales; family Bacillaceae; genus Bacillus; species Bacillus sp. Je.9.29.b. Next base: position 75,541 of record NZ_JBCPSO010000008.1, read on the forward strand.
ACTCAATCCAAATCGGCTTTAGGGTCCAGCAATATTCCGATGCATCCCGTTCCTCTTTTTTCTCCAGCAGCTCTGGTGTTTCGAGCTCCCGTACATGAACAAGATCCACATGCGGAAAATTCATTTGATGAAGCAAATCAAATGCAGCATCATCCATGCATAACGTCTTGATGACAGCATCATCTTCTACTTGCTTCAACGATAAGAAAAACGCAATGGCTTGATAAAGTCTTCCACTTGAAAGAACCGTACAATATATGCTGTTCATCTATTTACACCTCTATTTTTGAAAGAATTCGCGGTACCATTCAATCGTCTTCTCTAAGCCTTCATCAATGGAGTAATCAGGCTTCCAATCAAGCAGCTTTCTCGCTTTCTCTGCTGACAAATATTGATGCTTAATTTCATGTGTTCCTTGGCTCAAAATACGAGGCTTCAGTTCACTTCCCATTGCCTTTAAAATCTTATCCACAAGCTCAAGCACTGTCAGCTGAATCTCGTTACTAAAGTTAAAGGCTTCTCCCGCCAGCCCTTTTTCCTCCATCTTCTCAGCTAGCAGCAAATAAGCCTTCACTGCATCTTCAATGTAGAAATAATCACGAATAAATGTCCCGTCACTTCTAATTTCCGGCGCCTTTCCTTCTAACACAAGCTGAATGGTTTGCGGAATGATTCTGTTGAAATTCAAATCTCCGCCTCCATATAAATTACCGCAGCGTGTAATACAAACCGGAAGACCATATGTGTTGTAGTACGTATGAGAAATGAGATCTGCACAGCTCTTCGAAACATCATACGGATGTTTCCCGTTTAACGGCATGTCTTCATCGTATGGCAGCTGCTCTTGATCACCGTAGGCTTTGTCACTTGATGCCACGATCACTCGTTTGATCAGCGGCTGTCTTCTGCAAGCCTCCAGTACATTCCATGTCCCTAAAATATTCGCTTCAAATGTAGAAACAGGATGTCTATTTGCGACCCCAACAATGGCTTGGGCAGCCAAATGGAAGACGGTGTCAATTTCATATTCTCCTAACGCACGTTCAATCGTCTGCATATCCTCTAATGCGCCTTGCACCACATTCATTTTTTCAAATTGACTGCCTTGATATAAATTCGATCGAGGCACCTGATCACGCACAAGTCCAGTCACGTTTGCCCCTTGATCAACCAATTCCTTAACGAGATAGCTCCCTAACAGCCCTGTACATCCAGTTACAAATACGTTCTTTCCATTCCAAAATCCGCTCATGCTGTCACCAAACCTTCCATGGTTGTTTTCCATCTGTCCACATGTCGTTGATTTCCTTCAGGTTTTTATACGTATCAATTGCTGTCCAAAATCCGTGATGCTCATAAACGGCAAGCTCTCCATCATCCGCCAGGTTTTGAAGAGGCTCCGCTTCAAACACGCATTGATCATCATCTGTCAAATAATCAAATACCTTTGGAGACAACACAAAAAATCCTCCATTGATCATCCCGATACTGTCTGTCTTCTCAGAGAAGGATTGTGCCATCCCGTTATACACCTTCAGTGTCCCGTACTGGGACTTCTTTTCAATGCCTGTGACAGTCGCAGCTGCTCCAAGATCCTGATGACGTTTCAGCAAATGAAACATATTGATATTGGCCAGTCCATCACCATACGTCATCATAAAGGTCTCATCACCAATGTAATCCTGTGCCTGCTTTAAACGTCCGCCTGTCATCGTATCTTCACCTGTATCTAAAAAGGTGATTTTCCAGTTCTCCTTTTTCCCTAAAAGCTTCATTTCTCCTGTCGCCATATCGAGCTGCATGCTGTGATGCTGCCAGTCGTAGTTCAGAAAGTACTCTTTGATCTTCTCTCCTTTATATCCAAGCAATAGGATAAATTCGTCTACACCGTAATACTGATAGATTTTCATAATATGCCATAGAATAGGCCGATCTCCGATCATAGCAAGTGGTTTAGGAAGCGCTTGTGTGACCTCACTCATTCTCGTTCCCTTTCCTCCGCAGAGAATGACTGCTTTCATCTTCTCCCCTCATCTCTCTATGAAAATTTTTTGATTAAAAACCCTATCTTTATGCGGAAAATCAGTACATGTACCCCCATACTTTGTCCGACATCAGGTTTTGAATCTACTCTATTCATATGTCGAAATGAGAGAGTGTGCCACCTAGCATTTAACTATTTTTAAAAATAAAAAAAGAGCGAGATTCATATTCTCGCTCTTCCAAAGTTTAAATTGTATATTTTCAGGGTAGATGGTATGATAAACATGTGCATAACCAGCACAAACAGCCTCTTTCTACAAAGAGACTACTAGATTGAATGAATTCAAGTGGCAGCTTGTTTCATTCTCAATATGAATTACGGAGGTGAATTCCCTTGGCACAAAACGTTCTTTGTGAAGTGAACTCTTGCCGTTTTTGGGCTGAAAACAGCTGTACCGCTTCTACCATTAAAATCGGTAAAAACACGATGACTGAAGTGACTCGCAATGCTGAAACTGATTGCGAAACATTTGAAACAAAATAATCTATTTTTTTCTGAGATGAAGGAACTGGCAGGTTCCTTCTTTTCTTTTATCATTCTATCAAGAATGATAATTATTATCAAGTGTTTTTCAATAAACATTTCTCGGGAAATAATGACACGATATTTCTCCATTCGTTGACGATTTTCACTCCTTTTTCTATACTCAACATATCCGAAGAAGAAAAAGTGGTGACCAATCAATGGATTTTACGATACGTTTTCTATCATTCTTTGTCGTGGAAATCGAAGGCAAAGATGAACAAGCAAATAAACGATTTAAACATTATCAAACACTAGATCAAGAAGAATTTGAACAAAGTGAGCTGAAGGACTTTTTAGACGGTGAACTGAAAAAAATCGTCAAACGAAAAGTGGACAGACACCCTAAATCTGAACAAGTACCGACCAAAATTGGCCGATTTATTGTAGAGCCCGGTCATGAGCTCGATTCAAATCCAAACTACAACCTATTTCATCAAACGAGATTTGCAGATACAAAAGAATTGTTTAATGAATACAGTGAACAGTTTGTTCGCACATATTTAGATACAAGTGCTGTCAGAGGCGGCGTTTTTTTAGTTGCTTCTGCTGTTCCTAAAAAGTATTTCGATGATTCCTTTGTCTTTATTATGAAATGCGATTTCGAACAAAAAGTGGCTTCTATCGCTGATACATCTACCTTAATTAGAAAAGTCGAAATGGCTATTACGACCAAAAACATGAAATCGATTCAATACCCGTTTATGCCAGAAGAGGGAATGACTGAGGAAGCTGAAGTGAAAATTCACCAATCCTCACACGCTCGTTATTTTGAGGACTTTTTGAAATTCGTCGAATACGGTGAATCCATGCCTGAAATCATGAAATCACAGGTTATGAATATGGTACAGGAACAGGTTTTTGAAACATTACAGGATGAAAGTGAAGAATTAAAGCAGTTTGAAGAGGATCTTGAAATATGGGAAGCGAGTGAAAAGCGAGAAATTAGAGAAACACTCGATACAGAGCAGGTCACACAAGCGGCCTCCCATATTGTTGAACAAACCCCTGATATCACAATGAAAATGCGTCTAGGCGAAACGGAAATCAAAGGTCTTCTAGCAGACTTTGGCCACTCGATCCATATTGCAAAGCTCAACAATCGATATGTCGTGCTCGTTGAAGCAGATCAAATCGTCTTCGAAAAAGGAAGCACACCTGTTGAGTTTCATAAACCAAATGGGTTAAAAGAGGTGGTCAGCCAGCTGACGCAAAAAGCCTATGATTCAGATCTAGAATAAAAAAACACGACTGCCTCTTGCATTCAGCGCATGAGGCAGTTTTTTGTATAACGCTTGATTTATTACGCTGGATCAGAAGTAACATGCAGCTCTCTGCCTCTTGCCCACATGCTGACAAGCAATAAGCTTATAATGAGCATCAGCCAAAAGACGCTGCTTGATCCAAAAAACTGAATCATCGTATACCCGCACAAGGGTCCTAGAGCTGCTCCCATATCTTGAACAAAGGAATAGCTTGCGAGAAAGCGGTTTTTATCTGTTTGAGCAGACGCTTTTTGAAAAGCAAGCGTATCCGTTAATGTTGTTAAGATTGTTGACAGCAGCTGGATCAAAAGCAGCATCACAAGAAACCAGCCGCTTACCTTCAGCATGACCGCCAGAAGACTGAGACCTCCAAATGAAAGAAACATCCAGCAAAGCGTTCGTTCCTTCATCACAAGCCCATCAAACCATCTGCCCGTTTTCGGTGCTACAAATGGTTCCCACCCCCATCTGAGCGCTTGAATGATTCCACTTAAAGCCGAAGCTCCGATAACAAAGCCGAACAGAGCAAATTCACCATGACCGATCCTTGCTTCAATGACATGACTGAGGGTTGATGCGAATAACCCTTGGATCACAAGTGCGATCAGCATACCTGTCATTAATACTTTTACAACATCCCGTGCAAGCCACCTCTGTTTGATGACTTGATACACCTGCCCCTCTTCTCCCTTTTCAATCTCATCCAAAGAGACATAAAAAATGATTCCTAGTAATGTGAGTAAACCAAAAACAAGCGTCATGGACTGGAAGCCGATCAGGCTGGCGAATATTCCGCCAAATAACATGCCGAATAAACTGCCAAGCCGGTAAAGCCCATTATAAATGCCCGTATAATGCCCTTGAGAGCTTTCCTCCATCTCAGCAATTAATCTCATTCCACTCATACGCAATAACGTCCATGCCAGCCCCCAAGCGCAGCGGCAAATCAGCAGCAGCCAAAAACCGCTCACACCATAAAGCACTGTGGTCACTGATGCAATCAAAATAGCGATCAATACACCGGTCTTCATTGGGACAAACCGATAGAGCCACCAAACAACAGGTGTTAACGGGATGCGGATGAATCGGTTAATGGACAGCAGCAGCCCGACCTCCCAAATAGATGATAAACCAACCTCTTTCCAATAGATCGGAAGCACAATATAAAGCATTGAATCTCCAATCAGTGCAAATGCTGTGATAAGCGATATTGACACCACTTGCTTTTGACGATGATCCATTTTCCCTTCCCCCTTCGCTATCTTTACAATAAGGGATGCCTTATAATAAATCTAATGAATGTTTTTGATTAAACCATCAAAATAATTGATAGGTGGTGCAAAGTTGAATTTACATGCCCTTCGGATTTTTGCAAAGGTCGCAGAGACAAAAAGCGTTACACAAACAGCAGACTTGCTATCTTTGACACAGCCAGCTGTGACGGCTCAGCTTAGAAGCATTGAAAGTGAGATCGGTTTCCGTCTTTTTAAACGAAATGGCAGAGGCATTACACTTACGGAAATGGGGAAAATTCTATACCCTTATGCCCGGCAAGTGTTCGAGGCTGAAAAAGAAGTAGAATATCAGATCACACTTTTACAAAACGGAAAAAAGGGGCGGCTCCGCATCGCTTCTACCTATGTACCACTCAACTTTTTACTGCCAGATTGGCTTGCTGCTTTTAAAAAATCTTCACCACAGACAGAAATTGAATTAAAAAGCGGAAACTCCGCTCAGGTTTTAGAGAGCCTGCTTCAATATGAATCAGATGTGGCCATCGCTGTGATCGAGGATCTGCACCATGAGGAGATTCTCACTTCTCATTTAACGAATTTAAGCTATGATTTTATTGTGCCGGCAGACCATCCGTTAAACGGAAAAACCGTCCCGCTGGAGCGCCTGAGTCAGGAGCCTTTTTTGATGCGTGAAGAAGGCAGTTCCACAAGAGATAAGCTCTTTTCTCTTTTTACCTCGAAAGGAATCAAAAAACCGACCGTTGATTTACAATTCAGCGGTGTTCATGAAGCGATTCAAATGATCAAAGCTGGATATGGCATCACACTTGTTCCCCGTGATGCGGTTCATGGCAGTCTCAAGCGGCAAGAAATTGGGCGCGTGTACATTGAAGGCATCGAGATCGTCAGACCGGTTGTTGTGTGCAAACGGGCGAATGATCTTGAAGAAAATAGAACCGTGGATGCCTTCCTGCAAATGAAAGGTATCGGTCCATTTACTACGCCTGCTACCAATTAAAAAAGTGCCTGCTTCTGAAACAGGCACTTTTTTTATTCAGCTGGCTGCACGATGTCAAACGGTACAGCTTTTGAGGCTTTCACTAATTGTTCTGGTGTGATGAGGATTTCATTTCCCCATTCGCCTGCCCCAACACCTAATATTTCCTCTTCTAATAACGAAGCCTCAATAATGGTGCGGAATCCTTCTGGCTGCCAGCAAAACGGCGGAATCGAGCCAATTCGATAGCCCGTCACTTCAAGAACCTTCTCCGGTGAAGCCATTTTAATATTACGGGAGCCGGCCGCTTTCTTGAGTTTCCCTGACTTAATATGCTGATCAGCGCCAACCATCACAAGCAGCTGCTCTCCTTCTCCTGTTTCAAAAATCAATGTTTTAATCATTTGTCTTTCACGAAAACCAAGAGCTGCCGCTACATTTGCTGCTCCCTTTTCTGTTTCGGCAGAAAATGTTTTGACCTCGTATGGAATGCCATGTTTGTCCAAAAAGTCATGTGCCGGTAATTTTTTCAATCGATTGAACCCCTTTCCTTACAATGTCCTTCATTTAGCTTATCACAATCTTCTCATCCTTAAGATGTATTTTTCAATGGAAAGCCTCTGGCCCCTTCATCACCATGCTATACTAAACTTGTTTTTGAAAAGGAGCCGGTTTGATATGGGAAACAAATTTTGGTGTTATACAAGCAGTAAAAGCCTTCTCATGCTGAGTGATATTTTATTTGTGATGACGATCACGTTTGTCATTTATCAAGATACACAATCTGTTGCCTATGCGGCTGTATTTCCGCTGATTAGAACAATATGCCAGCTATTGGCTGGGCTCTTCTCTCCTGTTTTAACCGATTACTTTCAAGCTGGCCGGCTATTGAAATGGGTCCCGCTTTTACGTCTTGGGATGCTCATCGTGTTTACAGCCCAATTTCATTTCTTTCAGCAGCATATGGTCTGGCTGTTTAGTGCGCTCATTTTGATTTCCATCACAGGCGGGTTCATCAGTCCTTTAATGCAGGCCATCATGCCGATGCTTGTGAAAGCAAATCAGCTTGTGAAAGCAAACAGTACAGCCTCCATTTTTCATCAAATGGTTCAAATCGCTGGCTATTCGTTCACTGGAATGCTCGTCCTATGGATCGGGCCATTTTATTTAATGTGGATCACCTGTGTCATGATTGTGTTGTCTTATCTATTATTCATCCCTGTCTTTCCTGTTCTCAAGCAAGAAGAGACGGTTCGAAAAGCAAATAAGATGAACAGCTTCAAAGATGGCTGGACGATCATTTGGAGAAATAAAACGGTGCGCACCCTGACCTTTATGGATGTTTGTGAAAATATTGCGGGTGCTGTGTGGATCGGGGCGATTACGCTTGCCTTTGTCACCCATGATTTAAAGCAAGGTGAGGAATGGTGGGGATTTATCAATGCCGCTTATTATACAGGTGCCATCATAGGCGGACTCTTGGCTGCGTGGATAAGCCGGTTCATTCAAAAGCAGCTTCTTCTCTTTATGGCAGGTGGTTCATTCATTTATGCAGTGCTGACCATTGTCTATTCACTGAACAGCCTCCCATGGCTTGCTTTGCTGCTTTGTATTTTGATGGGGCCTGCCTACCAAATCCGAGATGTTTCGCAGCAAACCATTCTTCAAACGGAAACGCCAGTACGTGATTTATCAAAGGTGTATTCGGCTCACTACGTCCTTTCTTCTGTATCGGTCGGTTTGTCTATTTTCTTTGTTGGATTGATTGCAGATGCATACGGGGCGAGGTCTGTGTATTTGCTGGGCGGTCTATTTGTACTCGTTTGTTCCGGCATTGCCATCCTTGCTTTTATGAAGCAGAAAAAAGAGAGCAGCTGATGTATGCAGCGGCTCTTTTACTTTTCTTTTAACATCGCAAACATGTCACGGGCCATGGCTTCTAAAATATACACAACTGGCGTCTGTGTGGTGATATTGGCTCTGTGGACCCGTTCATCTGTGACGTAGTAGGCAATATTTAAATCTGAAATGCGCGAAATCGTGCAGTGCTGGTTATTCGTAATACTAATGATCTTGCTGCCTTCTCTTTTTAACTTCGAAATATGATCAATCGTAATACTGTTCTCCCCTGATACAGACAGCACAATGGTGACACTATTGTCTAAATACTGCATATTCATCGGGAAAAACGGATCGTTGATGTAAAATGAAAATTTCTCAAGACTTGAAAAGTACCTCGCCCCATACTGCGCCAAAATGCCAGAACTGCCAGTCCCAATAAACAGCACATTTTTTGCCTCAGCAATGAGCTTTGCTGCCTCCTTAATTTTCCCCTCAAAGTCTCCCTTCAATGTTCGTTCAATAAATTCATATAGAAAGTGCTGTGTACTTTTTAAAGAAGGTGTCTGCTCTGATTCTAAATACATTTTGAGCTTCACTTTAAACTCTGAAAAGCCTTCACAATTTACTTTTCGGCAAAAGCGAAGGACAGACGAGGTGGAAATATGTGCAGCATCTGCAAGATCTCGAATTCTCATGTACACGACCTTTTCACTGTTTTCCATGATATATCGGTATAAAGCGCTTTCTAGTTCATTAAAGCTGGAAATGACCTCACTTGAAAACATCTGACTTCCCCTTTCTCCAACAACATGTCACAATGTGTTTCTTTTATGTAACAAATCTCTAAATAGGGCACCCTTGCCTAAAGACACTGAAGTCATTTACGCACACGATGCTCTCACGATAAGCTAAAGATGTACAAACAAGAAAAAAGACTTTTCTCTATTATAACATTGCGCGTTACATTATTCGGAGGTGCAGAACATGGCAAAAGGATTAAAGGTTGTCACAATTGGCGGAGGATCAAGCTATACACCAGAGCTTGTAGAAGGATTTATTAAACGATACGATGAATTTCCGATTAGCGAGCTTTGGCTCGTTGATATTGAAGCGGGAAAAGAAAAGCTTGAGATCGTCGGAAACCTTGCAAAACGCATGGTCAAAAAAGCAGGGCTTCCAATCGAGGTTCATTTAACATTAGACCGCAGAAAAGCACTTGTAGATGCTGATTTTGTCACAACACAATTCCGTGTCGGACTTCTTGAAGCACGTATGAAAGATGAACGCATTCCTTTAAAATATGATGTCATTGGTCAAGAAACAAATGGTCCAGGAGGTCTATTCAAAGGACTTCGCACCATTCCTGTCATTCTTGATATTGTCAAAGATATTGAAGAGCTTTGCCCGAATGCATGGCTTGTGAATTTCACAAATCCAGCTGGTATGGTCACTGAAGCCGTTCTTCGTTATTCAAACCATCGTAAAGTCGTTGGTTTATGTAACGTGCCGATCGGCATTCGCATGGGAATCGCCAAAGGGCTTGGTGTCGACGCAAGCAGAGTCGAAGTCAGCTTTGCTGGATTAAACCATATGGTCTTTGGACTCAATGTATTCTTAGATGGCAAAAGCATCATGGATCAAGTCATTGAAGACATGGCTGATCCAAACTCCAGCATGTCGATGAACAACATTCAAGCGATTCCGTGGGATGCTGATTTCTTAAAAGGGCTTGGCGTCATTCCTTGTCCGTATCACCGTTACTACTACAAAACAAGTGATATGCTGGCTGAGGAAAAGAAAGCAGCAGCAAATGAAGGAACTCGTGCTGAAGTCGTTCGCGCATTAGAAAATGATTTGTTCGAGCTTTACAAAGACCCTGATCTCGACATCAAGCCGCCACAGCTTGAAAAACGAGGCGGTGCCTACTACAGTGATGCGGCTTGTAACTTGATTGCATCCATTTATAACGACAAGCATGACATTCAGCCTGTAAACACCATTAATAACGGGGCTATTAGCGACATTCCAAATGATTCTGCGGTTGAACTCAACTGTGTGATCACAAAAGACGGTCCTAAACCAATCGCTGTTGGTGAAATGCCGGTCGCTGTCAAAGGACTTATTTCTCAAATTAAATCCTTTGAACGTGTAGCTGCTGAAGCAGCCGTGACAGGCGATTACAACACAGCTCTTGTCGCAATGACCATCAACCCGCTTGTCCCATCAGATGCCATTGCAAAAAGCATCCTAGATGAAATGCTAGAAGCACACAAAGAATATTTGCCACAGTTCTTCAATAAAGTAGAAGCATAAAACTGTCTACCCGCTGACCGCACTTGTCGAAAGTGCGGTTTTTTATTTGGCTGCAAACAGCCGGTCCATCTTAGGACGATCATAGTCTAATAGCAAGTGCTGTAAGCCTTCATAGACTGGGCGTAGACGCTTAGCATCTGCCGCAATGAGATCACAGCCTCGATCATCATATAAGTGAAAAATCATTTTTTTTGAGAGATTCATTAAGTAAATTTCATACCCCAGTTTTCCCTTCAAGATTTGATTCGGTGCATAGAAGTCCTCCTGGCACATCGCATGGAGAAGCGGACGCAATCGAATGTCTTGCAGCTGGCATTTGAGTGTAAATCTCTCTAATGTCAGTGAATCTTCTATTTCTGGACGTACATAAGTCAAAAGCTCGTGGCGCAATCTGTTCCTTACTTGCCGATGCACATATTTTTGATAGACAAGGAGCTTATGCTTCGTTAATTCATGTTCATGATCTGTATACACATCCGTCACAAGCAGCATCTCGTCTTCTGGATCAAAAGTATATTTCACAATCTCTAAAGCACGATCTCCCGCTTTTTCTAATACAATCGATTCTTTTCCTAATGACCAATCTGCCACTTCAAACCGAAGCCCAATAGGCCACTCATAAAAAAGAGGCGGCGTGAGGATAAGATGAGGAAAATGATTTTTTAGAAACATATTTGTTTGATCACTCATTTGCTTTCCTTTCACTCGTTTTATTTTTCATTTTACCGTTGAAACATATAGGAAAACAAATTGGAAATAAACTGTCATTTCTTATATGATAGAAAGAGATGGAGGTGTGGTCAATTGAAAACATCAAAATGGTTTTTACAAGTGTTCCTTACAGCACTGATCACCATGTGGATACAGGCTGGACTTGATCAGGCGAACATCATTCAGATCACCAATGTATGGGTCGATGTCAGCAGCTGGATCCTGATCTTCTTTGTCATCTACGCACTTTTTGAATGGACAGCTCACGTCTTAGCAAAACGGAAAACCGTTCATCGCTGAACATCTCTTTTCATAGAGATGTTTTTTCTTGAAATTCTTCTTGCACCAGTTCATGAATGACGCCCATTCCTGCCTGGCTTCCAGCTGCTGCTGCGAGAACTAACTGAGCAGGACCGCCTAGATTATCACCACATGCAAAGACACCACTGACGGTTGTACGTCCAAGAATATCTGTTTCAATACCCGCATTCTTCGTCATTTGACAGCCAAGCTTTTCGGCAAATGGGGCTGACTGCTTGAATTCACTTGCGACAAAACCGCCTTCCCTATTCACTATCTCCCCATTCGCAAGCTGTAGAGAGCGCAGCTGCCCATTGTCATGATCAATCGACACAATTGGCACATCAATGACTTGAATAGAATGTGCCGTCAGAAGCGTCTTGTCCTCTTCAACCAACACGTGCCCATTCGTAAACACGATCAAATCCTTTGTCCAATTGGAAAGAAGCTTAGCCATATGCAAGGCTCGCTGATTCTCTGCAATGAGGGCAAGTGCTTTGTCCTTTAATTCCCATCCATCACAGAAAGGACAGCTAAACAACGTTTTTCCGTACACATCATGAATTCCTTCGATCTCTGGCAGTATATCCTGAAGACCTGTTGCCAAAATGATTTTTTTCGCTTCAAATGCATCCCCCTCGTGTGTCAGTAACGTAAAGCTTTCCTCTTTCTTTTGTATATCAACAATTCTACTTCGTTTGATTGTGATATTAGGGTATTTTTGAAGATCTGCCTCTCCCGCTTGTCTGATCTCAAATGGTGTCATTCCATCGTTTGTAATAAATCCATGTGATTCCTGCGTCACTCGATTTCTTGGCAGCTCATCATCAAATACAGTGACCTGCTTTCTGCCTCTTCCTACAACAAGTGCTGCACTTAATCCGGCTGGCCCGCCTCCGATAATGGCACAATCTAATAACATATCAACCTCTCCTTTTTCATTCAAGACTTTAAAGACTCTTAATATCCATAATCAGTTCAAAAAAATCACATGTTGAAAAATGGATTTTTTTCTGTCTGCTCAATTTGGTTCGCAATATCACTTAACCGTTTTTGACTTAACGTCTCCTGCATTTTCGTTTCAACATCCTGCATGACCTGTTCAATCAAACAGCCATCATGAGGCATGAAGGAGTCATGCTCTAAGGAGCAGCGAAATAAATTCGTTTGTCCTTCTACAGCCTGAATGACATCTAAAAACGAAATGTCTTCCTTTCGTTTGATAAGGGTATAACCTCCCTTTGCACCAGGTGTTGATTCAATCAATCCCGCCTTCACAAGCTTTGTTAAAATTTTAGATAAATAGGTTGGTGAAAGGTCTTGCATCTTAGCAAGAGGCTCAACGCCAATCGCTCTACCCTTTGGCGCAAGAGTTAAAAACACCATCGTATGCAGCGCATAGTTGGTCGCCTTAGAATATTTCATGAGGAAACTCCTTTCTATCTATTATAGATCTTTTATATCTGTAATTGATCATAGATGATTCAAGAGAAAAAAGCAAGAGTTGTGAATCTGCTCCACTTTTCATTCCACATTTCACATTTCCTTCCGATAATAGAAGTAAGCACGAAATAAAGTTTTGATTGAGAACGAGAAGGAGTGAAGAAAAATGTCAGATCAACAGCACAATGCAGCACACGAAGAAGAAGAGGAATTTAACGTATACGACATGCTTCCGCCCGCAGGTACAATCATCGGAGAAGCAACAGAAGAAGAAATGGAAGCCGCAGCAGCACTTGAAGTGAGACATGTCGCGTTCATGCGCCTTCAAGATATGTACATTCAATTTGATGGCTCGTCTTACAAAGACTTATTAAAAGACTTCCAAGAATTCGAATTGGATTCCACAAAATTCTGGAGAGCCATTGCTAGACGTCTTCAAATTCCGTACGAATGGCCAATCCGAATCGACCACGCAAACGGCCCTATTTATATTGGTGAAACAGAGGATAGCCGTGAGGTTGAGGAGAGCGCAGAGTAAGGAATGGCGGCCCCCTTTTGGTAAGGGGGCTTTTTGTCTCCATTACAATACATCGGTTGAAAAAACAAATAAGCAATATGAGCGCTGTCACGCCCATATTGCTTATTCTCGTGTTATGTTAACTCTGGCCAAAATGCTTGATTTGCCACAATTAAGTCGTCTAAAATATCTTTTGCTACTTTAGCACTCGGCACCGTTTTCGATAATGTGATAGCCTGCCATAGTTTTTGATAGGACCCTTCTTCAAATGCTTCTACTACTAGTTTTTCTACGCCAACTTGCTGCTCCATGAGACTTTTCTGAAATCTAGGAATCTCTCCAACTACTAATTTTTCTGGTCCATTGCTCCCAACGATACAAGGAATTTCGACCATAGCTGTTGGATCAAAGTTCCTAATGGCGCCATTGTTCTCTACAATCATCAGCATCCGTTCCTTTTTATTAAAAGCAATGGCTCTTGCTAAATCAACAATATAAGAAGCGTGCTCATCAATGGTCAGCTTTGTTTCCTTTGCAGTTCCTTTATCAATGATGGCCTGACATTCACTAAAAACAAAAGCTTCCCGCCCCTCCATCACTTCATTGGCACGCGTGAACTCAATATTTGAATGTGCCACTTCTTCATCTGGAAATATATAGTATTTCAAATACGTATTCGGTACCGTTTTTGGATCAAGTGCTTGAATATCTTTGGCCTTTTTTAATGTGCTGTTCCAGCTCTTCTGCTGTTCTAATTCAGATGTTCCATCTGTTGCATAACCATGCTGGCTTACATGCTTAATTACCTCAGGCATTAAGCTATTTCCTGATTTATCTCGAATATCTGTCCACCAGCCAAAATGATTTAAACCATAGTAATCGACTTCTAGTTCTTTCCGTGAAGATAAACCTAAATTCTTTGCAATTAATTCTTCGATGCCAATTGGCATATCGCATATGTTTAAAATCTTGGAATTCGGTCTTAGCTTACGTGTTGCCTCTGCTACTATCGCTGCAGGGTTCGAATAGTTTAACATCCAAGCTTCAGGTGAGTATTTTTCCATATAATCGACAAGTTCTAATACACCTGGAATGGACCGCATTCCGTAAGCTATCCCGCCTGGGCCGCATGTTTCCTGTCCGACGACTCCATGCTTCAATGGAATTTTCTCATCTAATTCACGCATTGCATATTTGCCGACACGAATATGTGCCATCACAAAATCGACTTGAGTAAAGGCTTCTTCTGGGTCCGTGCTTGCCAGTAATCGCACTTCTGGTGCTCGTTCTTTTAACATAATCTCACATGCATCTGCAATCGTCTTTTGTCTAGCTTCATCATTATCATAGAGTTTAATTGTATGAATTGGGAACTCCTCTAGATAGTCTAACAGCATCAAAATGATTCCCGGTGTAAATGTACTTCCGCCTCCAGCGATGGTAATATTAAATTTTTTCATCATATCCAGCTCCTTTTTCAATCTAATAAAAGTTTTGTCTCAAAGGACTCTCTTACTTGCGGTACACTTAAGCCAACAATGATTTGAATGCTTTGACCACTCTTCGCCATGCCGTGGGCCAGTTTATTTTTTGTAAAGTAGTCCCTATCTTTCACCAAGCTAGGGTCAATCACTGTAATACGCAGACGTGTGGCACAGTTTGTCACATCTTTAATGTTTTCTTTACCGCCAAGGCCTTCTAAGAAATAAACGGCTTTCTCTTCATACTCAGACGCATAAACGGGCGCTTCCTTTTGGTCATGACCTTTTTTATGAGCATTCTCATAATCTTGTTTTGTATATAGCCTCGTCTCCTCCTCATGTTTTCGTCCTGGTAATGGAATATCAAATTTCACAATCAGCCATCTAAATATGACAAAATACAATGCTGTAAAAAGAAGTCCAATCATCGCTTGGATCAGATAAATCCCTCCATGATTTGAAGAGAGCGGAATCCAGTTCAATGCAGCTATTTCAATAAGCCCGGAACCCATCATTCCGACAACACCAAACATATTCATGATTGTCACCATGGTCGCTCCAAGAAGTGCATGTATCACAAACAAATAAGGCGCGAGAAATAGAAACGTAAATTCAAGCGGTTCTGTAATTCCAGCAAATATGGCTGTTAATGTGGCGGGTAGTACCAATGCCAAAACCTTTTTTCTGTTTTCTTTCGGTGTAGAAAAATACATGGCTAAAGCTATCCCTAAACAGCCAAACATCTTAATATTCCCATGCAATAAAAATCCGTATGGATAAAGATCCTTCAAATCGGAAGTGGAGGACGCAAATTCATTTAAGTGAGCAATCCAATATGGTTTTAACCCCCCATTTACAGCCGCTGGACCAAACTCAAAAGGTGTATAAATAAAATGGTGAAGTCCTGTTGGAATTAACACCCTTTCCAAGAAATGAAACAGCCAGACACCAATATAACCAGACTGTGCCATGAACCCTTGGAGAGATTGAATCCCCTGCTGAACATAGGGCCATACAAAAGCAACGATAAAAGCAATAGGAATCATCACAAAGAATCCGATGATGACAACAAATACAAGCCCCTGGAAAATCCCAAGCATTTCAGGCAACTTTTGATCATAAAAACGATTATGGATCCAAATGACGATTCCAGATATCATCACCGCACCAATGATACTTGTATCCAGCGTAGGTATACCCGCTATTTCTTTTACTCCCGCTACATTTTCGACACCTTGCGATAAATCAACACCAAAAGTAGACGGCCAAAGTGTCAAAATAGCATGAATATAATTGTTAAATACAAGATAAATCATCAAAGCTGCGAGCGTCGCACGTGCTTGCGCTTTTTTTGCAAGTGAGATGGGCAATCCAATCACAAAGGCTAATTCCATATGATTGAAAATCGTCCATCCCCCGCTTTCAATCAGTGACCAAACCTTGTACCACATCGTACCTTCTGCAGCCATTTCCCCCATAATCGCTGGATTCTTACATAAAGTCGCGAGGCCGACAACAATACCAAAAAACGCGAATAAAAGTACAGGAACTACCATAGCACTGCCAAACCGCTTGATTGCATTCATAAGCATAACCCCTTTGCTTGATCCATAACACCACTGTAAAGGGAGCGCTTACAAAAACCAATAGGTTTGACGTATTTAGAAATCAAGTTGTAACATTAGATTATATTTTCACAGGAAGAAAATATTTTCATGTTGGAGGGCACATCGCATGATACTGGACAAGCTGGTAAATGAATACTTCGAAGATTTAAATAAGAATGACCTGCACATTATTAAAACAATCCATGATCATCTTGAAGAAATGAAGACAATGAAAATTCAGGACCTTGCCCGTTATGCTCATACTTCCATCTCATCCATCCATCGGCTTGCTAAGAAAATAGGATTTGACGGCTACAGTGACTTAAAGTCTTATGTGAAATTAAATGCTTTCAGTGAAGAGACAACACAGGATTTAATGCAGCTGCTTGATCAAGATATCAGGCAGACAAGAAAATATATGGAGCAGCTGGACTTTCATCAATTAAATCAACTGATTGATCGTGCACCGTATATTTATATTTATGGGACAGGAACTGCACAGCTTGATTTGGCAAATGATGTACAGCGGCAGCTATGGTCACTGCATAAGAAATCTCAAGTATTACGAAGCAAGCGGGACTTAACAGATGGAATCATTGAATTTGGTGAGGATGACCTTTTATTTATCATTTCTTTATCGGGTGAATCGAAGAATTTAGATGAAATCATTCAATTGGTGAAAACGAGACATATCAAATTTATCAGCATGACCACATTAAGGAATAACCTCCTTGCACAAAATGCCATGTTTAATATCTATGTAAGCAGCACCCCGTTTCACTTATATAACAAAGTGGACAACTCCAGCTTTCTGCCATTTTACATTGTGGCAGATATTATCGTCAGAAAATTTAGTGAGTGGAAAGTGAACCAATTGAATAATAAGACTTAAACATAACAGATACAGTTTTAGAGAGAGATTCAATGTTGCTTCGCAAAAAAAAAGAGAGACTCTTTTGTCTCTCTCAAAAAATACTATATAACAACGGTTTTAATGAAATATATCTACTCGCGGCTGCCTTTTCCTTTTCATGTTATTCAGCAGTATAATGCCCAGCAATCAGTTCATCAAACGAATCCGCTAATTTAAAATCCGTCTCATCTTCTAAATCAAAGTAGTGAATCGGCGGATGCTCCTTTGTTTCTCTATAATCCAATGCAATCCACGTATGACCATCCCCACAAATGAGCACAAGTCCCTCAGGCAATTCCCATTCTTCTATTAAATAATCACTATCCATAATGCCTTCGTCTTTGGCAATTCCTCTTAAATGATCAAATGATACATGATCCTCTGCCCATCCATTCGGCTGGTCCGTTGGAAAAGCGTTATGCAATGTATACCCGCCATTTTGTTCGAGGATCAGTTGCTTATATGTATCAGGCAGGATGACGCCTAGCTTCTTTTCCGCTTTTGCAATGCCTTTCTCATTGATTTTCTTAAATGTTTCTTCGCTTTCTCTATCTTTATCCCAAAATGGTTTCAAATAAAATACCTCCAATTGTTATTTCTATCTCATTTTACCATTTAAGTGAACTAGTTTAATAGTCCTATTCAATAAAAAAAGAGAAGGGTTCCCCCTCCTCTTGTTGGTCATGATTGTTCTTGATTTCTCGCTTCAAACTCATCCAGCATGGCACGCACTTCATCTGTTGATGATGTGTTCATTAATTGATTTCTCAAGAAACTCGCTCCTCTGAATCCTTTTACATAAATCTTAAAGAAACGGTGCAGTGCCTTGAATGGACGCAAACCTAGTGATGAGTATTGATCATGGAGATCAAGATGTAATCTTAAAAGACCGAGCAGTTCATCACTTGTATGCTCCTTCGGCTCTTTTTCAAAAGCAAATGGGTTATGGAAAATCCCGCGCCCAATCATCACGCCGTCCACTCCATACTGTTCAGCAAGTTTTAAGCCTGTTTGACGATCTGGAATATCACCATTGATTGTTAAAAGCGTATCAGGTGCTACTTCATCACGAAGTTTTTTAATCTCAGGAATGAGCTCCCAATGAGCATCCACCTGGCTCATTTCCTTTCTTGTGCGAAGGTGGATCGATAAATTCACAATATCTTGCTCCAAAATGTGTCTAAGCCACCCGCGCCATTCATCGACTTCAGTAAAACCTAGTCTTGTTTTGACGCTGACAGGTAATCCCCCAGCTTTTGCTGCTTGAATCAGCTCTGCGGCAACGTCTGGACGAAGAATCAAGCCGCTTCCCTTCCCGTTTTGCGTGACATTTGGAACAGGACAGCCCATATTAATATCAAGCCCCTGAAATCCCATTTCCGCCATTCCAATGCTCATTTGTCTAAAGTTCTCAGGCTTGTCTCCCCAAATATGAGCAACAATCGGCTGCTCATCCTCTGTAAACGTTAAACGCCCCTTCACACTTTGAATGCCATCAGGATGGCAATAGCTCTCACTGTTCGTAAACTCTGTAAAAAACACATCCGGTCTCGCCGCCTCACTCACGACATGACGAAACACAACATCTGTCACTTCTTCCATTGGTGCTAATATAAAAAATGGCCGCGGTAAATCACGCCAGAAATTTTTACTCATCTTTCATCCAATTCCTCTCATGACATAGCGCCTTTTAGGGCATGTCCTTCTGTAAATTCTTTCAGCAATTTTTATCATTATATACTTTAATATGAACCGGGCAAAATTGCAAAAAAGGACATTTGGTAATGAATTACGGGATAAAAATATAAATTCCACTTCCAAATATCATTTTTTAGTGCCGATTGAACATACAAAAATAAAAACATCCCGATATCGATGTTTTTCACGAAATCGGGATGTCTCAATACATTACTGATTAATCACAAGACTTGCTACACATTCTACATGGTTGGTATGCGGAAACATATCCACCGGCTGCACTTCCTCCGTCACATACCCGCCATCTTCAAGAATACGCAAATCACGAGCAAGCGTCCCAGGATTACAGGATACATAAACAACTCGGTTTGGTTTCATCTTTAAAATGGTGTCAAGTAATGCTTCGTCACAGCCCTTTCTTGGAGGATCAACGACTAATGTATCTGCTTTGATGCCTTCTTTGTACCAATTCGGAATAACCGCTTCTGCTTCGCCGACTGCGAATTCAACATTATTGATTCCGTTTAAGGCAGCGTTTCGTTTTGCATCTTCAATTGCTTCTGGAACAATTTCAACCCCATATACTCTGCCTGCTTTTTGTGCGAGAAATAAGGAAATCGTACCGATTCCGCAGTAGGCATCGATGACGGTTTCTTCGCCTTGCAGCTCTGCATATTCAAGCGCTTTGTCATAAAGCACCTTTGTTTGGGCTGGGTTCACTTGATAAAACGAACGAGCTGAAATGGCAAATTTGATGTCGCCAATCGTGTCATAAATGTATTCTTCTCCCCATAAAACGGTTGTTTCGTCTCCGAAAATGACATTTGTTTTCTTTGAATTCACGTTTTGCACAATTGACCGAACATGTGGGAAGCGTGCTATAATCTGCTCAATCACCTGCTGCTTTTGCGGAAAGTCAGCCGTTCTAGTCACAAACACAACCATCATTTCACCTGTTGCAATACCGTAGCGAACCATCACATGACGCAGCCAGCCTTTGTGCCGCTCTTCGTTATATGCTTTGATGCCAAACGCATTGCATATGTCTTTTACTGCCTGTACCACTTCGTCGTTTTCTGACTGTTGAATCAAACATTTTTCCATATCAATGATTTCATGGGTACGCTGCTGATAAAATCCTGCAACAAGTCCGCCTTCCCGTTCGCCAACTGGAACTTGTGCTTTGTTTCGGTAATTCCAAGGGTCTTCCATGCCGAGTACAGGATGAACTTTTACACGGCTCATATCAAGCTTGCCGATCCGCTCTAAAACGTCCTTTACTTGTTTTTGTTTGAATAGCAGCTGGCCTTCATAGCTCATATGCTGAATTTGACAGCCGCCGCACTGCTTGTAAATGGGACATGGCGCATCTTGCCTGTGCTGACTTTCCTTTGTCAGCTCCATGAGTCGTCCAAAAGCAAATCCTTTTTTGACTCGTGTGACTTTGATTTGCCCTTGTTCGTCAGGAAGGGCATTTGGTACAAAGACAGGGAATCCTTCAATTTTCGCTACACCTGCACCTTCATGCGTTAAGTCTTCGAAGGTTACATTGTAGTATTCATTCTTTTCAACAGGCGGTTTCATTTTCACCAATTTTATCACCTCATTTGCAAAGAAAAACTTGGCCGCCATAAGGAACCAAGTTCAGTCTTCACCCTATTTTTTCAGCTGTTGCTTTTGGCACAATAAATTCAATATGGCGATACAGGTTTTCAAATTCACCTGGCAGCATGCCGCCGTATTCACCATCTAAATTCAATTGCATTTTATCTTTTACATCTACCTTCACGCGATTCGCTTTTGCGTAGATGACATTGTTATCATGAATATGCTCGCCTCTAAGAGCAAGACTAACCACTCGAATGGCTTCTGCTAAATTGACCTTCTTTAGAATAATCAGGTCAAACATCCCATCATCTAAAATGGAATCTGGCGCTAGTTTTTCAAAGCCGCCTACTGAGTTTGTGAGTGAAACAAGAAACAGCATGATTTCTCCATGAAACAATTTGCCGTCATATTCAATTTCGACTTCTGTCGGGCGGATAGAAGGAAGCATCTCCATGCCTTTTAAATAATAAGCAAGCTGTCCAAGCATGGTCTTCAGCTTACTAGGCACCTCATAGGTGAGCTCTGTTAACCGGCCGCCGCCAGCAATATTAATAAAATAATGGCCATTGACTTTACCGATATCAAGCGGCTTTGCTACACCCTCAATAATGGCATCTGTCGCTTTCAAAACACCTTCTCGTGGAATTCCAAGTGCTCTTGCGAAATCATTTGTCGTTCCAACTGGAATAATTCCTAGTTTTGGTCTTTTTTCAAGCGGTGCTAGTCCGTTGACGACTTCATTGATCGTGCCGTCTCCACCTGCTGCTACAATTAAATCAAAATCTCTCTGTGCGGCTTTTTCTGCTGCTTGCGTGGCATCTCCTGCACATGTCGTCGCATGACAAGAAGTTTCATAGCCAGCTTGTTCAAATTTTTGCAAAACCTGCGGTAAATTCTTCTTGAAGAGTTCACGCCCAGATGTCGGATTGTATATAATTCGAGCACGTTTCATTCATCATCATCCTATATTCATTATGCAATCTATTTTCACCACTAACAACCTTTAATTATACTATGAGATTTGAAAATGGCAACAAAACAACCACCTAATTATGTGAAATCTCCTAGCCAACCTCCCTCAGCAAGAAAGCATTCTGATAAGATAAAGGTAAACACTGTAAAGGATGATATGCGATGAAAAAGCCTGTCTATTTTAATCATGACGGCGGTGTTGATGATCTCGTCTCTTTATTTCTTCTCCTTCAAATGGAACATGTGAAAGTCATTGGAATGTCTGTGATTCCTGCTGATTGTTATTTAGAGCCTGCTCTCAGTGCATCTCAAAAAATCATTGATCGCTTCAGTCCTTATGAAATTGAAGTTGCTGCTTCAACTTCTAGAGGCGTCAATCCATTTCCGAAGGAGTGGCGTATGCATGCTTTTTATGTAGATGCTCTGCCAATTTTAAATGAAAAAGGCACTGTTGATACAAAAGTGTCCAAGCTGCCAGCACACCTTCACCTGATTGAAACGGTTAAGAAGGCAAAAGAACCTGTCACCCTGCTCTTTACTGGTCCGCTCACAGATCTTGCACGCGCTTTAGAAGAAGATCCTTCGATCTCTAATAGAATTGAAAAATTGGTGTGGATGGGTGGAACGTTCCTTGAAAAAGGCAATGTTGAAGAGCCCGAGCATGATGGGACAGCAGAATGGAATGCCTTTTGGGACCCTTATGCTGTCAGCACTGTCTTTCAGGAACCGTTTCCTATTGAAATGGTCGCGCTTGAAAGTACAAATCAAGTCCCGCTTACACTTGATGTACGTCAGCGCTGGGCTTCTCTTCGTTCTTATATTGGAATAGATTTTATCGGACAGTGCTACGCCTTTTGTCCCCCGCTCATTCATCATGAAACGAACTCGACTTACTACTTATGGGACGTGCTAACAACGATTACTCTTGCTTCTACATCATTTACCCGTTCAAAAGAAGTGAACGCAATCGTTTATACCGAAACGCCTAGACAAGGTCGCACTGAAGAGCATCCAGATGGAAAATCAATTCAAGTGATTGACCATGTCGATCGTGATGCCTTTTTCCACGCATTTGAAGAGCTTATGAGAAAAGCTGTTTGTCAGATTTCAACATAAAAAAAGCCCCGCTCATTGGCGGGGCTTCCTCTTACTCTTCTTCTGCGTACTTTTTCTTACGTCTAAACTTGCTTAACATTTCATACACGATTGGAACGATAACCAATGTGAGAAGTGTAGAACTTGTTAAGCCGCCAATTACGGTAACACCAAGTCCTTTTGATACGATCTGGCTTCCGCCTTCAAATCCTAATGCGAGTGGTAGCAGTGCACCAATTGTCGCAAGTGCCGTCATTAAGATTGGACGTAATCTTGTTGTACCTGCTTCAAGTAACGCTTCTCTTGTTGAGAGACCTTCTTGTTCTTTATGAATCACTCGGTCAATCAAGACAATGGCATTAGTTACAACGATACCGATCAGCATGAGCAATCCAATCATGGCATTTAAGCTGATGGTTTCTTTTGCTATAAACAATCCAAGCAGTGCGCCAATAATCGTAAATGGCAGGGAGAAAAGAATCGCAAATGGTGCAAGACCTCCGCCAAATGTGATGACGAGAACGAGATACACAATGGCAATCGCTGCAAGCATTGCAAGGCCCAGCTGTGTAAAGGATTCCTCAATATCCGCACTTACGCCGCCTGTGTCAATCGTTACGCCAGATTTTAGATCAAGCTTGTCGACTTTCTTCTGAACATCCTGCGTTACACTTGAGACGTCGTCTGTTGTCATGTCACCAGACACTTCTGCGTAGATTTTTCCATCACGTTTTGTCACCGTATTTGCAGTCGTACCATCTTTTACTTTGACGACATCACCAATTCGGACTTCTTGCCCTGTTGGTGTGGTGATCTTTTTATTTTCTAAATCTTTTTTGCTCTTATATTCATCTTTTTCCGTTTGAAGCTTCACATCAAGTTCTTTGCCGTCCTCTGTGACTTTCGTCAGTGTTGTTTCACTATTTTGAGGTGCAATTGCTTGAGCGATTTGTGAAGCAGTTAGACCTAGTTTCGCTAGTTTTTCTTGATCTGCATTAAACGTATATTCATCGTATTTCTCAGATAAGCTTGTGCTGACATTTTTCAGGTTTTTCTCATCTTTTAAGATGTTCTCAACATCTTTTACTGTGCCTTCAATATCACTTGCTTTGTCCCCGTACACATAGTATGTCACGGTATTATTTGCACCAGCAGATGAGAAGTTTTGTGATTTCCATTCCCCTTTAGACGCTTTGTCTTGAAGGGCTTTGACCACCCGGTCTTTTTCTTTATCAAAGTTTGGCGTGTCATCATCATATTGTACGAAGAATAATGCACCGTTAGAGTTACCGCCAACACTTGCGGTCATGGCATTTGAAGAGCCTAGTGAATACTGAACTGTATTGACATGGTCACGTTTCATCAAATATTCTTCAGCTTTTTTCGTTTCATCAATTGCTTGCTCTCTCGTTTGTCCAGGTTCAGGTGTATATGTTACCATGGCCGTTTTCTCTGCTTCCTGTGGTAAGAAGCTGACACCGACAAGTGGTGCTAAGAATAAGCTTCCGACAAGCATAAGAATGGCAATTCCTGATGTGATCCATTTATGGTTGAGTGTCCAATTAAGTACACGTCTATAACCGCCAGCAAGTTTGCTTGGTTTATGCTCTTTTACTTTTTTCGCTGTGCCGTAGAGATTCTTTTTAAATAGACTGTGTGCCATCATTGGAACAATTGTAATAGCGACAAGCAGTGAAGCAAGCAACGCAAACACAATTGTTAGGGCAAATGGGATGAATAGTTCACCAATCATTCCACCTACTAATGCTAACGGTAAGAATACTGCAATTGTCACAATCGTCGAAGACATGATTGGGATAAACATTTCTTTTGTGGCTTCTCTGACGAGTGCCTTACCTTTTAACGGTTCATCCTTTAACGCCATTCGTCGATAGATATTTTCTATGACCACTATCGAGTCATCGACAACACGCCCGATGGCGACGGTCATGGCACCAAGTGTCATAATATTTAACGTGATATCCAGCTGATTTAATATTAAAACAGCAATCAACAGAGATAACGGAATGGAAATGACCGAAATTAATGTTGATTTGATATCTCGCAGGAACAACATAATGATAATGATCGCAAAGATTGCTCCGATGATCGCCTTGTTCAGCATTGTGCTGACAGACTCTTTAATCGGCTCTGCTTGATCATATGTGGTGCTTACTTTGATGCCTTTGTTGTCTTTTTTGAATTTCTCAAGCTCTTTTGTCACTTCTTCTGCTACACTCACTGTGTTGGCATCAGAGCCTTTGACAATTTGCAGACCGATACTGTCTTTTCCATTCGTTCTAGAGATCGATTCTGCATCTTTTACGACTTTAATATCTGCTATCTCAGATAGCTTGATCGTCGGCAGCTCTACAGATTGACTGCTTGCTGCACCTCCACCTGCTGGCTGCTGAGCTGCTGCTTGCTGCTGACTTGCACTTCCAGCCTGCTGCTCCGCACCTTGCGCACCTGGGTTTTCTGAACCGCTAGAAGGTGCTCCAGCTCCAGCGCTTCCCGCACCGCCGCCTGCACTTGGTGTGACTGGAATGCGCATGTTTTTCAAATCTTTGACGCTTAAAATATTGCCGTCCACGACAACTGATTTTTGTTTGTTGCCAAATGTGTATAGACCTAATGGTACATTCACATCAGAGCCTTTAATCATGTTTTGGACGGTATCTTCATCGAGACCGTATTCTTTTAATTTCTTTTGTTTAAACGAAAATTCTACTTCTTTGATTTGCTGTCCTGAAGTTTCGACAGAAGAGACACCGTCTAATCCTTGAAGTGAAGGAACGAGATCATTTTCTACTTTTTGTGTAAGGTCTTGTAATGATTCTTTATCACCAGAGACACTAAGGGCTAGGATTGGAATCGCATTAATACTAAAGCGTGCGATTTTAGGTTTTTCTGCATTTTCAGGGAAATCGATATTGCTAATCGCATCTTCAATTTCCTTTTTTGCTTCATCCATGTCTTTGTTGTAATCGTACTCGATTTGAATGGATGATGCATTTTCAAAAGAATTAGAAGTGACTACGCTGACCCCATTGAGGTTTTGAATCGACTTTTCAATTGGATCTGTCACCTTATCTGATACTTCGTCCGGCGTTGCGCCAGGGTACGTTGTAGAAACCGTAATGACTGGCGTGTTGATATTCGGGATTGATTCTTGTTTCATATTCAATCCGGCATATAGACCAGCAACTGTTACGATAATCGTCATGAGCCATACAGCGAACTTATTCTTTAACACAAAATTGATGATCGAATTCATTATATCCTCCATTTTCCTTTATGTATTGACTGACTGGTCATTCTATATCATAATAAACGGTGATATACAATGCCGTCAACCATTTCACTTGCGTTTGACGTAACATTCTAAAGCTGAAGGGGCCTTATTTCATGAACGAAAAAAAAGAAAAAATCATTAAAGCAAGCATCCAATTGTTTGCGAAAAAGGGTTTTTCTTCTACGACCATTCAGGAAATTGCAGATGAATGCGGAATATCAAAAGGCGCATTTTATTTACATTTCAAATCAAAAGAACAGCTTTTCAACCGAGCGTTTGAATATTATATCGACACTTCGATGCAAACTATCGAAATGATTCGAAAAGAGAATCAGCATCTCGCGCCGAGAGAGATCTTTCAGAAACAAATCGCTGAACAGTTTCAGCATTTTGCTGAGAACAAGGATTTTATCATTCTGATCCTCAGCGAGAACATTATTCCGGAAAACCAGCAGATTAAAAAGTATTCAAAAACTGTGAAAAAGCAAATGAACGATGAAATTCAAATTTCCATCTTGACGACTTATGGACAGGAGATCGAACCCTATATAACTGACCTGTCAGTCATGATTCAAGGAATTATTCAATCGTATGTGCAGGTTCTGCTTTTACAGGATCAAATGCAATTATCATTTAATGAGCTCTCATCCTTTATACTCGAACGGTTTGATGATCTGGTCCAAGGCTTGCTTCGTTCTCAGACGAAGCCGATTTTGAAGCAAGCCATTTGGGATGATGAAGCGCCGAGTGCTGCTTCCCTTCAGGAGGAGCTTCGTTCGTTAAAGCTTGATCATCTGCTTTCAGATGATACCGTTGTATCCATTGAAGTGATTGAAGAAGAGCTGGCAAAAGCTGAACCTCGTAAGCCAGTCATCCAAGGGATGCTGACGAATTTAGAAAAGTGTGAGGAACCTGCTGTTCTAAGAGCAGTGGAGCAATTGAAGCTATTTCTTCAGTAACATGACGTGCTGTTTTTCGATTTAGCTCACCTTTTCCCCTTCGAATGTGCACTTTCGCTTATGCTTCATTATAAGAAAAGATTCTCTAAATTGATATACGGCGGTGGTCTGAATCTATGATAAGACCCTGTCATTTCAAGCAAAAAAACCGCCTATTTCATCAGGCGGTTTTTTGCTATTTAACGTTTTTTGATTTCTTCAAGGAGAATCTTGTTCACCATCGGCGGGTTAGCTTGGCCCTTCGATGCTTTCATGATTTGTCCGACTAAGAAACCAATCGCGCGGTCTTTACCATTTTTAAAGTCTTCAATGGATTGCGGGTTGTTATCAAGTGCTTCTGTAACAAGTTTAAGCAGCGCACCTTCGTCAGAAATTTGGACAAGTCCTTTTTCATTGACGATTGTTTCTGCATCTCCCCCATTTTCAATGAGCTCTTTGAATACCTTTTTCGCAATCTTAGAGGAAATCGTTCCTTTTTCAATGAGCTTAATCATGCCAGCAAGTCCTTGCGGCGTTAGCTTTGTATCGTCCAGCTCTTTTTGAGCAGAGTTTAAGTAAGCAGATACTTCACCCATGAGCCAGTTTGAAGCTTGCTTCGCTTCTGCACCTTCTGAAATGGTCGCTTCAAAGAAATCAGACATTTCTTTCGTCAGCGTGAGTACCATTGCATCGTATGCAGGGAGTCCAAGCTCATCAATATAGCGTTTGCGGCGCTCGTCTGGAAGCTCTGGGATCGATGCTCTTACGCGTTCTTTCCACTCGTCATCAATGTACAGCTCCACCAAATCCGGTTCTGGGAAGTAGCGGTAATCATCAGAGCCCTCTTTGACACGCATCAGGATCGTCTTTTTAGACGCTTCGTCATAACGACGGGTTTCCTGTTCGATCAAGCCGCCAGAAAGCAATACTTGCTCTTGACGCTTTTCTTCGAATTCAAGGCCTTTTTGTACGAAAGCGAATGAGTTTAAGTTTTTGAGCTCTGTCTTTGTACCAAACTCTTCACGGCCGATTGGGCGAAGAGAAATATTGGCATCACAGCGAAGTGAGCCTTCTTCCATCTTACAGTCAGAAACGCCTGTATATTGAATAATGGATTTTAATTTTTCTAAGTAAGCATACGCTTCTTCTGGAGTACGAATGTCTGGCTCAGATACGATTTCAACAAGCGGCGTGCCTTGACGGTTGAAATCGACGAGTGAGTAACCGTCACCTGTGTGCGTCAGTTTCCCTGCATCCTCTTCCAAATGGAGACGCGTAATACCGATTCGTTTTGTTTTGCCTTCTACTTCAATTTCAATCCAGCCGTTTTCACCGATCGGTTTATCAAATTGAGAAATTTGATACGCCTTTGGGTTATCAGGATAGAAATAGTTTTTACGGTCAAATTTTGTATCTGTTGCGATTTCACAGTTCAGCGCCATGGCCGCTTTCATCGCAAAGTTCACCGCTTCTTTGTTCAGTACAGGCAGTACGCCAGGATAGCCAAGGTCGATGACACTTGTTTGCGTGTTGGCAGCTGCACCAAAAGGTGTCGGCGAGCTTGAGAAAATTTTCGATTGTGTTTTTAGCTCTACGTGGACTTCAAGTCCAATTACCGTTTCAAAGTTCATTCTAATTCACCCCTTACAGTTCAGGTTTTGCTTTATGATGATCTGTTGCTTGCTCAAAAGCGTGAGCCACGCGGTACACTGTTCCTTCGTCAAAGTGCTTGCCGATGATTTGCAGTCCTAACGGAAGCCCATTTGCAAATCCACAAGGTACACTGATTCCTGGAACGCCTGCAAGGTTAACAGGGATCGTTAAAATATCGTTTGCATACATGGTCAGCGGGTCGCTTGTCTTTTCACCAATCTTAAATGCAGGAGTTGGTGTTGTTGGTCCTACAATGACATCATACTTTTCGAAAACATCTTCAAAGTCTTTTTTGATCAATGTACGGACTTTTTGTGCTTTTTTATAGTACGCATCATAATATCCTGAGCTTAGCGCGAATGTACCAAGCATGATGCGGCGCTTCACTTCGTCTCCGAAGCCTTCAGAACGAGTATTTTTGTATAAATCAATCAGGTTGTCTGCATTATCTGTACGGTAGCCATAGCGAATGCCGTCAAAACGAGCAAGGTTCGCAGATGCTTCTGAAGAAGACAGTAAGTAGTAAGTCGCAAGCGCATATTTAGAATGCGGAAGAGACACTTCTTCCCACGAAGCACCAAGTCCTTCTAATACTTTTAACGCTTGAAGAACAGATTCTTTTGCTTCCTCGCCAACGCCTTCGCCAAGGTATTCTTTCGGCACAGCAATTTTCAAGCCTTTGATGTCGCCAGTTAATGAAGAAAGAAAATCTGGGACATCGACATTTGCACTTGTTGCGTCCATTTGATCGACACCTGCAATGGCTTGAAGAACATATGCGTTGTCTTCTACATTACGTGTAATCGGACCAATTTGGTCTAATGATGAAGCAAATGCGATTAATCCGTATCTGGATACACGGCCATATGTCGGCTTAAGACCGACAACCCCGCAGAAAGATGCCGGCTGACGAATAGAACCGCCTGTATCTGATCCAAGTGAGAATGGTACTTCACCTGCTGCAACAGAAGCTGCTGATCCACCGCTTGATCCGCCTGGAACGGTATTTAAATTCCATGGGTTTTTCGTCGCTTTGAAGCCTGAGTTCTCCGTAGAAGATCCCATAGCAAATTCGTCCATATTTAATTTACCGATTGTGACTGCTTCTGCGTCTCTTAGGCGGTTCACAACGGTTGCATCATAAATAGGATCAAAGTTTTGCAGGATTTTACTTGAAGCTGTTGTACGCAAATCCTTTGTAACAATGTTATCTTTCACACCAATTGGCATACCGAACAATAGGCCAAGCTCGTCCTTTTCACCAACTGCCTCGTCCAATTCCTTTGCATACGCACGTGCTTTCTCTTCGTCCAGTGCAAGGAATGCTTGTACTTTTCCGTCTACTTCATTGATTCGTTTATAAGACTCGTCCACTAAATCAGAAACAGCCAGTTCCTTTTTATGTAAAAGCTCTTTTAATTCAGAAATTTTGTGATCAAACAGTGACATGTCTCGGGCCTCCTTTAGTCCAAAATTGATGGCACACGAATATAGCCGTCTTTATGATCAGGCGCGTTTTTGACGACTGCCTCAATGGAAAGACCTTTATTCGGAACATCTTCTCTCATGACGTTTTTCATTTTTAATACGTGTGTAGTAGGTTCAACGTTTTCCGTATCTACCTCGTTTAACTGCTCTGCAAATGAAATGATGCTATCAAGCTGTTCTGTAAACATCTCAGCTTCTTCTTCTGTAATCGCAAGCCTTGCTAAATGGGCAACGTGCTTGACTTCTTCTATTGAAATTCTTGACATGCAGGTTCACCTCCAAAAATGATGCGTACTCGTGGTCATGATCATAAGTCATATACACTTTATCATATCAAATTTTACTGTTCTAAAGCAACTTTACGCAGGCTTCAGAAGGTAGCCATTCTCCCCATCACCCTTAAAACCAGAAAGTATGAAAATGATTTGTATCAGAAGTTGATTATTTATCAGAAAATTTTTTCTTTTAAATGTTTTTGATAACGCTTACATATAGATTCTTATCAATCATTTACGCATTTTTTTATGTAAGAAAGAGGTTTAAGAAGGTTGATCAGCAGGGAATACTCTGTTAGGTTAAGTAACCATAGCAGTGAGCAGACAGACGATTTGAATGTTCTTGTATATTTTGAATGAGGTGATGTCAAATTAATACGAAAAAGGTGATATGGAAACATGAGTATTGAGATTGGAATTTCTCTAGCTATTTATTTTATTGGAATGCTGGCCATTGGCTGGTATGCATTTAGAAAAACAAATGACTTAAATGATTATATGTTGGGCGGACGCGGGCTGGGTCCTTACGTGACAGCTCTATCTGCTGGTGCTTCAGATATGAGCGGCTGGATGCTCATGGGGCTTCCAGGCGCGATGTATACAACAGGGCTTTCGTCAGGATGGCTTGCTGTTGGTTTGATTAGTGGGGCTTACTTGAATTATCTATTTTTAGCTCCTCGCTTACGATCGTATACTGAGGTTGCTGATGATGCGATCACCATTCCAGACTTTTTTGACAAACGATTTAAAGATTCTTCTACTTTATTAAAAGCTGTCTCAGCTGTCATTATTATGATTTTCTTTACACTGTACACCTCATCAGGTATGGTATCTGGCGGTCGTTTATTCGAATCTGCGTTTGGTGCCAATTATATATTTGGTTTAATTTTAACCTCTAGTATCGTGATCTTATACACTTTATTCGGCGGCTTTTTGGCAGTGAGCTTAACTGATTTTGTTCAAGGAGCCATTATGTTTTTAGCATTAGTGCTCGTGCCGATCGTTGCCTTTACTCAATTAGGTGGCCCAATTGCCACGTATCAAGATATCCAACAAATTGATCCAAAATTGCTTGATATATTCAGAGGAACGAGCGTCATTGGCATTATTTCCTTCTTAGCATGGGGGCTTGGTTACTTTGGACAGCCGCACATCATTGTTCGATTCATGGCCATTACGACTGTAAAAGATTTAAAACCAGCACGTCGTATCGGGATGAGCTGGATGATTGTGTCTGTTATTGGTTCACTGTCTGTTGGATTAGTCGGTGTCGCTTATGTACATGAGACTAGTACCACTTTAGCAGATCCAGAAACCATCTTTATTGTGTTTTCTAAAGTGTTATTCCACCCGTATATTACTGGATTTTTACTCTCTGCTATTTTAGCTGCGATTATGAGTTCGATCTCTTCACAGCTGCTTGTGACTGCAAGTGCCATGACAGAGGATTTATACCGAACCTTCTTTAGAAGAAAAGCGTCAGACAAAGAACTAGTGATGATTGGGCGTATGTCTGTATTGGTGGTTGCCATTATCGCGCTTTGTCTTTCACTTAATCCAAGTGATACCATTCTTGACCTTGTTGGTTATGCTTGGGCAGGCTTTGGATCTTCATTTGGTCCAGTCATCCTTCTATGCCTATATTGGAAGCGAATGAACCATCACGGTGCACTTGCAGGAATGGTTGTAGGGGCAGTTGTAGTGTTAACATGGATTTCAACCGGCTTGAATAATACAACTGGCTTGTACGAAATGGTTCCAGGATTTATTTTGAGTGGTTTGACTGCCATCATTGTCAGCCTCTTGACCAATAAACCATCTAAAGCTTCTAAGAAACTGTTTACCAAAATGGAAAATCATCTTGAAGAAGAATCAAAATAAAGAATTGAAGAGTCATCTGCCCAATGCGGATGACTCTCTTTTTAAATAAAATAAAAAGCTTTTCTTTCTTCAGAAACTGAATAAAATAAGAGTTGTGCAGCTATATGGGCTGTGAGAAGATCATATACATGTTGTGAAACGTACATGAAGTGAAAGGAGCGATACGCATGTTTTGGACAATTGAATGGGATACAGTCTTAAAATTAGCCGTGGCCACCTTAATCGGTCTGATTATCGGGCTTGAACGAGAGCTGAAGAAAAAGCCCCTCGGCTTAAAAACGTGTATTGTCATTGCTGTCAGCTCCTGCGTCTTAACCATCATCAGCATTGATGCAGCCTACAATTTCCCTCGAGTCTCTAAGCTTCAAATGGACCCACTCAGGTTACCGGCGCAAATTATATCAGGTGTTGGTTTTATTGGAGCAGGTGTAATTCTTCGAAAAAGCAATGATGTCATCTCAGGTCTCACGACTTCTGCGATGATCTGGGGAGCAGCAGGACTTGGGGTTGCAACAGGTGCAGGGTTTTATAAAGAAGCCTTCCTCAGTCTTTTCTTTATTCTCATTAGTGTTGAATTTCTACCATGGCTCTTCCAGCGGATCGGACCGATTCGCCTGCAGGAAAAAGAAATCCGCATCAGAATGTCTCTTTCTGATCGAAACCGCATGACCGATATTTTAAAAGAAATGAAAGCCCTCAATATCCGTATTCATTCTGTTCGAATTGATGATTTAAAGGAAAAGGATTATCCGATCATGGAAGTACGCGTACGTGTGCATAAAGACCGCTATACAACCGATGTGTACTTTGATATTAAAGATCTAGAAGGCGTCGTTGGCGTGAAGTGTGATACGGTGTAGTCATAAAAAACCCCTTGCTGTTTGACACAGCAAGGGGTTTCTTTTATCGGGCCAGCTGTTGAAAGTCAAAAGGAGTAATTGGTGTTTTTTGCTCAATTTCCTTTCGAAAACATGACAGCATGGCTTTTTGGTCAGAAGTCATTGTTTGGAGATCAAATGCTTGATGTAAAAGCCCATAAATAAGCATATGACG
Organism: Bacillus sp. Je.9.29.b; assembly: GCF_051129925.1. Taxonomy (NCBI): domain Bacteria; kingdom Bacillati; phylum Bacillota; class Bacilli; order Caryophanales; family Bacillaceae; genus Bacillus; species Bacillus sp. Je.9.29.b. The sequence continues at coordinate 108,687 of NZ_JBCPSO010000008.1, forward strand.
CAGCATGAGAAAATCAGGAATTGTTGCCAGCCACGCGTCATCAAGCTCATTTTCCTGTCGATAGCCTTTTAGAAAATGACTCATAAATTCTGCCGTAAATTCAGCTTTATCATCATATGGAATCACTGGATACCAAAGAACATTGTATAGCAAAATACTAATATCATTGATAAACCAGTGATATCCAATATCATCAAAATCGAATGCGATAATCTCTCCTTGATGATAATGGAAGTTTCCATGATGCAAATCAGCATGCACCAGCCCATACACATCCTTCGAAATTCGGAGCTGGTGAAGCTTTTGCATCAGTTCATCTTTTCTTCGCAAAACAACCGTTTGATCAGACGGAATATATTGATCCAGCTTTAATTGCTCCTCTTCATACCACTCTTGACGCTTATAAAGAGGATCTTTTACTTGATATCGTTTTGTTATTTGATGCATTCGTCCTGTATAGGACCCTAACGCTTCAAACAGCTTCCCATTCCAATCTCCTTCATTCACTTTTCTCCCTGGTGCTTTTTCATACACACGAAGTAAAAATGCGCCTCCGGCTTGATCAGGAATGGTTTCAACGTCTTTTCCTCTTGCTGATGAAATCGGCTTTGCTACGGAAATACCATGATGAGCCAGGAATCGAATCCAGTCCATTTCTCCTAAAATATATGTGGGTGAACGACGAATGGTATGGGTGATTTTTAATATATAATTCTCCCCATTCATTGCCTTATATTCATACACATAATTTTCTGCATCGGCTAGAAATGTGACTTGGTCAAGCTGAAAGTCATACAAATGAGCCGCTTTCTTTAAGACTTTCTGTTCATCGTATCGTGCTTTTACTTCTTTATGCATGCTGATTCTCCTTTATCGTCTTTTTAAATGTTCTTGACGGTAATCAGCATTATACGAGCATCAACATACCTGCCTTTCTTCTTGGTTTCTCCTAATATTTTGACAAGAGTTTGGAAATCCCTCTTATTTAGTCATATATATGAACAGTCGGTTCTTTGTCTTCAGCATTTTTCGTAATCAAGGCTTCTTGTTGATCAGAAGATGTAATGTTGATTTCGATATTGGTACTCTTGTAGTAATCCATGACTTCACCGGTTAAATATTGTGTGAAGGCTACGACTTCCGTTTTTCCATAGAACTGCATTGGAATTTCGATTTTCATTTTTTGCAGGTTGCCGTTTTTGTAAAAGCCTTTTCCTACAACACCAGTATAATTCGGGAAGTAGTCTTCGACCTTTGTCTTGAAGCGGTCAAATCGCTCTGAATCATCTTTGTAGCTGCTTTTCGCATTATCTGAAGGGAAGAATACATTCTCCTCATTGATCGTATCCCAATTTCCGATATCAGCGGAGCCTGCTTTCACATCCGTTTTGGCGATAAAGTTACCTGGAACGATAGATGATTTTGGTGCTTGCTTATAAAGGGCAATCATGACAGGCACTTTTTGCAGTCCGTCCATTTGACGAATGCGCTTGACCACTTGTTCAGCGATTTTTTCACCCTCTGCCAAAAGTTTCTTTGAATTTTTCGATGAATCGATGGTCACCTCTTGCTGCGGGTCACCGATCTTTTCACGGTAATAATAAACAGAGTTCAGTGCAAGACCAATGACAACTCCGCCAAGCTGTAAGCTGTTTTTGTCTTTTCGAATTAAGTAATTATGCTCTAGCATGGAAGCTAAGTAGATGGGACTATTTTCATTTTTAGACTTTGTTGAACCTGAGTTTGGAAGAGCAGGATTTAAGCCTAGATTCTTAAAGTCTTTATCTTCTTTTTCTGCCTTTTTCAGATCACTGCCTGTTTTTTTGCGTGCCAGCCAGCTGAGAACGGTGTCCTCATCTAAATGCTGTCCTTCTTGGAAAAGATAGTCGTTAGTATTAAATGACTCTGTTGCAAGACGCATGAGTCCTGTTTCAAATTCATCAATGTCCAAGCGTGTGTTGAGACGCTCCGCTGTTAAACCTCTCGCAGCTCCTTGTTTAAACGGCAGTACCATTTTGTAATAGGAGTCTGAGATATTGTACATCGGGATGATGGCTGTTTCCTTTGTTTCCTTCGTTTCATCCGTTTTTTGTGTGACCTCTTCCTCTTCCTTTCCCCCAAAAGGTGCACACGCTGACAATACCAGTGTGAGCATTGTCAGCAGCAATAACAACTTTTTCAATAGAAAACACTCCTCTTATTTCTTTAGCTCCTCGAGCATTTTAGCTTCGTCCCAAATTTCAATATTGAGTTCTTCTGCCTTTGTCAGCTTACTCCCCGCTGCTTCTCCGGCAATGACTAGATCTGTTTTTTTACTCACACTACCTGCCAGCTTGCCGCCTAACGCTTCGATCGCTGCTTTTGCATCGTTTCGAGCCATTTCTTCTAATTTTCCTGTCAGCACAACGGTTTTTCCTGCAAAGTAGGAATCACTTTCTTCTGCTTTTACCGGCTTCGGTCCTGTATAGGTCATATTGACTCCAAGCTCTTTTAGTTCGTTTAGCAGATCGAGTATTTCTTCTTTCTCAAAGTACGTAACGACGGCATCAGCCATTTTTTCACCAATTTCGTCGACTTCAAGTAATTGTTCTTTCGTTGCTTGCTTTAATTGATCGATGTTTTCGAAATGCATCGCCAAGGTCTTTGCCGCTTTTGAACCAATAAATCGAATGCCGAGTCCAAATAGTAAACGCTCAAGAGAGTTTTCTTTCGACTGCTCAATCGAGCGCAGTAAATTGTCGACAGATTTTTCGCCCATTCGTTCAAGCTGAATGAGCTCTTCTTTCGTTAAACGGTAAAGGTCTGATACACGAGAGACTAGCTGTTCCTTGAAGAGCTGTGTAATGACCCGCTCGCCAAGCCCATCAATATTCATTGCATTACGGGAAACGAAGTGAATGAGTCCCTCACGTATTTGGGCAGGACATTCTGGATTGATGCATCGCAAGGCCACTTCGCCTTCGATTCGCACCAGCTCACTATGACACTCTGGACATTCAGTTGGCATGTGAAACGGCTTTTCTTCGCCTGTACGCTGATCGACAAGGACACCTGCGACTTCAGGAATAATATCGCCGGCTTTTTTCACAATCACCTGATCAAAATAGCGAATATCCTTTTCTTTGATCAAATCTTCATTATGAAGAGATGCACGCTGCACTGTCGTCCCTGCTACTTTGACAGGCTCAAGAATCGCTGTTGGTGTAATCACTCCTGTACGTCCGACACTTAGTTCAATATCAAGCAGCTTCGTTACGACCTCTTCAGCCGGAAACTTGTACGCAACCGCCCAGCGCGGGCTTTTTGCTGTAAAGCCGAGTTCTTCCTGCTGAGCCAATGAATCGACTTTAATGACAATTCCATCGATTTCATATGAAAAATCGGCACGCTTTACTTTTAATGTTTCAATGAGGTCGATGACTTCTTCGATCGTTTGGCACATCCGTCTTTCTTTGTTTGTTTTAAAGCCAAGTTCGTCGAGAAGATCAAGTCCTGCGCTTTGCGTTTCAACACCAATTTCATCAAGCTCCGCTATACTGTAGACGAATATATCAAGGTTTCGTTTCGCTGCAATTTTCGTATCAAGCTGACGAAGTGAACCTGCAGCCGCATTACGCGGGTTTGCAAACGGCTCTTCTTCGTTTTGTATTCTTTTTTCATTTAATGCTTCAAAAGAAGGTTTTGGCATAAATGCCTCGCCTCTCACTTCGATCGACAGAGGGCGTTTGATTTTAAGCGGGATGGAACGAATCGTTTTGAGGTTTTCAGTAATATCCTCCCCCGTTGTTCCATCGCCGCGTGTCGCTCCTCGGACAAACACGCCATTTTCATAACGGAGAGAAACAGCGAGTCCATCAATTTTCAGCTCGACATTGTAAGCGACATCGTCACCGACTGCTTGACGAACCCGGCGGTCAAAATCAAGAAGGTCCTGTTCATTAAACGCATTCCCAAGGCTGAGCATCGGTGTGCCGTGACGCACTTTTTGGAAGGCGTCTAAAACAGCGCCGCCTACTCTTTGTGAAGGAGAATCCGCTGATTTTAAATCAGGGTGTTCTTCCTCCAGAGAGATCAGCTCACGCATCCGCGCATCATATTCAGCGTCAGGAACACTTGGACGATCAAGTGTATGATATTCGTAGTTGTATTGATTCAAAATCTGGTGCAGTTCCTCGATCCGGCGTTTCGCTGCTTCTTTATCCATCTGCTTCTTCCTTTCAATTCATCCGTTTTGTCCTATCAGTTTATTGCTTCTCAATTGGTGCAAATGCTGCGAGAAGACGCTTAATGCCTGTAGGGCTTGGGAACGCAATGTCAAGCTCTGTGCTGTCTCCGCTGCCCTTCACACTGACAACCGTACCAACGCCCCATTTTTTATGGGCCGCTTTATCGCCCACAGCCCAGCCAATACTGCCGCCGCCTGTGTTTTGAATGGTTTGTGTTTGCGGACGTGAGACAGGTCCCCGTCTTTGCGGTCTTTCTCTTGTTTGGCCAAACGGTGTTTTTGTTTCTTTTTTCTCATTTAGGTTGTCCAATAAATCCGCTGGTATTTCTCGAATGAATCTTGATTCAAGGTTCATGTTCGTCCGGCCGAAAAGTGTTCTCATTTTTGCACTTGATAAATAAAGCTCTTCTTCAGCCCGTGTGATGCCAACATAAGCGAGGCGGCGCTCTTCTTCCATCTCTGCATCTTCCATTAATGAACGGCTGTGCGGGAAGACACCTTCCTCCATTCCCATTAAGAAAACAACAGGGAATTCTAGACCTTTTGCGGCGTGAAGTGTCATTAAGATGACGGCATCCTGATCTTCTTCTTCATTCTCATCCAGCTTATCAATGTCTGCGACGAGGGCGAGATCTGTCAGGAAGGTCACAAGTGACTTGTCCTCATTTTGTTCTTCAAAATTCTTAGTGACGGATAAAAACTCGTCAATATTTTCTAAACGGCTTTGTGCTTCAATCGTTTTTTCGAGCTTCAGCGCTTCACGATAGCCTGTTTTCTCTAGAATTTCTTCTGTTAATTCAGTGACAGATAAATAGTCCTGCATGTTTGTCATTTGATCAATGAGCTGTTTGAACTCATCAAGCGCATTGGCTGCCCGTGCACTCAGTCCAATGAAATCCACCTGACCAAGTGCTTCAAACATAGACAGATCATTCATCTCCGCATATGCCGCAATTTTATCAACAGATGTCGCACCGATTCCGCGCTTTGGTACGTTGACAATTCGTGCAAAACTAATATCGTCATCTGGGTTTGCCACTAGGCGTAAGTATGCCAAAATGTCCTTGATCTCTTTTCTGTCATAGAACTTCGTGCCGCCGACAATGTTGTATTGAATGTTGGCTTTCATTAACGTTTCCTCTATGACACGAGACTGGGCATTTGTCCGGTAAAGGATCGCAAAATCGGATAATTTGCGCTTTCCGCTCTGATGAAGCTGACGAATCTTTCCTGCGACAAATTGTCCTTCACCGAATTCATTATCTGCACGGTAATAGGCGATCTTCGCTCCTTCATCATTTTCTGTCCAAAGATTTTTCGGCTTCCGGTTTGCATTGTTTTGAATGACCGTATTTGCGGCATGCAAAATGCGTTTCGTCGATCTGTAATTTTGCTCAAGCAGAATCACTTCACTGGATGGATAATCTTTTTCAAAGGAGAGGATGTTTGTAATATCCGCTCCGCGCCAGCGATAAATAGACTGATCCGAGTCACCTACAACACATATATTTTGAAAGCGCTGCGCGAGCAGTTTCACAAGCATGTACTGCGCTCTGTTCGTATCCTGATACTCATCCACATGAATGTATTGGAATTTCCGCTGATAGTGCTCTAATACTTCAGGAATGCGCTCAAACAGACGAATTGTCATCATAATTAAATCATCAAAGTCGAGTGATTGGTTTTTGAGTAAACGCTTTTGATAATCTGTATAGACATCACTGACCACTTGATCATAGAAATCACCGGCTGTTTTGGCGTATTCCTCTGCGTCAATGAGTTCGTTTTTTGCACTGCTGATTGATCCTAAAATACTGCGCGGGTCAAACTTTTTAGGATCGATATTCCGTTCTTTTAAAATGTTTTTGATGACTGAAAGCTGGTCAGATGTGTCTAAAATAGAGAAGTTGCGATTCACACCAATGCGGTCAATATCGCGTCTTAAAATACGGACACACATGCTGTGGAACGTAGAGATCCAAATGTCATCTGCGCCAGGCCCTAAAATAGCCTGGACACGTTCACGCATTTCACGTGCTGCTTTATTCGTAAATGTAATCGCTAAAATGTTCCACGGCGCCACATGCTTTTCTGCCATTAAGTAGGCAATTCGATGTGTGAGCACCCGTGTCTTCCCGCTTCCTGCTCCTGCCATCAACAATAAAGGACCGTCTGTTGCTTTGACTGCTTCTTTCTGTGCGTCATTCAGCCCTTCTAATAGATGATTCGATATTTCATTCATTCCATTCACCGCCAATTCGAACTTATGTTCTATTTTAACCCGTTTCGTCTTATTTGACTATGATGACTTTTTGACTGCTTCGACTGTCTTTAATGCTTCTTTGAAATTGTCATAAATGACGTTTCCTACAACCACGACGTCTGCATGCTGGGAGAAGTCTTTTGCCTGCTTAGCGTTCTGAATGCCGCCGCCATAAAAAAGAACTGTTTCATCAAGCACTGCTTTTGTTTCTTTGACAAGCTCTATGTCTCCAAGCGTTCCGCTGTATTCCAGATAAAAAATGGGCAGCTTCATCAAATGCTCTGCCACTCTTGCATATGCCCTGACGTCATCGATATCCAGCGCTGTATTTGCCTCTGTGAGCTTGGCCGCTTTACAATCTTCATTTAAGATGACATAACCTTCAGGCACAATCTCTTCCATTGACATCAAATCACCGAATTCCTTCATTGCGTCCTTATGCAGCCCAACAATCCAGTCAGGGTGAGAGCTGTTTAAAACGGTCGGGATGAAATACAGATCAAAGCCAGGCACAATCATCTCATGTGTGGAGATTTCGAGCACACATGGCACTAGAAACCGGCGGACCTTTGACATCAATTGAAGCACATTGTCCTCTGTCACATGATCACTTCCGCCAATCAATATGGCATCCGTCCCAGATTCGCAAATCGCTTCTAGCTGTTCATCGGAAATTTCTTTATTTGGATCGAGTTTAAAGACATGCTTCCACTCGGTAACATCATACATGAAAAACGTTCCTCCATTCGTTTCATTCCATTTAAATATTATAACAAAATCAGTGTCTGCAAAAAATGGGTAACCTCCTTTAGCTAAAAGTTTCATTCTTTTGAAAATGGGTGGCGTAATTTAAAGATTTAGAAACAAAAAAGCAGATGCTAAGCATCTGCTTTTTTAATAAATGAACACAGTTTTTTTATTTTTCAAGTGGAGCAACTTGTGCTGTTGGTGCACCACATAGCAAGAAAAAGCCAAATAATACAGGAGGTGATACCGCAATTCCAGTTAAAGTTAGGAACCCTAGAACACTTAACCATTCACCTTTTTCAATAGCCTTTTGAACCTGATTTAAAGCCCCCTTGGTTATACCAAGAGCATCTTCAAGACAACGTTGAACAGTGTTTTTTTGTGTAGTAGCAATACCTTTTTGTTGATTCATATAGTTCGCAAAAGCGATCATGCCTTCTTTTTGATAAACTGGGTATGAAGCTTTTTCTAATTCCTTTTCGTTAACAACATAACCTGCTTCGTCATCAAATACTAGAATTTTAGTAAAGATATACTCTATTTCAGCTACAGATTTTTCAATTTGTTCTTTTGTTAACCCTTTCAATCCAGCCTCAGGATTTACTGAATTTTCAGCTGATGCTACTGGCACTATTGTTGCAATAGAAAGTAATAAAGCCAATGTGAATACAAATAATTTTTTCATCAATGTATAAACTCCCCTTTTCCTTAAAATAACCTAACAAATAACCATAAATTTGATTTTATGGTTATTTTTGATAATAACATATAGTGTTAGTTTAGTTTTCGTTTTAAGGTAGAAATAATTTGTTTTTACATAAATAGTGCTAATTCGACTTTTTTCGCAGAATTATGAGACTGTTAAAACCACAAATGAGATTCCCCAAGTTAATACTCCAAATAAAATAAAATATTTTAGAAAAAGTTCAAAATTAGTGAGCTTCCTCTCATTTCTAGTTTTCTTAAGTCTCCAATAAAAAGCATATGCGCACAACACAAGTACTATATGGCTCAGTTCAGACATTTTTTCAAAAAAATACAAATCCGCCATTTATAATTCATCTCCAATATAGTTAATTTATCCCTTTAAAGTATATACAAATATACATTCGTTGCACATCCTGCTATGTTCTTAATTTTAGTTTATTATAATAATTGATATTCTTTAATTTATCTTCGATACCCATTCATAATTTCAAATCTCGTTAATTAGCTACAGTTAAAATTAAAATGAAGCAGGTGACCCCATTGAAAAGAACGATTACATATGAACAAAATATAGACATCGGTTACATCTATATCACCCCGCAAGCGGAGCATATGAAAATCAAAGAAACCATTGAATTAGATGTCAATGAATGTGTCAATGTAGATATCGACAAAGAGGGCCGAGTGGCTGGCTTGGAGTTATTTGCAGAAGAATCCAAGGTCCTGCAGAACGTACCGGTTTATGAGGATGAGCTTTCTTTACGTTTGACGGATCAGGAAATTCTCTCAACCTATCAACTGTCAGGCGTTGAATTTCAATTCTCGACACCTGATCACAATGGGCTGATCGGTTTTACTATTGTCGATCCAATTCGCTATAACGTCAAATGAAAAACAAGAAAAACCCGTTTTGATCTTTCAAAACGGGTTTTTTCAAATTATTGTCTCGCTTCATTAAAATAATGGACGGATGTCATGGCTCCTTCGTCGACCATTTTGTTGTCTTGGATATCTAATGGATCTGGGTGGCCGGCTTTTTCAGGAACCTTTTCATCTGACCGGAACATGCTTGCCCATTTTTTCAGATGCTGTTTATTTTTTACCGCTAATAACACAGCTCCTCCAACCCCTAATCCTGCAAGTACATACGCATTTGGACGCTTATTCATGTATGTTCCCTCCCCTTATGATCTTATTTGTAAGTTACCCCGCCTTTTCATTTCTAAACGTCACAATATGCTGATGTGGTTTCTCTTTCATTAAAAAGTGGAATATCAACAGCAATGAAAGAGAAAAGAGGGGATCTTCATGACAACAACTTTAATTGTCATCGGCACATTGCTAGTCATTTGTTTGATCATCCCAATCATTCTATTGATCTGGATTTGGATGAGGGATGAAAAACAAGAAGAACATTCAGTTCTGCGAAATTATCCGGTCATTGGAAAGCTGCGGTTTATTTTTGAAAAAATAGGACCTGAGCTTCGCCAATATCTGTTTCTGAATGACCGAGAGGAGCTGCCCTTCTCAAGAAGAGAATACGAGCAGGCGGTCATGTCAGGGAAGTACAAAAGCCGGACAATGGGCTTTGGCTCAAAACGTGATTTTGACAAGCCAGGCTATTACATTCGAAACGTCCTGTTTCCAAAGCAGCGAAATGAACTTCGAATCGATCAATCTGAAAAAATCAAAACAAAAGTATATCAGATTGATCAAGACAATTTACTGCGAAGAAGTGAACATTTCAAAGAAGTCGAAGCAAATCCTTACTTTCTCCATCAAGAGGATGTACAAGTCATTGGCGAACACACATGTCAAAAGCCTTTCCGTGTGAAAGGACTGATCGGTCAATCTGCCATGAGCTACGGCTCCTTAGGCGACAGGGCGATTACAGCTCTATCCTCAGGATTAAAAATGGCCGGCGGGACGTGGATGAACACAGGTGAAGGCGGGCTTTCTCCTTATCACCTCAAAGGCGGTGCAGATATCATTTGCCAGATTGGGCCCGGTTTATTTGGCGTCAGAACAGAGGATGGCGCATTTTCCTTTGAAGAATTCAAGAAAAAAAGCGAACACGAGGAAGTCAAAGCCTTTGAACTCAAGCTGGCACAAGGAGCAAAAACACGCGGCGGTCATATTGACGGCGAAAAGGTGACGGAAGAAATTGCGAATATCCGTAAATTACCGCCTCACCAATCCATTGACAGCCCAAACCGCTTTGAGATGTTCCACTCCATTCCTGACATGTTTGATTTCATTGATCAGCTGCGGAGTATAGGCGGAAAGCCAGTTGGAATCAAACTTGTTGTCGGACATAAAGAAAATATTGAAGAGCTTGCCAGCTATATGAAAAAAAGCGGGAAACACCCTGATTTCATTACAGTGGATGGCGGAGAAGGCGGTACAGGCGCGTCCTTTCATGAATTGGCGGATTCCGCAGGGCTGCCGATTTTCACGGCACTCCCAATGGTTCATCAAATATTGAAAGAATACGGTGTCAGAGATCAAGTGAAGCTCTTTGCTTCTGGCAAACTTCTCTCGCCTGATAAAATTGCGATTGCCCTTTCAATGGGAGCTGACTTTGTGAATATTGCCAGAGGACTCATGTTTTCAGTCGGATGCATTCGCGCCCAAGTCTGCCACACGAATAAATGCCCAGTCGGGGTCGCCACGACTGACCCAAAGCTGCAAAAGGGTTTATCGATTGAAGAAAAAAAATACCGAGTGTGCAATTATATCCTGTCTCTTAGAGAAGGTTTGTTTAATTTATCCGCAGCTGCGGGAATAGAATCTCCTATTCATTTTAATGAAAAACATATTATCTTTAGACAAGAGAATGGTGAAACAAGCGAAGTGCCGATGTTCTCAGGCACACAGCCATCTGTCTAGCTCGAAAAGGTGCGGAAACGCGCCTTTTTTGACCTTTTCACTCAATCGCGTATAAAGTTTGCAAACAGTAGAGTTTAAGGAAATCATCTCTAGTGAAGATGGCATCTCCTATGAAGGAGAAAGATGGTTTATAGGCGAGCTAAAGTAAAAAAACAGGGACACTTTATCAGCCCCTGCCCGCCTTTTCATAAAAAAACTGCAAACAAGTCCATTTTTCGTGAAAAGGATTGTTTACAGTGAAAGCTGCTTTATTTTGTTTCGTTATTTTCCTGCTGTTCTGCTACGCGGTCAAGTGCCATCGTATAGGCATCGTTTCCGTAGTTCAAGCAGCGTTTGACACGTGAGATGGTTGCAGTGCTTGCACCTGTTTCCGTCTCAATTTTATGATACGTGTTTCCCTCGCGAAGCATACGCGCTACTTCAAGACGCTGTGATAAAGATTGGATTTCATTGATGGTACATAAATCATCAAAGAATCGATAACATTCTTCCAGGTCTTTAAGGGATAAGATGGAGTTGAATAACTGATCTAAGCTTTTGCCCCTTAATTTATCAATTTGCATCTTAATACATCTTCTCCTTTACTATTGCCACACCGCTTCGCACGATCTTCTTCTAAGAAAGCGGTATCTTTCCTGACTAATTTTTTAAAACCTCAGCAATGAGCTTTGAACAGATCATGACAGGTTTGGTTCCACGCTGAAAATGCCGTCAGGTTCTTTCGTAAGCCGAAGCTTCTTTATCGTAAACAAATTCGACAAGTTCTGTCATTTTCCTTGTATGACAATCTGACAAACTTGTTTGCTTCCGGTATAAAGATGACTTCTGCTTGGTTAGGTCTTCTGCCCTCATATACAGGCTTGCAGAAAGCTCGGCGAGACCACAAATATGCGCCCCGCCTTGCTCAGGTTATTCAAAATATGTTGGCCGGTCAGCGTAACCGGCAAAATCATTTTACAATTAAAGTACTTCATTCGTCATGTCAAAGCCCTCTGCTTTGTCAATAGCTCCACATAAGATCATTTTCACTTACATGGCAGTGAAGAGAACCATGGCTCACTTCTGCCCTATAACAGCAGTCAGAAAATGCGGCAAAGATGATACAGCTCCACTCTGTTATATTTTAACGCATTATAGACGGAAAGAGTACAGTTTTTTTCATGACATCAAATATTCCTCTTGGTGTCACTCGAATATACGGCAAATGTGTACTTTGGAAAAAGACAAGTGTATCAATTGGGCAGTCAAATGGATAGCCGCGCTCAATGAGCAGCTCACGCAATGTTTGTTCCTGCTGAAGAACAGTCTCAAACGGTTCAGCCGATGCACAGCCTGATAATTGCAGCGGGATTTCGTGCAAAATTTTCCCGTTCTCTGTGAGTACGATCCCCCCGCCAATTTCTTTCATCCGCTTATGTGCCAGCATCATATCTTCTTTATTTTTCCCGATCACTAAAATGTCACCCGTGAGCGAAAATGAGCTGACAAAGCCCTGCACTTTATTTGCGAACCCTTTTAGCATCGTATTCACACGCCACTCGCCTTTTCGGTCAATCAGGCTAAAGAAGCTTTGATCATGGTCACATGACAGCTGGTTGATTGAGTTATCAATTTCCACTGTATAAGGCTCCATGATGACAGCATTTCTCATCTTCACACCTAGCGGCATAGAGAATTGCAAATCACTCATCGTGAGGTCGTAGCTTAAATCTAATGGAGCAAGCCCGCCATTTTCCCATTTTGTTTCTTGGAATTGATGCTGGTTCTCGCCATCTAATTTGAGAATAACCCCTTTAGATATCACCGTTTCGGGATTTGGGTTCATTGGATCATCTAAAATATTTAAAGAAGCCAGCCGGCCTGGGCCAACAACGCCTAATAAATCATCAATTTGATAGTATTTTGCAATGTTAAATGTCGCCATATTATACGCATCAATGATCGGCACGCCTTCTTCAAGGGCAATCGAAATCAAACGGTTAATCATGCCTTCCTCATAAAAGTGAGGGGCAGCACCATCTGTTGTATAGAAAAAGTGATCATAGTGTCTAAAGTCACGCTCATGCAGTTCTCTTAAAATGTTCACTAAATCTGGGCGGATGGAAGAATGCCGCAATGAAACATGATAGCCAAGGGACAAGCGTTTTAACACATCGTCCGCATTCATCGCTTCATGATCACTGTCCGCGCCAAACAGCTTCATTTTTGTTAGCGTTTTCTCAGAAGCTCCAGGGAAATGCCCTTCAATTCGTTTTCTCTGCTTCTTTGTTTCTTGCATGCAATATAAAATGAGATCATCACCGTCCATCAATCTTGGCCAGCTTGTTAATTCGCCGCCTTGGAGGACGTCAGGATGATCAATCCATTCCTTCCGGTAGTTGACTGGCAGCATCTCATCTTCATATCTGACTTCCGTTTGAAGATCGTATCTGGACCACCAGAAATACTGAAATGGCTGCTTTTTTAATTCACATAGAGTGGAAAGCGCTTTCTTTTCATTGCTTTGCAAAAGAAGAAATAAGTTATCGCTGACCATTGTTGTTGTGCCAAATTGAGACACATATTCTGCAAGTGATTGGGGATTATAAATATGGAACGGATGCGCGTGAGGCTCTATATACCCAGGCACAATGTATTTCCCTTCACAATCAATCACACGTTTAGCTGATTTATTTTGAGGAAGCTCTGCTCCGACATAAACAATTCGATCATCATGTATCCAAATATTTGCCTTCACCCATTGCTTCAAAAACGGGTTAAGCACGAGTCCATTCGTTAAAAGGAGTGTTGGAACTATTTTTGAGTCGACTACATCGATTTGTGTGCGGATGTCATTGTTTCTCCAATTAAAAGTACGTTCGGACATTCACATACTCTCCTTCATTTGTATTAGCCCTATCGTAACATAACGAACTACGTTACGCATTAATGAAACGTTACAATTTCTTGAAATCACACTTAAAATAATTTAAAAAAGGAGATTCACCTTCAATGAAACCTAATCTCGGCTTAATGGAAGCGCTCATTAGAATTGCCTGCGGAATGACAATATGTACTGTGGCTGGATCCTTATATGCTAGAAAACCATGGAGTAAAATGCTGCTTTTTAGCATCATGTTTGGCGGTATGAAACTGGGATCTGGCATTCTTCGTTTTTGTCCAGTGACATATATGTGTGAGCAGCAGGACACACATAAAGAGAAGGCTGAGTAAGGCAGCCTTCTTTTTTTGTGATCATTTTCATCTCATTCCGCTGCTTCACACCATTCGACCATTGTTCCTGCAATAATTTCTGCTGCTTCAATCACATGCTCAATGTCGATGGATTCATTCGGAAAATGGGCAAGCTCCGTTGTTCCCGGTCCAAACACGATGATCGGAATACCCGCTGCCTGTGACAGTAATCCGCCGTCCGTTCCCCAAGGGGCGGCTTCGATTTTCGGCGGCTGCTTCATGACCGCTTCATATTGTTCCTTCAATAAACCTAAAAGAGGATGATCTGTATCGATTGAACCCGGAAGCCATCTTGCACCAAACCATTCGACCTCAACAGGATGCTCTTGGAACCATTCATCTTTTTCTCCGAGTCCTGCCATCCAATTTTCTAATTCCTTCTCTGCCTGTTCTACCGTTTCACCTGGCATCACCCCGAGCCTGCCTTCCATTGTGACAAGGTCTGCTACAGAGGATGGCCAATCGCCGCCTTGAATTTTCCCGATATTGATTGGGATCGGGATTGGGATATGCTGAAACAATGGCTCAGTGATTCGCTGATTTCTTTTTTCTTCAAGTGCCGCTATATGTGAAAGGACAATCGTGCTCTTTTCAATAGCAGAAACGCCGTGATATCTTGTTCCGCCATGAGCAGCCCTTCCTTTAATATGCAGTCTGAACCATTTAGATCCTTGCTGAATCGGAAAGATTTTCATATGACTTGGCTCTGGAATGATGGCTGCATCTGCTGTATATCCTCTCAGTATGGCTGCAAGGGTGCCTGCACCGCCGCTCTCTTCTTCGACAACACTATGAAACACGACATCTCCCTTCAGCGGAATCTGAAGCGCATGCAGTGCCTCAAGTGCAAAGAGTAAAGAAACGTTTCCACCTTTCATATCTGTTGCCCCGCGTCCATAAAGTCTCCCGTTTATGATATGCCCGCTGTAGGGCGGATATGTCCATTGTTTGTGATCTCCTGCCGGGACAACATCCACATGCCCATTTAATAAAATAGATTTGCCGCCCCCTTTTCCTTTCAATCGTCCGGCGACATTAGGACTTCCTTTAAAGGAACGTCTCGGGGAATAAAAATACGGGTGGTTCAGCAAGTCATCTCCGCCAATGTCCCACATGTCAACATCAAAACCAATGGCAGAAAGTTTATTTGCTACGATTTGCTGTACTTCTTGCTCATTTCCTTGTGTGCTGTCACATTGCACCATTTGCTGAAGAAGCGTCACGGCTTCCTCCTGATGCTCTTTCATCCAGTTTCTGATACGTGTGGTTGGCTGCAAGTCAGTCATCCTTTCTACACAACAGATTTGACATCAGGCGCTAAAATGAGCGGCGCCTCTGTCGCCCTCATGACATCTTCTGGCTGATACGGCGGCATGACTTCACGCAAAATGAGCAGCTGTGACTTGACCTCAATGACTGCCATATCCGTAATAATCAGGTCCACACAAGACTTAGCTGTTAAAGGCAGCGTGCAGGCTGCTTTTATCTTAGATTGCCCATGTTTATCAAGGTGGCTCATCACAACCACCACCTTTTTCGCTTTTTGCGCGAGCTCAATCGCCCCACCCATACCCGGCACTCGTTTCCCTGGCACAATCCAATTGGCAAGATCCCCATGACTGCTGACTTCAAGTGCACCTAAAATGGTCATATCCAGCATTCCTTTGCGAATGATGCCAAAAGCGGTTGTACTGTCCATATATGAGCCGCCTTTTGTTAACGTAATGGGGAAACCGCCGGCATTGCACAAATTCGGATCTTCTTCCCCTCGTGCTGGTGAAGCGCCTGCCCCCATAATGCCGTTTTCTGCATGCAGCCACACCTCGTAATGTGCTGGGATGTAGTCAGCTGCAAGGGTCGGGATGCCGATCCCAAGATTCACAATCATGCCATCTTCAATTTCCTGTGCCGCGCGTTTGGCTATGCGGTGTCTTAAATCGATGTCTCCCATGCCCATGTCCAGTTCACTCCTTTTGATTGCACGATCTGGTTCACAAATACGCCTGGTGTGACGATTTCCTCTGGATGAATCCCGCCCACAGGCACAATCTCTTCTACTTCCGCAATGGTCCAGTCTCCTGCCATCGCCACAATCGGGTTTGTATTCCGTGCACTTTTATCAAAAATTAGGTTGCCTGCTTCATCTGCTTTGAGGGCATTCACAATCGCGATATCCGCAGTCAGTGCAGGCTCAAGGATATACTTCTTTCCATCCAGCTGAACCAATTGTTTCTCATCAAGATTGAGACTATCCATGCCGACATCTGTCACAATGCCCGCTAAACCCATCCCGCCTGCCCTGATCTTTTCTGCTAGGATGCCCTGCGGGTAAAAAAGAACGTCTAGTGTACCTGCCTGCATTTTCTGCCCGGCAATTGGATTTGAGCCAATATGAGAGGCAATGATTTTCTTCACTCTTCCTTCTGTGATCAGCCTGCCAACACCGATTTCCGGGAAGCCTGCATCGTTTCCGATCAATGTCAGGTCTTTAATATTGGCTTCTAGAATGGCATCGATCAATGATGGCGGGGACCCCACACCGCCAAACCCGCCAAACATGATGGTCATTCCGTCTCTAAAATGCGTGATGACTTGATCAAAGTTCGCTGTTTTGTTCATCATCTTTCCTCCCTACATGGCAGATGGGAAAAACCCTCGATTGATGACTTCTTGCTCGACCTGCGTCATTGTCTGCCCGAATAAATGAATCAGTTCATCCATCTCCTGCTGCGTAATGGAAAGCGGCGGTGCGATCATGACCGCTGCACCTCCCACACCATCCTCTCCAGCGCTTGCTGGGTAAACAAGCAAACCATTTTGCTTGGCCGTCTCCACAACTAAATGTGTCATTTGAGCATGGGCAGGAAATGGTGTTTTCGATAATCGGTCTGCGACAAATTCAATGCCAATGAGCAGTCCCTTTCCTCTCACATCTCCTATGATGGAATGTTTTGTTTGCAAATCCTTTAAAGCATTCATTAAATATCGGCCAGACAGATCAGCCCGTTCTGAAAGCTGGTGTTTTTTCATATATCGAATGACAGCCAGTGAGACGGCTGCTGAAAGTGGATTGCCGCTATAAGTGTGGCCTGCCATCACAGAGCCCGAACCGCTGAGAATCGGTGCCATCACATGATCTGCTGAGACAGCTGCCGCAATCGGTGAATAGCCGGCGCTCATGCCTTTTCCGAGTACCATAATATCTGGTACGACGCCCCAATGTTCCATGGCAAACATTTTCCCAGTTCGTCCAAAGCCTGTCATGACTTCATCTGCAATCATTAAAATATCGTTTTCCTCACAAACTCGCTTCATCGCCGCAAAATATCCGTCTGGCGGAACAAGCGCCGCGCCCGCTGCTCCAACAATCGGCTCTGCAATAAAAGCCGCAATCCTCTCTTTTCCTATACGCTGGATGACGGTCTTAAATTCCTGTACATACCATTCGACCTGCTTGCTTTCTTCCTTTGGCAGCCACGAACGATAGCTGTATGGCGGAGACAGCACCGGGTGTTTTTCGAGCAGTGGTTCAAAGCGCTCTCTCCTTGCAATATGCCCTGACATCGACAGCGCACCGAGTGTGATGCCATGATAACTCATCCATCTTGAAATGATGTGATTCTTCTCACCCTTCCCCTGCTCCTGCCAATGCTGAATGGCAATTTTCATGGCGGTCTCTGTTGCCTCTGATCCGCTTCCGACAAAAAAAGACCAGTTCAGGTTCCCTGGGCAGAGCGTACTCAATTCATAGGCTAGTTCTTCTGCTGGTTCATTTGTGAATTGTGATCTGTACGTAAAGCTCACCTTTTCCGCTTGCTCTGTCATGGCATCAATGATGTCTCGTATGCCATGTCCAATACTCGCCGTGACAGCACCAGATGAGCCGTCTAAATATTTTTTCCCGTCCCGATCATATAAATAAATCCCCTCTCCTTTCACAGCCACAGGATAATGCTGATTCAACATCGGTTTGATTAAGTAATCCCGGGTCTCCACTTTGTCATTCCTCCCTCTCTCGTCAGCAGCTGCATCTTTCTTTTTTCATGAATCGCAAGAAAATTTTGTATACTTGTTATAAGATTAGCTTAATCAAGAGGGCAGTCATCCTCCATTCGCCACATGCCCGAATTTCACACGCATTTTTTATACATCGTGTATAAGAGTGTTCAAAAGGAGGTCATGAGTCTATGGCGATTCTCGTCAAAGATGCACTCTCGCTCGATATCATGAAGGAAACAAAGCTGCTTGCTGGGGAAAATGGACTAGACCGCCTCATTCAGTGGGTGACCATCGTGGAAATTATCGAAGATACTTCAAGGCTTTCAGAAGGGGAACTGCTCGTCACAACCGGCTTTGGGCTTGCAGACAATCAGGAAAGGCGCACCCGGCTTGAGGAGCTGATTCAATCTCAACGTCTATCGGCCATTGCGATTTATAAAGGCGTATACTTAACGGAAATTCCGGCATCACTGATCGAAGCTGCCAAAAACAGCGGCATTCCACTCATCGAGATTCCTTCACATGTCAACTTTTCAGACATTACAAAAGCCGTCCTAGAGCAAATCGTCAGCAGCCAGCTCCATCAGCTTAAATATTCTTCAGCGATTCACCAAAGACTGACCCATTTAAATGTCAGCAATAAAAATGTCACACAAATTACAGATGAGCTGGCACATCTCACTTCGGCGAACATCGTTGTGCTTGATGTTTTTTTACATCAAACAGCAGCTCATCTCATAAAAGATGAAGTGACGTACTCTCCTGCTTTTGGCTTTTTGACAGATCATGAACCAATCGAAACGACGCCTCTTCTTAAGCAGGCTGAGGAGAAAGGACGGCTCGTTTATGACACGTGCGGTGCGTTTGTCCTCGCTGCATGTCCGGTGATTGCGATGGGCGATATTTTCGGGTTTATTGTGTCTTTGAAGAAAAAGGATGCGTGGCATCATCTCGACGCGATTGCCATCGAGCATGCCGGGGCGGTGTATGCGATTGAATGGCTGAAGCAAAAAGCCATTCAAGATACAGAAAACCAAATGCAAGGTCATTTGTTAGATGATATTTTGCAGCAGCAATACACAGAAGAAAGCTATGTGGTCGAACAGGCAACAAAGCTGCAATACGATATGAGCGATGAGCAGGTGGTCATCTACTTTCAATTTCAGCATCAGCACACACAGCTCGATCACCAAATGATGCAGCGCCTATCTCAATTACTCACGTCGATATTTGAACGCAGACACATTCCTTTTTTACTTAAGACAAGGCTCGATTCCATTTTTGTTCTTACGCCAGCAGAAAAAAAAGCGTTTCAAGAAGCGGAGTGGTATCGTGCAGCAGAAGAGTGCCGGAGCACTTGGTCTTATTTTTTTCCCGTCCATCCGATTGTGATTGGCATTGGGAGAGCCTATGACCAGATCGGGCTCTTTGCAAAAAGCGCGAAGGAAGCACAGTATGCAGCAAGGCTTCTTCCACTTTTAAAGACAGACGAATGCATCATTCATTATCAAAAGCTCGGCTTATACGGGATGCTTCTTGAAATGAATGAAGCGGGTATGAATTTGCATGACTTTTACGTGGAGCTGTTAAGTCCCTTGCTTTATACGAAAAAACAGGGGGCTGACCTGATCCATACACTCGAAGTGTATTTGGCACACAATGAAAATATTCAAAAATCTGCGGGAGAATTGTTTATTCACAGGCATACATTAAGCTACCGGCTGAAACAAATTGAAACGAGAACAGGCTGCAGCCTCAAATCAACAGATGATCGGATGAAGCTGCAGCTCAGTATCATGGCGTACCGCCTATCTGGTCTGCTTGATCAGATGAGAACCATTTCATGATTCATTCGGCGTTTTCACCCATAGATTCATATCTTCAATTTTGTCAAAAATATAGCAGTTGTTTTGGAAACGCCCGGTATACGTATAGCCGAGCTGATAAAACACTTGGTTCATTCCATAGGACAGTGCACGTGCGAGAGAATAAAAGACATAGATGTGCATGGATTGAAGTTCTTTTTCGAGTGCTAGAATCAAATGATGCATGAATCCTAGTTTTCTGTATGATGGGAGGGTCGCACAATCTGTTAATTCCGCATGACCATACGGTGCATTGATTTCAGCAGATGCTGCACTCACAATGTGACCGTCAAGTTCAACGGCATAAAAGACGGTCCCTTCCTCCATCACCTTTTGGATGTAATCTGGCTCATTCATTGGCGTAGGATACGTTTCAAAAACGGTATCATAGAGCTTTGCCAGCTTGTGAATATCCTGCGTATCCGCTTTCCTCATCACATACTCATCCTGCCACATGCCTTGGTCTTTTTTGAGAGGCTTTTCCTGAATAGACGCAACAATTTCATCTTCCTTCAGCCAATACGGGCTGTTCATCCGTTCCTCCGTCAGAAAGAGAGACATGCCGTACGCATCACTTCCAAGAAAATAATGAGAAAACACGCCTTCAAGCCGAAAGCCTTTTTCTAAAAAAAGAGGCATATGCTCACGCCTGACTTTCACAATGACCTTAGAAGCCTTGCAGTCTGCCGCTTCCTTAAGAACCGACTGAATCACGTCCCGCACCCTGCCGCTGTAGTCATCCAAACGGATTCGCTCATTAAATGAATCAATACAGATCGAGGCAGAAAAACGCTCGTTTGCAAGTTCCTTCAATTGCACCATATACTCATCCTCTCTTATAAATCAGCTAATAAAAAAAATCCAAATGGAAAATGAAACAACGACGATACCAGAAAAAATCGACATGATCATATACCGAATGGCTGAGCCTTTTTTGGCTTTGTTTTGCTTTCCCGCTTCATACATGATGAGATTTGAGAACAGTACAAATAAAATAAGTAACACGATTGCAAATAGAATAATTCCTTGAATGACCATGCTCCCTCCTCATAAACTCGTCATCCCATACTACTTCTTCATATTCGAGCATCATCCCTTCTCATGAACAAAAAACACCTTTCCATCTCGTCAGATAGAAAGGTGTTTTGATTAAACGTTTTTCCCCGCTGCCTTCAGCGCACGGGCACCGATGTCACGGCGATAAAATAGACCTGGCTGTATGATTTCTTCAACCGCTTCATACACTCTTGATCTTGCCGCTTCAAATGTGTCGTCAAATGCGGTTACATTCGCTACACGACCGCCATTTGTGACGAATTGATCGTTTTCTTTTTTTGTTCCTGCGTGGAAGGTCACGACATCAGACACAGTCGTTTGCAAGGCACCGATCGGAGTCCCTTTTGCATAGTCTTCTGGGTATCCTTCTGATGCAAGAACCACACTGACAGCCGCAGTGTCTTTCCACTGTAAGTCCACATCTTTTCCATCAAGAATATCGAGGAAGACTTGGACTAAATCTGATTCAAGACGAGGGAGAACCACCTGCGTTTCAGGGTCGCCAAAGCGTGCATTGAATTCAATCACCTTTGAGCCTTCTGGTGTCAGCATTAAACCTGCATATAAAATGCCTGTAAATGGACGCCCTTCCTGCACCATCGCGCGAGCAGCCGGTTTCACAACGTCTTCCACCGCTTTTTGTACCACTTCATCTGAAATTTGCGGAACTGGTGAATAAGCGCCCATTCCGCCGGTGTTCGGCCCTTTGTCATCTTCAAAGGCCCGTTTGTGATCCTGCGCAATCACCATCGGGTACACCTTTTCTCCGTTGACAAAGGCCATGAGTGAAAATTCTTCGCCTGTTAAAAATTCTTCGATGACGACAGATGCACTTGCATCGCCAAACTTTTCATCCTTTAAGAAATCATGCAGACAATCGACCGCCTCTTCCAGCGTCATGGCCACTGTGACGCCTTTTCCTGCGGCAAGCCCGTCTGCTTTAATAACAATTGGTGCACCCTTTTCTTCCACATAAGTCTTTGCTTCTTCAAACGATGTAAAGGCAGCATAGGCAGCCGTCGGGATATCGTAATTCTTCATTAAATCTTTTGCAAATTCCTTTGAGCCTTCAATGACCGCAGCTTTTGCATTCGGTCCAAATACTTTTAGACCTGCTTCTTCAAATGCATCAACGACACCTGCGATTAAAGGAACCTCTGGACCGACAATGGTTAAGCCGATTTCGTTTTCTTTTGCAAAACGAATTAATGACTCATGATCGCCTTCGTCGATTGGTACAAGCTTCGCAGCATCTGTCATTCCATCATTGCCGGGTGCGACAAATACTTGGCTGACAAGTTCACTTTGATTCACTTTCCATGCGATGGTATGCTCTCTTCCGCCTCTGCCGATAATTAATACGTTCACACTGTCATCCCCTTAATGTTTGAAATGTCTAACGCCAGTGAAGACCATGGCGATGCCGTATTCATCTGCCTTTTGAATCGATTCTTCATCACGAATAGATCCGCCTGGCTGAATGATCGCTGTGACGCCTGCCTTTGCAGCAGCTTCCACTGTATCGCCCATTGGGAAGAATGCATCAGAGCCTAGTGCGCTTCCTTTTGCCTTTTCACCTGCTTGCTCAATGGCAATGTTCGCTGAGCCCACACGGTTCATTTGACCAGCACCGATCCCTGCTGTCATTTGATCTTTCGCAAGGACAATGGCATTTGATTTCACATGCTTGACCACTTTCCAAGCAAGCTTTAAGTCTTTCCATTCGTCTTCTGTTGGTTCTCTTTTCGTTGGAATAGAGATCGTTGCTTCCTCTAAGCCGTACGTGTCAATATCCTGAACAAGCAGTCCGCCATGGACACTTGTCAGCTGCTTTTCCTTTTTCCCGAGATCCGCTTCTACATCTAATGTTAATAGTCGAAGGTTCTTTTTCGCTGTTAACACGTCAAGTGCTTCTTGGCTGAACGATGGGGCGATGACAATTTCTAAGAAAATCGTATGCAGCACGTCAGCTGTTTGTTTGTCTACTTCACGGTTAAGTGCCACAATGCCGCCAAAAATAGACGTTTCATCTGCTTTGAATGCTCGGTCAAATGCTTCTGCAATTGTTTCTCCTGTACCAACGCCGCACGGGTTCATATGCTTCACAGCAACAGCGGCCGGCTCCGTGAATTCTCGTACAATTTGGAGTGCTGCATCTGCATCTTTGATATTGTTGTAGGAAAGTTCTTTTCCATGTAATTGCTTTGCAGTAGCCAAAGAACCTTTGGCTGGAAGAGCATTTTCATAGAAAGTCGCCGCTTGGTGCGGGTTTTCTCCATAACGAAGGGATTGTTTTTTCTCAAACGTGACAGTGAACTGCTCTGGCTCTGTTTCGCCCACAAAGTTTGTTAAGTAATCCGCAATCAGAGCATCGTAAGCAGCCGTATGACGGAATACCTTTGCAGCGAGCTCACGTTTTTTCTCGAGTGACACGCCGCCTTCTTTGATTTGCTGGATGACTGTATCATAGTCACGAGGATCGACAATCACTGTGACGTCTTGGTGGTTTTTTGATGCTGCACGAAGCATTCCCGGTCCGCCAATATCAATGTTTTCAATCGCTTCTTCATATGTCACATCGTCTTTTGAGATCGTCTCTTTGAATGGATAGAGGTTCACGACAACAAGATCAATCGGCTGAATGCCATGCTTTTGAATCTGTGCCATATGCTCATCGTTTTCTCTCACTGCTAAAAGTCCACCATGAATGTTCGGGTGAAGTGTTTTGAGTCGTCCGTCCATGATTTCAGGGAATCCAGTGACTTCTGAAATCCCAATGACATCAATGCCGTTCTCTTGAAGAAGCTTATGTGTACCTCCAGTTGAAATCACTTCAACGCCAAGTTCTGTTAATTCTTTCACAAAAGGTACAAGATTCGTTTTATCGGAAACACTGATTAATGCGCGTTTGATCGTCATGCCTTCGTCACCTCATTAAGATAATTCTAAAAGTGATTTGATCACTTTTGGATATAGTGTGTGTTCTAGTTCATGCATTCTTTTTTCAATCGATTCAAGCTCTTCCCCTTGTTCGATGTAAATCGACGCTTGGTCAATGATCGGACCTGTATCCATACCTTCGTCGACAAAATGGACGGTGATACCTGCCACTTTGACGCCTGCTTGATAGGCTTGTCCAATGGCATCCAGCCCTGGGAAGGCTGGCAGCAAGGACGGGTGGATATTGACAATTTTCCCTCTGAATGCTTCAAGTAATGTCGGACCAATCAGTCTCATATACCCAGCAAGGAAAATCCATTCCACTTCATGCAGCCTAAGCTGTTCAATGATCGTTTGTTCAAAAGCGGCTTTATTCGGAAAAGCCTTCGGGGTAAAGGCAAAGGAGGGAATGCCTTCTTTCTCAGCACGCTCCAGCACCTTTGCACCCGGTTTATCACAAATCACAATGGCGGCCTCTGCCTGCCACTGTTCTTTTTTTAATGTATCCATAATGGCTTGAAAATTCGTCCCGCTTCCAGAGGCGAAGATCGCAAACTTCTTCATGATAGGCTTCCACCGCCGAATGTGACACCTTCTCCTTTTTGAACACGGCCGATGAGAAATGCTTTCTCTCCGTCTTCTTCAAGTCCTCTGATCACTTCGACAAGGTCATCTTCTTTTACCGCTAAGACAAAACCAATGCCCATATTAAACACATTGAACATTTCTTCTGCTTTCAACTGTCCTTTTTCTTGAATAAAGGAGAAAATTGGCGGTACTGGCCATGAGCCGTTATCAATCTCAACGCCAAGCCCTTCAGGCAGCATACGTGGTAAATTTTCAATAAAGCCGCCGCCTGTCACATGTGCCATGCCGTCAATCTTGCCGGCTTTCACTTGTTTGAGAACAGGCTTCACATAAATTTTGGTCGGTTCAAGCAGTTCTTCTCCAAGCGGTCTTGTAAAAGGTTCATACGTTTGATGCAGGTCCAGACCAGCGTCTTCCAGCAATACTTTACGAACGAGGGAGTACCCATTGCTATGAATTCCGCTTGAGCTGAGTCCAATAAGCAAGTGCCCCTCTTTAATGCTCTCTCCTGTCACGATTTCATCCTTTTCAACGACGCCTACTGAAAAACCAGCAATATCATATTCATCTTCTGTGTAAAGACCCGGCATTTCTGCTGTTTCTCCGCCGACAAGCGCTGAACCAGACTGCTCACAGCCGTCAGCCACACCTTTGACGATTGATTCAATTTTTATCGGATCTGCTTTTCCAACTGCTAAGTAATCTAAGAAAAAGAGCGGCTCTGCCCCTTGTGCCAGCACATCGTTCACACACATCGCCACGGCATCTACGCCGATCGTATCGTGTTGATCCATTAAAAAGGCTAGCTTTAATTTTGTTCCGACACCATCTGTTCCTGAGACAAGAACGGGCTTTTTGTATGGCAGCTCAGATAAATCAAACATACCGCCAAATCCGCCTAGAGCACCCATGACGCCTGCTCTTTTTGTACGTTCTACGTGTGTTTTCATTCGTTTGACGGCTTCGTATCCTGCTTCGATGTCGACACCGGCGTTTTTATATGCTTCTGACATCCCATTCACTCCTTTTAGCTGCTTCTCTTCCATTTATTTTCAGCAGAATGAAAGAGCAGCATATCAAATCATCTTGACTGCTGCTCCTTTATTCGATTATTTCGTCAGTGCTGTTTCCTTCACATGCGGAAGAACAGTATCTTCATAAATTTCAGTCGGGTATTTCCCAGTAAAGCATGCTAAACATTGACCGCGCTGCGGATCATCATACTTCCTGCCAATCCCGTCCATTAAACCGTCTACAGATAAAAATGCAATGGAGTCTGCACCGATTTCCTGTCTAATTTCTTCCACTGAATGAGAAGAAGCAATCAGCTCTTCATGCGTGGACGTATCAATTCCATAAAAACATGGATGTGCGATGGGCGGAGAACTAATGCGCACATGGACTTCCGTCGCACCCGCTTCTCTTAGCATCGTCACAATGCGGCGGCTCGTAGTTCCGCGTACGATGGAATCATCCACCATCACGACACGTTTTCCCTCGACGACCCCGCGCACAGCTGACAGCTTCATGCGCACGCCCTGCTCACGCAATGCTTGAGACGGCTGGATAAAGGTCCGTCCGACATAACGGTTTTTAATTAAACCGAGCTCATATGGAATACCTGTTGCTTCGGCATATCCAATCGCTGCAGAAATACTCGAATCTGGTACACCTGTCACGACATCTGCTTCGACATGCGCTTCCTCGGCAAGCTTTTTGCCAAGGTTCTTTCTCGCACTATGCACGTTGATGCCATTGATATTGCTGTCAGGTCTTGAGAAATAAATGTATTCCATGCTGCACATGCTGCGGTTAATGTTCATGGAGAAGCGTTCAGATTTCAGGCCTTCATCATTAATGATCAGCATTTCTCCAGGCTCCACATCTCGTAAATACGTGGCACCGACAACATCAAATGCACATGTTTCAGAAGCAACAACATACGCGTCCCCAAGCATACCAAGTGAAAGCGGACGTAAGCCGTTCGGATCAAGAGCTACAATCATTTCTGTTTCCGTCATAATTAAGAAAGCATATGCGCCTTTAAGCATGGACAGAGCATTTTTGATCTGCTCTTTCAATTCAACATAGCCGCTGCGCTTAATTAAATGAGCGAGCACTTCAGTGTCAGAAGATGTTTGGAATATACTCCCCTGGTTCTCTAGCTGCTGCTTTAATTGCGTTGCATTCACTAAGTTCCCATTATGAGCAAGGGCAAGACTGCCGTTGTTTTGCGAGCGGAAGAAGAGGGGCTGCACATTTTCAAAGCCGCCTCCGCCTGCTGTCGCATACCGAACGTGTCCGATCGCTCCTTTTCCTTTTAAATCCTTTAGCTCACCGTTTTGAAAGACTTCCGTAATCAGTCCAAGGCCTTTATGTGCCGTCAGGTTTTCACCATCTGTTGCAATGATTCCCGCACCCTCTTGTCCTCGGTGCTGAAGGCTATGCAATCCGTAATATGTGATTTGCGGGGCTTCTTCGTGTCCCCAAACCCCAAAGACGCCACACTCTTCGTTTAAGCCTCTGATTTCAGCAAGCATGGGATCGCTCCTTTCCATGCACGTTCAAGCTCGTTGACCGCTGCATGAATCCATTGTTGTCCTTCTTGATTTTTGACAGTGAATACACCATCATTTGTGACCGTTCCAACTTCTTTCGCATCTTTGACAGCCGCAGCAAACGCTTCGCGGTGCTCTGGTTTCACTGTGACGACAAAACGTGACTGTGTTTCACTGAATAATGAAGCTTCGCTGTTTAAATCAATTTGGATATGAGCGCCAAGACCATCTGTTCCAAATGTACTTTCAGCAAGTGCGACACCAAGACCGCCTTCAGACACATCGTGTGCTGATTGAACAAGTCCGTTTTGAATCGCAGCAAGAAGGGCTTTCTGACGAGTGAGCTCGACATCCAAATCAATTTCCGGTGCTTTTCCGTAAATACGGCCTTCTGTCATCTTTTGAAGCTCACTGCCTGCAAATTCTTCCTTCGTCTCACCAATGACGAAAATCACATCGCCAGCCTGCTGGAACGATTGCGTCGTAATATGAGCTGTATCTTCAACCAAACCAACCATCCCAATGACTGGTGTCGGGTAAATAGCTGTTCCATTTGATTCGTTATATAAAGAGACGTTACCACCGATAACTGGTGTGCTTAGCTTGCGGCATGCTTCGCTAATACCGTCAGCAGATTTTTCAATTTGCCAGAAAATTTCTGGTTTTTCTGGGTTACCGAAGTTCAGGTTATCTGTTACTGCAAGCGGACGAGCGCCTGAGCACACAATGTTACGTGCTGCTTCTGCGACTGCGATTTTCCCGCCGGCCTCTGGATCAAGGTAGAGATAACGTGCGTTACAATCGGTTGTCATCGCAAGGGCTTTTTTCGTTCCGCGGATTCTTAAAACGCCCGCATCAGAGCCTGGTGCAACGACTGTATTTGTCCGAACCATGTAGTCATATTGATCATAAACCCATTCTTTACTTGCAATTGTTGGCTGCTGAAGGAGCTGCTTTAACGTGTCAGCTGCATCTGTGATAGCAGGTGCTTCCACTTTTGTTTCTAAAAACTCACGGTAGTAGGCAGGCTCACTTGACGGTTTGTGATAAACCGGCGCTTCTTCTGCAAGTGCATCAACAGGAAGCTCACATACTACTTCACCTTGATGGAGTAAACGAAGCATTTTATCGTCTGTCACATGACCGACTGATACCGCTTCAAGATCGTATTTTTCAAAAATATCAATGATTTCTTGTTCACGGCCTTTTTCAATGACCAAAAGCATTCTCTCTTGAGATTCAGACAGCATCATTTCGTATGCTGACATGCCTGTTTCACGCTGCGGTATGAGGTCTAGATTCATCTCGATACCAGAACCTGCTTTACTCGCCATTTCCGCACTTGAGCTTGTCAAGCCAGCCGCTCCCATATCCTGAATTCCAACGAGTGCATCGTTTTTGATGACTTCAAGGCACGCTTCAAGCAGCAGTTTTTCCATGAACGGATCACCGACTTGAACTGCTGAGCGTTTTTCTTCTGATTCATCAGAAAATTCCTCAGATGCAAATGTTGCACCGTGAATTCCGTCACGTCCCGTTTTGGCACCAACGTACATGACCGTGTTGCCGACACCTTTTGCCTGCCCTTTTTTGATGTCTTCATGGTTGATTAATCCAACACACATTGCATTTACGAGTGGGTTGCCTTCATAGCTTTGATCGAAATGGACCTCTCCGCCGACTGTTGGAATTCCGATACAGTTTCCATAGCCTGCGATCCCTGCCACTACTTCTTCAAACAAGTACTTCACGCGCGGTGAAGTCAGTTCACCAAAACGAAGAGAGTTTAATACAGCAATTGGACGCGCACCCATGGAGAATACATCACGGATAATTCCGCCGACACCTGTCGCCGCTCCTTGATACGGTTCAATCGCAGATGGATGGTTATGTGATTCGATTTTAAATACAACCGCTTGGTTGTCTCCAATATCAACGATTCCAGCGCCTTCCCCAGGACCTTGGAGGACGTGCTCTCCTTTTGTCGGGAATTTGCTTAAAACAGGCTTTGAGTTTTTATAACTGCAATGCTCTGACCACATGACAGAAAAAATGCCCGTTTCTGTGTAGTTTGGCAGCCTGCCAATAATGGATTCGATTAAAGCGAATTCTTCATCACTCAATCCCATTTGCTGATACAATTTCTCTTCTTTAATTTGCTTGTGACTTGGTTCAAGCAGTAGTGACATGAGTGTCCCTCCAATTTTTCACGATAGATTGAAACAATTTAAGTCCGTCTGCGCTGCCTAGTAATGAATCAACCGCGCGCTCAGGGTGCGGCATCATGCCGAGTACATTGCCCTCTTCATTCGTTACACCTGCAATACGATTCACACTGCCGTTAATATCGTCTCCATAAGTGAAAGCGATTTGGCCGCGTTCAATGAGCTTCGCTAAAGTGTCTTCATCACAGTAGAAGTTGCCTTCACCGTGCGCTACAGGAATCGTAATGGATTCGCCTTTTTGATAACCGCTTGTAAATGGCGTTTCGTTGTTTTCTACAATGAGTTCAACTGGACGACAGATAAATTTCAAGTCTTTATTTCGTCTCATCGCACCCGGAAGAATGCCTAGCTCCTGAAGAATTTGGAACCCGTTACAAACACCAAGAACAGGTTTTCCTTCCTCAGCTGCTTTTTTCACCGCCGGCATGATGTTCGAGAAGCGGGCGATCGCACCACATCTTAAGTAATCCCCATAAGAGAAACCGCCTGGTACGAGTACACCGTCAAATCCGTCTAGACTCGTTTCGTCGTGCCATACATATTCAACTTGTTCACCTAGCTCATCTTGAATCGCATGGTACATATCGATATCACAGTTAGAGCCAGGCAAGACGATCACTGCAAACTTCACTGTGCGACAACCTCCTCCACCTCATAGCGGTAATCTTCAATCACCGTGTTGGCAAGTAATTTTTCGCACATTTCTTTGACGACTGTGTCTAAATCACGATCTGATTTTTCAATGACAAGCTCCATGTATTTCCCGATACGGACATCCTTTACTTCCTGATAAGACATGCTGTGCAAAGCGTGCTGCACGGCACTTCCTTGTGGATCAAGAACGCTCTCTTTTAAGCTGACAAAAATTTTCACTTTATACATGTTTATGGCCTCCAAGTCTTTTGAAAATTTCTTCGTATGCATTCGTTAAGCCGCCCAGGTTTCGTCTGAACACGTCTTTATCAAGCTTTTCGTTTGTATCTTTGTCCCAAAGCCTGCACGTATCAGGTGAAATCTCATCAGCTAGCAAAATACGATTCTCGTGATCTATTCCGAATTCAAGCTTGAAATCAATTAAATTCACATGGCAGTCTGAGAAGATTTGCTTTAACTCTTCATTCACTTGTCTTGTGATTTTTTTCATTTCCTCGACCTGCTCTGGTGTCGCTGCATCTAAAATGCGGATATGATCTTCTGTAATGAGCGGATCGCCGAGTGCATCATCTTTGTAGTAGAACTCAATCAAAGGTGTGTCCAGTTTCGTTCCCTCTGGAATGCCGAGGCGTTTTGACATACTGCCTGCCACCACATTTCGTACAACCACTTCAAGCGGAACAATCTGTACCTTTTGAATGAGCTGCTCTGTTTCAGAAAGGCGTTTCAAAAAGTGATTGTTGATCCCTTTCTCATGCAGCATTTGAAAGATTAAGCTCGAAATTTCGTTGTTCAGTCTGCCTTTGCCTTCGATTTCAGCTTTCTTTTCGCCGTTAAATGCTGTAGCTGAGTCTTTATATTCGACATATAAAATATGCTCGTCATCGGTCTGATAGATTTTTTTCGCTTTGCCTTCGTAGAGAAGTTCTTGTTTCACAGTCATTCAGGTTGGCCTCCTAATTTGAATGTTGGCAATTTTCAGGATTGGGTGCCTGGCAAGCAGGCGGCCCATTTCTTACGCAAGACCTAGACGTTCGAAAATCATATCGACATTTTTCAAATGATAGTTGTAATCGAAGCAGTCAGCGATTTGTTCAGGTGTTAAACGTGACGTGATTTTTTCTTCTGCTTCTACTAATGAACGGAACGGCACTTGCTTCTCCCACGCTTCCATCGCCTTTGGCTGAACCGTGTCATATGCCTCTTCACGTGCCATGCCTGTATCGATTAATGCAAGAAGAACGCGCTGTGAGTAAATTAAGCCAAGTGTGCGGTCCATGTTGCGCTTCATGTTTTCAGGGAAAACCGTTAAGTTTTTCACGATGTTTGAGAAACGGTTGAGCATATAGTTCAGTGCAATCGTTGCATCTGGTAAAATGATGCGCTCAGCAGATGAATGAGAAATATCACGCTCATGCCAAAGCGGTACATTTTCATAAGCTGTCAGCATATATCCACGGATCACGCGGGCAATTCCCGTCATATTCTCAGAACCGATTGGGTTACGCTTATGCGGCATCGCTGATGATCCTTTTTGTCCTTTGGCAAAGAACTCTTCTACTTCACGTGTTTCACTCTTTTGAAGACCACGAATTTCAACAGCAAATTTCTCAATGCTCGTTGCGACTAAAGCTAGAGTAGCCATGTAATCTGCATGGCGGTCACGCTGCAAGGTTTGGGTTGAAATTGGTGCAGCTTTGATGCCAAGTTTCTCACATACATATTGCTCAACAAACGGGTCGATGTTCGCATATGTGCCAACAGCTCCAGAGATTTTGCCATATTCAATGCCAGCTTTTGCTTGTTTAAAACGTTCTAGGTTACGCTTCATTTCTTCGTACCAAAGAGCAAGCTTCAGGCCAAATGTTGTCGGTTCAGCGTGTACACCGTGTGTACGGCCCATCATGACGGTATATTTGTGCTCTTTTGCTTTTTCTTTTAGTATGTCAACAAATCTCTCAATGTCCTTGAGCAAGATATCGTTCGCCTGTTTTAATAGATATGAAAGCGCCGTATCCACTACGTCTGTCGATGTTAACCCGTAATGAACCCACTTTCTTTCTTCTCCTAGAGATTCAGAGACAGCACGCGTAAAGGCAACCACGTCGTGGCGCGTGTCTTGTTCAATCTCTAAAATACGTCCAATATCAAAGCTTGCATTCTTGCGCATTGTCACAACGTCTTCTTTCGGAATGACGCCAAGCTCTGCCCAAGCTTCACAAGCGAGAATTTCTACTTCAAGCCATGCATTAAATTTGTTTTCCTCTGTCCAGATTGCTGACATTTCTGGTCGTGCGTAACGTTCGATCATTTCCCGTTTCCTCCATCTCTTTCAGTCCATATCTTTGTGATGTTTGTCATCCACTCATCATCAAGCTGTTTCATAAACGTCATATGCCCCATCTTGCGGCCTGCTTTCACTTCATGCTTTCCATACAGATAAAGCTTCGCTTCTTTGAGAAGCTCAGGATGCTCTTTTGGAATGTCCACTTCATCGCCTAATAAATTCACCATCATTCCCTCTGATAAAAGGGCTGTACCGCCAAGCGGCAAACCACATATAGCGCGGACGTGCTGTTCAAACTGACTCGTCTCACATAAATCGAGCGTATAATGACCAGAATTATGAGGACGTGGTGCCAGTTCATTGACGAGCAGCTTTCCGTCATTTGTCAGGAACAGTTCTACAGCAAGAGTACCAACCAGCCCCAGCTTTTCAGCCAGTGTTGTTGCCAGTTCTTTCGCCTTCTCCTGAATGCGGTTCTCTACCCTTGCAGGCACAATGCTTTGGAACAAAATATTATGCTTATGAATGTTCTCAGCGACTGGGAATACTGCAATCTCTCCATGAACAGAACGTGTGACGATCACCGAGAGCTCCATTTGGAATGGAACCCAGCTTTCTAAAATACAAGTTCCATGTGTGAGCAGTGCAGCTGCTTCCTGAAGCTGTCCTTTTTCTTTCATGACGTACTGTCCTTTTCCGTCGTAGCCGCCTCTGCATGTTTTCAGCACGGCTGGCAAACCGAGCACGTCCACTGCGTCTTCCAGCTCTTTTTCATCATGAACAATGCGGTAAGGCGCTACTTCACAGCCTGCGTCTACAATTCCTTTTTTCTCGGTCTCACGATTTTGAGTTAAAAGGAGAAGGTCGCTTCCTTGTGGTAAATAGGCTTCTTCCTTCAGCTGATTCAGTGCATCATAATCAATATTTTCAAACTCATAAGTCACCACATCGCTGATTTCTGCCAGCTTTCGAATCGCTTCAAGATCACTATATGCGGCTGTGATTTCTTTATCGGCAACCTGTCCGCAAGGAGATTGTGCGACTGGGTCTAGAACTGCTGCCCGGAACCCCATTTGCTTTGCGCTGACAGCCATGTATCTGCCAAGCTGTCCGCCGCCAATGATCCCGATGGTTGCGTTTGGAAAAATGGTCTGCTTAGCCAAGCTGATCACTGCTTTCTAGTACAGTCTGTTTTGTCTGCTCTCTTCTTTCTTCAAGGCGAGCTGCGACCTTTTCATCAAATGCTGAAATCATTTGTGCGGCAAGAAGGCCTGCATTTGTTGCACCGGCTTTGCCAATGGCTACTGTAGCAACTGGTACACCGCCTGGCATTTGAACGATGGATAATAAGGAATCCAGCCCGTTTAGTGCCTTTGATTGCACAGGCACACCAATGACCGGCAGTGTCGTTTTTGCTGCGACCATCCCCGGTAAATGTGCTGCGCCTCCAGCACCGGCAATGATGACCTTTAGTCCTTTACCTCTTGCTTCAGTCGCATATTCAAACATCAAGTCAGGTGTCCGGTGTGCGGATACTACCTGTTTTTCATACGGAATGTTTAATTCCTCTAAGATGTCGCACGCATTTTTCATTGTTTCCCAATCAGATGTACTTCCCATGATGACACCTACAAGCGGCTTCATTTTGTCCCCACCTTTAAGCTGTTATTCGATTTTGTATCGTTTGACACGCTTCCCAAACCTAAGCAGCTTGTCAAACGCCGAACAAAAAGGCCCGGTCTGTATTGCATTGTTAGGAAGCAACACAAACCGGGCCATGGTAAGCGCTGTTCGCTTTTGAAACGCCATGTCAGTTTTGTTCACTATCCTGCATAGTCCAGTCATTTACGGTAACTGGGTAGAAACTTATGGGCCATATTCCCAAGATTATATGAGGCTCGTGTTTTGATTTCATGTTTATCTTAACAACGGATGTTCATGATGTCAACGGATTTATCGAACAATCTATGAAGTCGTCGTTTTAATGTTCGGATTTAGACTATTTTTCCTTCAAATACGATTTTTTTCCCAATCGGAATGATCTGAATCGACCCATTTTCCTTCTTTTCTTGAAAAATCGGTTCCTCCATTCGACGGACAGGCGAGTAGCCTTCCGCTGCCATCTGGGACAACACTTGATCAATCGTCATGTTGTCTTCCACATAGAATTTTTTCTTCTTTGGTTTTGCGGTCATTCTTTAATTCTCCTTTTCTTCACAGCCTTCACCCAGAAGCCGCCGTGAATCGATTTGGGCTCATATGAAATGATAAATGCCTTTGAATCCAGCGTCTTAATCGTTTCATATAATTGCAGTTCATATTTTCTCGGTGTTAAAATTTGCAATGCTGTCCGGTCTCCTTCAAGACCGCCTGCTACCCAGCTGGTGACACCATATCCTTTTTCTCTCAATTGTCTTGGAAGGTCGACATCCAATTCTTTTGTGATCACGTTAACAGTTGTGTAGCCAAGTGCCAGCTTCTCTTCAATTTTCATCCCGACAATGATCCCCATTCCATAACCTAGGGCATACGCAATGACATTTTGTATTTGATCTAAGTTATCTAGAACGATACTTAACCCAATGACATAAATGAGCATTTCGATCGTACCCGCAAAAGCAGCTGCGTACCGTCTGCCTTTCATTGTTAATATTAAACGCATGGTGGAAAAAGACACATAGACAATATTAATCACTAAAATGATTAAAACCATGGTGAACGCATTGGATAAAAGTTGTTGAAGCACGATTCGAACCCCCTGCACTAAAAAATCAAATAAAGCACCCCATATTCTACTAGAGAACATACCTTGATACAATCAAATTTACGCGATCAAAACACATATATCTTTCGACAACAAGGATGGTGTTTGTTACCAAGAGTTTACCCGTTTTTTTCTCTTCTCAACATGAAAACCCCCTTTTTCAAAAAAGGAGGTTTTCAGTGTGTTTTATCCAAATCGAACAGGAACAAGTGATGGAATCAAATACTCCCCGACTATGCCCCAGAGCAGCGCAATAATGACAAGCTCAACCAATAAAAAGATCCAGGCCGCATACATCAAATCTCCTCGTTCGGCATCATGCTCCGATTGAATCGAGCGAAAGAGCACGACCGCAATCAACTGAAGACCGACAAACATCATCACGGATAATATGACGGTCACATATGGAATATTCAGCATGGCAAATACAAGCCAAAGGATGGATAAAACCAACACCGGCACAAGCGCAGCACCAAACTTCATGATCACTTCTTTCAGTGATATGTTTCCTTTTAGCATGTACTTTCCGAGCAGCCAGACGGTAAGCATCATTAATGTCAACAAAATAAGTGTAAAGACCGCTACCTTCAAAAAGGCGTCGCCAAAAGAATAATGAATGCCAAATCCTAATAAACGGGTCTTTGACGCCTTTAATTGAACATAGTTGCCTAAAGCAAAAAACAAGCTGAATAACACAATCGAGATCCAGGCGTACTTCATACGCAATGTTTCCGCTTGATTGATGGTCCGGCTCGGTGATTTTAACATCGCCAGTCCATATGAACCATAACGCTTAAACGCGCCTCCTACACCTTGCAGTATACGCTGGATAGCTGAACGCTCATCACCCGCTGATTTTGAGGTTCTTCCACGTTTTGCAGCGCTGCGGCTGAGGCGGGATTGCCTTGTTTCTTGATCTATTGATGATTCTTCATTTTTCTTTTCAGATGTCCCCTGATCTTGATCTTTCTCTAACATCTCATATCAACTCCTATCCAATCCTTACAGTGCTAAAAGTGCATGAACTGTTCGGATGACTCCTCTTAAAGTAGCGGAGTCTCTCTATTCAGTCAAGATTCCTTGACGTTCATACGAATAGACGGATAAAAGGCAGCAGAGGTTTTAAAATGGAGAGAAAATAAGACAAAACAAAAAAGCTGACGGCCTCCATCAGCTTTTATCAATGTTGAAATTCATGGTCAACGATAGTGACTCCGCTTTTCTTGCTGGACCCGGATATTCTCCTGATGAGCGGGGAACCGAGTCTTTTTGGTCGTATCGACCTGTGTAATATGTCCATTATGAATGGTGATGACCACTGATCCATAGTCGATCCCTTTTAAGGCAGATAAAATATAATTCAGCTTTTGTTCATCCATCGCTCATCCCCCTATTTTTGTTTTCGCTCTTTTAAATAGAGAGCCTCATTTTCCAGCTCATGAATTGTATAATGCATGAGCGCTTCCTGTTTTTCTTCATGCCCCCATAAAAGGAGCTTTTGAATCAGCACCTGCTTTTTTCGTTCAATCACCTGTCTAAGCCAGCGTGACAAAAGACATCTCCTCCCCTTTTAAATGTCTGCAAGAAAAAAAGGCACCCTGAAACCTTCTATTAAAAGGAAATCAAAGCGCCTTTGGTGATCCAATCAGCGAATTATGTCTTTTTATCATAAACATATAATTCCTATAAGTCAACTATGTTTTGATTTTTTTAACAAAAAAACAGCAGCCCCATGAGCTGCTGTTTCAGATGTTCAATTAATGATTTAAGAAAGCAAAATATAGAATAAAGATGACAAACAATCCGTACATAATTGGATGCACTTCTTTCGCTTTCCCTTTAAAGATCATCGTAATCGGGTAGAAAATAAAGCCAACCGCAATCCCTGTTGCAATACTGTATGTCAGTGGCATCATAATCATCGTTAAGAACGCTGGTACCGCAATTTCAAAGCGATCCCATGCAATCTTTGCAAGCGGAGCGACCATCAGTGCACCAACAATAATCAAAGCAGGTGCTGTCACATTAGGTGTAACAATGGATAAAAGCGGTGAGAAGAACATCGCCAGCAAGAAGAAAATCCCTGTGACGACAGCTGCAAAACCAGAACGCGCACCAGCAGCAACACCTGAGCTAGATTCAACATAAGATGTCGTTGTAGATGTACCAAGAATAGAACCTACAACAATAGAAGAAGAATCCGCCAGAAGCGCTCTTCCTGCACGAGGCAGCTCATTATTTTTCATTAAACCAGCCTGTGTTGCCACAGCTACAAGCGTACCAGCTGTATCAAAGAATCCAACGAAAAGGAACGTTAAAATCACAATAAGCATTTGAATCGAGAATATTTCTGGTAAGTGAATCAAGGCTTGACCAAAGGTTGGAGACAAGCTTGGAATACTTCCCACAATTTGAGACGGTACTGGTATAAGACCAAAAATCATCCCGGCAATAGCAGTCACAAGCATCCCAATGAAGACACCTGAATTCACACGAAGAACCATTAATATAACAGTCACTACGATACCAAACACCGTTAACAGAACCGGACCACTATGAATATTTCCAATCGAAACGAGTGTATTATCATTATTGGCGATAATGCCAGAGCCTTGAAGACCGACAAACGTAATGAACAAACCAATACCTGCACCAACTGCCAGCTTCAGCTCAGCTGGAATGGCATTGATGATTTTTTCACGGAAACCTGTTAAAGAAAGAGCAACGAAAATCAATCCTGAAACAAACACACCTGAAAGTGCTGCTTCCCATTTGATGCCCATGCCAAGCACAACCGAAAAGGCGAAGAACGCATTCAGACCCATACCGGGTGCTATCGCAATCGGATACCTGGCGATCAAACCCATCAGAATACACCCTGCAGCAGAAGCTAACGCCGTTGCTGTAAAGACTGCCCCCTGATCAATTCGTAATTTATCTGGAAAATCCGGCACAGACACTAATGCAAGTGTGATCGGATTAACAAACAGAATGTAAGCCATCGACAAAAATGTGGTTAAACCACCGATGATCTCTCTGCGGTAATTCGTACCTAACTCATCAAACTGAAAAAACTGTTTCAAGCCAACTGACTCCCTTCATGTCCTTTTGCTTTAGCCTGCCCCATTCACTAGTCAAATAAAAAACGCCCCAACAATTTTGGGACGCTTGACTACATATGTGAATTCAGACCGTGACATAAAACAAGAACAATGCATGATTTATATCAAACGAGTGTGAATTGACGTAGTCAAGCCATTTACGGTAGCTTGGTAGAAACTTGCGGGCCATATCCCCGCGATTATACGACTTCTATCTATTTGATTTCTGTGTCTATTGTACCAACTTCATTTTTAAAACACAATACGAAAAGCGAACATTTTTCAAAGAAATGTCCGCTTCATTCGTCTTATTACACGAATTTGGAAATTTACATCTAGTTCTTTATACACCCTTCCCCAAATCCTTCTCTTTTGCAAAAACCGCTTCGGCTACATGGAAAAACTCTTTCACTGCCGGAGAAGCTTGAGAGAGCGACGGACAGGCAAGCGCAACCTCACGATGATGAGAGACATTCAGCTGGCGAATATGCACAAGCTGCTGCGTTTTTAAAAATAACTCCGGACCTATTGTGACGCCAAGTCCTTCCCCGACCATACGGGCAATGGTCGTACAATCATGTACTTCAAATAAAACAGCTGGCTTCATTTGAGCCTCCGAAAAAATATCCTCTACATGTGATTGATACATGCCAGTCGGCATAATAAATGGTTCACCCGCCAAATCTGTGATATCTACAATGGGCTGCTGCTCATATCGATGAAGTGGGTGATAGGCGACCACCATCTCATCTTTCATAAGCGGCAGTAAATCAAAGGCTTCATCCGCATGACCTTTTACAACAAATCCAACATCAATGATGCCAGAATCCAGCCACTCCAATATTTCTTCATACGTTCCCTCATAGAATTTAAATTCGATTTTTGGATGTTTTTTCTGATAGCTCACAAGCAGTTTAGGCAATAAACAAGCAGAGGCACTGACAAATGTGCCGATACGAATCAAGCCCGTTTCAATATTTTTCGTTAACGCAATTTCTTGCTGGATTTTCTCCACTCTATTTAACACTTCTCTAATATGCGGGAGAAGCGTTTGACCAATGTCCGTCAGCATAATGCCCTTTTTTCGGTCACGAATGAATAAAGACACACCCCACTCTGACTCTAAATTCGCCACTGCATGACTGACAGCTGACTGCGTCATATTTAATGCTTCAGCTGCTGCTGTAAAACTGCCAAGCTCCACAACTTTTGCGATAATATCAAAGCGAACAAAGCTCATGAGTATTTGCTCATCTCCTTCATGAAAAACATCAATTTTACTTATGTTAGCACGGAATTTAAACTAAAGACAACGCATCAACTTGAAGGAAGGGTTCAAAATGAAAAACACATCTCATCAGCTATTGATTATTCTTTTAGCTGTCGGTTCATTTGTCACAGGCACGTCAGAATTCGTTGTGTCTGGCATTCTAGATATCATTGCTGTTGATTTACACATCTCCATTCCTGCTGCCGGACAGCTCATCACCGTCTATTCTCTTTTTTATGCAGTAGGCGCACTCTTTTTAGTCATAGCAACGTCGAAACTAAACCGAAAAAAGGTTTTGTTATCAGCTATTTTTGTGTTTATTTTAGGCAATATGCTCGCCTTTTTCAGCCATCATTTTGTGCTGCTCCTGCTCTCTCGCGTCATCATGGCCATGAGCGGCGGCTTATATATTGTCGTCGCCACGAATTATGCAGCGCAGATCGCCCCGCCAGAAAAAAAGGGAAGTGCAATGGCGACGGTCATCACTGGATTCACCGTTTCACTCGTACTTGGTGTGCCGATTGGAACATTTCTATCAGGTCATGTGGATTGGCACTATATTTTTCTCATCATTGCACTAGGTACTGCTTGTCTTTTCTTGCTTCTTTATCAATTGCTGCCACGCATAGAGGGACATTCTCATCTGCCATTGAAACAGCAATTACACATCCTTCAAGACCGCAGGGTGATCAGCGGCTTAGCCACAACCGTCTTTTGGATCTTAGGCTACACGATGGTCTTTGCTTATATCTCTCCTTTATTGCGACAGACCGCTGGCTTTTCACTTGAAATGACAAGCATGGCCTTGCTCGTCTTAGGCATTTCTGCTTTTATTGGCTCACGCTTTGGCGGCTTCGCCGTCGATCAATGGGGACCAAACCGAACCATCACGATCAGCATCATGATCCAGATGTTCGCTCTCTTTGCCTTATTCTTTACGCAATTCTCTACAATTAGCGTCTTGATCACACTCGCCATTTGGGGCATCGCCACATGGACAACAACACCAGCAAAGCAATTTTATCTGATCTCCCTTAAACCCCAAGCATCAGAAACCGTGCTGAGCTTTAATACAGCGATTATGAACATCGGCATGATGCTCGGATCGTCTATGGGCGGTGTGATTATACAGTATACAAATGTAACCAATTTAAGTTGGATTGGTGGATTAGCTAGTTTTGTGGCGTTGATGTTGATTCGGTATTCGTTCAATCGTCATCGACTGGTGGAACAACAGACAAAAAGCGAACATGTGTAATCATGTTCGCTCTCTTATTTATTGACTAGCGTTTGATGTTTCTTTTTTGACTGGAATGGTTACCTTTATCGCTTTCTGTGGTGCCAACATATTCAGTTCTGACAAATCAAGGTAAAGCCCATATTCTTTAAAAGAAAAATGCTTTAATGATAAAGTTTCTAAATTCTTATCATCAAATTCAAAGGTGGATTGCATGGAAGCTGTCTTTAAATTCGTCATCTTCGCATGGTTCCCCTTCAAGTAATATCCGCTTTCATAGTCTGCTTGTGGATCGGGCCATGATTTCATCTTTTCAACATCGCCTAATCCAATGAATTCACCTATATTCTTCATCACATCCTGATCTAATTCTTTCTGGTCTACTCCAGTAAATTGATAATCAACAATCACAGAACGGTCTTTTTGCTCTATCTTATTGATTTTGATTCCGATGCCATTGTGTTTTGTTTTGAACTGAACAGGCAGCTTTGTCTTGAGAGGAATGATGTGGCTGTATTCTCGTTCGATATCCACAGATGTGTCAAATGTCAATTCGGTCGCCTTTGGATTGATCGGCTGATTCAAAATCGTCAAATGTTCTTTTCTATTTTTATCAGAAGTCAGTTGTTTTTTCCTTAAAACAGTTCCAATCTCAAGCTCATACTCATTTCCTAAATTATCTTTCATCCCATGTATACTAACTTTATCATCTTTGGCAAAACCATTGTAATCAATGGCATATTGAATAGCAGAGCCATTCACTCCATTTTCTACCTTTACATTTCTTATTTGATAACGTCCATTTAAAATAGACACGTCTTTTTGTCCCGCTAGTAAGGTGGTTTTTTGCTTGACCACAGGTAACTTGAAACGCCAATTCCCTGCAATATCCCCAATCTTCGAAATGACAAGTGGCACTTGCTGACCTTGTTTGATCGTTTGTCCATTTGTATAGACTTCCGTCTGCCCAACATAGCGGCCATCTTTTAATTTTTTCAACTCTGTTTTATCATAATTAAGTTGGAAGTTTCCATCGATTTTTTCTGCATTCACTCTGAACGAAACAGAATCTTCTTTTGTATGGAGATTCTCCACCGTGAACGTATAAACAAGCCGCCCGGCATCATAGTACACGCTGTTTACTTTCACAGTCACCCCTCTTGATTCAGCCCCTTCATTGACATGCTTCACCAAATCGCTCTGAAAAAGAGCCATTCCTACTTTATCGTGAAACATCATATAAAACTGTCCAATAATCGGTACACGTGCCATCGCTGTATTAAGAGAAGGAAAAAGGAAACCTGATGAAAAATAAAGGACGATGAGAACAATGACAGAGTATATTGGCGTTCTCCAGTTCCATTTGAACCACTGTCTTTTCTGTTCCGCTTTTACATCTCCTATTGCTTGGCGAATCACAGAGGTCACTTCAACTGTTGGTACATCAATCTCATCATAAAGCTTTTTCATTTCTTTTCGTTCCATCGACACTCTCCTCCTTCTCCAATGTTTGCTTTAATAACTTTCTTGCTCGATACAAATGAGTTTTAACCGTTCCTTCAGGCACACCCATCTGTTCAGACATCATCGAAATCGAATAATCTTGAAAATAAAATAGCTGAATCACGAGCTGATATTGCTCATCTAACACTTCAAGTGCATTTTTTAAATCGAGCTTGTCTTCTAAAAAATCATGGCGCTCAACGCTCTCATGATGCTGTTCAAACGGAACAACATCTTGCTGCTTTTTCTTCATCGCAAAAATCGTATGAATTAAAATCCGCGTCAGCCAGCTAGAAAAATAAGCCGGTTCTTTTAATCCAGATAGATGCTTAAACGCTTTAATGACCGTT
Organism: Bacillus sp. Je.9.29.b; assembly: GCF_051129925.1. NCBI lineage: Bacteria > Bacillati > Bacillota > Bacilli > Caryophanales > Bacillaceae > Bacillus > Bacillus sp. Je.9.29.b. The sequence goes on from NZ_JBCPSO010000008.1 coordinate 151,150, forward strand.
TCTTGAACAGCATCTAACGAATCCTCTTTATTTCTTGTGTAGAGAAAAGCCGTTTTATATAAACGCTCCTGATTCATAAGCATTAATTTCTCAAATGCCGGGACATTCCCTTTTTGTGCTTTTTTAATTAGACGCACTTGCTTCATCTCACTCACACCTCCTACACCTGTTAGAGCAAGCTTTCTCTCAAACGGTTTCAACAAATGGAAATTTCTTTTCCTTAGCATATGTCGGACAAAAATAGAAAAAGTGAATAACGGGCCGCAAAGAACATGTCGAACATTTGATATAATGGAAGAAATATGTACAAAAAGGAGTAAGTCGATTGTTTCTATTTGAAGAACCCGCGTGTGCTAGCTGTCAAAAAAAGATAGAAGGAAACGAAGAAGTGTACGTCAAGCTGACCTACCCAAAGAGACGAGGGATGACAGAGGTGAAGGCTTGGCTGAGGAATGAAGGGGTTTTTTATTGTAAGGCATGTACAGAAAAAAAGACATCGCATGGAGGATAACCAAATGAACAAAATCAACTCTCCACAAACATTTCCAACAATACATACCGAAAGACTAATCTTAAAACAAGCAACGATCGAAGACGCTGAGGATATGCACATCTACTTATCCAATGAAACCGTGTGCCGCTACATGGGGATTGATGCTCATGAAACGATTGAAGACACAAAAGAAGAAATCAAGTGGTATCACGACATCTTCAAAGAACAAACAGGCATCCGCTGGGGCATTTCTCTAAAAGATGATCCTGCGATCATCGGCAGCTGTGGGTTTCTTAATTTGGAAAAACAGCACTGCCGCACGGAAATTGGCTATGAATTGCATCACGATCATTGGAGAAAAGGCATTATGAGCGAGGCGATTGCTGCGGTGTTACGATATGGGTTTCAGGAAATGAACCTGAATCGGATTGAAGCGATTATTGATCCAGCAAATACGTCCTCTATTCAATTATTGGAGAATGTTGATTTTGTTCGAGAGGGTTTATTAAGGGAGTATGATTTTGGTCAGAACGGGTTTGATGATGTGTTTATGTATTCGATTTTGAAGAGAGATTTCAAATAAACTGAATGATTTTTAAACAGAAGCGTTAAAGTGAATGAATTAAAATTGCACAATTACCCAGTAAGAAACCTCTAGTCAAGTTTATGACTAGAGGTTTCTTTGCATGGTAACCCTTCTAATTCACTTACAATTCCAGCAATATTCAACACCCTTTCTATAATTATTGTATCAGTAATAGTAAAAATTTTTGAACAAAATGCAGATCCACACTTAAGTAATTACACTATTTCACTTACTTTTCTTTTCTAGGTACAAGATTCAAATAAAAATAGCCTATTCTTTAATCTGTTTTAGTTAGAAGAATTCATATTCCAAAAAAAGAACTTTTGTCCATTTTCAATTTCACTGATTAATTTAGATTTTTCATTTTCAAAATCTATTTTTGTGACATTATTTTTATGTTTACTTGTTTCGCTTTCAATTTTGGAGAACGTTGGACATGTGGAATTGGAGTGAGGTTACAGCAAGTAATGAATAAACTTATTGTGTTATCAGGTCATAGCGGCAGTGGCAAAACATTCTTAATCAAAAAAATCATAGATAATTATTAAGTAAACGAGTCAAGAAGAAGAACTGGCATATTACAGTAGTACACGCATGGTAAATTTTAAATATATAAGGATATAATCCCTTAAATAACATTTACATCAAAATAAATATAGGTTAATATATTCTTGTATTTCAAAAAAAGGTAATGGAGGTATATTCTGTATTAATTCTAAATACTGCATGTGAGAAGGAAGCTTGAATGAAAAAGTCAAAAGCCTTATTACTATTTGTTTCGTGCCTAGTGATTCTTGCAATTGTATTATGTTGGGGACTATCTGGCGATGTTTCTGAGGATAATAGTAAATCATACAAGACAGAGAAGGAAAAAGACCTGCTATGGGGATATAAAGTTATAGGTCATGAAAAACCTAATAATCATAAGAATTATGTCAAAATTGCTATCCTTGATAGCGGTATTAATAAGTCGCATAAAGAGTTTAAAGATTTAACTTTTTATGAGTACAATGCTATTAAACAAAAAAAATCTATCGAAGATGATTATGGTCATGGTACAGCAATTGCCGGAATAATCGCTGCAACTGGTGAAGAAATAAAAGGTATTTCACAGAATCCCATTATTTATGATGTCAAGGTACTAAATAAAAATGGCAAAGGAAAAGTTGAAGATGTTGTCAAAGGGATTAAATGGTGTATTGAGCAAAAGGTAGACATAATTAATATAAGTTTCGGATTTGGAAAAGACTACGATGAATTACGAAATGTTATAAAAATTGCTTTAGATAACAATATAACAATTACAGCTGCTTCTGGAAATACATTAGGTCTAACTGTTGAATACCCTGCGAAATATGATGGCGTCTTATCGATATCCTCACTTAACGAAAAACTAAAAATTGATCCAATTTCAGCAAAAGGAAAAATTGACTTTTCTGCGCCTGGAGTAAATATTAAAACAACTGATATACACGGAGGATATACAAAAGTTAAAGGTACATCCTTTGCAACTGCGTTTGCAACAGGTGCTATAGGCTGTTTGTATTCTAAAAAATACAAATCTAAAGAGAATGTTCATCAAACACTCAAGAAAAATACAGTTGATCTTGGAAAGCTAGGTTATGACAGAGAGTATGGCAATGGGATGATTATTTGTAACAAGGGAGAGAATTAGATTGAAGAAGGTTTTAATAAAAATTCTTGTGTTAACATTGTTTTTGTGTGGAGTTGTTCCTGAATTTGCAAGTGCAAAATCAGGCGAAATTGATTCTGATGCTTTAAGAATAGAAGAGAATGCTAGTAAAGAATATGAAGTGAATGTTGAAAAAGAATTGGGGATAGAGCTAGAACAAGATATGTTAATGGAAGTTAAGGAAAGCCCAGATGAAGTTAATGTATCTACTCAGCTTGAAGCTGAGAGTATGAATGTCCAAACTGACATGAAAATTAATCATGAGACAGGTGAAATCACAGTTGATGGTATTACAGAGTTAGAAAATGGGGAAAAAGAAACTAACAAATTCAACGTGTTAATTGAAGAGATTGAAGGAAATGATTTTACAGCAACCTTTGTGGATGATGAAACAGGAAAAGAGTATAAAGTTAGCACCATAGAAGCTCAGTCATCAATTGTTCCAGCAATAATAGTTGGAATTGTTTCTAGGTTTGGTATTCAATATGCTATTAAAAAATACGGAAAGAAGCTAATAATAAAAACTTTTAAAAAACAGGTAATTAAACAAGGTATAAAAAAAGTTTCTAAGTTTTCTGTTAGCAACAAACATCTTAGTAATGCAAAAGGTAGATACAGAAAATTTGATACCAAAAGCAAGAGCACAGTGAATAAATGGATAAAAGAAGCCTTACAATCTAAAAATGTTTCGTTTACTATAAACAATAATAAAAAACTATCCTTTGTCATCACTGCAAATCTGAAAAAGAAGATCGGAACAAAAGGTGAGACAAAAATAAAAATAGTTATAGGTTGGGATGGTAAAATATGGACAGCTTATCCAATCAAGTAGAATTTAATTATATGTTCACATCTGATGAGAAAGATATTCCAAAGAACATGAAGAAAGATCCGTCAACAGCTCTAAGAGTAGAGGGAGAGTTTAAAATAGTTATAAATGGCGAAGTATATTTTGAAGAAAATATCGCCTTATTAGAATTTTATGCATCTTTGCACGACTGGATTAAAAAGATAAAGAAAAAAAACAAAGTTACAGAGTATAGATATTACACAATGGAGTATGAGGAAGACGACCCCATTATTTCAGTAATACCATTTGATAATAAGGCTCGACTCACCACTATTTGGGAAACTCAACAGTTATATAATGTCTTCGATCTTAATTATATAATTGAACAAATGAAGGTATTACATGAAAGCCTTGGACGTGACATTGAACAACATTATAAAATTTCACTAAAAAACTTTATTGGAAATATCCCATTAAGAAAATATTGAATAGAGAAAAGAACTCCTGGTTAGGGGTTCTTTTCAATGTTTTAGTAGGATGTTTTTAGAGGAGGTGTATTTTTGATTTTATATTTCTTAGCTGGTTTTATAGGAATCATAATAGCCACAATTATGCTAGGTATTGAATCTATATTTGTAGGATTGATATGGCTAATAAATCAAAACAGAGAAGAATGCTCAAAAATAGCAATAAAAATGAAGAATGAAAGCTCATTGTAAAATTCGTCGTTACAAATATCTTTTATACCTATATCTCGAATTGCAAGCGGTCTTCCATCATTAATTACAAAAATCTTTATTTGATTTATTTTAGATAACTCATTAAAAGCATCATCTCTTGAACTGAAATATGATAAAAATATCTCTTCCTTATTACTATTATCTTAAAAAAAGATTGTTCTATTAATCTTACATGGTAAATATCCCAAACTGTATTTAAAATGCGCTCAACAGTTTTTTTAGAGTACCCTTTTATTTTCTTGCCATTAATCAAAGTGATAGCACCGATACCAATTGTTTAGTCGTATATTCTGGCGTCATCCATGGCACCTTTGTTGCGGATGTCTGGGAGAACCTCAAAATATTGTCAGATGTCTCACTCAAAGCCCAAGGTGGTAATTTCTTCGAGTAGAATTAAATCTTATTCTCGGACGATTTCTAGATTTTCTTCAGAAACTCCACCCAGTACACGGATACCAAGTCCTGAACCAGGACTAGAAGGTCTATTCTAAAATTGCAACACAGCACAAAAAGTCAAGTTCCCTAAAAAGCATTTCCGCTATACTAAACTCGTAAGGCAAGGAGGTGCTCGGTTGTCCTATCAAGAACATGAGAAAACGATTCAAGAAACATTAAATTATATTGAACAGCATCTGAAAGATGATTTACCGCTTCAAACTCTAGCGAAACACGCTGGTTATTCTAGGTTTCACTTTCACCGTATATTCAAAAAAGTGATTAAGAAGTCAGTTGTTGACTATATACGGGAACGTCGAATGACCCAAGCGGCGAAGGATTTAATTCATACGGATCAGAGGGCGATTGATATCGCATTGCAGTATCGTTTTGGTTCACAGGAATCCTTCACTAGAGCCTTTAAGAAGATATATGACATGTCACCCGCACGTTATCGGAGATTACTAAGGAATGTCATTGATAAGGAGGAAACGAATATGGCTGCAAATAAGAACACACCTACTGGCTGGATTATGACGGGAGAAACACCATCTGATTATGAAACAGGTCTGGATGACAGAATTGTACACAGTGGTACTACCTCTGCTTACCTGAAATCAAAGGATGAAAAAGCACGAGGATTCGCGACCTTGATGCAGCAAATTAAGTCTGATCGTTACCGTGGAGAACGCCTTCAATTTTCTGCTTTTGTCAAAAGCGAAGATGTGAAAGGTTCAGCGGGTTTATGGATGAGGATTGACCATTCTTCAGGTGAAGTTCTTGCGTTTGACAACATGATGAACCGCCCCATTACAGGAACAAACGGCTGGAATCATTTTAGTGTAGTATTGGATGTTCCAGTCAAAAGTGAAGTCATTGCGTTTGGCATATTACTACATGGTCAAGGTCACATTTGGATGGACGAACTTAGTTTTAAAATTGTAGATGAAAGTGTGCCAGTGACAGAACAAAATACCGTGGATCATTTAGAGGATGAACCAGTGAATTTAAATTTTGAAGGCTAGCAGACTGAATTTAAGAGGAGGTTCATTGCCATGAAAAAAATTGGTGCGATTTTATTGTTCGCTATGAATTCACTCACCTTTATTTGTGGCCTTGGAATTTTATTTGGTGAAGAGGATTAAAGATAAGCACCCATAGAACAAAAAAAAATCAATTAAAAAAGATATCCCTATCACTATCTCTTTTTTGTAGACTTGGTATAATAGAAAAAATCAGAAAAATTAGAATGCGATGATAAGGAATAGTACTTGCCAAAATGTTTTCAGAAAGTTGCTGGTTGATGAGAAGCAATAACAAAAAGGCAGGGAACTCACCTTAGAGTATCCTTAGTGAAATGAAAAGTATTGATGTAGTTAAGGACGGCCCCCCACCGTTATATGGGAAGGATATCAGATGAAACAATCTGTATCCGAATAAGGGCATGATAATGTACGGTTATCATGAAACAGGGGTGGTACCGCGTAAGCAGAAGTCTTTCGTCTCCAAGGTAAATATTGGAGATGATAGGCTTTTTTTATATTCTATTTTCTAGGAGGAATCGATGATGTTTAACCACAAAAAATACGAAAAGAAATACTTTTTGCCACCGAACCTTACGTATGATTGGGTGAAGAAAGAAACATTAGAAAGTGCTCCGATATGGTGCAGTGTGGACTTGCGGGATGGAAATCAAGCATTACCTATTCCAATGAACTTAGAAGAAAAATTGGAAATGTTTCAGTTACTAGTAGAGATAGGTTTTAAAGAAATTGAAATCGCATTTCCAGCTGCTTCTGATACGGAGTTTAGGCTATTACGGACACTGATTGATCAAAATTTGATTCCAGACGATGTCACGATTATGGTGATCACACAAGCGAGAGAGCATATTATCCGCCGAACCTTCGAAGCCATTAAGGGGGTACAGAAAGCGATTGTTCATTTATATAATTCGACTTCAGAAGCGCAGCGCAGACAGGTATTTAAGAAAACAAAAGATGAAATTAAACAAATTGCCATTGATGGAGCTATTTTAGTAAAAGAACTTGCCGAAAAAACAAATAGTGATATTTATTTTCAATATAGTCCAGAAAGCTTTCCAGGAACAGAAGTTGATTATGCGTTAGATATTTGTAATAGTGTTTTAGATATTTGGAAACCGACACCAACTCATAAAGCAATCATCAATATTCCGACAACAGTTGAATATTCAATGCCTCATATCTTTGCAAGTCAGATTGAGTATATACACAAAAATCTGTCTTACCGAGACAGTGTGACATTATCTGTTCATCCTCATAATGACCGTGGCTCTGGGGTGAGTGATGCAGAATTTGGTGTTCTAGCTGGCGCAGAAAGAGTCGAAGGTACATTATTTGGTATCGGTGAACGTACAGGGAATGTAGACTTAATTACCTTGGCGATGAATATGTATTCACAAGGTTATGATCCAAAATTGAATTTCAATAACCTAGAAGCGATTCGTAAAAAATATGAAAAACTAACAAAAATCACTGTTCCCGAGAGGCAGCCCTATTCTGGGGAGATGGTTTTCACCGCATTCTCTGGTTCACATCAAGATGCGATATCTAAGGGTTTGAAATATAGAAAGGAAAATCATGTTGATAAATGGGACGTTCCGTATATCCCAGTAGATCCAGTTGACTTGGGGAGGAATTATCAAACGGATGTGATTCGAATCAATAGCCAGTCTGGAAAAGGCGGCATAGGCTATATACTCGAAACAAATTATGGCATTCAACTTCCTTATCAAATGAATGAAGCCATGGGATATGAAGCGAAGAAAGTATCTGATCAGGCAAGTAAGGAATTGTGTGTCGAAGAAATATATCATGTTTTTAAAGAACAGTATGTTGATTATCACCCTCATTTCCAGCTGCTTGATTATCAATTTCATAAAGGAGAAAAGCAGGAAGTTACCTTAACTTTGCTGAGAGATGATCAACAAATTGAAATACAAGGAACTGGCACTGGAAGTTTAGATGCAATCAGTAATGCGTTAAAAGCATATTTTCATCTCGAATATGTTTTGGAAGTCTATGAACAGAATTCTTTGGGCAAAGATTCCCAAGCACAAGCCTGTGCACAGATTGGCATTTCATATCAAGGAAAAATGCATTGGGGTGCTGGAATTGATAAAGATATTATAGAAGCAACAGTGAAGGCCCTGGTGGTTGCAGTAAATAAACTAGAGGTTTGGATGTAGATGGAAAAAGATAAACTTGAAAAACATGAAGTGATGCAATATTTAAGAGAATATAACGAGCAAGAAATCTTTTATCAACAATACCAACAGAAAAAGCATGACAATCAATCATTGCAATTATTTTTGAAGGATTATGATAAACACAATTTAATGCATAAGCAAATATATATAGAAGAATTTTTGCAAAAAGGGCAGAACGAATTTGAAAAAGAGGATACCATGTGGTTAGGTCAGGAGAAAGATATCGAAGTGAGAAAGTATAGCCGTTTTATGCCTCAATTGCCGGCAATCCATGATTTCTTTGAAATGATCTATGTTCTGGAAAATGAGATGTATGTAGAAGTGGAAGACAAAAAAATGACTTTAAAATCAGGAGATATTGCCTTTATTCCACCTGACACCATACACAAGCCAATTGTATTGGAGAATACAATCGCCATGCAAATCATGATCCGTAAGAGTACTTTTCAAAAAGTGTTTTTTAAAATGTTAAAAGGAAACAATGTCATTTCAGAGTTCTTTTTGAATGCATTGTATATAAAAGAAAATAAAAATATTCTTATTTTCCATAGTCACTTGGATAAACATTTGCTAGACTGCTCTCTTCAACTATTTACAGAAAATTATAATCGGTTCCCTAGTTACCAGTTGATTATGAATAATTTGTTTGAGATATTATTATGTCTCTTATTAAGATTCAAACCAAGTCATATGAACGTAAATCAGGTCAAACAATATCGTGATATACGTATTATTGAAATGCTCCAGTATATTCAGCAATGTTGTGAGCATATCACCATCCAGGAGATGGCAGTGGAATTTAACCTTTCACAATCTTATCTGTCAAAATATATAGCTCGTAAGCTTGGCAAATCATTTAGTGAGATTCGACAAGAAATAAGATTGGAAAAAGCCTGCGAAATGCTCACTGGCAGCAATTCACAAGTAGATCATATTGCGGCAGCCGTTGGTTATCAAAATGTAGAGCATTTCATTCGTTTATTTAAGAAAAATTATCACCTAACACCACATCAATATCGATTAAATAATAGATAATGATCATAATGACTCTATTGTATTAATACCTGGAGAGACTGTACTTTAAAAGTACAATTTTAAAAACGAGAAAAATTCAAATCAATACAAATAAAAAGGAGAAATCATCATGTCAATCAAACAAGTAAAAGATTATTTTAAACGATTTGATATGGATACTCGAATTCAAGAATTTTCAGTATCTAGTGCAACCGTAGAATTGGCTGCTTCTGCATTGGGCTGCGAACCTGAAAGAATCGCAAAAACACTCTCCTTTCTAGTAAATGGACAAGCTATTTTAGTTGTGACCTCTGGCGATGCAAAAGTTGATAACAAAAAATTCAAGGAATATTTTAAAACAAAAGCTAAAATGCTTTCTCCTCATGAGGTTGTTGACTTGGTCGGTCATGAAATTGGCGGAGTATGTCCTTTTGCTATAAAGAATGGCGTTTCCGTTTATTTAGATATTTCACTCAAACGTTTTGAGACAGTCTATCCAGCCTGCGGGAGCAGTAACAGTGCTATTGAACTCACAATAAAACAATTAGAAAAATACTCCGGTTATTCACAATGGATTGATGTGTGTAAGGGATGGAATGATGAATGAACACATGATGACGGAAGGAAAAAGTGCAGTTAAAAATAAAAAAGAGCTAGAAACCCTTGATACACAAAGGTTTTTAGCTCTTTTACAATTATTCCCACTCTATCGTAGCAGGCGGCTTACTCGTAATATCATACACCACGCGGTTAATATGCTTCACTTCATTCACGATACGAGTCGAGATCTTCTCAAGTACATCCCAAGGGATTCTTGCCCAGTCACTCGTCATACCATCAATAGATGTAACAGCACGGATACCGATTGTGTAGTCGTATGTTCTTGCGTCACCCATAACACCTACGCTGCGGATGTCTGGGAGAACCGTGAAGTATTGCCAGATGTCGCGCTCAAGGCCGAAGTTGGCAATTTCTTCGCGTAGAATTGCATCCGATTCACGGACGATTTCTAGTTTTTCTTCAGAAATTTCACCTAGTACACGGATACCTAGTCCTGGACCTGGGAATGGCTGTCTCCAGACAATGTCATCAGGAATGCCAAGCTCTGAACCTAGGGCACGGACTTCATCCTTGAATAGCGTATTGAGTGGCTCAATCAATTCGAACTGCATGTCTTCTGGAAGACCGCCTACGTTGTGGTGAGATTTGATTGTTTGTGCCGTTGCTGTTCCGCTCTCAATGATGTCTGTGTAAAGTGTTCCTTGTGCTAAGTAGTCGATTCCTTTTAGCTTGTCCGCTTCGTCATCGAATACATAGATGAATTCATTACCGATGATTTTACGTTTTTGCTCAGGATCAGACACACCTTTTAGCTTGTTTAAGAAACGATCTTTCGCATCTACTTTAATCACGTTCATGTTGAAACCTTCGCTAAATGTTTTCATAACCCCTTCTGCTTCACCTTTGCGAAGAAGACCATGGTCAACGAAAATACATGTCAGCTGATCGCCGATGGCTTTGTGGATCAATACCGCCACAACAGATGAATCCACACCGCCGCTTAGTGCGCACAATACTTGCTTGTCGCCTACTGTTTCACGGATTTTCTGCATTTCGATTTCAATGAAGTTCTCCATTGACCATTTGCCATCACAATCACACACGCCGAAGACAAAGTTTTTCAATAGGTCATTTCCGTACTCAGAGTGACGAACCTCTGGGTGGAACTGAACACCATAGAAATTTTTCTCAGCTAAGCTCATGGCTGAGTTTGGACAATGTGCACTTGTTGCATCGACTGTAAAGCCTTCTGGTACTTCCACAACGAGGTCACCATGGCTCATCCAAACGACTTGATCAGTTGGAAGGTCTTTGAATAAAGCAGGTGTTCCGTTAATATGGATATCTGCTTTTCCATATTCACGCTGGCTGGCCGCTTCTACTTTCCCGCCTAAATAGTGAGTCATGAGCTGCATGCCGTAGCAAATGCCTAGAACCGGAATGTCTAGATCAAAGATCTTTTCATCACAGCGGAAAGATCCTTCATCATAAACACTGTTTGGTCCACCAGAAAGGATGATTCCTTTAGGTGTCATTTCTTTAATTTCTTCAGCAGTTAAAGTGTGCGGATGAAGCTCACTGTACACACCAAATTCACGAATACGGCGTGTGATCAGCTGATTGTACTGACTGCCGAAATCGAGAACCAAAATCATTTCATTTACTAAATTTGTCATGGTGTCACCTCTATGTCCAATATAGTTTTTTATAAACGCACAGAAAAAATGAGAGGAGAAAACCTGCTCTCAGTGTGAATCACGCTTTTGAAGCGCCCAGACTCACATCCGAACGCTTCAATTTCATGTATTTTAGAAGGTTTTAATATTCACCTATTCTAACAACAGGAAGGTACGCGGTCAAGACTATCTCCTGTTTATTAAATTTTCCCATAACTTTGCCGATTGCTGCCAAAGCGCCGCCGCATCCTCTCGCCGGTAGAGCGCACGTTCATAAAGCTGTGTCAGCTCTGACATATGATGATCTCCATCCTTCTCATCAATCAACGAAGCGAATTCTCTTAGCGTCATACCTGGCTTTTTCTCGATCCCTCTGCGCCCTAGCTGCTTTAATAGAGCCGCATATGCATAGAAGAATGCTTCATCCTCTGGCAGACGTTTCACCTTTTTTACAATAAAGAATGGCAGCCATCTTGTTCTGAATCGATAAAGCATCCAGCTGATGAATCCAAGCAGGACAATAGCTCCTGCCGCATAACCTATAACCCAACCAACATGCACCATATTTGGCTTTGCCTGCGCTGTTTGTTCCTTTGGTTGTGCCGGCTGCTCTCTCTCCTGCTGCTGCGGCTGGTCTTGCTGCTTTTCTTCACTTGCATCAGAACTAGACTGATCTTCTTCTTCCTTTTGATCATCCGTTTGATCGCTTGAAACAGCTTCATTCGTAAATGTCTCTGGGTTTGTAAATCCTTTTGTCGGTTCAAAGGTGACCCAGCCTCTGTTTGGAAAATAAACCTCTACCCATGAATGCGCATTGTTATTGGTCACTTCATACACATTGTTTCCATCCATCTGTGTTTCATATAACTGACCAGACGTATACCCTTTCACCCATCTCGCCGGAATTCCGATCGAACGAAGCATCACAATCATAGAGGTTGAAAAGTTATCACAGTAGCCAATCATCGTATCAAATAAAAATTGATCCACATAATCTTCATTACGACCAGGCACAGCGACATTCTGCGTTTCATATGAAAACTTCGCAGATCCTAAATAATCTTCGATTGCTTTCGCTTTATCATACATATTGTCCTTCGTTTCCGTTAAGCTGTTTGCCAAAGTTTTCACACGCTCTGGAAGTGACGATGGAAGCTGCAAGTATTCACGGCCAACCTGCTGATTCACCTGCTTCTTTGTCGGTACTTTAATCCTTTGCAAATCCTCCAGGATAAATGTAGGAGATAAAAAGCTGACTTGATAGTTCCCTAAATTTTTGGGTGGGTTTTGCATAGACGGGACAATTTTCTCCGTTTTGCCCATGATTTGCAGCGGAATGTTTTCCATTGGCGTCAGCATGATCGTTCCAATAGGATACACAGCATGATTAAATCGATAATCCGATTCTATATCAATTCTTGTTTCATGCTCCTCTGTTTTCACTCGCTCAGTAAACCACCGATTCGGCACAGTGTCGTCCTTTAGCCGAGTAGGCTTCGTATCATTTGAAGCATCCTCCCAGCCCTTTCCTGTGTAAATACTTTTTGTCTCTACACGAAAGTAAGACGGCTCCTTTCCGCTCCATTTAAAGACAGGTGTGCGGTCCTCACTAAACGGTCCGCCAAGCGCCGAATCATCTGCACTATATCCTACTTTATTCTGCCCAGCTGCCCCATCTTGATTCGTGACCGCCTTAAAAAACGGGACAGGATCGGGCCATTTTGGATCTGACTTCGGCAAAGAAGCGCCGAGTGTCGCTGATAGGAGGACAAGCGCCAGCATGGGCAAAAACCACTTTAGACGCGCTTTCTGTGACACCCGAACGCCCTCAGCTGAACGCAGTCGATCGAAATACAGCAATCCAAGCAAACAAAAGCCAAATACCATAATACGAACGATCGCAAAGGTCGCATCATATGGCGTAAACGTATCAAGAATCGTGACATACACAATCGTCATCAGTAAAAAGAAAAAGATACGCTGCTGATAGACCACCCAATAATGAAGCAAGTAGACAAGCAGCCACAGCAAAATATAAAACAACAATGTGCGGAAAGACGGATACATGTCACTCCACATGCCCATGCTCATTAACGTGATATTATCCTTGATATCAGCAAACAAAGCAGCCGGATAACCTGGCGCTGATTGATAAAAGATCAAATATAAGGCGAGCAAAATCAGTCCAGCACAAATAGGAAACGTCACATACCACTTCAGACGAAAGAACGTAAACAAACACGTAAGCCCGATAAAAATGATGAAATAAGACGTATGGCTCGTCTCTGTAAAATCCTGAAGTGGACGAAGCCACTCCCATAGCAGCAGAAAAGCTACAGCATAATAGATGAACAATTCAAAACGGCTTTGCCGCAGATGCGTATGCAGCATAAATGTTTGTCACCTCACAGTTCTTTCGTGCAGCCGGTCTTCAAATAAAAGGGTGATGCGTATTCCAGAAGCCTTGAGCCGGTCTACAAGCTGTTTTTCTTTTGTCGTCAAATGGTCAACGGCTTTCTTCACTAAAAGCACGGTGATGTTCTTTCTGTTTCGATTTCCAAAGAGACCTGCCACAAGCTCCTCCTGCAGCTGACCCGTGACGACATATTTTCCTGAATGCTGGTACTCACTCGCTGCTAACGATTTATATTCTAGTGCCCGGGAAGACTGATGCTGCACCCTTGTTAAATAATAAAGTATGTCCTGTAAATGAAGTTCCCCTTGATCGACTCGAAAGGCTTGCTGATCTCCTAGAGGGACAAGACCTGAAGGCACTCCTTTTTTCACAGCCGTTTGAAGAACAGATGCTGTAATAGAGACGACTGTTTCAAAAACAGCTTGATCGGTAAAATCAGCAAACACGACAAGGTCCTTTGATTGATTCTGTTCAAATTCCTTTGTCATCAATTGGCCTCTTCTGGCCGTCGTCTTCCAGTCCACCCAAGCAAAACGGTCGCCTTGCTGATATTCCCGTACGCCTGTTGTTACATGGGCCGGTTCATTGAACCACGAGTGAACCGCTTTGCCTCCATTTTCACTCACTGACTCAGCAGGCTCTACAGGGATATCCAGCACTTTTGGGTAGACAAGCAGCTTTTTCTCTAACGGAATGATGATTTCCTTTTCAACAAATCCAAACATATCCCCCGTTTTGATTCTAACGGCTGTCAAATGATGCTCTCCCCGCATGACATCATTCAATTGATAGGATAATTGCCATGTTTTCCGAAACCAAGGAAAAAGCATTTGCTTCATTTCAATCTGTTCCTGTAAGTGAAAGGTCTCTGGCGGAGCATCCTCTATCATGACGTAAACGTACGGAAATGGATGGGTCCGCTTGATTTCAAGGTCAACGGACAGCACATCCCCCGCCTTCAAGCGGGTTTGCTGTAATGTCCTCTTGGCTGTCACGCGCAGTGGAACGAGCGCAAACAACAATGCATACAAAGCATATGGTAAAAATGCATAAAAAAGGAACCAGCTCACAAACCCTCCCTGAAACATGGCATAACAAAAGGCTGCCGCAGTGAGAATGATGAGCATCATCACCCTTAACCATAATGAAATTGCTACACGATGACGTGACTTCATTGAGTCATCGACTTTTGAACTGGGACGCCAATTTGCTCAAGCATTTGCCGCAGCAGTGTCTCCGCCTTCTTCCCTTCATATGTCGCTTCTGATGTCAAAATCATACGATGCGGTAATGTATAAGTCGCCAAATACTGTACATCATCAGGAATCACATAATCGCGCTGATTCAAAAGTGCATACGCCTGTGCCGCTTTCATCAGGGCGATCGATCCCCTTGGACTTACACCTAGATAAACAGATGGGTGTTTACGCGTCGCTTGAGCAATTTCAACAATATATTCTTTAATGGATGCATCCACATGAATGGTCTGAACAGCCTGCTGCAACGCATGAATATGTTCCTTTGTCATGACAGCTTGGAGCGTATCAATCGGGGATTGCTTCTCCTGCAAGTTGAGCACCTCCAGCTCCTCGAGCATGGTCGGATATCCCATCTGCAGTTTGAATAAAAACCGGTCCATTTGCGCTTCTGGCAGCGGATACGTCCCTTCATATTCCACTGGGTTTTGTGTCGCCATGACGAAAAAAGGATCCGCAAGCGGCATCGTTTCTCCGTCCACTGTGACACTGCCTTCCTCCATCGCTTCAAGCAATGCTGATTGAGTTTTAGGAGAGGTCCGGTTGATCTCATCAGCTAAAATAATCTGGCCCATGATCGGTCCTTGCCTAAATTCAAATTCATTCGTCTTTTTATTGTAAATCGACACGCCTGTTACATCTGAAGGCAAAAGGTCAGGAGTGAATTGGATTCTCTTAAACTCACAGCCAATGGATTTTGCCAAAGCACGAACCATCATCGTCTTCCCTACACCAGGCACATCCTCTAGCAGCACATGCCCCTTCGCCAAAATCGCAACAAGGCTTAATATCGCAATGTCTTTTTTCCCAACCATGACTTTATTGATGTTATCTACGATTTTTTGTAAATCTGAATGCATCGGTTCATCAAATGCCATCCTGATCCTCCTATCACGTTTCTGTCAAATTTCATATAGTCTAACTTTACCATACAACGCGCATTTGCATATAACATCAGCACGTATAAAAAAGAAGCCTTCTCACGATGGGAAAGACTTCTTCTCTTCTCTTGGCTTACTTGCTGGCTCCATATGAACATGAGAGTGTAAAATATCATGCTCCTGTTTCATTCTCCGTTCAATTTCATCTGCAATATCATGGCTTTCTGCTATGTTCAAGTTAGGCTCGACCTCAACCACTACATCCACATGGACTGTACTTCCAAGATAACGCGCTTTTATATCCTTTAAATCGCCCACTCCTGGTGTAGCTTCAATGGTCTCTTTATATTTAGACATATCTTTTATATGAAAACCGTCTGTTAACGAATGAGAGGCATCTCTGAAAATCTCCCACGCAGTTTTACAAATAATTAAGCCAATGACAAACGCTGCTAGCGTATCAATCCATGCCAGCTGAAACTGAGAGGAAATGATTCCTACAAATGTGCCAATACTTACATACGCATCTGATTTATTATCAGCAGCTGCCGCATGAAGAGCCTGGCTATTAATTCGTTTGGACAGATTGCGGTTATAAATATACACACCGTACATCACAACAGCACTTCCTGCTGCCGTCCAAGCCGCGATCATATCCGGCGTTTGATGCTCAGATGAGAAGAGCGACTGGCCTGCACTCAGCAAAACCTGGAGTCCAACAAGCATCATGATAAAGGAAGCCACAAGAGACGCAATATTTTCCGCTCTAAAATGACCATACGGATGATCTTCATCAGGCGGCTTTTGAGAAATACGCAGCCCAATCAACACAGCAAGGGATGCAATAATATCCGTCGTGTTATTCAATCCATCTGCCGAAAGGGCCTCTGAATGAAACACATACCCAATAATGAGTTTGACCGCAGATAAGATCACATAGGCAATGATGCTGACCCAAGCACCTGTTTCACCTTGTCTTAATTCGTTATAGCGCTCCATGTTGAACCGCGCCTCCTCACACATCACTTTTCTATTATTTATCTTACAAAGCAAAGCCCGTGTGGGTCTACAGCAACATGATTCGCTTATGTCAGCAAAATAGGATAAATAGAAATGTGTTGACCTAAGTAAACTTATTTTTACAAGGTCAAATGACCTCAAGACCTACTCCTATCAACCTTTTTCCAATTCTCTTCGAAATGGACATATCGTCAAATCACTCTTCTCTGGTAAATTATCAGAATAATTTTATTTTGAGACACAACTTCCCTCCTTCCTTTTTTATGCTATTTTAAAAATAAACAGAGGGAAAAGAGGGAACATAATCTCTCAAATACTTTCTACTTTTTAACACCATGTTAAGAGGTTTGAAATGTCAGTTTGATAACCTGTCCAATGCTGAATGACAATTCAGTATGATAAAATTTAAAATATTCTAAAAACAAATTCTCTATTCATGAGAAATGTTTGGAGGTAAAGAAATGTCCAACATGACAAACGGTCTTCAAAAAAACCTTAAAACAAGACATATTTCGATGATCTCCATTGCTGGGGTCATTGGGGCAGGGCTATTTGTTGGTAGTGGCGCTGTCATTCATTCTGCAGGGCCTGGATCCATTCTTTCCTATTCTTTTGCCGGACTTCTGGTGATCTTTATTATGAGAATGCTTGGAGAAATGGCATGTGCCTATCCGACAAGCGGTTCTTTCTCACAATATGCGAGCGATGCCATCGGTCCATGGGCCGGGTTTACAATCGGTTGGCTTTACTGGTTCTTCTGGGTGATCGTCATCGCCATCGAAGCCATTGCCGGTGCTGCCATTATTCAATATTGGTATGGAGATGCACCTGTTTGGCTCACAAGTCTTATCCTCACAATCCTCTTAACATTAACAAATATCTTTTCTGTTAAATCTTTTGGCGAATTTGAATATTGGTTTTCACTAATTAAAGTCGTCAGCATCATTCTCTTTCTACTCATTGGTTTTGCATTTATCTTTGGTTTTGGCGGTCATCATACTTCAGGTCTTGCCAATCTAACAGGGAACGGCGGTTTTCTTCCAAATGGATTCAGCTCTGTGTTACTCGGAATCGTCGTCGTCATCTTTTCCTTCATGGGAACGGAGATTGTGGCCATAGCGGCCGGTGAATCAGCAGACCCAGTCAAATCTGTGACGACAGCCACCCGCTCTGTTGTATGGCGTATTATCGTATTCTATGTCGGATCAATTGCTGTCGTTGTCACCTTGCTTCCTTGGAATTCCGCAAGTATTTTAACAAGCCCGTTCGTTGCGGTATTAGAATACATTGGTGTTCCATCAGCCGCTCAAGTCATGAACGTCATTGTCTTAACAGCTGTTCTATCTTGTTTAAACTCCGGTTTGTACACAACGTCCAGAATGCTTTATTCATTAGCAGAAAGAGGCGAAGCGCCGAAACGTTTTATGAAAATCAGCAAACGTGGTGTTCCTGTAGCGGCTACAGTCGCAGGTACCTTCTTTTCCTACATTGCAGTCATGATGAACTACTTTTATCCTGAAACCATCTTTTTGTTCTTAGTCAATGCATCTGGCGCCATTGCTCTTCTTGTTTACTTGGTCATTGCCGTTTCTCAATTAAGAATGCGACGCAAAATCGAAAAAGAAAATCCAGAACAGCTCAAAATCAAAATGTGGCTGTTCCCATACCTCACGTATTTTACCATTTTGGTCATTTGCGCCATCTTGGCATCGATGCTGTTTATCGAATCCATGCGGCCACAGCTCATTTTGACGAGTATCATTACCTTTGGCGTACTGGCTGCTTATTTTATCTTTAAACCGAATAAAAAAGTGCCTGCAAATGCGGCGCTTGAAAATAAACACCCGTAATTCTCCCGCTGAAAAGCGGGTTTTTTTATTTTATTCACCTATTTGGATGTCCGCACTTATACTGTATCAAATTGAATTTAAGTGAGGATTAGTCAACATGAACCTAGAAAAATTTGTTGACGAGCTTCCAATTCCAGAAGTCGCGGAGCCCGTCAAAAAGAACCCAAGACAAACGTATTATGAGATTGCTATGGAGGAGGTATTCTTAAAAGTTCATAGAGACCTGCCCCCAACCAAGCTATGGACCTATAATGGCAGCTTGCCTGGTCCAACCATTAAAGCCAATCGAAATGAAAAGGTCAAAGTGAAATGGATGAACAAATTGCCATCGAAACATTTTCTGCCTGTCGATCACACCATCCACTCCGGTCATCACGATGAACCAGAGGTGAAAACAGTCGTTCATCTGCATGGCGGTGTCACACCAGCAAGCAGTGACGGCTACCCAGAGGCCTGGTTTTCACGGGACTTTGAAGCAACCGGCCCTTTTTTTGAAAGAGAGACTTACGTCTACCCAAATCATCAGCAAGCCTGCACATTATGGTATCACGATCATGCGATGGCATTGACACGACTAAA
Source organism: Bacillus sp. Je.9.29.b (assembly GCF_051129925.1). NCBI lineage: Bacteria > Bacillati > Bacillota > Bacilli > Caryophanales > Bacillaceae > Bacillus > Bacillus sp. Je.9.29.b. Next base: position 170,390 of record NZ_JBCPSO010000008.1, read on the forward strand.
TGTGTACGCCGGTTTAGCTGGGTTTTATTTGATCTCAGATGCATTTGAAAAGTCCTTAGAGCTGCCGAAAGATGACTATGACATTCCTTTAATGATTATGGACCGGACGTTTCAGGAGGATGGCTCACTGTTTTATCCTAGCAGACCAAACGATACGCCAGAGGACAGTGACATACCAGACCCATCCATCGTGCCCTTTTTTTGTGGAGAAACGATCTTAGTCAATGGAAAAGTATGGCCATATTTAGAAGTAGAGCCGCGAAAATACCGTTTTCGTATTTTAAATGCGTCCAATACTAGAACTTACGAGCTGCATCTAGATAACGACGCTACAATCTTGCAAATTGGTTCCGATGGTGGCTTTTTGCCAAGACCCGTTCGCCATCAATCCTTTAGCATCGCACCTGCTGAACGTTTCGATGTCATCATCGACTTTTCAGCTTATGAAAACAAAACGATCACTCTCAAAAATACAGCCGGCTGCGGACAGGATGTGAATCCTGATACAGATGCGAACATTATGCAATTCAAGGTCACACGTCCACTAAAAGGGAGAGTACCTAAAACATTACGTCCGATTTTCAAACCGCTGCCATCGCTTCGGCCAAGTCGAGCTGATAGAGAGCGTACGCTCACACTTACCGGCACACAGGATAAATATGGCCGCCCTATCCTATTGCTCGATAACCAATTTTGGAATGACCCTGTCACTGAAAATCCTCGTCTTGGCAGTCTAGAGATTTGGTCTATCGTCAATCCAACCAGGGGGACACACCCTATTCATTTGCACCTTGTTCAATTTAGGGTTTTAGACAGAAGGCCATTTGATACAGAAGTCTATCAATCGACAGGAGAAATCGTGTATACAGGACCAAACGAAGCGCCTCCTTTACATGAACAAGGCTACAAGGACACCATTCAGGCGCATGCAGGTGAAGTCATTCGGATCGTTGCTCGTTTTGTTCCATACAGCGGCCGGTATGTGTGGCATTGTCATATTTTAGAGCATGAAGATTATGACATGATGAGGCCGATGGATATCATTCAGTAAAAATGAAACCACTCTTCCGCCAAATGCGTAGAACTTATGAAACTGCTGATTACAAAGGGGCTAACGGACATCTATTCATTAGCCCTTTTATGATCCATTTCAAAATGGAAAAATAAATCGCATGAATCATTCCTTTGAAGAGCGTTCCATACTTAAAAAGTTGACGCAGCAAACCGATAATACTACTATATACCCATTACATCTATCAAGAGGCACATAAGCCATAATGAACGAACAAATGGAAAATTGCGATAAAAAACGGAGGAGTTCAATTTGAATGAAGAAAAAGAGACTTGCCAGGTCAAACAAGAAACAGCGGCAGGTAACAGAGAGAAGCTTTCAATTCATGAGAACGAGAGCATTCGGTCAAACATTGAACAACTAACCATTGAACTCAGTGAACAAAAAGAATTCAATCACTTCATATTAGATGAAAAACAAAAGGCCATCAGCACATTATCTTCCCTCATCACAAAAGGCAATTGTGATGAAGACTTAAAGACTCATTTTGAACAAGCATTACATACCGGACTTTCTGTTATAGAGATTATGGAGATTATTAAACACTGTACAAAGGTTGCTGGCTTCCCTCACTCCATTAACGCCCTGTTTATCTTTCAAAACTTATTAGATGAAAACAAATAAAACAGAGAAAACGAGATGTCATCAGTCCTCTCGTTTTTTTATGTTCACTCATATTACTCTTTTCCTTTCTCTCTGTCACATAAGCAAAATATGAAAATAGCCCTCGTATCACTGCTTAAAAATTGATTTTCCATCTATAAACCCACCATTTCTCCAGCATTTCAAGAGACAAAATAAAAAAACGTCCAGTTAAATAAATAACTGAACGTTTCCTTTATCGATTGACAGTGAAATTGTTAACGATTCCGCCATCCTTCTCCCAAGCGGCTTCCACCGTTTTCTTCTTCATATTGTATTCAAAAATCGTTCTTACCTTCGCCTTTCGTCCAGTGTCATCCTTTAATTCTTCTGCGTTTTTTGCAACACCTAAGAAATAAACAGACGACCCGTCCGTAGAAAATTGCGGCTGTGCAGCACTTAAAATATGAACATCCTGGCTATTTTTAACGAGTGTCGCCGTTTTTCCTGTTTCTACATCAAGCATCTTAATCGAGGATATTTCTTTTTCTTTACGAACCTTTACTTCTGTATAAATCAATTTCTTATGATCTGGAGAAAATGAAATATCATTGATCGTTTGTGAGATGCGTGCAATGCGTTTCCCCTTCTCACCTGTTTGAAGGGTAATCTTCATGGTTGTTGGTTCAGGATCTCTGCCCTTTTCATTTGCTTCATCGGTTTTTTGATAATCTTCTTTTAAAGAATAATGCTGGATCGCCAAATCATTTGAAGTCGGATCATATGCAAAAGAACTCACTGTATCATCCTTGCTTTTTTCCGGATACAGCTCCTTCATTTTGTGTGTTTTCAAATCAAAAGATGCGACATAAAATTGCTCTCCAGAATCCTTGTTATACCTTAGAAATAACTTCTTTCCGTCACCAGACAGCCTCATACTGTCGATAGAATCATCACTCGTAAACAGTGTTTTTTCTTCGTCAGATTTCACATTTAATTCCCGAATACTCACCTTTTGCGTGTCTTCATCCGTATACGTGTAATATAAAACTTGTTTCGTAGAATCATAAGCAATCGAAGGATATGCTGTCAGTTTCTCCGTATGAAGCGCCCGATCATGCAAGTAATAAGTATTGTTTAACTTTTGATCTGTAAATGAAACGAGCAATTCGTCTTTTGCATCTTGATTTGTTTTGACTTTTCCTGTATGTTTCGCCTCTTGCCCAGGCTTCATCATGAAGAAAATAACTGCCGCAATCACTGCGACGCCAATGACTGTGATGATCCACCATGTTGATTTTTTCATTGCCTTTCAGACCCTCTCTACAAGAAAAGAAGCCAGAAAATGAACTTTTCCCGCTTCTTTGCATGCCTATGTATTAATAAGTGTAATGCCCTTTTACGACACCTTTACTTGTTTTATACCCAAGTGCTTTGAATGCTTTTGGACTTACGTCTAGTACAGCATTTGGCATTCTGCCTACATCATATTTATATACTGTAATCACTTTATGTGGTTTCGCTTTTGTTGTCACTCTTAGTTTTGTACCTTTTTTCGGTACGTCAAAGCCCATTTTAGTTGCTGCATCCCAATGACCGAGTTTTTTTCCATCTGCGCCTTTTTTGCCGACACCATTATACCAAGTAATATTGCCGCTTACTTTTTTTGCACTTGCTCCATGTGAGAAACTAAATGCTAAAAATAAACTAGCTACTGTTACGATTGTCGTGATAAGCTTTTTATTCATTAAAAAATCCTCCGTTTTTGGTTTCTGCACTCATTATACATGAAGATGAACCCAGTTATTTTACAGACACATTACAATTCAAATACAAGTTGACCACTTTATGACCGATTAAGTTCATAAATACCGCCAAAATCAGCCAGAACATTGTAAGGAGCCCCCCTCTTTCATTTTATATAATAAAAGAGAATCAAATTTAAGGGGGAATTTTCATGAAAAAGTGGTTCACCGTTTTGATTGTAAGTTTGGCCTTCGTTTTGATGTTTTCAAGTCTTCCTGCTTCAGCGGCTAGTCCTCGTCACGGCGCCATTGTGACGCAAACAGATGAAGCCAAGTGGTCAGGTATCTCTGCTGATATTGTCCTGCCCAAAACTGCCACCATTAAAAATGGCTATGCAGACTGGTATCTCGGTCTCGGCTCTGCTGTTGTAGAGAGCGGTATTTCAAAAACGCCTTCCGGCTATAAGGTTTTTCTGGGCAGCGGCTCACAAGGCGGCAGTCAATACTGGAACAGTGAATACGATTCAAGTATTAAAGATGGCGCACGTGTCAACTTAAAGCTCATCAACAATGGTGATGGCACGGTGTCACTATATGTCAATGGGAAACTGCGCTATAAGCAGCCTGTTTACAACCCTAGCCGTCTGAAAAACCTTGATGTTGTCAAAATGGTACATGGCGTACAGGATAATGGAACAAACAGCTATTCACAAGCAAGCTTTTCGAATGTACAGCTTCGCGCAAATACATCAGGAAGTGTCTATAAAAATTGGGACGGGTCAATCAAATCGTCACTTTTACGTAAAAATTTAGAATCCGGTGCCGCAGCTCCTAAATTCACCGTCATTTCTTCTATCCCATTAAGTACAAGCCTTTCAGCACAATAAGAAAAAAGCACCCTCCATTGGGTGCTTTTTATTGTTCACAGCTTATCAACACTTCTCTTTTAATCAAAACAACGATTCGTGGTAACATAAACATACAACATTCGACGAAAAAAGGAGAACGAACGTGAAAAAAAGTCTACTTGTTTTCATGAGTCTAGTTGCAAGTCTCTACATTCTAGCAGCTTGCTCGAATACGACAAAAGAACAAAAAACAGAAACTAAAGCTCTTCCAACGATTAATGAGCGCATTCAAAAGGAAACAAAAGAAGTGATGGAACAGTCTAAACTCATCAAAGATACTGACATCACCGTTGATCAAAAGAAAAAAAGCATTTCTTTAAACGTAACGGCTTCCTCTGATACCAATAGTGATTACGCTGAAGTCATCGGTTTAAACTTTGCAAAAACGCTGGCCATTGGAGCATCAACTGAAAAAGAAAACAATCTTCATAAACCGGAAAATGACAGCCTCGGCGCCCTCTATTCCTTTTATGACCTAAACATCACCGTGAAACAAGAAAACGGCAAGGTACTGGCAAAGGGAAAGAAAACAACAAATGAAACAAAAATCACTTGGGAAAGAGCCCAATAACTGCTTGATGGGTTTTCTTATAAATAAAAAGCTTGTAGAGAATCACTCTACAAGCTTTTTTTAATGTTCATCTCGGTTAAATCGTCTCTCATAACATTGACCAGTGCGTGAATATCTGAGTGAGCCCTTGATGCTAATCGCACCAGCAAATCCTCTAAACACTCATACAAATGATGATCTCTCATGATATACTCCTCATATAACGGAATGACAAAGAAATAGAGCAAATCAGCGAATTCAAGTGCAGCGTCATCTTCATCCTCATCGTCTAACGCCTCTCTGACACTTTGAATCAACCAATTCAAATCTTCTTTCTTTTCAATCGGAACATACATCAGTTGATGAATATAATCCGTATCCTTCACTTGTAAAATCCGCTCCGCTGTTTCTTTTGATAGCGCACCAATCTCTGTAGAAGAAATATTCACAATCGCTAATTCGTCCTCTGATCTTACTTGATTCATTTGCAGCAAGTTTTGGTCCATCTCGACTCACTCCCCATTCTCAGATACCTTTATTATAAGGAATTGATCTGATCTTTTATGGAAATAGTGGATTTTTTATGTAATTTTAAAGAAAATGTGACATTATAAGCCAAGATATCTCATATCTCTGAAAACAAAAAAACACTCTTGATCATAAGAGTGCTTTTCTCATACTTCCTATAATCTTTCTTTCATCGCCTCAGCCATTTCCACTTCACCCTCTGCTTCGAGCTTTTCAATGATGCGGGCATAATCCCTTTCATGGCGATTTTGGCTTAATTTAAAAGCAGCCTGAACTTCATCAATGATGATCTTAAATCCAACAATACCTTTCATTTGCTTCTCTAACAGTTCCTCAGACAACGTATCCCACAAAATTGGCTGTTCTCTGTGGCTTTCGTATGTTTCCAGCATCGTTGTTAATTCCTTGACCAGTTCTGCTTTTTCTAGCAACACAGCCTTTCCATATACATGGACAGCTTGGTAATTCCATGTCGGAACGGATTCCTTTTCATACCATGAAGAGGATATGTAAGCATGCGGCCCCTGAAAAATCACGAGCACCTTCTCGCTCTCTTCAAACGTTTTCCACTGAGGATTCCCAATCGCCATATGCCCCGAGATCACATACGAATCTCCAACTTGATGAAAACTCACTGGAATATGTGTCGCAATGGGCTTTTCATTCATTGTCGTCACAACTGTAGCAAATGAATGAGATTGAATAAATGATTTGATTTTCTCCATATCTTTCACTCGAAAAAATGATGGAACATGCATGTACCCTTCCCCCTTTTTGATCAACTCAATGTTTTGGTCATAATGAAATCCATTTGCTCTTCGTCCCCCATGTGAAAGGCGTGCACCCCTGTTTGAACAAACCCAAGCTTTTGATAGAAAGCGATGGCCGCTCTATTATGCTCCCACACCCCAAGCCAAACATCCTGTTTATGATGATTTTTCGCAATTTCAATGGCTTGATCAATTAAATATCGGCCTAAACCTTGCTTTTGAAAGGACTGCTTGATATAAATTCTTTCAATCTCTAACGCGTCACTCCCCATCTCTTCTGATTGGGCATCATCCATATTGATCTTCAAATAACCAGCTACTTCCCCATTCACTTGAACAAAATAGAACTGTGAAGATGGATGATGTAATTCTTTTAACAGCTGGTTGGGATGAAAGGCTGTCTTTACGTAAGCATCGATATGTTCAGCTTTGTTTTGATCCCGAAAGGTCTCTTTAAACGTGTCGATTCCGACTTTTTGCAGCTCTTCTATATGCTGTTCATTACATGGAATAAAAGTGACCGTCATTGAAGTCATCACTCCTTATCATTTAGTAGCGTCTCTTATTTCCTTTTTTCACATAATCCCAATCTTTTTCGATATTTTTTCTCACCCTTAGAAGATACTCACATATCTGTTCTGCTTCCTCATCAGAAAACCCATCAAGCGCTACTTGATTCGAATAATCATGTTCTCGTTTGATCATTGGGTAGACCGTTTCCCCTTTTTCAGTTGGAAACAGCTTTTTGATTTTTTTATTCACAGGATCATCTTTCTTCTCAATAAACCCATTCAGTTCTAATTTTTTGATAGCCCGAGCCGCCGTAGTTCGATCCACTTTAATCATTTCCGCCAGCTTTTCCTGAATGATACCAGGCTCCTCACAAATACGCACAAGATACAAATACTGCCCCTTCGTTAAATCGTACTCTCTAAATTCAATATTACTTATAGAATCAAGCGCCCGAGCAATGACGCCAATCTCTCGTAAAATCTCTCTCATTTATCACGACTCCTTTTATTGCATTTGCAACATAATACACAACAACATTATATTTTATTTTTGTTGTAAACACAATAAAAAACACCTTCATTTAGAAAGTGTTCTTTTCATTTTCTTTATTTCCCTCGTTCCTATAATAGTGGTAATCGTTACAAAAATAACGATATATTCGTTGCTAGAAGATAATTTCCATTTATGTAGCTGCCTCTTTTTATAACATAACCTCTCCAGTTTTATTAGCCATTATTCGTTAGAGTCCACATAGATTAAAATTAGAATTTTTACCTTTAACAACTATCATTAAAATGATGAATATATTGGTTTAATTTAGGAACTATAAAAAGGTGACCAATCGTCAAGAAAGGGAGGTCGCTTAATGAATATTTTACAATTAGGGAGGATGACAATGGGAATTTTAAGTGGAAATCCAACGGATGAACCTATGCACTATGGTGAAGTGTTTGGTACATGGTCTTACTTGATGGTAGCTAAAGGTTTAATTGCTGGTTATCAAACCCACTTAAACCATGCAGGTGACGAAGACTTACAAAAATTAATTGAAGAAGCTATTCAGGGTGGGCAACAAGAAATCAAAGAAATTGAAACTTTATTAAAAGAAAATGGAATTGGCTTACCTCCAACACCTCCTGAACGACCTAAAGCTTGTATAGACGATATTCCAGTAGGGGCACGTTTTCAAGATCCAGAAATAGCCGCTGGTCTTTCGGCTAACATTGCGTCAGGATTAGTATCGTGTAGCACAATTATGGGTCAATCAATTCGAGAAGACATTGCTATGATGTTTGGACAGTTTCATATTCAAAAGGCAGCACTTGGAGCAAAAGTCCTTAGACTTAACAAAGAAAAAGGATGGTTAATTCCACCACCTCTTCATCATAGCAAAGCAGAAGATTGTTAATCATAAGATGATTAAACATGAAAGAGTAGACGCTTTAGGGTTTACTCTTTTCTTGCTAATCTTTAAACTTTCTACAAATTGGACTCTCCTTCACTCTCTCTACAGTCACTATTTTTTGCCATTTCCATCGATTGCCTTTGTGCCAACATCATCAGCAATAGAAGATCAATTCCTTTAATATACCTAAAAATATCTTCCTCAGATTTAAAAGCTCCTATTACTATAGATTGTGTAAACATTGATAGCAAATAACCAGTGTTTTTTCTCTATTATAGTCCTTGCAAATGCAGCATCAAGACGGATTTTCCCCGTTCAAAGTTTCTATTTAATCAACAAGGTTAGTCATACTATGAGGAATATCTATGCTCATATGACTGTTAATATGGAAGAAAAGGCCTTCCAACAGTTTTGCAAACTGATGAAAGGCCTTCTCCTATAGTTAATTTCAGACGTTGATATAACAAGGTTTTGAAACCCTGATTACATCATGCCGCCCATACCACCCATGCCGCCCATATCTGGCATTCCGCCGCCTGAGCCGCCTTCTTCTGGTTTGTCAGCAACGACTGCTTCAGTTGTTAGAAGCATTGCTGCAACAGAAGCTGCGTTTTGAAGTGCAGAGCGAGTTACTTTTGTTGGGTCAACGATTCCTTTTTCGATCATGTTTACCCATTCGTTTGTTGCTGCGTTGAAGCCTACGCCAATTTCTTCGTTTTTCAAGCGCTCAACGATAACGGATCCTTCAAGACCTGCGTTGTGAGCGATTTGACGAATTGGCTCTTCAAGAGAACGTAGAACGATGTTCACACCTGTTTGAACGTCACCATCAGCTTCGATTGAAGCGACTTTGTTGTATACATTCACAAGTGCTGTACCACCACCGGATACGATACCTTCTTCAACTGCTGCGCGAGTTGAGTTCAGTGCATCCTCGATGCGTAGTTTACGCTCTTTTAGTTCTGTTTCAGTTGCAGCACCAACTTTGATGACAGCGACGCCGCCAGCTAGTTTTGCAAGACGTTCTTGTAATTTTTCTTTATCGAATTCAGAAGTTGTTTCTTCTACTTGTGCACGGATTTGGTTCACACGTGCTGAGATTTGAGCAGAATCTCCTGAGCCCTCTACGATTGTTGTGTTTTCTTTTGTCACAACGACTTTAGAAGCGCGGCCAAGCTGACCGATTTCAGTTGATTTCAGGTCAAGTCCTAGGTCTTCTGTGATTAATTCTCCGCCAGTTAGAACAGAGATGTCTTCAAGCATTGCTTTACGACGATCACCGAATCCAGGTGCTTTTACTGCTACTGCGTTGAATGTACCACGAAGTTTGTTCACAACAAGAGTTGCAAGTGCTTCGCCTTCTACATCTTCAGCAATGAGCAATAATGGTTTGCCTTGTTGTACAACTTGCTCAAGTACAGGAAGGATTTCTTGAATGTTTGTAATTTTTTTATCAGTAATTAAGATGTAAGGATTTTCAAGAACCGCTTCCATCTTATCAGAATCCGTCACCATGTATGGTGAAGCATATCCGCGGTCAAATTGCATACCTTCAACCACTTCAAGCTCAGTTGTGAATCCTTTAGATTCTTCAATTGTGATGACACCATCGTTACCTACGCGTTCCATCGCTTCAGCGATTAGGCTGCCGACTTCTTCATCTGCTGCAGAAATAGCCGCAACTTGAGCAATTGATTCTTTGCCTTCGATTGGTTTAGAAATCTCGTGCAAGCCTTCAAGTGCTACTTTCACTGCTTCTTCGATCCCTTTACGAACGCCAACAGGGTTTGCACCAGCTGTTACGTTTTTAAGACCTTCACGGATCATCGCTTGAGCTAGAACTGTTGCAGTTGTTGTACCGTCACCAGCAACATCGTTTGTTTTGCTTGCAACTTCAGCCACAAGTTTTGCACCCATGTTTTCAAATGCATCTTCTAATTCGATTTCTTTTGCAATCGTTACACCATCATTTGTGATAAGTGGAGAACCGAATTTTTTCTCAAGAACCACGTTACGTCCTTTAGGTCCTAAAGTTACTTTTACAGCATCTGCAAGTGCATCTACACCACGTAACATTGCGCGACGTGCTTCTTCACTGAACTTAATATCTTTTGCCATAATAACGAAACCTCCTCAGTCTTTTTAAAAATGTATCTCAATGTTTTTTATGTGATTAACCAATAACAGCTAAAATGTCGCTCTCACGAAGGATTAAATATTCTTTTCCTTCATATTTCACTTCAGTGCCTGCATATTTTGAGAAGATAATGCGGTCGCCTGTGCTTACTTCTAACGCAACGCGCTCACCACTTTCAAGTACACGCCCTGAACCTGCTGCAACAATTTTACCTTCTTGCGGTTTTTCTTTTGCAGAATCCGGTAAAACAATACCGCTAGCGGTTTTTTCCTCAGATTCAACGAGTTCAATGATTACGCGATCGCCTAATGGCTTTAACATAAGAAACAACCTCCTCAATTTTTATATGTAGTCTTTTTTAGCACTCATCACCAGTGAGTGCTAACACATTTATTATAATAAAGAATGTCTTCTGCAATTTCAAGTAAAAACCTTTAAAAATTTTTACGCTTTCATGATCTTTTTCAATCTCAGATTCTTTCCTTTTTATCGAAAAAGAAGACTTGTGTTACAATAAATTTAGTTCTTTTAGTAAAGGGGTTTTCGTTACTTGAAAAAACAATATTGGTACATCATCTTAACGTATATATTGGTACAGGTATCTGCGTTTCCTTATTTTCTTATTATGAAATGGCTGGGATTCATTCAAACACCGATGACTCAAACAGAGCTTTCAAAATTATCAGGAACGTGGACAATCATCAGTTTCTGTATCGGGTTGATCATTATTCTGCTCATCCTTCGAACCGTCCCAAAAGCTTCACTGCGAAATGAAGCGCCTGCTTCAATCGGTTCTGCTATCGCATGGATCATTGGCGGTTTCTTTCTTTCTCTCTTTGCACAATCGATTGCAGGCGTGATTGAACAATATGCATTCGGCATTGGCCGTGAATCAGAAAATACGCAAAATATTTTATCTATTATGGATGCTTTTCCTTTTCTTGTTATCATTATTTCACTGATTGGACCAATACTTGAAGAAATCGTTTTCCGAAAAATCATTTTTGGTGTGATTTATGAAAGAACGAATTTTTTTATTGGAGCACTTGTGAGTTCAGTATTTTTCGCTGCTGCACACTCTGATTTTCCCCACTTCTTTCTCTATACCGCAATGGGCTTTACCTTTGCCTTTTTATATGCCAAAACAAAACGAATCATTGTTCCAATCGGCGCTCATATGTTGATGAACTCGCTCGTCATTCTTGTACAGATTGAGCCAGTAAGAAAAATGATTGAAGAACAATCTCAAACTATGCAAATGATTATTGGAGGCTTTTTCTCATGAGAAACCCAGTCGTATGGGGCATCATTTATTTTGCCGTAGGTGTCGCTTTCACCTATATGGCCATTCAGAACCCAGGTGACATGTGGTCATTTTACAGCATTTTGCTGATGGTGTTTGCGGCCTATAATATCAATATCGCGCTTAAAATGTTTGCCTTCTCTGTCAAACTCAAAAAACAGCAGCAAAAATAAATCAAAAACCATTTTCCGCGGTTGGAAAATGGTTTTTTTATGGAGGATGTATCTTTATGGAACATGAAAAACTTCGCATCTTCAATGATCAACATGAAACGATTGGAACTGCCGCTCGTTCAGATGTTCACGCCCAAGGTTTTTGGCATGAAACATTTCATTTCTGGCTTCTTAAAAAAGAGCATAGCACCGTGTATCTTTATTTTCAGCTTAGAAGTCCCGCAAAAAAGGATTTTCCTTCTCTGTTTGATATCACCGCAGCGGGCCATCTTCTCGCAGATGAACAGCCTTCTGATGGCTTAAGAGAGGTAGAAGAAGAAATTGGTCTTTCCATCCCTTTTGAGGACCTCACCTTTGCAGGTATCATAAAGGATGAAATCCATATGCCTTCGTTCATTGACCGTGAGTTCTGCCATGTGTACCTTTATATGAATGAAGAAGAGCACATGGAAGTTCATCTACAGAAAGAAGAAGTCGCTGGTCTGTACAGAGCCAAGCTGCTTGATGCACAGCAGCTGTTAACTGGAACATGTAAAAGAATTCGAATCGAGGGCTTTAAAGTTGATGCAAACGAAGAACGACGTGAGGAAAGCATCGAAGTGGGTGTTCATGATTTTGTCCCGCATGAGCCCGCCTATTATGAGCACCTCTTTCACGCGATCAATCAATTTCTTTCACAATAGAAAAAGCATCGTGATCCCTCATTGGATCATGATGCTTTTTTATGAAACATAATGTTTTTCTTTCTCCTCTGTTTGCTGCATTTTGCGGTAGGTCACTCTTGAAATGATAATGCTCACTTCATATAAAACGAGCATTGGCAAGGTGACCATGAGGTGAGAAACAAGCTCTGGCGGTGTAATGAGTGCGGCAATGACAAGGAGGACAAAATAGGCATACTTCCGTATTTTTGATAAAAACATCGGTGTGATGATGCCAAGTCTTGTAAGAAACATCAACACGACGGGCATCTGAAACAAAAAGCCAAATGGAAGTGTTAACTGCATCAGAAATGTAAAATACTCATGAATCCCAATGACTTGCTCTACATTTAAATCATTCGACATTCGCGTCATAAAGTCGACGACAAACGGAAACAAAATAAAATAAGAGAAGGCCACACCGCTCAAAAATAAAAGCAGTGCAATCGGAATGTAAGCAAGTGTCACCTTTCTTTCTTTTTCATATAGGCCAGGACTCACAAACGCCCACAGCTGATATAAAATAACGGGACACGTCAAAACCAAAGCAATGACAAATGCGAACTGCATAAACACGTACAGTGGATCTGTAAGCTTAAATGCGTTCAGCGTGAGTGTTGCCGCTTCATCGGTATTTTGTAAATACACAATGACCGGCTTAGCGAGAAAAAAACCAGCCACCATAAAGGCGACAAAAAACATCGCAATGGTTACTAAACGTTTTCGCAGTTCCACAATATGCTCCATAAGCGGCATATCTTTGACATTCATGAAGCTCATCCTATTCTACTGATCTTCTTTTTTCTTTTTTTCTTCCTGATCATCAGCTAAGCCTTTTGTGGCATTTTTGAATTCACGTAATGTATCTCCTGCTGCTCTTCCTAATTCAGGAAGCTTTTTCGGCCCAAAAATAATGAGCGCTACAATCGCAATCAGAATCAAACTCCCAGGACCGATCGGACCCATTTGCTCCACCCCCTTTACCCCTTTTCGTCAGTCCTCCTGTGTAACAGAGTAATGCTTTAAGAAATACACAAGAGACTGAAGTTCAACCGCCAAATCTATATGATGAATTCGAATGTGTTCCGGCACATTCAATCGAGCCGGCGTAAAGTTAAGGATTCCTTTGATGCCAAGGGCAATCAAACGATCTGTAATGGATTGAGCTGCTACGGCAGGTACTGTCAAAATTGCAACAGGGATATCTCCTACCTCTTGAACATGCTCTTCAAGCTTATCCAAATCATAGACAGGCACGCCGCCTATCTCACTTCCTATTTTACTCTCATTGACGTCAAAAGCCATTGAAATTTTTGTATTATTATTTTTTATGAAATTATAGTGTAAAAAAGCAGTCCCTAAATTCCCGACACCGATGAGCATGACATTGGTCATTTCATCTTGGTCAAGGGTCTTTCTGAAGAAGGTCAAGAGATAATCGACATTATAGCCATACCCTTTCTTCCCAAGTGCACCAAAGTACGAAAAATCTCGGCGAATGGTAGCAGAATCCACTTTGACTGCATCACTAAGCTCTGCTGATGACACCCTTTGTTTTCCTGATGCATGCAGATTTTTTAAAAAACGGTAATATAGCGGCAAACGTTTGGCTGTCGCTTGTGGAATTTTTGACTGATCTATATTCATATAAGGTCCTCCAACTTAAATATCAGATGCTCTGTGAAAATCACCGTTTTTCCCGCCTGTCTTTTCAATTAGATAGGTAGGACCGATGATCATGCCTTTATCAATCGCTTTGCACATGTCGTAAACGGTCAGTGCACATACTGAAGCAGAAGTGAGCGCTTCCATCTCCACACCCGTACTTCCTTTTGTTTTTACCTGTACTTGTATGTTCAGGATGTGCGCATTTCCGTCTTCCTCCCAATCAAAGGAGATATCCACGCCTTTTAGTGCAAGCGGATGACACATTGGAATGATGGTAGATGTTTGCTTTGCTGCCATGATGCCAGCAACCTGTGCAACAGACAGCACATCTCCTTTTCCAATTTCACGCTGCTCTATTTTATGAAACACTTCTTTTATCATACGAACACTTGAAACAGCAACGGCGGTTCTCACTGTAGACGATTTGTCACTAATGTCGACCATCTTTGCTCTTCCCTGTTCGTTAAAGTGGCTAAATTGACTCATCTTTCAACGCTCCCTCACTCAAATGATACACTATTTTTTCCTATCTGTCTTTCATTTGAATATGGCGATTGTATGTAACATTTGCCGGTTTACTGCTGATAAGCTACACTTAACATATTATAGCAGAGGTGAAGTTACATGATGATTCTACAAGTGAATCAGCTGTCCAAATCGTTTGGCGCTGATACCGTTTTAACGAATATAAAATTGGAAGTCAAAGCAAGGGATCGCATTGCCATTGTAGGTCGTAACGGCGCAGGCAAATCCACGCTTTTGAAAATCATTGCCGGTCAAATGTCTTACGAGCAAGGTGAGATCATCAAACCAAAAGACCTATCGATCGGCTATTTAGCACAGCATACCGATGTAACGTCTACACGTACGTTAAAAGACGAATTATTATCGGTTTTTGATCATTTAAAAGAGATGGAACAAGAGATGAGAACAATTGAGGAGAAAATGGCTTCCTCCACAGGTTCTGACCTGGATGCCCTGATGAAAACCTATGACAGGCTGCAGCAGGAATTTAAAGATCAAGGCGGCTATCAATATGAAGCAGATGTCCGCTCCATTCTGCATGGACTCGGCTTTAGTCATTTCGAAGATGAGACAACCGTCCAATCCTTAAGCGGCGGCCAGAAAACCCGTCTAGCGCTTGGAAAGCTCTTATTAATGAAACCAGAACTCTTAATTCTGGATGAGCCGACCAACCATTTAGATATTGATACCTTATCATGGCTGGAGCAGTATTTGCAAAATTATACAGGTGCCATTCTCATCGTGTCCCATGACCGCTATTTCTTAGACAAAGTCGTAAACCACGTCTATGAAGTTTCAAGAACTTCGATGAAAAAGTTTGCAGGGAACTATAGTAAGTATCTTGAGCTGAAAGCAGAGCAGCTCGAGCGGGATATGAAACTATACGAAAAGCAGCAAGAAGAGATCTCAAAACTTCAGGATTTCGTGGATCGCAACCTGGCAAGAGCTTCAACTACAAAGCGCGCACAAAGCAGGCGCAAGCAGCTCGAACGAATGGATCGTTTAGATAAGCCTTTAGGTGACGAAAAATCCGCAAACTTTCATTTTGATATTACGAGACAAAGCGGCAATGATGTGCTGAAGGTGCATGATCTCGATATTCGTTATGATGAAAAAACACCGCTCCTATCCTCTCTTTCTTTTCAGATTAAACGCGAGGATAGTGTGGCACTCATTGGTCCTAACGGGATCGGGAAATCAACCCTTTTAAAAACGTTAACAAACACATTAACACCAGTAAAAGGCGACATCACTTTTGGATCTCATGTCACGATCGGCTACTATGACCAAGAGCAAGCCAAACTGACATCCTCGAAAAAAGTGCTCAATGAGCTTTGGGATGACTATCCTCATATGAATGAAAAAGAAATTCGGACATGTTTAGGAAACTTCCTTTTTTCCGGTGATGACGTTTTAAAGCCTGTCCATGCATTAAGCGGCGGAGAAAAAGCACGCCTTGCACTGGCAAAGCTGATGCTCCAAAAAGCCAATTTCCTTATTCTCGATGAGCCTACAAACCATCTGGACTTAGATAGTAAGGAAATTTTAGAGAATGCACTAATCGACTATCCAGGAACCATCTTATTTGTCTCGCATGATCGTTATTTTATCAATCGTCTCGCCACGAAAGTATTTGAGCTTTCGCCTACAGAAACAAGAGAATATCTCGGTGATTATGACTACTATCTTGAAAAGAAAAATGAACAATTAGAGCTGGAAGCACTTCAAGAAAATGAACCGCTTAAAATACAAGCTGCACAGCAATTAGAAAAGGCAAAGCTTTCTTATGCGGAAGAAAAAGAGCTGAAAAAGAAAGAAAGACAAAAGCAGCGCAGAATCGAAGAAATTGAAGAACGCATTGCTGTCGTCGAAGACAAGCTCGGTGAAAATGAACAGCTGCTATGTGATCCTGATATTTTTCAAGATCACGAGAAGGTCCAAGACATTCAAACAGAAAATGATACGCTCAATCAAGAGCTGGAATCACTTTTTGCAGAGTGGGAAGAGCTGTCAGAAGCTTAAAGAGTGCCCTAAAAGGTACTCTTTTTTCTTTCAAAGAAAATTTATTATCCACAATGATACCCACAATAACTTCTTGATTATTCTTAAACACTTTAGACTTATCCACTTTATCCACAGGGTTTTAATCACATATCCACAAAAAAGATCATATTTATACACACCCTCTTCATTTTAAAACAAAATTTTCTAACAATTGTGGATATATAACGTTTACATGTGAATAAATCGCTTTCATAAAAAATAAAAACCCCTGTAATCCACAGGAGTTTTCATTCATATGAGACTAGCGGCAGCCCTGGCTGGCCATTCATCGCCATATCGCCTCTGATTCCTTTTTCAAATGCAACGGTTCCAGCGGCAGCAATCATGGCTGCATTGTCTGTGCAAAGAGATAATGGCGGAATAATGATCTTCACGTCTGGCAGCTTCGTAAATGCTGAGGTTAAAGCTTCTCTTAGTCCTTTATTGGCAGCGACTCCTCCAGCTAGAACAACCTGCTTCACACCATAGGCTTCTGCTGCTTTCAATGTTTTCCCAACAAGTACTTCAATGACGCTTGCTTGAAAACTTGCGGCCAAATTCTCTGGGGCAATCGTTTCACCCTTTTGTGACGCATTGTGTAAGGTGTTGATCACAGCTGATTTTAAACCACTGAAGCTAAAGTGATAGGACCCTTCTTCAAGCCATGCACGGGGAAGCTTAATTGTCGGCTCCCCTTCATGCGCTAACCGATCAATGTGAGGTCCGCCTGGGTACGGTAGACCCATCGTCCGGGCCACTTTATCGTACGCTTCTCCAGCTGCATCATCTAAAGTTTCTCCGATGACCTCAAAAGATCCGTGCTCCTTCATTAAAACAAGCTCAGTATGTCCGCCGGAGACAACAAGAGCTAAACATGGGAACTCCAATTCATCAACAAGCTGGTTTGCATAAATATGCCCTGCAATATGATGAACACCAACAAGAGGAATTTGATGGGCAAAGCTCAGTGCCTTTGCTGCATTGACACCAATCAACAAGGCACCCACGAGGCCAGGTCCTTCTGTGACAGCAATCGCATCTAAATCCTTAAAACTCATACCCGCCTGTGCCATCACTTCTTCTAATACGATGGTGACTTGCTCCACGTGATGCCTTGAAGCAATTTCGGGTACAACTCCGCCAAATCGTTTATGACTGTCTATTTGCGAGGCCACCACATTCGCCACGATTTCCTTTCCATTTTTGACAATGGACGCAGCTGTTTCATCGCAGCTTGTTTCTATACCTAATATGAATCGATCTGTTTGTTCACTCATTTATATTCACCCACATGACTAATGCATCTTCTCCATTATCCGTATAATAATTCTTTCGAATAGAAGCTGGTCTGAAACCGAGCTTTTCATAGAGGGATTGTGCTGGTGTATTCGAAACCCGCACCTCTAAAGAAAGATGATCTGTCTTTTTTTCTTTGCAAAATTCCATGACATATCGAAGCAATGCTTCCCCGTAGCCTTTTCCTCTATGCTCAGGGAGAATCGCAATGTTCGTAATTTGTGCATCGTCCATGACAATCCAGACCCCGCAATACCCAACAGGCTGCTTATCTTCTTCAATGAGGAAATAATGGCTGTATTGGTTATGAAGAATCTCATACACAAACGATTCCTTTTTCCAAGGGGCTGTAAACGAATGCACTTCAATCGTATACACCTCTGGAATGTCCGCTACTGTCATTTGTCGTATCTCTGCTATGTGAAGATTATTTTTGTCCTTCAAGCCATTTCACTTCCGCTTCTGCCAAACGAATATAGTTAGGAACAAGCTGATGGACATCTTCAGCAGGACGATCTGCGCCTAAAAATGCAAGCACTGCAGGTCTTGGGTTATGAAATGTTCCCTCTGCCAGTACAGCCGTTTCTCCTAAAATGGAGCGAATGCTCTCTTCATGAAGGTGCACATCTTGTCCAAGAAATAGAACAGGCTTTCCTGTCTGCTTCAGTTCATGAAGCCAATCCGTGAGCAGGATATTTTGATCTGGTTCGACCTCTTTGACCTTACCTTTTTCAAACGTATAGAGTCCGGTATAAACTTGTCCTCTTCTCGCATCAAATAGAGGTGAGATATACCCGTCAAAATATTGGCCATTTGCCGCAAGTGTTTCTAAACTCGAAACAGCCGATATCGGAATAGACAGCGTCCACGCAAGTGTTTTTGCGATGGTAACACCGATTCTGACGCCAGTGTAAGAACCAGGTCCTTTTGCTACAACGATTTTGCTTAGTTCGCTTGGTGATACACCACATTCTTTCATCAATGCTTCAACAGTAGGCATCGCTCGGACGGAATGGTTCTTTTTTAAATACGTAATGCTCTCGCCAATCACAGTGAAGTCTCTTACAAGAGCAATTCCTAGTGTATGGTTTGATGTATCAATGGCCAGTATGGTCAATTTCTTTCATCTCCTTACAAAGGGTCTCATAACGCTCCCCTTTTGCATCAAACGTGAGATGCCGTTCTTCTTCACGTTCTGTTCTCAGCATTTCTATTTTTAAATAGGAAGAAGGCAATTGAGGTTCAATAAGATGTGCCCATTCAACCAAGCATACACCTTCACCCTCAAAATATTCTTCGAGGCCGATCTCTTCTTCTGCATCTTCCATGCGGTACACGTCCATATGATATAGTGGCAGTCTGCCATCGGTATATTCTTTAATAATTGTAAAGGTGGGGCTGTTGACGATACGGGTAATTCCTAAGCCTTCCGCAAAACCTTTTGAAAAAGTGGTTTTACCTGCACCTAAATCTCCTTCTAATGTCAATACATCGCCTGGCATCACAAGTTTGGCCAATGCAGCGGCAATTCGTTTCGTCTCATCCGCACCTTTTGTCGTCCATGTTAATTTCACCGTTGATGTCACCTCATTTCTTAAAATGATTATATCCTTTTTTCATTAACATTGTTTGTTGATCATTGTTTTTTAACATAACACTGGCTGCTTGATTATCTTTGACTTGTCCAATACGTGTGATCTGAATGCCTTCTTTTTGACATTGCGATTCAAAGCTTTCCCAATCACATTCTGGTATCGTACCAGTTAACACAAAATCTTCTCCGCCAAACAACACCCATTCAAGCCAGTCTTTGCGCAGCACCTGTAAATCTGGATGAATTGGAAGCTTATCAGCTTCTATCTCGATCATCACACAGCTCGCTTCGGCTATTTCATTTAACTCACTCGCTAATCCATCACTCACATCATTCAAGGTGACCCGCTGGAAACTTGAACAAATGTGTCCAGCAGCAATATGAGGCAGAGGCATTTTATGACGCTTAAGAAAAAAATCAGCATCGATCTTCTTAGTTGGAGCTGCTTCGTTCATTAAGATTGATAACCCAGCAGCTGATGAACCGAGTTCACCTGTGACAAAGACAACGTCTCCAGTCTGAGCACTGTGACGATAACAAGCTTTTCCCTTTGAAACCTCACCAATCACCGTCACGGTAATGACAAAGTCACTGCGGGTGGCCACTGTATCTCCACCAATCAAATCCATATGATAGGAGTCAGCCAACGCTTTCATTCCCTCGTAAAGTTCCGTGACGATTGTCTCATCACCATGGGGCGGGATCGCAATTGAAACAAGATAATACTTTGGGGTCCCTCCCATTGCAGCGATGTCACTAACATTGACTGCCAGTGCTTTAAAGCCAACTTCAAAAGGTGTGGAAAAGTCAAAACGAAAATGAACATGCTCCACCATTGTATCAACACAAACGACCTCTTCACAATGTGAATGAGGTTGATAAACACTTGCATCATCACCGATGCCCATGATCAAAGAGCGCTGATATGTATCTTTTGGTGTGATTCGGCGAATAAGATCAAATTCATCCATAAAAAGACAGCCCCTTCTTGCAATCAATTGGTTAAGTAGACATGAGGTCAAACACAGTTAGTATTAGTGTAGCGAATATAAGTCTCAGTTCCAACTAAAAATGATATAAAGAAAGCCTGGTGTGAAAAAACCAGGCTGAGTTGAAGTAATCTATCTATTCTTTCTTATAGTGTAGCCAAACACAAAACATTTCATTGCAACTTGGGCACTTGTAGAAAGAAAAAGACATAAAAAAAAACGAAACTATACGTTTTCGTTTACAAGTCATAAAAATGGCGGTCCGGACGGGACTCGAACCCGCGACCTCCTGCGTGACAGGCAGGCATTCTAACCAACTGAACTACCGGACCATTTTGGTTGCGGGGGCAGGATTTGAACCTGCGACCTTCGGGTTA
>NZ_JBCPSO010000009.1:0-133146 GCF_051129925.1 Bacillus sp. Je.9.29.b
TATATTGATTATTATAACAATATCCGAATTCAATTGAAATTAAACAGCCAGTCACCAAAAGAGTTTCGGCAACTGGCTGTTTTATAAAGGTGTTTTGATCCCTGTCTCAAAAACGGGGGTCAGTCCCAATCGACAAGGTTTTTTTGTTTTTTTATATGTAGAAAAAGACTTTTGGATAGTATGAAAACGCATTATATTAAATTTTATTTAAAAAATAAGGGTATAAAGGCACGTTTTTCGGTTTTGATTGTTCTATTTACCTTTTATTTATAAGTTTTGAAATATAAATGTAATACCATTGCGTCGATTCATGACGTATAATTGGAGTTGTTGAAATTTAGACGATTCAATTTTTTCATCTTTTTGGATGAAAAGGACATAAATTGTTAGTAAGTATCGAAGGGTATGTGCGTGACCATACATAACGTTTTTTGACGAGAAGTGTCAAAACATCATGATAAGCTGTTAGTCAGCGAATAAGAAAAGATTAGGTGATTACATGATTCAAATGAAGGAAGTCTACAAGATCTATCCTAATGGCGTAAAGGCGATCAATGGAATCAATGTCTCTATCCATCCAGGAGAGTTTGTGTATGTTGTTGGTCCCAGTGGTGCTGGTAAATCCACTTTCATCAAAATGATGTATCGTGAAGAGAAGCCAACCAAAGGGCAAATCTTAATTAATAACAAAGATTTAGGCTCAATGAAGGAAAAAGAAATTCCTTACGTAAGAAGAGAAATTGGCGTAGTATTCCAAGATTTCAAGCTGCTTCCAACTCTTACTGTGTTTGAGAACGTAGCATTTGCGCTTGAAGTGATTGGTGAACAGCCTCATATCATTAAGAAAAAAGTGCTTGATGTTCTCGATCTGGTTCAGCTAAAGCACAGAGCGCGTCAATTTCCTGACCAGCTGTCCGGCGGTGAACAGCAGCGTGTGTCTATTGCCCGCTCGATTGTCAATAGCCCTGAGGTCGTCATTGCAGATGAGCCGACAGGAAACCTTGATCCAGACACTTCTTGGGAAATCATGAAGACGCTCGAAGAGATTAATAACCGCGGGACAACAGTGGTTATGGCGACACACAACAAAGAAATTGTAAACACCATGAAGAAACGCGTCATCGCAATCGAAGATGGAATGATTGTGCGTGACGAAGCAAGAGGGGAGTACGGAATTTATGATTAAAACTCTCTCGCGGCATTTACGTGAGAGCTTCCGTTCACTTGGAAGAAACACGTGGATGACATTTGCATCAATTAGTGCGGTTACTGTCACATTGATTTTAGTTGGGGTTTTCCTTGTGATTATGCTCAACTTGAATAACATGGCATCGAACGCTGAAAAAGAAGTAGAAGTAAAAGTATTAATCGAATTAACGGCGAATCAAAAGCAGCAGGATGAATTAAAAGCAGAAATTGAAAAGATTCCTGAAATCAGTGATGTGAAGTACTCATCTAAGGATGACGAACTGAAAGCACTGATTAAAAGCTTTGGAGAAAATGGACAATCCATGGGGCTTGTTGATCAAGAAAATCCATTAAACGATGCGTTTATTGTGAAAACAACAGATCCTCACGATACACCAAAAGTAGCGAAGAAATTAGAAAAACTAAAGGGTACATATAAAGTAACCTATGGAAAAGAAGAGGTCAGCCGACTCTTTAATGTAGTCGGAGTAGCACGTAATGTCGGTATTGTGCTCATTATTGGGCTGTTATTTACAGCTATGTTCTTAATCTCCAATACGATCAAAATTACGATTTTTGCTAGACGTAAAGAAATTGAGATTATGAAGCTGGTAGGTGCAACGAACTGGTTTATCCGCTGGCCATTCTTCATTGAAGGATTATTGCTTGGTGTATTTGGTTCCATTATACCAATTGCCCTATTGCTTGGCACGTATCAATATGCAGTAGGCTGGGTCGCACCGAGAGTACAAGGCTCATTTATTTCAATGCTTCCATACAACCCGTTTGTCTATCAAGTATCACTGATCCTGCTAGTGATCGGTGCAATCATTGGTGTATGGGGAAGCTTAACGTCTATCCGTAAATTCTTAAAAGTATAAATATATTTTGATGGCAGCATTCGAGGATTCTATAGAAGATGTGACCGGTTGATCTGATTCATCCGGTCGGCTCTTCATGTCGACAGTTGTCATGGGAGGGGAATATCGTTTTGAAAAGAAAGCTGATGATGGCTGGAATGGCAGCGTTTATTGGAACGACGTGGCTATACATTCCAGGGAACGAGAATCGTGCATTCGCATACGAAGACCTAGATCAAAAACGTCAACAAATCGAAGAGAAATCATCGAAGACTGAATCAAGCTTGAAGAAGAAGAAGTCAGAGCTGGCAAAACTTGAAAAGAAAGAATCAAAGCTCAAGAAAGAAATTGAACAAATTGACCAAAAGGTAAGTACTGCAACTGAAAAAGTCGCTGAAAAAGAGAAAGAAGTTAAAAAAACGAAGCAAGAGATCAAGAAGCTAAAAAAAGACATTCAGGTCATCAATGAGCGAATTGAAAAAAGAAAAGCCATTTTCAAAGACCGAATTCGTTCAATGCAAAAAAGCGGCGGGACGATCAACTATTTAGATGTGCTGCTAGGTGCTCGCAGCTTTAGTGATTTTGTCGGTCGTGTTGGGGCTGTCACAACGATTGTCGAAGCAGACAAAGACATGATTACAGAACATGAAAATGATTTAAAGCTGGTGGAGCAAAAAGAAGCAGAGCTAAATAATCAGCTAAGCGGACTTGAAACATCTCTGAAAGAGCTAGAAGCACTGAAAAAAGATTTATCTAAGAAGCACAAAGAAAAAGAACACATTTTAGGTGATGTGACAGATAAAAAGAATCATGCACATGATGAACTAGGCAAGCTTGAGAATGAACAAGAAATCCTAGCGAATCAAAAAGCGGCTGTGAAGTCTGAGGAAGCACATCGACAAAAGGAAGAAGCGAAGAAAGCTAAACAAGCAGCTGAAAAAAATGCACCTGCACCTCACAGCGGCGGCTCAGATCAAGTATCTGATACACCAGCAAGCAGCTCAGGCTTTATTAAACCAGCTGCAGGGCGTTTCTCATCTGGCTTTGGCGGACGTTCTGGCGGAAACCACTTCGGATTAGATATTGCAGCAAAGGGCACAGTTCCTGTCTATGCAGCAGCATCTGGAACCGTCACAAACTCAAGCTACTCATCGAGCTATGGAAATGTTGTGTTCATTACGCACAATATCAATGGACAGACGTATCAAACTGTATATGCCCATCTGTCTACAAGAAGTGTGTCAACAGGACAGAGAGTCGAACAAGGACAATTCCTTGGCTATATGGGAAATACCGGCCAATCGCATGGTCAGCATCTTCATTTTGAAATTCATAAAGGATTATGGAATGGCGCAAAATCAAATGCAGTCAATCCAGCGCAATATATCCGCTAATCAAAAAGCCGATAACATGATGTTATCGGCTTTTTTGGTCTAGATAGCATTAAAACAGCAGCAGTAATCCGGCAATAATAGGTGTTAATAAAACAGCTGATTTCAATAAGAGCTTCGGTGCAAGGCGTGTGAATTTCGCGCCGATAAATGCGCCTAATACGGTTCCAATTAATATTTGGATCAGCAAGATAAAATCAACATAGCCCTCTGAAATATATCCAATTCCACCGCCGATGGAAATCGGAATAATGACAAGCATGGTCGTGCCAACGGCTTGCCTAATCGACAGCTTCAGTAAAATCAAAAGTCCTACTTGAATGAATGGTGCAGACCCGATACCAAACATGCCTGACAGCATCCCAGACACAAGGCCTAAAATAATGCCTCTTGTCATCAGCTGACGTGAAGAAAGCGGCTGCTGTTCAGCCTCTTCATTAAGAACAAATAGTTTGATCATCATAAAAACAGCGGATAAAAAAAGCATCCCTGCTGTTAAATAGTGCAGACTCTCTTCTGGAATAAAAGGAGCAACCTTAGCCCCAGCAAAAGAAGCGATACAAGCAAGAGCCCCGACAATCAAACCAGATTTCAGCTGAATGTTCCCTTCTCGGTAGTGGCTGTATGCACCTGATAGTGTCGTAAATGCCATAGCGGCTAATGATGTCCCGAGTGCGGTATGGATAGGGATATCAAAAATTAATGTAAGCAATGCGATGACAAATCCCGCCCCGCCTGCTCCTACAAAACCTAATAAAATTCCTAATAAAAGCATCGTCAAGATAATATACATAGCGAAGACTCCTTCTCAATCATAACAAAATAAAAATTACACCTAATAAAATGATTCGTCAAGCCTTCACGGGAGAATGTCATTACATGAAATCCCTTCTTCTGGCATATAATAACTCAGGTCATCAGGAAGAGTTGAAGAAGGAGGCCAAATATGAAAAAACAAATCGCATCTATTATGGCAAGTGTCGTTCTCTTAATAAGTGCAGGTGTGATGACGCATAAAGAGGGAACTCATGCGGAGTCACCGCAAGCAGCCGCTGCAATGGCTGGACAAGCTCAATCAAGTGATAAGGCGAAAGAGAATGGGATGGAAAAGATCGAGAAAGCCTATGACCTTATTTCAAATGAATATGTAGAGGAAGTGGATCGGCAAAAGCTGCTTGAAGGCGCGATCCAAGGAATGCTTTCGACGTTAAACGATCCGTATTCAGTATACATGGACAAGCAGACCGCAAAGCAATTTTCTGATTCGCTTGATTCTTCCTTTGAGGGAATTGGGGCAGAAGTGGGGATGGATGAAGGAAAGATCATTATCGTCTCCGCCTTTAAAAAATCCCCTGCGGCAAAAGCAGGTCTAAAGCCAAAGGATGAGGTCATCAGCATTGACGGTGAGCCGATGAAAGAAAAAAGCTTAAACGATGCTGTACTGAAAATAAGAGGAAAAAAAGGAACGTCTGTCGCCTTAACAATCAAACGAAACGGGATTGAAAAAGAGCTGACGTTCCATATCAAACGAGAAGAAATCCCGCTTGAAACAGTGACTTCCTCTGTAAAAGAGGTCAATGGTCATAAAACAGGCTATATTGCGATCTCCAGCTTCTCTGAAGATACGGCGAAGGATTTCACGTCAAGCCTGAAACAGCTTGAGAAAAAGGGCATAAAAGGTCTTGTACTGGATGTGAGAGGAAACCCTGGCGGCTATCTGCAAAGTGTGGAAGATATTTTGAAACATTTTATTACGAAGGATCAGCCTTATATTCAAATCGCAGAACGAAATGGCGACCGGAAACGATATTTTTCAAAACTGAAAGAACAAAAGCCTTACCCAGTCAACGTCTTAATTGATAAAGGCAGTGCTTCCGCTTCGGAAATACTTGCTGGAGCCATGAAAGAAGCTGGAAAGTATGAAGTCGTCGGTGATGTCTCCTTTGGAAAAGGAACTGTGCAGCAGGCGGTTCCAATGGGAGATGGAAGTAATATTAAATTAACGCTGTATAAATGGCTCACGCCAAAAGGCAATTGGATTCACAAAAAAGGCGTCGTACCGACAATTGCGATTCATCAGCCGGATTACTTTACCGCAGGTCCGCTTCAGCTGAAAGAACCCCTTCAGCTTGATATGAACAATGAAGAAGTGAGACAAGCGCAGACGCTGTTAAAGGGATTGTCATTTGACCCTGGCAGAGTAGATGGATACTTTGATGAAGAAACGAAAAAGACCGTACTTGCCTTCCAAAGCACATACAATCTCGATAAATCAGGTGTCATTGATTTGAAAACAGCGGAAATGATGAACAAAATGGTGGATGAAGTGAAATCTTACGAAAAAAATGACCTTCAATTACAGACTGCACTAAAAGCACTATATCTTAAAAAATAAAGAGGCGAATAATAGCCTCTTTTTTTTGGTTCATAAGTGTCATGAACATGTAATAATTTATGATTAAAAATAAATTATATCGAGAAATATATTCATTTATTTTACAAAAAACATAACATTCCTTCAATTTTACCCGATAACATATGTATATAAGAGACTTTCTGTTGATTTAAACATGTCATGAAAATGAAACTTTTGAAAGTTGTATGTTACATAAATAATTCTTACAATAAAAAGTAGCACTCATTTTAAATATTTTATTTTTTGCGGATATTCAGCTTGAGCATTAAGCTGTACCGAGGTTTGCGCTTTTCTTAAAAGAACTAGTAAATGGGGGTACACAATTGAAAAGGGCAAGTATTGTGAGAGAGAAAAAATATTACGAGTTGGTAGAGGAACTTAAGAGTCGTACGAAAGATGTGACGTTTTCCGCTACAAAGGCATTAAGTCTGCTCATGCTGTTAAGCAGGTACTTGGTCAATTACACAACGGTAGAATCAGTCGACGAAATCGATGAAGACTGTGCTGAGATATACTTCAATTATTTAATGGATAATCATAAGAGACTTGGTATAAACTTAACCGACATCAAGAGGTCGATGCAGCTGCTCGGCGGCATACTAGATGTAGATGTCAATCACTACTTAAAAGATTTTTCACTGTCGAATGTCACACTTTGGATGAATCAGGAGAAATAAACCTGATGTCAAGCATCGATTTATTTGATAGAATAAGAGAAAATGCTTGACTTGGGCGGTGAACGATAATGAGCTCGGAGTGGATGGGAGCCGGATTAAAAGCGGTCGGTCTGTTTTTAATCCATCCTCTTTTTTATTTCATGATATTAATCAGCCTATTGCATGGCTACATCCGCGTAAAGCGGGAGAGAAAAGCGTTTCAAACAAGAATAGAAGATGTATACGATGAACTTAAATTTACATATTCAAAGGGATGGATTCTAGGGATTTGCCTATCCGTTATTTCAGTAGGCTTAGGGATTGCCCTCCCCCCTGGATTCATCGTGCTGATTGCAGCGATGACCATCGTTTTCTCTTTATTCTTTAAGGCGAGTGCGCTTTCGTCTGCATACACACTCGGTTTCAGTTTTATTGCGGCACTTGGACTAATTCATTTCCAAGTGAGTCATTCTTGGCTGCCGCAGCTCTCAATGATGAATGCATCAGCCGTTGTCATTCTGCTAGGACTTCTATTAATGACCGAGGGAATTCTAGCCTATCGAACGGCGCATTTACGTACATCGCCTGCTATGGTGATGAGTGCGAGAGGACTTTTAATTGGTCAGCAGCGGGCAAACCGTCTGTGGCTTTTACCGCTTGTTTTGCTGATGCCGGCAGGTGAATTCACTTCTTCTCTGCCATGGTGGCCGGTGCTTCAAGTGCATGATCAAAGCTTTTCATTTATTTTGATTCCATATATCATCGGATTCGGTCAGAGAATTCAAGGCTCACTGCCAATTGTTAGTATTCAAATTACAGCGCGGCGTATTCTCATGCTCGGACTCGCTGTCGCCTTATTAGGTGCTGCAAGTATTTGGTTTGAACCGATTGCTTGGGGAGCTGTATTGATTGCGGTGATAGGAAGAGCCTTTCTCTCATGGAAGCAGAGGGTCAATGACAATGCTGCCCCGTTCTACTTCTCTAAGCGTAATCAAGGGCTGATGGTGCTGGGGATTATTCCAAATACACCAGCGGCTGATTTAAAGCTTGAGATCGGAGAAGTCATCACAAAAGTGAATGGAATTGAAGTCAAAACCGTTTCGGAATTTTATGAAGCCCTTCAAACCAATCGTGCTCTAACAAAACTCGAGATCATTGGCTTAAATGGTCAGACAAGATTTGAGAAACGTGCTTCTTACGAAGGGGAGCATCATCAGCTTGGCATCCTGTTTGTGAAGGATGATCCACAGCAAGAACCAACGGCAATTTCATCTTAAAAAAAAGCTGCTAGAGATGGCAGCTTTTTTCTTTTGGGCGCGCTTCTTTCCCGTAGGATTCGCCCCATTCACGCATGGCGAAGATGATAGGCTTTAATGTATTTCCGAGAGAAGTGAGGGAATATTCGACACGAGGGGGGACCTCCTCATAGACTTCTCTATGGACAACGCCGTCTTGTTCAAGCTCACGCAATTGCAGTGTGAGGACACGCTGAGAAATTCTTGGCAGCAGCCGGCGCAATTCATTGTAGCGTTTTGGTCCGCAAGTCAAATGATAAAGGATCACTCCTTTCCATTTCCCTCCGATGACACTTGTCGTCACTGAAACGGGACAGCCATGATTGACAATACTGACTGGATTGGATGGTGCACTCATCTTAACACTCCTTTCTAAGACAAATTTGGTGATACACGAACAAGATGGTAACTAACGAACAAAAATGTGCGTACTTGAATCACTCGAAGCTTTTCTTATACCATAGAGATATCACATCACACATTCGGGCTGTTGTTTTTTTATCATAACAATTTCTATATGGGAATGGAAAGAAATTGGATTGATGAAACTAACGCCCTAATTGGTTAATAGAAAGGATGAATACAATGCGAGACAAAGAGCAATTAAAAAAAGAAATCATTGAGGCGTATGAGTTCCGCCATGCGACAAAAGAGTTCGACCCAACGAAAAAAATATCAGAGGATGATTTTGCATTTATTTTAGAAACAGGAAGACTTTCCCCAAGCTCTGTAGGGTTTGAGCCTTGGAAGTTCCTCGTTGTTCAAAATGAAGCATTTAGAGAAAAATTAAAAGAGTATACATGGGGAGCGCAAAAGCAGCTTCCTACTGCCAGCCATTTTGTGATCATCTTGGCAAGAACAGACGCCCGTTATGATTCAGCATATGCAGAATACATCAACAAGCAAATCAAAGGAATGTCAGACGAAACGTTCGAGATGGTGAAGGGACGCTACCAAGAATTCCAAGAGAATGATCTTCATCTGTTAGAAAATGAACGTACGCTCTTTGATTGGGCTTCAAAACAAACGTATATTGCCCTTGGAAACATGATGACAGCCGCTGCACAAATTGGCATTGATTCATGCCCGGTCGAGGGATTCAGCTACGATGAGATTCATCGCATTCTAGATGAAGAAGGGCTGCTTGAGGATGGTCAGTATGATATTTCTGTCATGGCAGCCTTTGGTTATCGTGTCACCGAGCCGAAGCGCGGCAAAACGCGCCGTCCGATGGATGAAGTAGCTGTTTGGATTCGTTAAAAGAGAATGTCTGAAAAAGGATGTTGACAATTGCGTGGTTAGTCAGTATATTTAAAAAATAAAATCTTTGATAAATATACAAATTGACTATAAACGCTTTGACTTGAGAATAGTAGATGAACATCCGTTTTTTTAAGAGAGCTGCGGGTTGGTGCAACGCAGTAAAACGAATCATTGAACTCGCTCAAAGAGCGGTAAGACTGAATGAATAGTAAGTCTTTACGTGTGACCTCCGTTAACGGGTTTTAAGTTGGATTCAGCTATGGCTGAATCAATTAGAGTGGTAACGCGGTTGCAAGGTCAGTCGTCTCTTCAAGGAGATGACTGGCCTTTTTATATGCTTTTATCCTATATTTGTCTGAAGATTCAAATTTAAAGGAGCTATAGAAAATGGAAAAGGAACATGTGCAGTTAAAACGAACAATGACGTCAAGGCATATTATGATGCTCGCACTTGGCGGAGCAATTGGTGCTGGTCTGTTTAAAGGAAGCAGCTCTGCTATTGATATCGCAGGTCCTGCTGTCATTTTGGCATATATGATTGGTGGTCTTATTTTATTATTTATTATGCAAGGACTTGCCGAAATGACGGTTGCACGACCTGGCGCAAGAACATTCCGTGATTTAATTGAACCGGTGTTAGGCAAATATCCGGCTTATTTCTTAGACTGGATATACTGGAAAATGTGGGTGCTGAACATTGCAGCAGAAGCAATCGTATCTGCGATCTTTATTCAGTACTGGTTCCCACAAGTGCCGATTTGGATACTTGTGTTAATCATTTCACTTGTTGTGACATTGATCAATGTTTGTTCTGTTAAAATGTTTGCTGAGACGGAGTACTGGTTAGCTTCTATTAAAATTGCTGTCATTCTTTTATTTATTATCATTGGGTTAACCATGTTGTTTGTCTCATTTGGTCAGCATGCAGCACCGGGATTATCCAACTTAACAGACCACGGAGGATTTTTCCCGAATGGAACAGGCGGCTTAATTGCGGCCATGCTTGTGGTGGTGTATTCATATGGCGGGACTGAAATGATCGGGGTCACATTAGCAGAAACAAAAAACCCTGAAAAAGTCATCCCAAAGGCCATTCAAAGTACATTTGTACGAATCATCGGCTTCTATGTACTGCCGTTCTTTATCATCGTCAGCTTGATTCCTTGGAATCAAGTAAACAATGAGCAAGTGAGTCCATTCGTCACCGTGTTTGCAACGATTGGCGTGCCATATGCAAGTGACATCATGAACGGTATCATTTTACTAGCAATCTTGTCTTCTATGAACTCTGGGCTGTACGCATCCTCAAGGGTACTTTATACGCAAGCGATGGATGGGCGTGTATGGAAGGGCTTCTCAAAGCTATCAAAACAGCAGGTGCCTGTTAGAGCGATCCTAGTGTGTACATCTACATTGTATGCTGCTGTATTGATTTCTCTTTTTGTAGGAAGTCAAACCTTTAATTATTTAATGGGATCTTTAAGCTATACGGTCTTATTCATCTGGTTTATTATTGCTGTCGGGCATTTAAAATCTCGAAGTGTAGCAGAACCAGGAGGATATCGCGTGAAGCTGTATCCTTTCACAACATGGTTTTCTGTGATTGCGATCATTGCCATTTTCATCGGCGTTGTGTCAACAACTCCAATTGTCCAAACGATGGTCACGATGGGCATTTATCTGATTATTACTCTTTCTTTCTTCATCAACAGAAAGCGGTTTGAAACAGCCGCTTAATACAAAAAGCGTGCGGGACCTTTAAAGAGGTCTCACACGCTTTTTTAATGCTGTTTGTATTGCTTGAAATGAACAGGGGGTTGAACAGGATGTGGCTTTGACTGAAGCCCGTAACTCTCTCTTACGATGTAAAGTGGTCGATCTTTTGCCTCGTCGTAGATTCGGCCGATGTATTCCCCGATCATTCCTAGCATAAAGAGGATGATACCACTAAAGAACAGCTGTATGACAATTAACGAACTCCATCCTGTAATGGTGCTGTTTGTAAAAAGCTTTAAGTAAAGTACAAGAAACATTGAAATGAATCCGATAGCGGAAAGGGCAATTCCTGCTATACTCGCTAGCTTCAAAGGTTTATAGGAAAAGGAAGTGATTCCATCCATCGAGAGCTTGAGCATCTTTTTGAGCGGGTATTTTGTTTCTCCTGCTAGACGTTCATCTCGAACGTACTCTACTGCAATTTGTTTGAAACCTACCCAGCTGACTAGGCCGCGAACAAATGGATTTTTTTCTCGTATTTTTCTCATTTCATGGCACACTCTACGATCCATTAACCTGAAGTCACCGGTGTCGATTGGGATATCTACTTCGGTGATTTGACGTAAAACGCGATAGAAAAGGGAAGCGGTTTGCTTTTTGAAAAAAGTCTCGCCTTTTCGTTTGGTGCGCACGGCGTATACGACTTCATAGCCTTCTTTCCATTTTGCGATCATCTCTAATATCAATTCAGGTGGATCTTGTAGGTCTGCATCTATCACGATGACCGCTTCTCCCTTTGCATAATCCATCCCAGCTGTAATGGCAATTTGGTGTCCGAAGTTACGTGAGAAATCAATGAGTCTTACATTCGGATCGTTTTGGGAATACCCTTTAATTAGTTCAGCTGTTCGATCCATACTACCGTCATTGACGAAGAGAAGCTCGTATGCTTCTCCCGTCGAAGCCATGACTGTTTTCAGTCGCTGATAGGATTCATGAATCACAAGTTCTTCATTATAGACTGGGACTACAATAGAATATCGTATGTTCTTTTCCATCAGTCATTCTTCCTCCCTTTTAATAGATGAATTAATCAACGGATAGTTCATAAAGAGTGCCGCTCTCCATTCCGCCCATTCTTCTATTTGACTGATCATTTTGTTCTGATTGTTGGCTGTCTGTTTGCTGGTTCGTTTTGGATGTAGAGCTGTTCTGCCATTTAGAAGCAGGTACTTCTTTGCCATTTTTTCGAATCCAAGTGAGAATGTCAGAGCTGCCGCCTCTCATACCAGAAAGATAGAAGTATTTGATTTTGCCGTCTTTGAGGAGCTGTTTGAATTCACTAAGCGTGAGAATGTTATCAGATCCACTAAATCCACCTAATGCCATAACAGCTTTTCCTGTTTTAATAATGTAAGGTGAAGCAGTGGTTGCATCTGTTGTTCCGAATAGGAATTCTTCTCCCGTATTATTTTTCTCAAGATAGCTGATCAACTTTTCATTGACTTGTGAACTCATGCTGCCACTTGAAGTTGCAAGCTGAGGGCCAGCCTCTGGAAGCATACTGTTTCCCCCATAAAGAAGAGGTGTGCTTGCCCAGTATAGTGGTGCAATCAGCATGCCAAGGATGGCGATAAGAGACACGAATTGTTTTAGTTTTTCTTTTCCTGTTATCAAAAGCAGAGAAAGGATTGTTCCAACACCAATGATACCGACTGCAATGCTTAGTCCAAGACCGATCGTGCTTGTAAAAGTAGATAGGATAAAGATTTCAAATGCTGTTGTGACGAATATCGCAATTGGAAGCAGCCATTTTTTAAACCCAGTTCCTGTTTGGAACAATTGTGTCATAGAAACCCATCCGGCTCCTGCTAATACAGCAATTGGCGGTGCCAGCATGATCAAATAATAATGATGGAAAAATCCTGCTACACTGAAAAATGCAGCAACAGGAATAAGCCATGCTAACCAAAATAGTGTTTCTTTTTGTTTTGTATTGAGACGTCTTCTTTCAAAGGCAGTCGAGAAGAAGATACCAATCGCACCGAAGATTGCAAATGGAAGCAGCCAGCTGATTTGATCGGACAGTTCAGATTGGAACAGACGTAACGGTCCCTTGGTTCCTGTACCAAACATGCCGGAGCCATTTCCCATTTTTCCGCCCCCGCCAGTTGGAGGTCCATCACCATTACCGCCTGAAGGCATATCAGGTGGTGTTGTGCTGTCTGCACTGCTTGGTGGTCTTTGCATTGAAGGCTGTTCCTGACTGGGTGATTGGTTTGAATTGTCTGAGTTGTTTTGATTTCCATGAGATGGCGGCTGAGGCATGGTGGATGAATCATTGTCATTTTGCTGATCACCCTGCTGTGAAGGTGGCTGCCCCTTACCCTGATTTGTGCCGCCTCCCCCGCCAGACTGTTGACCAGTCAGCCGCTGGAGACCGTTGTAACCAAAGGCTAATTCTAATGCAGAATTCGATTCACTTGATCCGATATAAGGACGATTCTCTTTGGCAGTGAGATCAATCGCTATTGACCATGAAGCAGATACACCTAAAAGGACAATCATTGAAACGATCAGCGAGAGTAATTTTTTCTTCCATGTCGATCGGTAAGCAAGGATGTAAAAAAGAATGAGTGCTGGCACGATCATATAGGCTTGTAGCATTTTTGTATTAAAGCCGACGCCAATCATCGCAAACGAAGCAATCGCCCAAAGAACCTTTTGCTGTTTTACAGCCTTGAACATCATTCCTGTTGCTAGTAAAAGTATAAAGACAAGTAAGCTGTCAATATTATTTGTGCGAGATACAGCAACCGCAATAGGTGTACACGCCATGATAAGTGCCGCTAATCTTGCCGCTGCTTGACCAAAAGTTGGTTTGACAAGACGATAGATCAGATAAACAGATCCAATACCCGCTAAAGCTTGAGGCAAGATGACGCTCCATCCATGGAGACCAAAAATTTTGGCACTGATCGTTTGCAGCCAGAAAGTGAGCGGGGGTTTATCCACCGTGACATACCCTGCTGGATCAAATGAAGCAAAGAAGAAATGATGCCAGCTTTGCATCATACTTGTGACAGCCGCAGTATAATACGCATTCACCGTATCATCTTCCCAAATGTTATAAATGTTTAAGATGGCAGATAAGATCAATATGAAAAATAAATAAATATCAAATTTCTGAAAACGTCTGATCAAAAGCATGTCACTCCTTTTTCTTCACTTGAAAAAAGTGTAACAAGCAAATATGAATAAAATGTTAATAAAAAAAGACCATTTTTTTATTTTTTAGAAATAAAAACAGCTCTTGATGAAAAGAGCTGTTCTAGTTGTAGAAAATCCTATGGATGCAGAATTTATTGATAAAGTAGTAATTCCAAATGATATTTTAAAATATGTGAGTAGCTATAGAGTAGGTGAGCTCTCATTGAATGGAGCATTGGGAAGTTGAATAATGGCTGTCGTACCAAAGTCAGGTTCAGATTGAATGTCGAATGTTCCATGATGTTTTTTAATGATTTGATAGACAATGGCTAGTCCAAGGCCAGAGCCGCCATCCTTTCTTGTTCGTGCTTTATTTACACGATAAAATCGCTCAGAAACATGTGGGAGATCTTCTTTTGGAATACCGCTGCCTTCGTCGGTCACTTTCAATTCAGCCACACCTTGGTGAACTTGTAATTCAATCGATATTGATTTTTCAGATGGCGTGTAATGAATGGCATTGTCCAGTAAATTACGTATTACTTGTTGGAGACGGTCGCTATCACCATAAACAATACAATCCTCTTCAAGCGTTCGTTTGAAAGTAATGCTTTTTTTGTCAGCGATGAATGCCATTTGATCAAGAACATCGTGGATGAGCTGTGCAAAGACGATTGGCTCCATTGTAAGTGGATAAGAGTCACCTTCTAACTGTGCAAGATCTAAAAGATCGTGCACAAGCCGGCTTAAACGTGTGGCCTCATCTTGGATGATTTGCATGCCTTTTTTTTGATCAATGATCCCTTCTTCAATTCCTTCTGCATAGCCTTTCATATAACTTAAAGGCGTTCTAAGTTCGTGAGAGACATTCGCAAGAAATTCCCTGCGGTGCTGTTCAACTTTTTCGAGGGTTGAAGACAGTTTATTAAAGGAGCGGCTAAGCTGGTTTAACTCATCTCCTTTTTTGGTTACGGCCATTCGTTTTGAGAAATCACCAGATTCCATTTCCATTGCAATTTCTTTCATTTTATTTATTGTCTGCACAATGTGATTGGAGCTCTTATATCCGATCAAGAATATCAGGAGCAGAATCAATAAGATGGATATACCAAGCGTCAATCTAATTTGGACAAAGGGTTCATATACATCTGATAAAGGCACGGAGAGGAAAATAGTTCCTGATAGATCATCATTGCTTGAGAAAACAGGGATGGCAATGCCAAGAATATCTTGGTGAAACTGTGGGTGTTCTCTAATTAACACGACGGTTTCACCTTGAAGGAGCTTTTGGCGTTCCTTGAACGTAATGAGATTATCATTTGTGTTCGTATCAAAAGGAAGACCACTTGAAAGCTCCATTGGATCATCTGTAAAAATGACGTTCGCCTGACTTGAGTCATTTGCCCATTTCATTCTATCGGTAAAATACTTGTCTTTCCCATGTGTGTGATAGATTTCTGCCAGCTTCTTACCTTGCAAACTTAAGGAATCAATTTGTTTATCAATATATAAGTGCTGGTATAAGTAAAAGGTAAGGGCAAGCGCTGAGGCTGCAACGATTCCGATCACTGCAAGAATTAAGAAGAGTACTTTCTTTTTAATCGATAATGGCTTCATTCTTCCTCCTCAAACTTATAGCCGACACCCCAAACGGTTTTAATATATCGTTCTGCTTCCTTTAATTTCAGTCGCAGCGTTTTGATATGTGTATCGACTGTTCTTAAAGAGCCGCTCGTTGAATGTGATTCCCACAATTTTTGATAAAGGTGTTCTCTTGAAAACACTTGTCCTTGGTTGAGCAAAAGAAACATGAGTAAATCAAATTCTCTTCTTGTTAAATTAACGGGCTGTTGATGGAGGTAAACTTGTCTGCCATCTTGTTCAATCTCCATGTCACCAATCTGTATTCGGCTGCGCTTTAGCGAAAGACCTCTAATTCGCCTCAGGGTTGTTTCAATTCTTGCTGCAAGCTCACGCAGACTGAAAGGCTTCATGATGTAGTCATCCGCTCCAATTTCAAGTCCTCTAATTCGGTCCTCTTCATAACTCCTCGCTGTTAAAAATAAAATCGGTATTTGAGATGTTTGTCGAATACGCTGACAAACTTCAAATCCATCCATGTCAGGCATCATGATATCTAATACAACAAGATCAACAGATTCCTTTTCAAGCTGATGCAAGGCATCTTTTCCATTATTCGCAGTGATAATGTGAAAGCCATGTCTCTTTAAAAAAGACCCGATTAACTCAAGCATATCAAACTCATCATCTACGATTAAAATACGCATTTGTTCCTTCATTTCTTTTCCTCCAACACGATAGCATAAGGTCCTGATGGGACATTCAGTTGATTTTTCATGATAAGTGAGTGTTTATCGATGATGGATACTGAGTTGTCATCCAAGTTACTCACATAAATTGATGTCGTATCAGCGGTGATATAATTCGGATTTTGACCAGTTTCAACAGAAGCAAGCTGTTTATTTGTTTTGGTATCTACTTTGTATAGCGTATGATCTCCATGACATAGTACATATAAAGTAGAAGAATTTTTCTCTGGAAAAAATGCAACAGGCATAACGCCTAGCTTTATTTCTCGCTGTTTTTTTCCAGTTTTAGGGTCATAAGCAAAAATACTCTTATTTAAGGTGCCTTGTTTACCATGGCCGCCGATCCAAATGGACCGTCCATCAAAATGAATCCCAGAAGGCCGTTCAAGTACAGAAAACGTACGTATATTTTTTTCCTTTTCAATATCTATGACGGAGACAGTATGACTTTCTGCATTTAAAACAAATAAAATACCTGATGAAGAAAGAGTCATAGAAGAAGGTAATTTTCCAGTTTTCACAGTCGATTTTATTTTTTTGCGCTCCGTATCAATAAAATAAACGACATTTTTCTGTGAGTTGGCAGCGATTAATGTATGAGAAGCTGCATCATATGTAAGGGAAGTCAGTCCTTTATCCACATTCATATAATCAGTTGCTGTACCGTGTTTTAGATTAATTTCGATAAGGGATTCTCCCTCTTTACTTGTAGCGATGATGACGTCTTTATTGATTTGAATAAGATCAGTGAGTGGGTGTTTTAAATCCACAGAAGAGAGCATTTTATTTTTTTGTATATCAACTATTGAAAAGGAGGCTTTTTTTAATTGAGAGATGACAGCGATGGATTGAGAGCTGCCTGGCGGCGTAAATTGCTGTTCTTTTCCACAGCCTGTCAGGAATAAAAGTAGAGCTGATAAACAGATCAAAATATATTTCATACGTTCCATTCTTCCGCTCCTTTGCGTTCTCTATTTTCAAAATCATACCACAAAAATTGTGAAAAAAAATTGAAGTTATCTATGCTGAAAGAATGAAAAAAAGCTTTTAGGTAAGTGAGGAAGACCATTTGTACCTGAAGTTCCTTTTTTGTCTGGACATATGCCATTTTTTCTTCTTTAAAAGATGATTTTCAGGATTTGATGGATGCACTCGCTATAGTTTACAGTGATACAAATGATGAAAACTCCCCGCTCTAACTAAACATAGAGCAAGGGAGTCATTAGGCGGAATGTTCAGATGATGGGGAGGTTGATTTGGTTTTTACACGTTGAGATAAAAGGAAACCAAGAATGCCTGCACCCATTAATACAATAAATAAAGATTGAAAACCACTCATGATCCCAATCAATGTAGACGAAATGATACTGCCAAAATATCGAAAGGTAGAGAAAATACCAGATGCTGAACCAGATAAGTTTTGATCAACAGACGTTAAAGAAGCCATCTGCATACTGGTCATTCCAATACCTGATGAAATTCCACCTGTAACAAGTGTCACGATAAGCAGTGGTAAGGTAGGGAACTGACTGAGTGTGATTAACATGATGCCTGATAAAGTCAGACAGAGAAATGAAAAGCCAATCATTTTTTTCGCGCCTTTTTTCGGATGGAGTCTTGCCCCTAACAAGCCGCTAATAGACATGCAAAGAGAAAATACTGATAGAATAATACCGCTTTGTGTATGAGAAAGTGCAAGTTGTTGTTCCATAAACAGCGGCATAATTAGAAGAATGGCATACATCACAAAATTACTTAGCATGATCGACAGGTTTGCGTTTGTAAATGAACTGTTTTTAAAAAGCGACAAATCGATGATCGGATTCTTTACTTTTCGTACATGTTTAAAGAATAAAGGAATGACGATCAACGCTAGAATTCCATAGATCAAGTATTCATTTAGCAATTGGCTTTTAGTGCATAGAATGAGTGTGGCAATCCCGATGGTTAAGTATAGTGAACCAGTGATGTCTACATTTGCTTGTAAGCGTGTATGCTTTGTTTTTGGAATGAGTAATACGCCGGTAACAAGTGTAAGGAACAAGAATGGGATATTGACAAAGAATATAGAATGCCAATCAAAACTCTGAATAAGAATCGAACCAATAAAAGGTCCAAGTGCGGCACCAATACCGGCTCCAAACCCAAAATACCCCATTGTTTTAGACAGTTTTTCGGGGGATACTGTTGCACGAATCAATGCAATGCTATTCGGTGTTAAAATAGCACCGCCAGCTGCTTGAATGGAACGAAAAGTGATGAGAAAAGCTAGATTAGGAGCTAAAGCACATCCAATTGAGCCAATTAAAAAGAGCATGACCCCAATTAAATACATTCGCCGATGTCCGTATATATCTCCTAACTTACCAGCGATAGGCTGAGTGACTGCCATGACAATAAGATAAATTGTGACAACCCAAGTGATGTTTGCAAGGGATTGATCATAATACGTTGATATGGATGATAGAGCGACAGCGATCATCGTTGAATTGACTGGAACTAATATAGCTCCAAGTAACAAGGAATAGATGACGAAACTCTCTTTTTTTAATCTCAATGTGTATACCACCTTTTGTAAAAAAGAAGAATTCCACCCTTTAAGCGGGAGAAATTCCTCTCATGAAAATGTGTGTGCATGTTTCAATAAAATCTTCTTTTTGTGTGAGAACGAGTTGAAAATCTTGCTCTAGCTGCTGAATAAAAAATCCGAAATACGTACTAATGAAAATGTCTGCATAAATGTCTTCATTTCCTTTTAATACATGATGCTGGGCACCCATCTTTTTGAAATATTGTATGAGCATTTCTCTTAGTTCTTGAGGGTAAATCTTTTCATGACTGGTTAAATCCTTAAACATAGCCGGTTCTCGCATGCTGATATAAATAAATTCTTTTTTGGAAGTCAAATCCTCAAGGAAATAGGTACCGAGAAACTTCAAATCGGTGTATAAATCGCCTTTGAATTCTGCTTCTAGGGTTTTTGTCGGTGTTGATTTCATTTTCATAATGGCAGCAATGACGCCGCGTTTGTTTTTAAAGTTGCGAAAAATAGTTGCTTCACTCACATTCGCTTTTGTTGCTATTTCTTTGGTTGTTGTTTTTTGATAGCCCTTTTCAGTTAATAAATCCATTGTTGCGCGAATGATTCGTTGATTTGTAGATTTTAACAAGCATACTCACCTCAGGTTATGAATGTGTTTGCAACAAAGTAAGTATACCGATAAAACCTATGACCGCCAATATCATCCAAAATGATAAGTTTATGCACGCGAATGCTGCTTTAATATCTGAATGCGTCCATTGCTGCCATCTACTGTCACAAGGTCACCGGATTGAAGTGTTTCAGTTGCTATTCTAGTACCTAAGACAGCGGGCATCATATACTCTCTTGCGATAATAGCTGAATGAGATAAAATGCCTCCAGCATCGGTGATGACTGCTTTCGCATCTCTAAATAAGCTCGTCCATAAAGGTGTGGTCGTTTTACAAACTAAAATATCATCCTTTTGAAATTGTGAGAATTCGTCAGCACATGTAATGACTTTTACTCTTCCAGAAACAATACCGCTGGATGCGCCAATTCCATGGATCACATCCTGTGTGTTGTTTTCATTTTCTCTTAATGAACCAAGCATTCTTTCTACTTGCTGCAGTTCCGCTTCAGTTGGTGTGCCAATGTAAGCCGGTGGTTGAATGTCTTCATTTTCCTTCATTTCTATCTTTCTTTGCTGGATAACCGAATCAAATGAGATAGACGTTGTGAGCGCTTTTTGTACCTCTTCATCGTAGAGATACCAAAGATCTTCTTGATGAGGAATGGCTCCTTTTTTTGCAAGAAGTTCACCAATTTTTAATAGATATACCCGGGCCTTTGCATCTAACATGGCATCAATATAGAAGTGGTGGTCATCTCGGATATTCGCTGCTTGAAGGGCAAATTGATACAGCGTCTCAAATTTTGTTTTAAACGATTCATCCTTCACTTGACTCATAAAATGTTTATATGTCTCTTGTCTTTTGATCACTGCTTTTGCAAATTCTTCATCAAAATCACAATGGCAATGGATGTTATTTCTGATGATATCTAATATAAACTTCGGGTTTTCTGCCCAAGTCTCATCTGTAAGGTCATGACTTTTAACAGATCGCCAGCCGTAAACTTGGAGAAAATCCTCCAATTTCGAAATGAAATGCCTTCCTTTTTCCGAGTGATTGAGTGCATGTAACAGCTCCGAGTTCTTTTCATGTTGAATAAATGCTTGATGAAGTTCTGGATCTTGAAGGACATCCTTTGCGATATCAGATAGCACCTTGTCTGTTTCAAGAGATTTGTTCATCACGCCTATCATCATTTCGTGCAGCAAGACGACTTGGGTTTGATCACCAGTATACGTGACAAGCATGTCTTCAATGATGGCTGATAGAATGACTTGTGGTATGACGATATCAAAATGATCATCATATGCTTGAATATAAAAATCCTTTAATTCTTCAAAACCAATGATGGCCTTTTCAATGGTCATAGGTTCCTTCATTTGGCGATCGAGTTTTTCGTAAAATGGAAAGAAATTTTTCTCTAAAATCTCATACATCCGTTCACTTAAATGAGGAAATAACTCAAATATACTTTCATCAAAAACGGGTGCAGC
This sequence comes from Bacillus sp. Je.9.29.b, assembly GCF_051129925.1. Classification (NCBI taxonomy): domain Bacteria; kingdom Bacillati; phylum Bacillota; class Bacilli; order Caryophanales; family Bacillaceae; genus Bacillus; species Bacillus sp. Je.9.29.b. The sequence goes on from NZ_JBCPSO010000009.1 coordinate 20,975, forward strand.
TCCTTCTTGCGCTTCTGGCAGATCCGGTGCTGAGTATAGGTGGCCTCTGTAAAGTTTAATATCTTTGATGTTCATATCAGGTACTTGATACTTTTCTCCATTTTTCTTCATCCCGCTTTTTAAGGCTGGTATGATTAGGCTTGAGAAAAGAGGGCTCGTTGGACCAGGCATATGATCATCCATTGAAATCCAGAAATCCTGCAGCTCTTCTGGCTTCATTTGAAAAGAAGCACCTGCTGTTTCATTTACTGCTTTTGGAAGAGCTGTAGTAATCGGCCTTGCTTGAAGTAAATAAAACGACCCATCTGCTATGCCAAATTCGATATCGACTCCATGTCCGTAAAGTTCTTCTACTTGTTTCGTGATTTGTGTGATTTCTTTCAATTGATCATCGTTCAGGCAAAACTGGCCAGCCAATTTCTCCGCCACTGGCTGTTCGATGACACCCTCTTGGAAAGGAACAATTTGCAGCTCTTTCGCCCCAAGTGTTTTTTCAATCAAAAAGTTTTCTTTATCTACAATAAACGTGTCCGGTGTCACAAGACCGGAGACAATTGCTTCTCCCAAGCCGTAGCTTGCGGTCAGCATCATTTCATTTGTTTTCCCCGATACTGGATTCTCACTAAAGATGACACCGGAGACGTCAGAATGGATTAACCCTTGAACAACAACGGCCATGAGCGGCATCTCTTCCTCATTTTCATTCATCTCTTCCTTATATTCTGTGACTCTCGCGGCAAAATAAGAAGACCAGCATTCTTTGACTGCCTGTAAAAACTCTTCATTTGTTTTGATATTTAAATAGGTCTCGTACTGTCCTGCAAATGAGGCACCTTCGAGATCTTCAGCAACAGAAGAGGACCTGACTGCAACAGAGGGGTAAGTCTTCCGCAAGGATTGAAAGGACGAAAGTAGCTCTGCTTCCATTTGTAAAGGAAACGATGCTTCTTTGATTTTTTGAGAAAGGTTTTGTTCTGCTGGCTGCAGATTGTGATATGAAAGAAAGCTTGCAAAGCTGTTGGTTTTGATAATAAATCCATCTGGGACTGGCAGGCCGTGATTGTTTAATTTGATTAAATTCAGGCCTTTTGCCCCTGCGAGTGATGCGGATTCTTCAGCCGCATTAAATAAAACTGAATACATGGGAATGCCCCCTTATCCAAATAGCCAATGGTTTGTATGTCTCTCTATTTTTCAAAATGATAGTGCGCACTATCATTTTAATCATAGGATTGATTGGATGTTATTGTCAAAGACGGAAAGACCTATCTTTACAAAGGGGACAATCTCACTAATTTCCTTCTATTTCTAAAACAAAAGTCTCCGAACATGAAGAAAAAAGGCGAAATTGAAAACTGTGAATTGTTCAATATGCCAATCTTTACTATAATCAAGGAAGTAGACCATGAAGAGGGAGGGTTTTTGTGATTACAAAAGCCATATTTGCACTAGTTTTTCCTTTCCTGCTCGTTATTTTATTTTCAAAGGTTACTTACAATCATTACGTGGGCATTGCGTTAACAGCAGCGCTTTTATTTGCTTCGTACATGAAGGGCTATACAGAAACCTACTTTATTGTGGGATTAGATATTATTTCTTTAGTAGCTGGGGCTTTGTTTATGGCTAAGAAAGAAATCGAAAAAAGAGAAAAAGCTGAAAAAAATCAATGATGTCACCGCCATCAAGAGCATGATGGCTGAAAACTGACATGTTTTAAACAAGAGCTGTGCTTACGATTTCTAGTAAGCGCAGCTTTCTTTTTCTGCTCATCGAATATCTCACTCCAAAATGTTCCATACTGAAAGGAAGGTTTTATTAAGAGGGTTATTTGCCATGGGAGAGAGGGTATGACTGTATTGGAAATAAAAATCAAGTAAGAGCCGAACTTTAGTTCGTATTTTTGTGTTCTTTTATGATAATATATTCATTAGATAGATTTCGTAAACGAAACGGAGGCTTTGATGTGAGTGACCGCTTTGAATTAGTTTCTAACTATCAGCCCCAAGGAGATCAGCCAAAGGCGATTGAAAAGCTTGTTGAGGGGATCCATCAGGGGAAACAGCATCAAACGCTGTTAGGTGCTACAGGTACGGGAAAGACCTTTACTGTCTCCAACCTGATCAAAGAAGTGAACAAACCGACACTTGTCATTGCGCATAATAAGACACTTGCCGGTCAGTTATACAGCGAATTCAAGGAATTTTTCCCGAATAACGCTGTTGAATATTTTGTGAGTTACTATGATTATTATCAGCCAGAGGCATATGTACCTCAGACCGATACATTTATTGAAAAGGATGCCAGCATTAATGATGAGATTGATAAGCTGAGACACTCGGCTACGTCCTCGTTATTTGAGAGAAGAGATGTCATCATCATTGCCAGTGTGTCCTGTATTTATGGCTTAGGTTCGCCAGAGGAATACAGAGAGCTTGTGCTGTCTTTGCGTACTGAAATGGAGATTGAACGCAATCAGCTTCTTCGTAAGCTGGTGGATATTCAGTATTCTCGTAATGATATAGATTTTCAGCGCGGAACCTTCCGAGTCAGAGGAGACGTTGTTGAGATTTTTCCTGCTTCACGAGATGAGCATTGTATCAGAGTGGAGTTTTTCGGTGATGAAATTGAACGTATTCGTGAAGTGGATGCGCTGACTGGAGAAATACTTGGTGATCGTGATCATGTGGCGATTTTCCCAGCATCTCACTTCGTCACAAGAGAAGAAAAAATGGAAAAAGCAATTATAAATATTGAACAAGAGCTAGAAGAACAGCTTGAAAAGCTTCGTGAAAATGGAAAATTGCTTGAAGCGCAGCGCCTTGAGCAGCGGACAAGATATGACCTTGAGATGATGAGAGAGATGGGCTTTTGTTCAGGAATCGAGAACTATTCAAGACATCTGACCTTGCGTCCTCCTGGTTCAACACCGTACACACTGCTTGATTATTTCCCAGATGATTTTATGATTGTTGTCGATGAGTCGCATGTGACGATTCCGCAAATCCGCGCCATGTACAACGGGGACCAAGCTAGAAAGCAAGTGTTGGTTGATCACGGATTCCGCCTGCCATCAGCACTTGATAACAGACCGCTCACCTTTGATGAGTTTGAAAAGCATATCAATCATATTGTGCATGTATCAGCAACGCCTGGTCCATACGAGCTTGAGAAAACACCAGAGGTTGTGGAACAAATTATCCGTCCAACAGGATTACTTGATCCAATCATTGAAGTCCGTCCGATTGAAGGACAAATTGATGACTTAATTGGAGAAATTCATGCACGAGTTGAGAAAAATGAGCGTGTGCTTGTGACCACACTGACGAAGAAAATGTCTGAGGATCTCACAGATTACTTAAAAGAAATCGGAATCAAGGTGAATTACCTGCATTCAGAGATTAAGACCCTTGAGCGGATTGAGATTATCCGTGATCTGCGTCTCGGTAAATATGATGTGCTTGTTGGAATCAACCTTCTTCGTGAAGGACTGGATATTCCAGAAGTGTCGCTCGTGGCCATTTTAGATGCGGATAAAGAAGGCTTTTTGCGCTCTGAAAGATCCCTCATCCAGACGATTGGCCGTGCAGCGAGAAATGCAGAAGGCCGGGTCATTATGTATGCAGACAATATGACGAAATCGATGGACATTGCGATTCAAGAAACGAAGCGAAGACGAGAACAGCAAGAAGCATATAACGAGAAATTCGGGATTACACCGCAAACGATCCATAAGAAAATTCGAGATGTCATTAAGGCAACAAAGATACATGAGGATTCAGAAGAATACGAAACAAAAGCAGCACCAAAGCTGTCGAAAATGAGCAAAAAAGAACGAGAAAAAGTGATCGAAAAAGTCGAGATGGAAATGAAAGATGCAGCAAAAGCGCTTGATTTTGAAAAAGCAGCAGAATTAAGAGATTTATTGCTAGAGCTAAAAGCGGAAGGATGATTGCCTGATGGCTATGGAACGAATAGAGGTGAAAGGTGCTAGAGCCCACAACCTTAAAAATATTGATGTCAATATCCCGCGTGACCAGCTAGTGGTCATTACGGGATTATCTGGTTCAGGAAAATCGTCGCTTGCCTTTGATACGATTTATGCAGAAGGTCAGCGCAGATACGTTGAATCTCTTTCAGCGTATGCACGCCAATTTCTTGGGCAAATGGATAAACCGGATGTAGATGCCATTGAAGGTCTTTCTCCGGCGATTAGTATTGACCAGAAAACGACGAGCCGAAACCCTAGATCAACAGTTGGTACTGTCACTGAAATTTATGATTACTTGCGTCTCTTGTATGCTCGAGTCGGAAAACCTATTTGTCCTATACATGGGATTGAAATTACGTCACAAACGATTGAGCAGATGACAGATCGTATTTTAGAGTATCCTGAAAGAACGAAATTACAAGTGCTTGCTCCAGTTGTATCCGGCCGCAAAGGAACACATGTGAAAGTACTTGATCAAATTCGGAAGCAAGGCTATGTACGAGTGAGAGTCGATGGAGAGATGGAAGATCTTTCAGAAGATATCGAGCTTGAAAAGAACAAGAAGCATTCCATTGAAGTAGTCATTGATCGAATTGTCGTGAAGGAAGGCGTTGCTGCTCGGCTGTCTGACTCTCTTGAAACGGCGCTGCGGCTGGGCGAAGGCCGAGTGATGATTGATGTGATTGGACAAGAAGAGCTGTTATTCAGCGAACATCATGCTTGTCCGCATTGCGGGTTCTCTATTGGTGAACTTGAGCCGAGAATGTTTTCGTTTAATAGTCCTTTTGGTGCCTGCCCGAGCTGTGATGGGCTCGGTTCAAAACTGGAAGTGGACCCTGAGCTTGTCATTCCTAATAAGGATCTGACTTTACGGCAGCATGCCATTGCACCATGGGAGCCGCAAAGCTCGCAATACTATCCGCAGCTTCTTGAGGCTGTTTGTACACATTACGGCATTGACATGGACATTCCAGTGAAAGATATCCCATCGCATTTATTTGATAAAATTTTATATGGAAGCGGATCTGAACGGATTTATTTTAAATATGAAAATGATTTTGGTCAGGTACGTGAAAATGAAATTGAGTTTGAAGGTGTTCTTCGTAATATTGAACGGCGTTATAAGGAAACCAGCTCTGATTATATTCGTGAACAAATGGAAAAATATATGGCCAATCAGCCATGTCCGACATGTAAAGGATATCGTCTGAAAAAAGAAACGCTGGCGGTTCTCATCAATGGCAAGCATATCGGAGAAATCACCGATTTGTCTGTCTCTGATGCCCTTGATTTCTATGAAAAAATTGAGTTGTCTGAGAAAGATTTGCAGATTGCCCAGCTCATTTTACGTGAAATCAAAGAGCGTTTGTCCTTCTTAAATAATGTGGGCTTAGATTATTTGAATTTGAGCCGATCCGCTGGCACACTATCAGGCGGAGAGGCGCAGCGGATTCGCCTGGCAACTCAAATCGGCTCAAGGCTGACAGGTGTTCTTTATATATTAGATGAACCATCCATTGGTCTGCATCAGCGCGATAATGACCGGTTGATCGGGACGTTGAAAAATATGCGTGACATCGGGAACACACTGATTGTCGTGGAGCATGATGAAGATACCATGCTAGCCGCTGATTATTTAATAGATATTGGACCTGGAGCAGGAGTTCATGGAGGAGAAGTGATTTCAGCTGGAACGCCAGAAGAAGTCATGAAGGACCCGAAATCCTTAACAGGACAATATTTATCTGGCGAGAAATTTATTCCGCTGCCAATTGAGAGAAGAAAGCCTGATGGCCGCTATATTGAGATAAAAGGTGCAAAAGAAAACAACTTGAAAAACGTGAATGCGAAGTTTCCTCTGGGCGTCTTTACAGCTGTGACCGGAGTATCCGGCTCAGGAAAAAGTACGCTTGTGAATGAAATTCTATTAAAATCACTTTCACAAAAATTGCACAGAGCGAAGGCGAAGCCAGGGCAGCACAAAGAAATCAAAGGAATGGATCATTTGGATAAGGTCATTGATATTGATCAATCTCCAATTGGCCGTACACCAAGATCCAACCCTGCCACGTATACAGGTGTCTTTGATGATGTGCGGGATGTGTTTGCACAAACCAACGAAGCAAAGGTAAGAGGCTATAAAAAAGGCAGATTCAGCTTTAACGTCAAAGGCGGCCGCTGTGAGGCGTGCCGCGGGGATGGCATCATTAAAATTGAAATGCACTTTTTGCCAGATGTGTATGTGCCTTGTGAAGTGTGTCACGGGAAACGTTATAACCGCGAAACACTCGAGGTCACATATAAAGGGAAAAACATTGCTGATGTGCTTGAAATGACTGTGGAGGACGCACTCCAATTTTTCGAGAATATCCCAAAAATTAAGCGGAAGCTTCAAACGATTTATGATGTGGGGCTTGGATACATTACACTTGGACAGCCTGCAACGACATTGTCCGGAGGAGAGGCGCAGCGCGTGAAATTGGCATCTGAGCTTCACCGCCGTTCAAACGGAAGGTCCCTTTATATTTTGGACGAGCCGACAACAGGACTGCATGTGGATGATATTGCCCGTTTATTAAAGGTGCTTCAGCGTTTGGTTGAAAACGGAGATACGGTGTTGGTCATTGAGCACAACCTTGATATTATCAAGGCTGCTGATTATCTCGTTGATCTCGGACCAGAAGGTGGTGCAGGCGGCGGAACGATCATTGCCTCTGGCACTCCTGAGCACATTGCAAAAGAAGAAGCATCTTACACAGGCCAATACTTGAAGCCTATTTTAGAGCGTGACCGTAAACGCATGAAACAACTGGTTAAAGAAACGGAAAGTGTGACTTCTTCATAAAGAAAACCCCTCGATAAGAGGGGTTTTTCTTTTACTGCACATCTTCCTTCGGCATTAAATTACTGAGGTGCGTTAAATCCTTTAAAATATGGGTGCTGCTGCTGTCGAGCAGTACCTTTAAATAACGGATATCACCATACTTTGGATGAGACGGATGAATGGTCTCAAGCTCCTTGATCATATCGCTGTTCATGCTTTTCTGTTTCTGTATAAGGTCTAAAAGCGTTTGAGCCGTGTGTTTTGAATTATGATGATCTGTCAAAATAATTACCCCCTATAATGATAATCACCATCTTTTCAACATATTTTAAAGGGTAATCTGTGAAGAATCTACTCTTAGGTGCAAAAAGAAATAATTTGTGTCTAAGGTCATATGTAAATCGAATGATTTTGAAACTTTTTATACGCAATAAACGTATGAGTTAGAAAGGGATTTTCGTTATGAAGGAGCGAATATATATGAATAGAGATCAGTCGATTATTGCTTCTATTTGTTATTTTAGTGTATTATTTATGCCGTTTATCGTACCGATCGTGGCGTTTTTTGTAGTAGATCAAAAGGAAACGAAGCGGCACGCATTGCGGGCATTATGGTCACATCTTTTGCCGGTCGCAGCGTGCATTCTGTTGATTTTTGGGTCTATCCCATTTTTATTGACGACACAGGCAGGTGACTCGCTCATTCCAGTCATGACGGTGTTCATCTTGTCTTTTTTAGTAGTCATTGGCTTTTTGATCTCTGTCATTTGGAATATCATTCAAGGGATTAAAGTACTTCAAACCATCAAATCTTAGGAGGGCTTTGTATGAATGAAAAAGAACGAATTTTAAAATTAGTAGAAGACGGAGTATTATCAGCAAAAGAAGCAATTACGCTGCTGGAAAAACTAGAAGAAGGTCAGTCAGTCTCATTAGAAAAGTCTACGGCTGATCACAGCTTTCATGAAGAAAAAGCTGGAGCAGAGAGCAAAGGAAACGGCACCGAAAATCTTGGGGCAAAGCTGTTTGGCTGGTTAGACTCTGCGGTGAAAAAGGTAAAAGACGTGGATCTTGATTTGAACTTTGGACAGTCCGTTGATGTTGAGCATATTTTTCAGTTCAAGGACGCATCGCTTTCCCATTTAGATATTCAATTGGCGAACGGCAGCCTCAACGTGATGCCTTGGGACGATCGAGATATTCGAGCAGAGTGTCATGCGAAAATTTACCGTGCAGAGGATGGAGAGCAGGCAAGACAGCAATTTCTCAATCAATTGGACTGCGGGCTTGAAGGAGATAAATTTTTTATTCGAACCGAAAAGAAGACGATGAAAGTCAATGTTACATTATACGTACCGCGTATCCAATACGATAAGATCAAGGTCAAGCTGTTTAATGGACCGATTCGCGGGGAAAAGCTAAAGACAAAAGAACTTGCCGCAAAAACGACAAATGGTGTTGTCTCTTTTGCTTCGTTACAAGCAGAAAAAGTCGGAATAGAAACAGCAAACGGACAAATCAAACTGGCAGATCACGAGTGTGGTATGATTGAAGTAGAAACCATCAATGGGCTCATAGACCTGCGCGGGAAAAGTGAATCAATTGATGCTCAAAGCTTTAATGGAAATATTGCTGTTCAGCTGTCAGATGAAAAGTGCCGTTCCATCTATGCGAAAACGACAACAGGCAGTGTGGACGTTCAGGTTCCGCGTGCATGTGCAGTGACCGCTGAGCTGAAAAGCAATCTTGGGTCTATCTCTCATGATTTACTTGATGCAGAGATGATTAAAGAAAAAAATGAAACATTACAAAAAGAGAAAATGATCAAAGCCAATCAACAAGCGGTGCACAGTATATCCATTTTTGCAGAAACAAAAACAGGCTCAATACAAGTAAAGCACCAATCAGACAAGGAGTGATTCTACATGAAGAAGCTTTATCGTTCAGCAACAGATAAAAAAATAGCGGGTGTTGTTGGTGGACTTGCGGAATATTTAAGTGTGGATGCATCCCTGCTTCGCATTTTAACCGTCATCATCGGATTTTTGACAGCATTTATGCCGATCTTCCTGATCTACTTCATCTGGTATTTTGTTGTTCCGGAAGAAGGCACTAAATAAATGCTTAGATGGATCGTCAGTATATTAGTAAATGCATTACTTTTAATCGTCATTGCTGGATATTTTGATTCGGGCATTCTGCCTGGGCTCGGGAGCGTGTATATTGAAGGTTTTGGCGCAGCCATTGTGGCAAGTATCATTTTGTCCTTGCTCAATATTTTAGTGAAGCCGTTTTTGATCATTTTAACGCTTCCAGTGACCGTTCTTTCACTAGGATTGTTCTTATTTGTCATCAATGCGATTACACTCATGATGACATCGAGCTTTATGGGAGATAGCTTTAACATTGATGGATTCGGAACGGCCATTTGGATGGCTGTCATTTTATCCATTTTCCATCTGTTGATACAAAAAGGAATTGTAGAGCCGTTAGCGAAAAAAAGCTAACGGTTTTTTTGTGCAAATTTTCATCGTTTCTCCGTTCCATCTGACATAAAAACGACCTTCAGGAGACACAATATCCGAAGGGAGGCGGTGCAAGATGGTGAACGTGAGCAGACAAATCATGCTTTTATTTGTTTTTATCATTCTTTTTTGTTTCAGTCAGCCTGCTTCAGCAGGACCTTTTCTTCAAACAGAAGTGAATGTACCGGACAAGCCTTTTTCGCCTTTTATCTTTGACCAATTTCATGTGGACGTCCGCCCGGTTCTAGGAAAAAGCCATGATCTACAGTTTCGTGCGTCCATTAGTGACCAAGAACAGATTTTGTCTGCGAACTTGTATTATAAACAAAGTGATGAACTGGGGTACCGCTTGATTCCAATGGAACGGCTGCCAGGGATGAAGCCAGAATTTACAGCGAAAATTCCGCCAGATCAATTATGGAATCCAACCGTTCGTTACTATACAGAGTTCCTTACGCAAAAATCAGTCATCAAAACGGCAGAGAAATCGGTTCATTTAAATGGATTTGAAGAAGATCTTTCACATATTCCGGACTTATTCATCACAGAAATTGTCGTCAATTCAAAAAACCGAAAAGGCAAAGATGCTTTTGAGTTTATCGAAGTGTATAACACGACACATGCGCCTATCTCTCTTAAACATTATCAGCTCCGCTACCGCAATCCTGCACAGGGCATTGAAATGGATGATGTATATTCCTTTCACACAAATCCAGTCATCATTTCACCTGGAAAACCTTATGTATTCTGGCTGAGAAAAAAAGGGCAGGAGCATTTAACGACAGCGGACTTTAATGCCATGTACAAAAGCCAATTAAAAGAGGGCGAGCATCTATCCATTATCGAGAGTAAAGGGCTGTCCAACTCTAAATCTCGTCTTGTTTCGATCACAACAAATATAGGTGAAGAGATTTCTTCTGCTGCATTTCGTTTGAAGCCATCATGGTTTAGCGAGCATAAATCCTTGCTGTTTAAGTATCCAATGGATGGTACGACGCAGACGAAGCTGATTTCGAAAATTGAGGAAGAACCCACTCCAGGTAAAGTGCTAAAAGCACAAATTCCATCTGAAAAAAAGGAAATTTCTCAAGATATCCATAAACCTGTGATTGAAGATATGACGGTAAGAAAACCGGTGAAACCAACTGAAAGTGTAGAGATTAAAGCAGATGTCCAAGATGATCAGGCCGTAAAAACCGTCAAGCTGCGCTATCGAACGAATCGAAAAGATCCGTTTAAGGAAATACTGCTGCAAAAAGACCATAATGACCGGTTATTTCATCATATTATTTATTCACCTGAGTTGATTGGGAAAGAACAATTGGAATATCAGCTTGAAGCGTCAGACGGCGAAAATGAAGCCAAGACGTTGAAAAAAACGATTGATGTGGAGCAGGTCAGCAAAGCCCACGGTCTACGATTCAATGTAGAAGAGGGAGATACGGTATCAGGTTTATTTTCATTAAAGGCAACGTCTGATCAGAAAAAAAGCATCGAATTGCGGATAGATGGAAAACGGAATCAGCAAGTATCCTCTGCCCTTGAAGCAGATCCATATATCGCATTTGATGTCAAAGGAACAAATTTATATTTTAAAAATGGTGTGTCTATAGGTAGGCGTTTACTTTCTATTTTTGATGATTCGACAAAAGTGTACCGTACCTATACAATGCCAATACCCGAAGAAGAGATAAAAAAGGCAGGTCTCCAAACGATCTCTTTCCACGCTGGCACAAAGTCTTCTCCGATGGACCGGCTGCCTGGAGAGAATCATGATGATTTTGAATTGAAAAACGTCAGGATGATCTTATCAAATGGAACACAAATTCCGCCAATCAATGCGAAGCCGCTAAAAGAATGGAGAATGGGAGACAGCGGGAACGCAAAAAAGGTGAGAACGTTTCAATTTGAGATTCCAAAAGAGGCGTATGTCTCAACCTATATAAAGTGGGACACAAAAAGGCTGAAAGAAGGGCCGCACCTGATTGAGGCCAAAACCTCAGACGAGCACGCTTCAGTACGTGTAAAAGTTGATAACACTGGGCCGAGAATTAAGACCAACGTACAAGCAAAGGATCAATATAAAGGCGCCTTTACATTAAAAGCAAAAGTAACGGATCGCTGGAGTGACATAGAGGAGTTGAAGGCATATGTAGATGGCAAACCAGTTTCTTTGCCATATCAGACGTCCTCTAGTGAATTAAAGCCTGGGAAGCACACGTTTACGATCAAAGCAAAAGACGCAGCTGGTAACATGTCGACGTTAAAAAAAGAGTTCAAGACGGTACATGAGCATCCTGAAACACCAGAGCGGGTGGCAGATAAGACAAAAATGAAATCATCAAAACAAACTGTGCTAACCAAGGATCCAACGAATGATAAGTTAGATTACTCTTTTTATCGTGCCTATCAATATACATCGCTGCATCCTTCAATGAAGATTTTTAAGTATGCAGCAGAGACAGAACCGCCTAAGAGTTATCTCCAAAAAGGAGAAATGATTTTTTCTGATCAAGAAAGGAACCGTATTGCATTTGTTGATGGGAAGTCAGTTGAAACGAAAGATTTACAGCGTTTTCCTTATCATCGTTTTCAAATTAAGGTTCATCATGATGTACGTGAAAAGGATGTCGTCGAAGCTGTATGGAAAGGGAGTTCATTGTCAGGGAGAAAGGTGACAATGTACGCGTGGAATCACCAGCAGGAAAAGTGGGATAAAATCACTCATCACTTTGCCAAGGATCAAAAGGAATTTTACCTGAAAGGGCTGCTGTCAGTGAGACAGTACATGAAGAATCAAACGTTTGATTTGCTAGTACAGGATGAAATCAGCAAATCGCAAAAGCCATATAAGATGGTATGGATGTCTGACACTCAATATTATGCAAAGAGCTACCCTCATATCTTTAAACAAATGGTCGAATGGATCAGAGATCAAAGGGAAAAATTAAACATTCAATATGTGTTCCATACAGGCGATATTGTGGATGATTCAAAGGATAAGCAATGGCACCGTGCTGATACATTTATGCGTGTATTGGATCAGAATCACATTCCCTATGGTGTTTTAGCAGGAAATCATGATGTTAGACACAAGGACGGTTTATATGCGGAATACGGGAAATATTTCGGGGAAAAACGCTTTGCTGATAAGCCTTACTATGGTGAATCCTATCGAAACAATAAAGGTCATTATGATCTCATCTCTGCCGGCGGCAATGATTATATGATGGTGTACATGGGCTGGGGGATTAAGCAAGATGAAATTGATTGGTTAAACCGTGTAATTTCTGAGCATCCAGATCGTATCGTCATTTTAAATTTCCATGAGTATTTGTTAGTGAGCGGCAACCGGAGCCCGATTGGCGACCTCATCTTCCACCAAGTGGTGAAACGCCATCCTAATATTGTGGCCGTATTTAGCGGCCATTACCATGGAGCAAGCAGGAAAGTAGATGAGCTTGATGATGACCATGATGGAAAAGTCGACAGGAAAGTATATCAAATACTCGCCGATTATCAGTCAGGACCTGAAGGTGGTCAAGGGTTTATGAGGGTCATAACAGCCGATCAAGAAAAAAATCAACTTCATTTTACGACATACTCTCCTTACTTGAATCAAGAGCATTTTTATGATCCTAAAACGTATGGAGATCAGGATGAATTTTCAATCGATGTAGATTTGACACCGAAAATGAAATCTGTCAAAACCAATTATTTTGAACTCAATGTGTATACGAATGTTCTTCTAGGAGAAGCGCGCGGCGTAAAAAGCGGCAAAAAAGCAAGCTTTGAGTGGAAGGGCTTAAAGCCAAATGAAGATTATTATTGGTACACTGTAGCAAAAGATCGTTTTCAAGGAAAAGCTATTTCACCAATATGGAAAATTCATACAAAAAATGATGACGAAATAAAATTTCTTAGGAAATAAAAAAACAGTGCTCCGTTTCAGGGGCACTGTTTATCTTTCCATTGTATGAATGAGCTTGTAACGATCCCCTCTATAAACGGAAACAACATACTCAAATGGAATGTCTTGTTGAAAAAAAGTTGTTCTTGTTATGGACAGCACAGGGTCTCCTGCTGAAATAGACAGCAAGTGTGCTTCTTCCTTTGAGGCAACATTGGCTTCAAGCTCCTGTTTGGCATGAGCAATGACATGGCCAGTGTGAGTTTCTATATATTCATATAAAGAGCCAGTTAAATGTTCCTTTGTTAAATCTCCTGCAAATCTTTCAGGTATATAGCTCGTTTCAATCGCCATCGGTTCATCATTTGCAAGGCGTATGCGTTTTAGTTCAAATACAGCATCACTATTAGACAGCTGTAAGACTGGCAGCAAGTGCTCTGGACATGCGGTTTTTTTAAAGTCAATCAGCTGGCTTGATGCTTTGAGCCCTCGCTGGCGCATATCCTCTGAAAAGCTTGTTAAGCCTTGAAGCGGCTGTTCAAATTTTTTTCGGCTAACAAAGGTGCCTTTTCCTTTTTGTCGATACAAATATCCTTCGTTCACAAGATTCGATAAGGCTTGTCTGACAGTCATTCGACTAATACCAAAGCGTTCGGCATATTCTCTTTCAGAAGGAATGAGTGTATCAGGTGCTAATGTTCCATCCTCAATCTGCTTTTTCAAGTTCTCCATAATCTGATGGTACATCGGAATAGGTGACTGCTTATCAATAAACATGTGAAAATCCTCTCGTTTTTAGCGTAGTGATCCAGCTTCTCGATCAATCAAAACCGTTACATCTTTATGAAGTTTCAGTGCAGACGCTGGGAAGTCCGGATGAATCTCTGCCTGTTCTAAATATTGTATCACTTTCGCTTTTGATTTTCCCGAAGCAAGAAGGAGAATCTTTTTACTTGAAAGAATGCTCGCGATTCCCATTGTGATGGCATGTGTAGGTACCTCATCAATAGAAGAAAAGTATCTTGCGTTAGCCTGTCTCGTGTTTTCATCTAACTGCACGACATGAGTCTTTGAGTTGAAAGGGGTACCTGGTTCGTTAAAACCGATATGCCCATTTTGACCGATTCCAAGGAGCTGAAGATCGATGCCGCCTACATCCTCAATGAGCTGGTCATATCTTAAGCATTCCTTTTCTAAATGAGCTGCATTGCCATTTGGAAGAAAATATTGATCGTGAGGGAGATCAATATGGTCAAATAAATGACGTTTCATGTAGGTCATATAACTATTTTCGTGTTCTGGATTGAGTCCTGCATATTCATCTAAATTGATTGTTTTTGTTTGCTTGAAAGACAGTTGATTCGCTTGATGAAGTTGAATTAACTCTTTGTAAGTTTCAATAGGTGTACCGCCCGTTGCTAGGCCGAGTACGGCATCGGGTTTAGCAGCTATTGTCCTTGAAATAACGGCAGCTGCTTCTTTTCCTAATTGATCTTTGCTTTCAAATTCGATGATGTTCATTAGTGGTTGGCCTCCTTTTTTTCAAAGACGATTTGTCCACGGCAGATCGTCATCATCAGTTCACCAGATTCATCCCATATCACCAAATCTGCTAGTTTTCCAACTTCGATGGAACCGAGCTGTTGATCAAGTTCCAGTTGAGCGGCTGCATTGGTTGAGGTCATCTTCGCAATCTCTGTCCACTCACAATTTGTGAGCTGTTTTATCCTTTTGACGCCGTCTTTCATTCGCAAAATCGATCCCGCAAGTGTACCATCGTCCAGCAATGCTTTTTCGCCGCTGACTGTGACCGTCTGACCGCCAAATTCGTATGTTCCATTCCCAAGCCCTTTTGCACGCATCGAGTCTGTGATCATGATTAAACGATCACTTCCTTTTGCCAAATACGCAAGCTTGATGGAAAGAGGATGAGAGTGAATCCCATCTGTGATCAGCTCAGTATGAAGATTCTCGTTCGTAAGAGCAGCACCTACAGCGTTCGGTTCACGGTGCTGAAACGAACTTATTGCGTTATAAAGGTGCGTTACATGGCGTGCACCATGCTTAGCTGCTAAATTGATCATGTCATGATGGGCATTCGTATGTCCAATAGAAGGGATGATGTTCTTTTCCTGTAATAGAGAAAGAAATGCAAAATCTCTGTCTTCCTCAGGCGCAAACGTGACAATTCGAATGAGTTGATCAGAAGCATCCAGCCATTTTTTAAAAAGCGGGATGTCCGGCTGTTTAATCCATTGAACAGGCTGTGCCCCTGCCTTATCTTTAGAAATAAATGGACCTTCTAGGTGGATTCCTATACATTGTGCCTGACTTCCTGCTTGTTCTTCATTACTTTGTTTCCACTGAGCGACATTTTTAAGTGCCCGCTCAATCTCATGATGGTTTTGTGTGATGGTTGTCGCTAAAAAACTTGTCGTTCCTTCGGACGGAAGGTTGTCAGCGAGTGTATTCATTGCTTCTGCTGTCGCATCCATCATGTCTGCACCATATCCGCCATGGATGTGAATATCAATCATTCCAGGGAGTAAATAAAAGTTTTCCCGGGAAATATATACTTTTTCATAATTTCCTGTCGGTGGTGATGTTGAAATATAGTCAATCTTGCCATCGCGTAAACCGACAAAACCGTTTTCAATGATCTTTGTCTTTGTCACAATATGAATATTGGAGAGCAATAAAGAACCGCTCATGTTTGAGCCCCCTTATTCGTTATCTTTCATTTAAGTTTACTCTTTTTAAGTATAGTTGTCTATACCAGTTAGGGTGGTGAAACAGGAACAGGATAAAATACTGTTTTGGGTTCATCATTGAAAGTGATAAAATAGAGCTGTATTTCTGAATCGCCTGTGATAAAAGGAGGAAGAAACGTGCCGAAAGTTCGTACGAAGGACATAATGGAACAATTTCATCTTGAACTGGTAAGTGGGGAAGAAGGGATTAATCGTCCCATTACAATCAGTGATCTTTCCAGACCAGGTATTGAAATGGCTGGTTATTTTACATATTACCCAAAAGAAAGAGTTCAACTTTTAGGGAAAACAGAGCTTTCTTTTTTTGAACAGCTCCCAGAACGCGAACGAAAGCAGAGAATGATGTCTCTTTGTACAGATATTACCCCTGCCATTATTTTGTCACGCGATCGTGATGTCCCGAAGGAATTAATCGAAGCATCAAATGAAAATGGCGTGCCCGTTTTACGATCTAGCCTAAAAACGACAAGACTTTCGAGTCGATTGACCAACTTTTTAGAAAGTAAGCTTGCACCAACGACTGCCATTCATGGTGTGCTCGTAGATGTATATGGTGTAGGTGTGTTGTTAATTGGGAAAAGCGGAGTAGGAAAAAGTGAAACAGCCTTAGAATTAGTGAAGAGGGGACATCGGCTGGTCGCAGACGATTGCGTTGAAATCCGTCAAGAGGATCAGGATACGTTAGTCGGAAGTGCACCAGAGCTGATTGAACATCTTTTAGAAATCCGCGGGTTAGGCATTATTAATGTGATGACCTTATTTGGAGCAGGCGCTGTCAGAAGCTATAAGAGAATTACGATTGTAATGAACCTTGAGCTTTGGGAACAAGGCAAACAGTATGATCGTTTAGGACTTGAAGAAGAGAAAATGCGAATCATCGATACTGATGTGCCGAAGCTGACGATCCCTGTGCGGCCAGGTCGAAACTTAGCGGTCATCATTGAGGTGGCTGCGATGAACTTCAGGCTGAAACGTATGGGACATAATGCAGCAGAACAATTTACAAGTAAACTTGCCGATGTCATTGAAGACAATGGCCAAGATGAATAGGAGTTGACTATATGAACGAAGCAATTCAGCCAATTGATCCGATTGCTTTTCACCTCGGACCTATTTCGGTTCATTGGTATGGTGTGATTATTGGGGTCGGGGCCTTGCTTGGACTTTGGCTCGCCCTGAGAGAATGTGAAAAAAGAGGAATCAATAAAGATACGTTCATTGACTTAATCTTATTTGCCATTCCAATAGCGATTATTTGTGCCCGAATTTATTATGTATCCTTCGAATGGGATTACTATCAGCAGCACCCAAACGAAATCATTAAGATTTGGAATGGTGGAATTGCGATTCACGGCGGGCTGATCGGTGCCGTGCTGACAGCCATCATTTTTACAAAAGTGAGAAAGGTATCCTTTTGGAAAATAGCTGACGTCGCAGCACCTAGTATTTTACTAGGGCAGGCAATTGGACGCTGGGGGAACTTTATTAACCAAGAAGCGCACGGTGAGGCGGTTTCAAGAACCTTTTTAGAAAATTTGCATCTGCCTGAGTTTATCATTAATCAAATGTATATTGATGGTACCTATTATCACCCGACGTTCTTATACGAATCATTATGGAATCTTGTTGGTGTTGTCATCTTGATTTTATTACGCAGAACTTCGCTGCGCAGAGGCGAAATCTTCTTGTCTTATTTAATTTGGTATTCAATCGGCCGTTTTTTCATTGAAGGGATGAGAACAGACAGCTTAATGCTGACAGAGCATCTTCGAATCGCACAGATGATTTCGATTGCGATATTCGCAGTGGCTATTCTACTGATTTTCTTTAGAAGAATGAAAGGATACGCATCGATTCCGTATAAAGAGAACAACTCATCGAATTAAGCAGGGGGGATCAGAAGAAGATGGGAGAGACATGGAAAAACGGCTTGAAAGCAGGGCTATCGACAACTTGGACACTTGGTAAAGTCATCTTTCCAGTGACCATTCTCGTCAGTATCTTGCAGCATACGCCTGTCATGGATTGGATCATCCGATTCATTCAGCCATTTATGGGGCTGTTTGGTCTTTCGGGGGAAGCGGCTATTCCGCTTGTATTAGGAAATATGCTGAATTTGTATGCGGGGATTGCTGCCATTTTGACATTAGAGCTTCCTGTGAAGGAAGTGTTTATTTTGGCAGTGATGCTGTCCTTTTGCCATAACTTGATCATCGAATCAACAGTGGCAGCAAAGGTTGGACTGAGGGTATCTGTGATTTTGTTGGTCAGAATCAGTCTTGCTGTTATTTCTGCTATTGTCATTCATCTCGTTTGGCAGGGAGGCGAGGAGCCGGCGCAATATGGACTGCTTAGTGCAGCTCAGGCGGCTGATGTGCCTTCTAGCTGGTACATGATCGTCCTTCTTGCTTTACAAAAAGCTGTACTCGGTGTGCTCCAGCTCGCATGTATTGTTATCCCGCTCATGATCATCATTCAATTCATGAGAGATTTAGGGTGGCTCCATACACTGTCTAAGTGGCTGTCACCTTTTACTAGAATGCTTGGAATGAAAGAAAATACGTCTATGACGATGGTGGCTGGATTAACGATTGGTCTCGCTTATGGAGCCGGTGTGATGATGAAGGCAGTGGAAGAGGACGGTGTGAGTAAAAAGGACTTAACCCTCGCCTTTATTTTCCTTGTTGCCTGCCATGCGGTGGTCGAAGATACGCTGGTTTTTATTCCACTTGGTATTCCAGTATGGCCGCTTCTTGTGATCCGCCTGTTTTCTGCAATTTTATTGACAGCTGCTATTAGCTATATTTGGCGGAAGCGGGAACTTGCAGCTGTTAGAAAGGAAGCCATATGAACGAATCGACGATCAACACAGTGCTATTTGATTTAGATGGCACATTAATCAATACAAATGAATTAATTATTGCTTCATTTCAGCATACGCTGGATCATTATTACCCTGGTCAGTACAGCCGTGAGGATATTCTTCATTTCATTGGTCCGTCCTTGTTTGATACATTCTCTGCGATGGACCCTGATTTGACGAATGATATGATTCAGATGTACCGCACGTTTAATCATAAGCAGCATGATCTGCTTGTGACTGAATATGAGACCGTTATCGACACATTGAAAGTTCTGCAGGATCGAGGATTTAAGCTCGGTATTGTCACAACGAAGATACGGGATACGGTTTTAATGGGATTGAAGCTGACCGGTTTAGAGCCGTTCTTTGAGGTCATTGTGACGCTTGATGATGTGCAAAATGAGAAGCCGCATCCGGAGCCTGTTCAGCTGGCATTATCAAAGCTTGGCAGTGATCCGCATGAAGCGGTGATGGTCGGTGATAATTATCACGACATTTTGTCTGGTCAAGCGGCAGGGACAAAAACGGCAGGTGTTGCTTGGTCGATTAAGGGAGAAGAGGCCCTTTTAAAGCATCGCCCTGATTTCATGCTGAAGAAAATGAGTGATCTCCTGGCGATTGTTGGAGCTGATTAAGTTGAGAAAAACAGATCGTTATCCTGTAAAAGGGGTCAATTCGCTGCGGCAAGTCTATCGGACAGTTCCCTTTTTCAAAGTGGTGAAAAACTTCATTTTTATTCAAATGGCAAGGTACACGCCTTTTATGGGAATGAAAAATTGGATATACCGAACCTTTCTTCGTATGAAGGTCGGCGAGGATACGGCGTTCGCCTTAATGGTGATGGTTGACCTGATGTTTCCTGAGAAAATCACTGTCGGTCGAAATAGTGTGATCGGCTATAACACGACCATTTTGTCCCATGAGTATTTGATTAAAGAGTACAGACTTGGGGAAGTCTATATTGGTGATGAAGTCTTAATTGGAGCTAATTCAACTATTTTACCTGGTGTGACCATTGGGGATGGAGCGATCGTATCGGCTGGTACACTTGTTCATAAGGATGTGCCAGCAGGCTCATTTGTTGGAGGAAATCCAATGCGCATGATTTATACGAAAGAAGAAATGGAAGCACGTCAATCTACGTCTGCTGAGTAGCTCGGCAGACTTTTTTGTTGACAATGTGACATGGTGTAACTATAATGATTACAACAGAGGTGAGAAAACATGAAAATCAGCAGCAGATTTACTGTCGCTGTCCATATTCTGGCCTTGCTATCACTTGAAAAAGGATCATTACAGACATCGGAGGATATCGCGGGAAGTGTGAATACAAACCCAGTGGTCATCCGCCGCATTATGAGTAAATTAAAAAAAGCAGGCCTAATCTCAACGAGTCTTGGCAAAGGTGGTTCTCAGCTGAACCGCAGTGAAGACGACATCACACTGCTCGATGTGTATAAAGCGGTTGAAGTCGTGGATGAGGGAGAATTGTTTCAAATTCATGAAAGCCCAAATCCTGACTGTCCGATCGGTGCAAATATTCAAGCGGTGCTTGAATTAATTTTATGCCGCGCTCAAAGTGCGATGGAGCAAGTACTTGCTGAGATCAAATTAAGTGAACTAACGCATGTGCTAATCAAAAAAATTGGATGATCAATTCAATTTTTTTTACTCTTGTTGTAACTATATTGATTACAACAAGGGGGGCATTTTAAAATAGCTATCTGAGACTCCTTTAATCGTAGTTGGCGGAGCAGGCAATCTATTGGTTAATGAGGCAAAAACAACAAGGCTTGTGGAACACCAGTGTTACCTAAGGAGTCTGCTGCTATGGCTTTACAGCAAGGAGAATTGATGGTTTCAAATGGACCTTCTTAGTCCAATTGCATTCTTTGATCTAGTTAGCAAAAGTACAGGTTCTTACGGGGGAATCACAATGTTAAGGAAATATAAAAAGCCGAAATTCCCGAGTGTTATAAGTGAGAAATTAGGCTTTCGTTACTTCAGAAGAGCGTCATTTTATGGAGTAATTAAGAAATGACTGATTTTTGTAGACTTTCTAATAAGGACATTCCTATATTTTCATCGTCATTTCTACCTAATCTATAATTGGCTAAAACTACGGAGGCAACTTTCTTTTCTTTATCAATCCCTAAAAATGAACTAAAACAACCTGTTCCACCACCATGAAAAATAACATGATTGTTTTTCTTTAAAAGGAACCATCCAAGGCCCATATCATATTTTTTTGTTCCATTTCCATGTTTTTTATGACAAAGCGACAAATATGGATGATCTTCGTAAATGTTGACTTTTGCATATTTGAGTAAATCATCAGCAGTGGAACTGATTGCACCCGCAGGTGATATAAGATTCTCTTTGTTCCATTTCCAGTTACCGTACTCATTATTTTTTCTGTCGTAACCATGTAAATTATTATTTGATGTGCCTAAATAAGTATCGTTTAGTCCAAGCTCATTATGAAGAAAGTCATTCATAGTGTCCCAATATCCCTTGCCTGATGCAATCCCCAACGCATACCCAATAAGTGATATACCAAAATTTGAATATTTCCATGAATAATCCATGTCCTTTAATGTATGATTTTTAATGAGCATTTTCATTTTGTTAAAATCCATATTTAATGGATTATTCATATTCAAATCCCCACTGCCAAAAATCAAACCTAAAATTAAGTTAGAATATTCCCGTCTATTTAATGGCAGTCTTGCTGAATATCCAGAAGAGTGGGTAGCAAGGCGGAGCAATGTAGGATAATAATTGTCTCCTTTAACTTCTTCTGTGAATTTTTGTATTGAATCGTTTATTGATAGTTTTTTTTCAAATACATATTTAGATAGCAAAGATGAAGTAAAAGTCTTTGTAATAGAACCAATTTCATAATGGTATTTTTTTGATGAATCAAGTTCACCGTGTTCATTATAAATTGTTATTACAGAATGATTGTCTGTTAAATAGCCAACCGTTAATTTTAAATGTTTTTTTCCTCTACAGGCTCTTTTAATTAATCGTAATGTTTCATCACTGATTTCAAACATAATTGATCTTCCTTTCTTTGGTTGTGGGAATATTTAGAAAAGTTCATTTATTATTCAAAAAATAAATTTTTCACATTTTATTTCTCTTATTAATTGTTTGAATTCTTCGTTTCTCAAACTCCTTCATTACTTTTATTTGTAATTCACTATGATCTTCATCCATTTGTAAGTGACCATCTTTTTCAAATCCATCTTGTTCTTCACCGTCAAAACTATAAAGTTTCTTTAAAAGGTTCCACATTGTTTCTAATTCTTCAGTTGATAACTTGTTAAATAGTTCTTCCAAAAAAAAGATTCCTTTTTCTGAAACGACTAGCAATACTTCTTTTCCAGTTTGAGTTATTTTTACATTAATCGCACGTTTATCTTTCTTACTAGGAACTACGTGGACAAACCCCTTGTTTTCCATAATTGTGATTAACTGTTTTACGCTCTGTTTTGTGGTACCTAGTTTTCTAGCTATATTATTTAAAGTTGTTTCATCTTCAGGTAAATGCGCAATTGCTATCATTGCCATATACTGCCTGGATGTCAAAAGTTCAAGGAACTTGTCACCTCTCATCTGAATTTTATTTGCTAGAGAAAATAAAGTACCGTACGTTTGCTGCATTAAAAAAAGTTCTCTGTAAATATCCATAATTAACCTCCAATTTAGTCAATATACTGTCTAAATTAAGTGTATCACATTAGTCAATATACTGTCTATTTTATTTAGAATCGAAAAATCTCTTAAGAAGAAGACTCCAGTTTGCAACCGGATATTTCAAGTTGAATTTTTATAATTAATGGAGAATTAAAAACAACCTCTATGCATACTAATAGAGGTTGTTTTTTACGCTTTAATGATAATCGCTTGACTACCCATCTGTTCCCAAGAATCTTCAAACTGATCGCGATCGACTTTTTGATTCTTTTCTCCGTATGGGTTATTTAAGTAGACATGCTCCTTGTCATAGCCTGTGATGACCACGCTATGCATATTAAAGCTTACATCGATTTTGCCATTGGGTGTATTCCATGTTTCGATTTTATCTATTTTGTCAAAGGTGGATGTGGTAATCACCCAAACAGGATACCCTTTTTCAAGTGATTGATAAATGGCTTTTTTGACAGGTTTTCCGCTTAAATCGACGACTTGAGCGCCTGCATATTTTTTCGCAAGCTGATAAATAGGTTTATGGTATACACCGAGACCGGGTCCATTCTCCATATCTCCTACAAACCCGTCACGTGGGTCTCCTTTTAAACCATTTTCATAATTGAGCGGAACACGTTTGATTTCATTTGCCAATGCGTTTTTCGTTACTTGCTCATAGCCGCTGTAATGAAGCAGCATCGCTAAGCTCGTGACTTCGCATCCGTTATAAAGCTTTGGCGCATCCATTTGATTGTAGAGAATGACGTCCATGGCTTTTTTGCTTCCTTTTAATGAATGATGTGTGGTTTCTGCTTTTTTCGTTGAACGAGTTTCTTCAGCTGCAAGTGCCGTATCGTTTTCTTTTGCTGCTTTTTGCGGCGAAGCTGTTTTCTTGACTTGATCGATTTGTGAAACGTATATAAAGCCGAAATAAACAAGACATGCGCACAACAAAGTTAAGATGAATGTATGGATGAACTTCACTGTTAATCTCCTGTGTTATTCAATATTTTTAAGTATTATAGCACGTTCCTTCATCGAACATACAGAAAAGGCACAGGTGTCACTTGAATGTAATAATTCCAGAATATGTTGATGAAAATAGGGAGAAATAAAAATGATTGATTTAATCACTTTATTTTGTTAGCATATTATCATATTAGCGAACTAAAGGATTCGGAATTTTTTGTTTTAATGTGTTGGAGGTGCGGAAGAACATGTTTATGTTTGAGAAACCATATGGTATGCGGGATTCATTACCTGGATTGTATGAGACGAAGAAGAAAGTGAGACATTCTTTAACAGAGGTCATGAACGGTTGGGGTTTCCGTTTGATGGAGACACCAACACTTGAATTTTACGATACGGTCGGTGTGCAATCGGCGATTACTGATACACAGCTTTTTAAGCTTCTTGATCAAAACGGGCAAACTCTAGTGCTGAGACCTGATATGACAGGTCCGATTGCAAGGGTGGCGGCTTCTAAGCTTCACAAGCAGGCGTATCCGCTTCGTGTTGGGTATGCAGCGAGTGTGTTCCGTGCCCAGGAAAGAGAAGGCGGAAGGCCGTCAGAATTTGAGCAGGTCGGAATTGAATTGATTGGTGATGGTTCAATTAGTGCAGATGCTGAAGTCATCGCGCTTGCCGTATTTGCCTTAAAAAATGCCGGGCTAAGGTCCTTCAAAATTGCGATCGGGCATGTCGCTTTAGCAGAGACGTTATTTGTAGATGTACTCGGAAATACAGAGCGTGCAAATGTCCTTCGGCGCTTCTTATATGAAAAGAATTATGTGGGATACCGTCAGCATGTGAAACAATTACCGCTCTCCTCCATCGATAAAACGAGGCTGTTACAGCTTTTAGAGTTAAGAGGCGGCCAAGAGGTTATAGAGCGGGCAGAGGAAATCGTCGTTTCACAAGAAGGAAAAGAGGTGCTCGCACAGTTAAAGTCGCTTTGGGAGACACTTGAAGATTACGGCTGTACAGAATATATCCGTTTAGATTTAAGCATGGTGAGTCATATGAGCTATTATACGGGTATTTTGTTTGAAGTATTTGCAGATCATGTTGGGTCGGTCATCGGAAGCGGCGGGAGATATGATCAATTGCTTGCTCATTTTGATGCACCTGCACCAGCTACAGGGTTCGGACTTCGACTAGACCGTCTTCTTGAAGCGCTCGATGCAAAAGAAATCATTGAGCCGCAGGAGGCTGTGATTTTTAGTAAAGAACAAAGACTGGAAGCCTTTGCATTTGCAGAAAAGGAGCGGTCAAAAGGGAAGAAGATCGTCCTGCAAGACTTAGCGGGGATTGAAAATATTGACGCGATGACCAAGGCATTTGAACAGGTGACTTATTTTATCGGCGCTAGAAAGGAAGAGCGAAATGGGTAAAGTGTTGACGATGGCGATGCCAAAGGGCCGGATATTTGAAGAAGCAGTAGGGCTGTTAAGACAGGCGGGGTACCAGCTGCCAGAGGAATTCGAGGATTCAAGAAAATTAATCATTGATGTACCAGAAGAAAACCTCCGCTTTATTTTAGCCAAGCCAATGGATGTGACCACCTACGTAGAGCATGGTGTGGCGGATGTTGGCATTGCAGGGAAGGATGTCATGCTTGAAGAAGCTCGTGATGTGTACGAAGTGCTCGATTTAAACATCAGTAAATGTCATTTAGCTGTTGCTGGCTTGCCAGGAACGAGCTGGGGTGGTGTCGCACCGCGTGTGGCAACAAAGTACCCAAATGTCGCATCGTCCTATTTTAGAGAGCAAGGGGAGCAGGTGGAGATCATTAAGCTGAATGGTTCCATAGAATTAGCACCGCTCATTGGGCTTGCCGATCGCATTGTAGACATTGTCTCTACAGGTCAAACACTAAAAGAAAATGGACTTGTGGAAACGGAACATATTTGTGATATCACGTCACGTTTTATTGTCAATCCTGTGAGCTACAGGATGAAGGATACGGTGATTGATGAAATGGCGCAGCGTCTTGCAAGAATCATTGGAGAAGGGGAGGAAACATCATGAACATCACCTGCATACAAGAAG
Organism: Bacillus sp. Je.9.29.b; assembly: GCF_051129925.1. Lineage (NCBI taxonomy): Bacteria > Bacillati > Bacillota > Bacilli > Caryophanales > Bacillaceae > Bacillus > Bacillus sp. Je.9.29.b. The sequence goes on from NZ_JBCPSO010000009.1 coordinate 46,603, forward strand.
GTGAGACAGATACTCTCTCACTCAAACGGTCCTTAGATACAGGAACAGAAGAGCAGCGTCAGGCTGTTCAGCGCATTATACAAGAAGTGAGAACAAATGGTGATGAAGCTGTACGGTCTTTTACAAAGCAATTTGACGGAGTGTTGATTGAAGATCCACTTGTCACGGAGGATGAAATGGCAAAAGCCTGTGACCGCTTGGATAAAGAGATGGTTCAGATTATCCAAACGGCTATCAAGCATATTCGCACATACCACGAGCGGCAGCTCACGTCCTCTTGGTTTTATCACCAAAAGGACGGTTCAATGCTTGGTCAAAAGGTGACACCGCTTGATGCGGTAGGTGTGTATGTCCCCGGTGGAACAGCTGCCTATCCATCATCTGTATTAATGAATGTGATCCCTGCGCTAGTCGCTGGCGTTGAACGAATCGTACTTGTGACTCCCCCTGGGAAAGATGGCCGTCTCTCTGACGCTGTCTTGGCTGCGGCGAAGGAGCTTGGTATTTCTGAAATGTATAAAATGGGCGGTGCACAGGCGGTTGCGGCACTTGCCTATGGAACGGAAGGCATCAAGCCTGTTGATAAAATCACAGGTCCAGGCAACATTTATGTCGCACTGGCAAAGCGGGAAGTATTTGGTCAGGTAGATATTGATATGATTGCAGGTCCAAGTGAAATTGCAGTTCTAGCAGACGAAACAGCAGTCGCGCATGAGGTAGCGGCGGATTTACTTTCGCAGGCAGAGCATGATGCGCTGGCATCTAGTATTTTGGTGACACCGTCTAAGACACTTGCTGAAAGCGTGCAGGCTGAAGTAAGAAAGCAGCTTGATACTTTGCCTAGAAAATCAATCGCAGCAAAATCTATACAAGATCATGGCCGTATTTACGTGACAGAATCAATTGATCGTGCAGTAGACGTCATCAATCAATTAGCACCAGAGCACTTAGAGGTGCTGACAGCATACCCAGAATCACTTCTTGGTCAAATCAAGCATGCTGGCGCAATTTTCTTGGGACGCTATAGTCCAGAGCCGGTGGGCGATTATTTTGCAGGGCCGAATCATGTGCTGCCAACAAACGGAACAGCTCGATTCTCCAGCCCGCTTGGTGTGACTGATTTTCAAAAGAAAACGAGCATTATTTCATATAGTCAAGAAGCCTTTGAAACACACCGGGAAAGCATTGCGGCTTTTGCCAGATTAGAAGGGCTTGAAGCACATGCAAGGTCGATTGAAGCGAGAAAGCGGGAGGAATCGTAATGAGACAGGCGAAAACAGCGAGAAAAACAAATGAAACGAACATTTCATTAGCGCTAGAAATTGATGGAGAAGGAAAAGCGGATATTCAAACAGATGTCCCTTTCATGACGCACATGCTTGATTTATTTACGAAGCATGGACACTTTAATTTGACCGTCGATGCGAAAGGAGATACGGATGTTGATGATCACCACACAACAGAAGATATCGGCATTGTACTTGGGCAAATGTTTAAGGAAGCGTTAGGCGATAAAAAAGGGATTAAGCGGTATGGCTCCAGCTTTGTTCCGATGGATGAAACACTTGCCCAGGTCGTGGTCGACTTAAGCAACCGTCCTCATTTGGAAATGAGAGCGGCCTTTCCTAGTCAAAAGGTTGGTACCTTTGATACAGAGCTAGTACATGAGTTTCTGTGGAAATTTGCACTTGAAGCCCGGATCAACCTTCATGTCATTGTTCACTACGGAACCAATACACACCATATGATTGAAGCCATTTTTAAAGCGATGGCACGTGCCTTAGATGAAGCAACAACCATTGATCCACGTGTGAAAGGAATTCCTTCAACAAAGGGGATGCTCTAATGATCGGAGTCATTGATTACGGAATGGGAAATTTGTTCAGCGTATCAAAAGCACTGGAACGAGCAGGTGCCCGCTATATCGTCTCCTCTGATGTGGAGGAGCTGAAAAAAGCAGATGCTTATATATTGCCCGGAGTAGGTTCGTTTCGTGATGCAATGCAGCTGTTAAAAGAGACTGGACTTGAGGCGTTTATTAACCAAGTTGTGCAGGAAGGAAAGCTGTTATTCGGCATTTGCCTTGGCATGCAGCTGTTGTTTGAAGAAAGCGAAGAGGCAGGCCTCACAAAAGGATTGGGGCTGTTAAAAGGGCGTGTCGTTCTTTTAAAGGATCGTGATCAGGACGGGCAAAGGCTGAAGGTACCTCATATGGGGTGGAATGAGCTCACGTTTCATCAGCCTTCCCCATTGTTTGACGGTGTACCAGAAGGATTTGCATACTTTGTCCACTCTTATTATGTGAGCGATATGAATCCAGATGAGCAATTAGCAAGCGCAGACTATGGTGTTCAAGTACCAGCTGTTGTTGGCAAGGGAAATGTGCTTGGAGCACAGTTTCACCCTGAAAAAAGCAGTACAACGGGAATGGCGCTGCTCAAACAATTTATTCAATTAGCAAACGAACAGAGGGTGAGCAAATGAGTGAGTTTACATTATATCCGGCGATTGATATGAGAAATGGCAAATGTGTACGTCTTGTGCAAGGAGATTATGATCAAGAAACCATTTATGGAGATTCACCGCTCGAAATGGCTGCGCAATTTGCGAAGGATGGAGCAGCATGGATTCATCTTGTGGATCTAGATGGTGCAAAAGCAGGGAAACGTGTCAATCATGAGCATGTGCTGGCGATTGCTTCTTCCTTAGATGTGAAGGTACAAATCGGCGGCGGTATTCGGACGGAAGAAGACGTTGCCTTTTATTTAAAGAGCGGCGTAGATAGAGTGATTCTCGGCAGCTCAGCTGTTTCGAACCCAGCCTTTGTGAAAAAAATGCTGGCGCAATATGGAGAGAAAATCGCAATTGGGATTGATGCGCGAAATGGCTTTGTATCGACTGAAGGATGGCTTGAAACATCTAAAGTAAAGGCAGAGGAACTCGGCAGGGAATTGGCAAAGGAAGGCGCAGAGGTCTTTATTTTCACCGATATTCAAATGGATGGTATGCTGTCTGGTCCCAATGTAGAAAGCACGGTTCGCTTAGCAGAAGCAACCGGCAAACAAGTGATTGCTTCAGGTGGTGTCAGCGCAGTAGCTGATCTTCAAAAGCTGTCAGCGCAAAAACAGTCTGGTGTGTCTGGTGCGATCGTTGGAAAAGCACTTTACACAAAGCAGTTTACTTTAGCAGAAGCATTTGAAGGGCTTGACCGCATATGATGACAAAACGAATCATTCCATGTCTTGATGTGAAGGAAGGGCGTGTTGTCAAAGGGGTGCAGTTCCTAGGCTTAAAGGATGCTGGTGATCCGGTTGAATTGGCGCAGATCTATGATGAGGAAGGGGCGGATGAACTCGTCTTTCTTGATATTTCTGCTTCTCATGAAGGCCGGAAAACGATGGTGGATGTGGTCAAACAAGTCGCGTCCACTCTTGCGATACCATTTACGGTGGGAGGCGGGATTAACCACCTTGATGACATGAAGCGTATATTAAGAGCGGGTGCAGACAAAGTATCTGTCAACACAGCAGCTGTGTTAAGGCCGGAACTGATTTCAGAAGGTGCTGACTTTTTTGGCTCCCAGTGTATCGTTGTTGCAATTGATGCAAAATACGATGAAGAGAAAAAAGCATACATGGTCTATACACACGGAGGACGCCGTCAAACAGATTTAGAGGTCAGCGACTGGGCGAAGGAAGCTCTGCAGAGAGGGGCAGGAGAGATTTTGCTGACAAGTATGGATGCTGATGGTGAAAAGACAGGCTTTGATCATCGATTGACAAAGCTTGTATCAGAGGCAGTCACTGTGCCAGTGATCGCTTCTGGCGGTGCTGGCAATGCCCAGCATATGCTCGAGGCCTTTACAAAAGGAGAAGCTGATGCAGCATTAGCAGCCTCCATTTTCCATTATAAAGAAACCTCCATTCATGAGGTGAAGACATATTTGAGAGAACACGGGGTGAAGGTCAGATGAAACAGGCAAATGAATTAACCTTTAATGAAGCAGGCCTGATTCCTGCGATTGTACAGGATGCTCAAAGTAAGGAAGTATTGACGCTTGCATATATGAATCAAGAATCCTATGAAAAAACGCTGGAGACAGGTGAAACATGGTTTTATAGCCGGTCGAGAAACGAGCTTTGGCACAAAGGCGCCACCTCTGGACATACCCAGCAAGTGATTTCTATTCGATATGACTGTGACAAGGACGCTCTGCTTGTCCTTGTCGCACCAAGCGGCCCAGCCTGCCATACTGGCAGCTATAGCTGTTTTTCGGAAGAAGGGGTAAAACGCCTTAGCGAAGAGCAGGAACGTTTTGCGATATTAAATGAACTTGAACAGGTCATTGCAAAGCGTCAGGCGGAAATGCCAGAAGGGGCTTATACAACCTATCTATTTGAAAAAGGGGTCGATAAAATCCTGAAAAAGGTAGGGGAAGAGGCGTCTGAGGTGATTATTGCAGCGAAAAACCGGGATCAAGAAGAATTGAAATGGGAAACGGCTGACCTCCTCTATCATCTTCTTGTATTATTACGCGAACAGCAATTGCCGCTTGATGATGTATTAAAGGTATTAAAAAAACGTCATCAAGGTGAATGAAAAGCCGGGGGATATCCCAGGCTTTTTATGCTTAAATGAAAAACAAATCCTTCCTTTCCTTTTGTTCTATGTGACGACTGGTGAAGTATGTTATACTACACACGGTACACTGTTCGAAATGGAGGGTATCGGTGAGTAAATACACTTCTCATAATAATCACACACAAGTCGTCCAGCTATTTCAAGATGGGCATTACTTTTTTCATAAAGGTCTTAAAGCATATAGAGAAAGAAATCTGTCTAGGGCAAGTAAGCTGATACAGCGGGCCATCGTACTTGAGCCTGAAAATGTAGAAATGCTGTCACAGCTTGCCATTATTTATACTGAAATGGGTCATTACCAGCAATCAAACGAACTGCTTGATTTTATCCTTGAACACATCGATGAAAACATGTCTGAGTGCCACTATTTTAAAGCCAATAATTATGCGAATCTCGGACTGTTTCAAGAGGCATATAAATCAGCTACTGCTTATGCCGCGCTGGAAGAGAACGGGGAATTTGCGGATGAAAATGACGACCTTCTTGACCTGCTCGATATGAGCGACGAAGAGGACGAAGATTTTCCTTATGATCAGGATGACCTGATTGTGAAGCAGGATCAAGCAAACCATTTGCTAGAAAGCGGCAGACTCGATGAAGCCATAGAGATGCTGGAACAGATGATTGTTGAGTATCCAGAATTTTGGTCGGCGTATAATAATCTCGCTTTGGCCTATTTTTATTCTGGCCGAATCCATCAGGCGAAAGAAATGTTGAACCGGGTCCTTCATGAAAATCCCGGTAATCTGCATGCCCTTTGCAATCAGCTAGTCTTCTACCATTATGAAAAAGAAGAAGAAAAGGTCAACGTGTTAGCAAAGCAGTTAACGCACGTGTATCCAATACTAAGTGAACAGCGTTATAAGCTTGGTGCAACATTTGCCCTTGTGGGAGAATTTGAATGGGCCTTTAAATGGCTTTATTCTTTGTACAAAACAGGTTTTCAAGGAGATAGTACATTTTTATACTGGCTTGCAAGCGCAGCCTATCATACAGGCCACAAGACGCTCGCCCAAACGGTTTGGGATAAGATGGTGGAAGAAGATATCGATGCAGATGAAATCAAGCCGTGGCAGGATAAACCTGAGGTGACTGAGCCAATGGTCTCGATTGAGGAGCGGCTGACTGCGTACTATGTCAGTAAACAAAAAGGGGAACGTGACGTTCTGCAGTCTGTCCTTGATGCACGCGCAGCGAAAACGGCCTTTGAACAGCAATTCATAGAACTGCTTTTATATGAAGATGAAATGAAAGAAAAGTCTTTTTCAGAAGATGCAGTTTTTGCAAAACAAGCGGCATCCAGTCTGGAGGAAGCGGTTCAGCCTGACAGCCATATGCCTTATTTTTGGTTATTCCATATTATTCAGCAGGCACGTGCTTCTGGTATTGATAAGAAAAATGCACCTGCCTGGGCAGCAGCATCTTATTATCTATGGATGAATGAACAAGAAGCAGCTCTCAGCAAAAAAGATGTTGCGTCCGCTTTTCAGATCAGTGTTCAAACACTGTCTAAATACGAACGAGAGATCTGTACGTTAATCGATTAAATTAGGTAAATAGATTCAGAACATCCCAGCATGGCCGAAAAGGTCATGCTTTTTTCTTGGATAAAAAGGTGGGATTTGCAAGGAATTGGCGAAGTATGACAATCACGACATGTTTTTGAAACATAAATGTAATAAAAATATTAGCTCATTTTGTCGATGTCTCATGTATAATGAAACTCGTGGATAAAACAAAGATAGATATTTAAATATTTTACTATACATAATGAAACACCTAGTGATAGAAACAATCTGGTCAACATCTGACTGAACAATCAGGAAGAAAGACATAGAGAGCACAGATTGGTCGCAGAGAATTTGCTGCTTTCTAATGTCGCTTGGGAAATTTTCAAAGGAGGAACTATTCGTGAAAAAGTTTATTACTTTCGGTTTAGCTTCGGTGATCGGAGCGAGCGGTTTATTTATTCCATTTACGCATGAAGCAAACGCACAGAACTTTGAACAAAAGAAACAAGAACTAGACAGCAAGCAATCTGAGGTAAACAAGAATCTTCAAAAGAAAAAAGAAGAGCTTTCAAAGCTTGAAGCAAAACAAGAGGCACTTGCACAAAAGCTTAAAGATATTGATGAGAAAGCTTTAAAAACAAGTGATCAAATCGAAGAAAAACAAAAAGAAAATGAAAAAACAAAAAAAGAAATCAAAGCACTGAAAAAAGAAATTGCTGATACGGAAAAACGTATTGAAGAAAGAAACGAGTTCTTGAAAAAGCGTGTACGTGCCCTTCAAGAGAGCGGCGGTTCTACGAAATACATAGATGTATTACTAGGAGCAAAAAGCTTTAGCGATTTCATCAGCCGTGCAGGTGCAGTATCTACACTGATCAACGCAGACAGTGAAATCATTAAAGAGCAGGAAAAAGACAAAGCAGAACTTCAAAAGTCTGAAAACGAATTAAACACAAAGCTTGAAAATGTGCAAAACACACTTGCAAAGCTTGAAACGCTTCAATCAGACTTGAATAAACAGCTTGATGAAAAAGACAAGCTATTCAAGCAAGTGAAAAAGCAAAAAGGAAGTGCTTTTTCTGAAATCAGCGAGTTAAACAGTGAGGCTAACAGCATTGCATCTGAAAAAGACGCAACAATCGCTGCACAAAAACAAGCTGAAAAAGAAGCAAGAGAAGCAGCTCAAAAAGCAAAAGAAGAAAAAGCGCAAAGACAACAGCAGCAGCGTCAAGCTAGTGTTCAAGCGGAAGACAACAGCTCAAGTAACGATAGCAGCCCGTCTTCAAGTAACAGTGGATCATCTAATGACAACAATAACAGCAACAGCAGTGCACCAAGCAAGAAGCCATCTTCTGGCGGCGGATCACCTGTCAGCAGTAACGTAGGCGGAATTGAAGGTGCGATCAGCACAGGTTCTACGATTGTTGGACAATCTCCATATAAATGGGGCGGCGGCAGATCACAAGCCGATATTGACGCACGTCGTTTTGACTGTTCTTCATTCGTTCGCTGGGCATTTGCATCAGCAGGCATCAACCTTGGACCAGTTGGCGGTACAACAACAGATACGCTTGTAGGTAAAGGAAGAGCTGTAAGTGCATCTGACATGAAACGCGGAGACCTTGTGTTCTTTGATACGTATAAAGTAAATGGACACGTTGGTATTTACTTAGGAAACGGTTCATTCTTGAACGATAACAGCTCTCGCGGTGTTTCAGTTGACTCAATGAACAACGTATACTGGAAAAAAGCTTTCAATGGCGTTGTAAGAAGAGTCGTTGAATAAATCATTACTTTTTATATAACCGTAAACAGGCTTCCTTAAACAGCAGTTTAAGGAAGCTTTTTCTTTTATTGAAGATATGAGCAAATGATTCGCTTATTCCCCGCAGATTTAATAGGATATGGGTAAGGAATAAAAGCTAAGAGTGGAAATGATGCTCTCTGTCATGAATGGAAGCATCACCCAAGGGCATTCTAATAAGAAATGCGAGCAGCAATTGAAGAGGGAGTGACAGTTGTGTCAGAAGAAAAAATCTACGATACGATCATCATTGGAGCGGGTCCTGCCGGAATGACAGCCGCTGTTTATACATCACGGGGAAATCTTTCAACATTAATGATTGAAAGAGGAATTCCAGGCGGACAAATGGCGAATACGGAAGATGTCGAGAACTATCCTGGCTTTGAAAGCATTTTAGGGCCGGAACTTTCAAATAAAATGTTTGAGCATGCGAAGAAATTCGGTGCAGAGTATGCATATGGCGATATTAAAGAAATCGTGAACGGTGAAGAATATAAAATCGTCAAAGCCGGCTCAAAAGAATACAAAGGACGCTCTGTCATTATCGCGGCAGGGGCTGAATACAAAAAAATCGGTGCACCAGGTGAAAAAGAACTTGGCGGCCGTGGCGTATCATATTGTGCAGTATGTGACGGGGCATTCTTTAAAAACAAAGAGCTTGTCGTCATCGGCGGCGGTGATTCTGCGGTAGAAGAGGGTGTGTATCTCACACGCTTCGCTTCTAAAGTAACAATTATTCATAGACGCGATAAACTTCGTGCACAAAGCATTTTACAAGCACGTGCCTTTGATAATGAAAAAATTGACTTCAAGTGGAACAAAACCGTCAAACAGATCAATGAAGAAAACGGGAAAGTCGGCAGTGTGACATTGGTTGATACGGTGACTGGTGAAGAAGAAGACTTTAAAACAGACGGCGCCTTTATCTATATCGGCATGCTGCCACTGTCTAAACCATTTGAAAATCTCGGCATTACAAATAAAGAAGGCTACATTGAGACAAACGAAAGAATGGAAACAAGAGTGGAAGGTATTTTCGCCGCTGGTGACATTCGAGAAAAAACACTTCGTCAAATTGTGACAGCAACAGGTGACGGAAGTATTGCAGCACAAAGCGCACAGCATTATGTAGAAGAGCTTGCTGAAAAACTCAAAGCAACGAAATAAAAGGCTGTCGTAAATCCTTAATATAGCGTCATGGGCTTTTAACTGGAATGTAACACGGGTGAAATAATTTTCCGTTATGATAAAACTAGTAATTGACCCCCTTTTATAAGGAATACATGTTTGGCACGGATGTGAATCCGTGTCCTTTTTTTTGCCTGAAATCAGAAATTCACGAGATGTTCACAAATGACGCATGGAGAACCGTTAGATGCTGTAAAATAAAGAGTAGAGAAATTGCCCGTTACATCATTCAAACGAAAACCGGTCTGTTTTCGGGGAAGAACGGGCATGTTCATTGTGGGAGTCAGGTTGAACCTGTATAATAAGTTAAAGACATAAAAGAGTAGGTGACAGCTGATGCAACGAGTAACCAATTGTGTGCTGCATCACGAAGATCAAGTTCTCTTGCTGCAAAAGCCAAGACGGGGCTGGTGGGTAGCACCGGGCGGCAAAATGGAAAGCGGAGAATCGGTCAAGGATTCAGTCGTTCGAGAATATAGAGAAGAAACAGGTATTTATATTTTAAATCCGCAGCTGAAAGGTGTTTTTACCTTTATCATAAAAGAAGGCGATCAAATCGTTCAAGAGTGGATGATGTTCACCTTTATGGCAGATTCATTTACTGGAAAAAACGTTACAGAGTCAGAGGAAGGCATTTTAAAATGGCATGACGTAAAGGATGTGCCTCATTTGCCGATGGCCCCAGGAGATTCCCATATTCTTGATTTCATGCTTAAAGGAAAAGGGCTTCTGCACGGCACTTTTACGTATACACCCGATTTTGAGCTGATTGCTTATCGGTTAGATCCTCAGGGAGAATAATACATGAACCGTTTTCATAAAGAAGGAGAGGAAGCAGGCATGAATACACACAAACAAGAAGATATTCAGCTTGTGATTATTACAGGAATGTCAGGTGCGGGGAAAACCGTCGCCATTCAAAGCTTTGAAGATTTAGGCTACTTTTGTGTTGATAACCTGCCGCCATCACTTTTACCAAAATTCCTAGAGCTCATGAAGGAATCGAATTCCAAGATGAGCAAGGTCGCTCTTGTGATGGATTTGCGCGGACGCGAATTTTTTGACAGCTTAATTGCCGCCTTAGATGAAATGGGTGATCTTGACTGGATCACGCCAAGAATTCTATTTTTAGATGCAAATGATAAGGTGCTTGTCTCAAGATACAAAGAAACGAGACGTTCGCATCCACTTGCGACAACAGGTTTGCCGCTCGAAGGAATTGAAATGGAGCGCGAGCTGTTAGAGGAGTTAAAAGGCCGGTCTCAAATGATTTTTGATACATCGGATTTAAAACCGAAACAGCTGCGAGAAAAAATTGTCACGCACTTTGCCACGAATCAAGGACAGGTGTTTACAGTAAACGTGATGTCCTTTGGCTTTAAATACGGACTGCCGATTGATGCTGATCTTGTCTTTGACGTGAGATTCCTGCCGAATCCTTATTATATTGAGAGCATGCGTCCACAGACTGGAAACGATGAAGAAGTGCGCTCCTATGTGATGAAATGGACTGAAACACAAAAATTCACAGAGAAATTAATCGATCTCCTCAGCTTTATGCTTCCGTCCTATAAACGAGAAGGAAAAAGCCAGCTTGTAATCGCCATCGGCTGTACAGGCGGACAGCATCGATCTGTGACGCTGGCCAACTATTTATCGGAGTATTTTAAAAACGATTACTATACACATGTCACTCACCGGGACATTGAAAAGAGAAGCAGAAAATAGATGACGACACTACCAAAGGTGGTCATTCTTGGCGGCGGCACTGGCTTATCTGTTTTGCTCAGAGGGCTTAAAACGAAGCCAGTGGACATTACCGCTATTGTAACAGTTGCTGATGACGGAGGCAGCTCAGGCAGACTGCGGCATGATTTGAATATTCCCCCTCCAGGTGATATTCGAAATGTTCTTGCGGCTCTCTCTGATGTTGAACCGCTTGTAGAAGATTTATTTCAGCACCGTTTTAACAAAGGGAATGACTTAACAGGCCACTCACTCGGCAACCTCATTCTTGCGGCCATGACAAATATAACCGGTGATTTTTTTCATGCCGTCACTGAAATGAGCAAGGTTTTAAATGTGAGAGGAAAAGTATTGCCAGCAGCGAACTCAAGTGTTGTTCTTCATGCGGAATTAGAAAATGGGCAAATGGTGACAGGAGAATCGAAAATTCCGACCTATGGTGAGCGAATTAAACGAGTGTTTCTCACACCCGATACGATTGAACCACTGCCAGAATCCATTCAAGTCATTCGTGAGGCGGATTTAATCGTCATTGGGCCTGGCAGCCTGTATACGAGTATTTTGCCAAACTTGCTTGTCCCGCATATTGGAGAAGAAGTGATTCGCTCTAAGGCGAAAAAAGTGTATATATGCAATGTCATGACGCAGCCGGGGGAAACGCTTTCCTACAGTGCAGCTGATCATGTTCAGGCATTAAATGATCATATGGATCGTCCATTTATCGATACGATTTTTGTGAACAATAAAGAAATTCCAGAAGAAATCAAAGCAAAATATGCAGAAGAACAGGCACAGCCTGTCCAATTCGACACAGATGCACTGAAAGCAATGGGACTAGAAGTGATTCCTGGAGAAATCATTACATATGACCAGCATGTCATTCGTCATGACACGCTGAAAGTAGCCTCGCTGCTTGTCGATCTGCTGCAACAGAAAAAATAGGAATGGGGGTGGCAAGGATGTCATTTGCATCCGAAACAAAAAAAGAGCTGACTAATCTGGACGTGAAGGACTGCTGCACAAAAGCAGAGCTTTCTGCCCTCATCCGTATGAACGGTTCATTATCTTTCTCTAATCGAAAATTGATTTTAGATATACAGACAGAGAACGCAGCCATTGCAAGACGGATTTATACGCTGCTCAAAAAGAAATACGATGTGACAGTCGAACTGCTCGTCCGTAAAAAAATGAGATTGAAAAAGAATAACGTGTATATTGTCAGACTGGTAGAACGAGCGAAAACCATTTTAGAGGATTTAAAAATATTAGGTGAGCAATTTGTATTTGAGCGCAATATTTCAGAAGAACTTGTGAAGAAAAGATGCTGCAAGCGCTCCTATATGAGAGGTGCTTTTTTAGCAGGCGGTTCTGTGAATAACCCAGAAACGTCCTCCTATCACCTTGAGATTTTTTCACTATATAAAGAACATAATGATGCCCTTTGTGAGCTGATGAATCAATTTCATCTCAATAGTAAAACACTTGAGCGCAAAAAAGGGTACATTACGTACATGAAGGAAGCAGAAAAAATCACGGAATTTTTAAGCGTTGTGGGTGCTCATAACTCACTGCTTCGCTTTGAAGATGTGCGGATCGTCCGAGATATGAGGAACTCCGTCAACCGGCTCGTCAATTGTGAAACAGCAAACTTGAATAAAACGATTGGTGCATCACTGCGTCAGGTCGAGAACATTCAATTCATTGATGAAAAAATTGGACTTGATGCCCTGCCGGAAAAGCTTCGTGAAATTGCCAAACTGCGAGTCGACTATCAAGAGGTCACGCTGAAGGAACTTGGAGAAATGGTGGAAAGCGGCAAGATCAGCAAGTCAGGGATTAACCACCGTTTAAGAAAGCTAGATCAAATCGCAGAACAATTACGAAACGGACAAGCTGTTACACTCAAATAGGAGAATGAAAAAGGGAGGCAGATCATATGGTGGAAAAAACGGTCACCATCCAGCTGAAAACAGGCTTGCAGGCACGTCCAGCCGCTTTGTTCGTACAAGAAGCCAATCGCTTTGGTGCTGATATTTTTCTAGAGAAAGATGGGAAAAAAGTCAATGCGAAAAGCATTATGGGTCTCATGAGTCTTGCGATCAGCTCTGGGGTTACTGTCACACTGATTGCAGATGGTGCAGATGAACAAGAAGCCATTGAGGCGTTAACAGATTTTATTAATCAAGAAAACTGAGTCTCTTCAAAGGCTCAGTTTTTTTAGGAGGGAATGTCATGATTCAATCAGCTTTTTTACAGAAGGTCGGATATGAAGGCAAGTCCATCACCTTTAAAGACTTGCCTGTATTATTAAAAAAAATGGCCTATACCTTTCCGTTCGAAAATAGATCTGTTTTGAACAAACAATCCTACGCTTTGAATCAAGAAGGGTTGAAGCAGCATCTTCTTGAAGAAAACAGAGGAGGTCTTTGTTACGAGCTCAATCCTCTCTTATACTATGTGTTAAAAGAGGCAGGGCTCTCTGTACAGCTTCTTCAAGGCACAGTGTATAACAAAGAAGCGGGTACGTGGGCAATTGATGGCACGCACGTAGCCATCATGTTGAAGCATCACAACGAACACTTCCTCATTGATGCGGGGTTTGGTGTGAATTTACCTCTTCAGCCTGTGCCTTTTACAGGAGATTGGGTGGAAGGAGCGTCAATGCGGTTTCGCGTCAAAGCTGAGGAAACCGAAAAAGGGACACATCTGCTCCAATTAGATAAGGGAGATGGCGCTGAAACAGGCTATGCTTTCACATTGAACGAGGTGGACGAGGCTGTATTGGCCCAAATGAGACACGAGATTTATGAAAATGAATCCTCTCCATTTAACAAAAGACCGCTTGCGTCAAAGCTCACGCCAACAGGACGTGTGATCGTTACTGAGGATCATGTCACCACACATGAACATGAAGAAGTGTCGAAAAAGCCGCTGCTGATTCCTTTTGAGGATTACGTGAAAAAGCTTATACCGTAAACCACCATACGAAAAGACAGCCCCAGATCAAATAGGGCTGTCTTTTTTATTGATTATCGAATACGGGTGAAAGTCGCATAATGGTCTGTTGTTTTGTAAATGAGCCAGTCGCTTGAATACACAAGACGGTCTGCATTGCGGAAGCCTGAAACGTAGTTGATGTCTGCCTCACGCCATGTTCGGCCGCTTGCTGAAGGAAGACGTCCCTCCCGGTTTGAGAAAATATCTCCACCAATGCTTTTACCTGGCGCCACCTCGGCTAGATTTCCCTTAGATGCCACCCATCCGAGAGCACTTGCTTGTGATTTCGTAATGTAGTTATCAGGCAGTCGTTTGTAGCGAATTAAATAATCTGCTACACCATCAAACGTATTAATGACGGCAAGGGTACGCACATCTGGCGTGAGCTGAATAGAAGCAGTTTCAGTTGTGGCTGTTGGTGTAAGAGGTGTTTCTGCATGAGCTTGCTGCGGGACAAATCCAGAAAACAGAATAGCAGCGATCAGAGCGAACATAGTAAAAACCGAACTCAATCTTTTCATCTTCATCCTCCTATTAAGGAAATCGGATGCCGTCCTCTTGATGCTTGTCTAGCTCATATTATAGCACCCGAACATGAAGGAAATGTAAAGAATCAGGATCTTTGCTAAAATGAGTCTTTTCTCCTGATGTTTTCTAAAGAAATAAATAAAAAGACGCAGTTTCTGCGTCTTTGCTGTTCAAGATGAAGCAAGCTCCTTCACAACATCAACAGGCGCCTTCCCATCTATTCCATGAATCACATTATGAATGGCTCGTTTCAGCATGAGATCCCTTGTTGTTTCAGTAGCGGAACCGATGTGAGGGGCTAGGGTGACATTGTTCATCTCTTTGAAAGGATGATCCTCTTGAAGCGGTTCCTGCTCATACACATCAAGACCAGCGCCTTTGATCCATCCCTCCTGAAGTGCTTGAATGAGGCTTTTTTCATCTACTGTTTTCCCGCGGGAAATGTTTACAAATAAAGCCGTTTGCTTCATTAACTTCAATTCTCGTTCCCCAATCATATGATATGTTTCCTCGGTCAGCGGTGTAATCAACACGATGATATCAGCTTGTTTTAAAAGATCATCAAGTGCACAATAGACAGCGCCATACGCCGATTCAGCCTTTTCATTCCGGCTTCGGTTATGATAAAGAACGTTCATATCAAAACCATGTGCTGCCCGTTTGGCCACTTGTTCTCCGATACGTCCCATGCCAATAATACCGAGCGTTTGGTGATGTACGTCGATGCCAAAGATCTCTTCTTCCTGTACGAATTTCGTCCATTTTCCTTCACGGATAAAACGGTCAAGCTCGGCGATTCTTCGCGCAGAGGAGAGAATGAGCGAAAAGGCAAGGTCAGCCACGGTATGATCGAGCGTATAAGGAGTGTGCGTACCAATCACGTCTCTTTGCCTCATCGCTTCTATATCAAAATTGTCATAGCCGACAGAGTTATTGCTCACCACCTTGAGTTTTGGTGCGTGATCTAACAGCTCTTGATCGATTTTTGTTCCAGACGTTAAAAGACCATCAGCGTGCTGCAGCTTCTCAAACAACATGTCTCTTGGAATAGGGTCTTTGGATTGCCAAACCTCGTATGTACAATGTTCCTTTAGCATTTCCTCAAAAGAGGCAGGCAAGGGTTTGGCGACAAAAATGTGTGGTGTCACAGTCAATTCGCTCCTTTCACATGGTCATCTTACTCCTTTTATTATAAAGCAACCATTTCGGCAGAACACGTTTGAATGTTAGCAGCTCAATATTTAATATACTGAAATAACGGTAAAGAAAGACATTTTCTTAGTGAAAAAGTAGATTCTTATGCCATCTGATGCATTTTTTATCTATATAAAAATAAGCTGATAGTAGATGAGACATGTGAAATTGCAAGATTTTACGAGAGATTATCTGACAAACTGGAAAATAGATAGAGACTTTTTGATAGAAAATTTATTATATTTGAAATGTATTAAACGGGATGGTCATTTTCTACTAAACCATTTTATTGTCTTTTGGTGTGATGAGAACAATAGATTGAAAACAAACCCGCGAAGCCGTTGGGATGCAGCGTAAAATAGAGAAAATGATGATATTTCTTCTCATCGTTTTCTCATTTTTTTCTTTTTTTTCTATCATTTTTCTTCTCTATTCTTGAGAACACAAGAAAGAAAAGGAGGACAGGCACGAGCTTACGTTACTTAAAAAAGATGGGAGATGGCAAAATGGAGTCAAAATTAGAACAGATTCTTCAGCACAATTCAGAGTTTGTGAATGAGAGACATTATGAGCCTTACAAAGCGGGGAAATTTCCTGAGAAAAAACTGGTTATTTTAACGTGCATGGATACCCGTCTATTGGAATTATTGCCGCAATCTATGGGACTGCGCAACGGGGATGCAAAAATCATTAAGAATGCAGGCGCCATCGTGACACATCCGTTCGGCAGTGTGATGCGGAGTATCCTGCTAGCCATCTATGAGCTAAAGGCAGAGGAAGTATGCATTGTAGGGCATCATGAATGCGGAATGGCAGGTCTTGCGGCGGACCCTTTACTTGAAAAGGCGAAAGCACGCGGAATCGAAGAGAAATGCTTAAGCATTGTGAAAAACTCAGGAGTTGATTTAAAGGGCTGGCTGACAGGCTTTGATTCAGTTGAAGAGAGCGTGGCCCAAAGTGTGAAATTAGTGAAAGAGCATCCACTGATGCCAAGTGATGTGGCTGTTCATGGACTGGTGATTCACCCAGCAACAGGAAAGCTGGATGTCGTTGTGAAAGATAAACTGATTGACCCGCAGTATACCTAAATCATCTACACATACTTGAAGGAGGCCAACACATACCATGCGTTTTTATGGGAGATTTGAAGGGTACAATTCATCAAAGTTTAGACGCGATTTAATCGCTGGGCTTGTCGTGGGCGTTGTGGCAATTCCTTTAGGCATGGCATTTGCCATAGCATCTGGTGTCGGACCAGAATATGGATTATACACAGTCATCGTTGCCGGCATTTTGATTTCATTGTTTGGTGGTTCAAAGTATCAGATCGGCGGGCCGACCGGGGCGTTTGTTCCCATTTTATTCGGGATCGTCAGCCAGTACGGCATTGAAAACTTGCTCATTGCCGGTTTTATGGCAGGCTGTATGCTTGTATTATTCGGAATATTCAAATTAGGAAAGCTCATGAAATTTATTCCTCGTCCGGTTATCATCGGTTTTACTGCTGGCATTGCTGTCATTATTTTTTCAGGACAGATTGCCAACTTCCTCGGATTAAAGGGTGTTGAAAAACATGAAAGCTTTTTCCTCAATATGAGAGAAATCGTGGTCCATCTTGGTACCACAAACAGTCTCGCCATTATCACAGCCGTCATCGGGCTCATCGTGATTTTGGCGGCACAAAAATACATTCCCAAAATACCTGGTGCTCTATTAGGTTTATTGGCTTCTACGTTTCTCGCCGTTCTCTTTTTTCAAGGACAAGTTGAAACGATTGGCTCTGCATATGGTGAAATCCCTCGTCAGCTGCCAACCTTCGCTTTTCCTGAATTGACGATTGAAAAAATGATATACCTCCTGCCTCCAGCAATTGTCATTGCGCTTTTAGGCGGCGTGGAATCGATTTTGTCCGCAATGGTCGCTGATAATATGAAAGGCTCTAAGCATGACAGCAATAAAGAGCTTGTGGGGCAAGGAATTGCCAATATGGCGGCACCGCTTTTCGGAGGAATTCCAGCGACGGGAGCTATTGCCCGAACGGCAACGAACATAAAAAATGGCGGGGCAAGTCCGATTTCTGGTGTGGTGCATGGCGTTGTCGTCTTACTGATCTTAATGGTATTTGCGCCGTATGCGTCGATGATTCCACTTGCTGCAATGGCACCGATTTTAATGTTTGTTGCTTGGAATATGAGTGAGAGAAAAGAGTTTATCAATATTTTGAAAGTGAAAAATGCTGATTCGCTTGTACTTGTCGTAACCTTCCTGCTCACAGTGATTGGTGATTTGATTATTGGCGTCACTGCTGGTCTCATTTTAGCGTTTATCGCTTTTATCAAAAAAATGAGCCAGACGACCAATATCCATACAAATGTCGCCGTTCCTCAAATGGAAACAGCAGCTGCTTTAGAAAAACAGACAGAGGAGAAAGGGATCAGTATGTATTCCATTGAAGGGCCGCTCTTTTTCGGAACAACAGATTCATTGGAAAATTCGATATTGGACCATGTTCAAACAAAACCGAAAACGCTCATTCTGCTTATGAATAAAGTCAATTATATGGACACATCGGCAGAAGCGGTTCTAATGAATATCTCCAATCGGTTAAAGCATCATAATGGAAAGCTGATGATCGTTGGACTTCAATCACAGCCTAAGGAGCTTTTGCATCGAACAGGTCTATTCCATCATATCGGAAAGCAGCATTTCTTTGAACGAACGGATGACATCTCACCACAGCATCTTTAAGGCGTAAAAAAACACGTGACAGCTTGGTCACGTGTTTTTTACTGGCTCTTTTTCTCCAGAAAAACGCTTTGTGAGTTTTTGTTGATGAGCGCTGAAGACCTCTTCTACTGTGACATCATATTGATCTGCTAAAATGAGGAGATTTGCTAAAACATCTCCCATTTCTTCAATGAGTTCTTTCTTCAGCTCAGATGATTCCTGTCTCTGCTCATCAGGCCGGTCTCGTCCGATTTCTATTGCTCTAACAGCGCGAGCGAGTTCTCCCGTTTCTTCCATTAAGAAGCCTAACCGGATAAACGGTCCGTATTCTGTCCAATTTCTCGTTTGATAAAAATCCTTGATCCACTTCTCCATCTCAGTTGTTTGCATTCTCTTTATACAGCTCCTTATATGGTGTTCACTCTTTTGATTTTACACTATATATAGAAGAAACGGCTGTTTCTTTACAAATCATTATAGTAGAATGAGTGGGTGAAGAAATCATAGAGAGAGATGGGGCTGTTTTGATGAAAACGATTTGTGTGTTTGCTGGTTCGAATCCAGGTGTAAATGATGTCTACAAACAAAAGGCTGTAGAGCTGGGTGCTTATATGGCGAAGCAGGGCATTCGTCTTGTTTACGGCGGATCGCGTATTGGGTTAATGGGCGCGATTGCCGATGAGGTCATGAGACATGGCGGACAAGTGATCGGAGTCATGCCTAAGGGGCTTTTTAGAGGAGAAGTCGTGCATCAAGAGCTGACAGAGCTAATTGAGGTAACAGGCATGCATGAACGAAAAGCGAAAATGAGCGAGCTGGCCGATGGGTTTATTGCGATGCCAGGCGGCTTTGGTACATATGAAGAATTATTTGAGGTGCTGTGCTGGGCACAAATCGGCATCCATCAAAAGCCGATTGGATTGTATCAAGTGAATGACTACTTTAATCCGCTCATAGACATGGTGAAATTCAGTGTACAGGAAGGTTTTTCGAATGAATCACACCTTCAATTGTTACATGCTTCGAGTGAACCGGAGGAATTAATCACGCAGATGGCTTCTTACCAAACACCGTCTCTTCAGCAGAAATGGACGGAGCTGTCTTAAAGTATATGTCAATCACAAAAAACCGTCTGTTCAAGGAACAGACGGTTTGTGTTGTGATCATTATTTTTGGTCTTCTGTATTACGGGTCAAGACTTTGTCAATGAGTCCGTATTGAAGTGCTTCTTCCGCTGTTTTGAAGTTGTCACGATCTGTATCGCGCTCAATGACTTCAATTGGCTGACCAGTACGTTCAGCAAGTACTTGGTTCAGTTTATCCCGTAAAGAAAGGATTCGTTTTGCCGCAATTTCAATTTCAGTTGCTTGACCTTGAGCACCGCCTAGTGGTTGGTGAATCATGACTTCACTGTTTGGAAGAGCATAACGCTTACCTTTTTCACCAGCAGCAAGCAGGAACGCACCCATAGATGCAGCCATACCAATACAAATAGTTGATACCTTTGGTTTAATAAATTGCATCGTATCGTAAATGGCCATACCAGCTGTGATTGAACCGCCAGGGCTGTTAATGTAGATAGAAATATCTTTTTCTGGATCTTCAGCTTCTAAGAAAAGCAGCTGTGACACGATGGAGTTGGCAACATTGTCATCGATCGCAGAACCAAGCATGATAATACGGTCTTTTAAAAGACGAGAATAAATGTCGTAAGCTCTTTCCCCACGATTTGTTTGCTCAATGACTGTAGGTATTAAATTCATAATGTTCCTCCTTCACCTTTTAGGTAAGTATGTAATTCAATGATACATTTTTGGTCAATAAAGGTCAAACAAAACGCTGACCTAAATTCAAATACCCCTATCCATTTTCCCCAAAATCATTCCACTTCAAACCATCATATTAGTGTATGAATACAAAGTAAGAAAATACATCATCATGACGAATGATTAATCATTGCTTTCTTGCAGCATTTCCCTTATAATTTGATATGCTGACGTTCAAAAAACATATCGTGCGCTCGTAGCTCAGTTGGATAGAGCGGTGGTTTCCGGTACCACGTCTGCCGGGGGTTCGAATCCCTCCGAGCGCGTACTTGACCTTGCTAGGTAGATAAGATAAAGGTCTGTCATGAACCCTTCTTCATATGGAGAGGGGTTTTTTGTGTTCATTCGGGTTTATCGTTCACTAGGGAGAGGGAAGTGAAAAAATGATCTGGTTGCAAGCCAGCAACATTTATCCAGTATAATAAAGTAACCCCCATTCTTATGTTAAGAGTGGGGGTTACTGCTTTAGAAAAAAGGGTTACCTGCCTTTCTGGCCTTTCCTGTAAATAGCCGCAGGTATAATTGTAAGAAGAACAATGATAAATCCAATCACGGATACAGTATTTTTTATTGTATTGTCATTCACAGTGAAGTTTGTCACGATCATTGCCGCTAGACAAAGAATGATAATTAAATAACTGTATTTCTCCAAGACTTTCACAAAATATCCCTCCAATATGAAGCTGAAAATAATATTATGACTAATTATACAAAAATAAATAATAAAGGGTTATATTGGATGTTTGCTCGTGAGAAGGCGTTATGTTCATGTCCCTTCATGAAATACTGGACGTAAGACTCATTTCTTCCCTTTTCAGGCGTATTTGTTGAGCCGGCTTGCTGTATATGATTAACATGGAAGGGAATTGACAATGAGGAGGAATTTCTTGTGGCGAAGATTTTATTGATTACGTTTCCAGCTGAAGGACATGTGAATCCTATGTTAGGAATGATTAAATCATGGGCGGATCGAGGCGATGAAGTGCATGCGGTCACAACTGTACATTATGAGGAACGAATCAAACGCTTAGGCGCTCACGTACATATACATCCAGACTATATTCGGACATTACATGTGGAAGAAGGAGATTTAGATTCTATGCAGCCGTTCTTTCATGCCATGCTGCAAACGTCATATGATATTTTAGAGGTGGTGGAAACACTTTCCGAGAAGCATTCATTTGATTTGGTCTACTTTGATATGTTTGGGGCAGGGGAGCTTGTTCGAGATTATTTGCACATTCCGAGCATTGGGTCCAACCCATCTTTTGTGCTGCAAGAGGCGCATTTTGATACACCGCTATACAGAAAGGATGAGAAAGCCGATCATCTATTAGAAAAAATACAAGAGCGTTTTGGCGTTCAGCCAACTCGTTTGATGCAATTTATGAAAAACCGTGGAGAACTGAATATCGTCTATACAAGTGAATATTTCCAGCCTTCTGTTGATTCATTAAACGATTCGTTTATTTTCATTGGACCGAGCTTTCTAAAAAGAGCCGACCAGTATGATTTCCCGCTGGAAGCACTTGAGCAAGAAAAAGTCGTTTTTATTTCCATGGGCACCGTTCTTGGGGATACAGAAGCATTTTTTAATATGTGTATAGATGCTTTCGAAAACTTTGACGGAAAAGTGATTATCGCAACAGGTGAAAAAGTAGATCGTTCTCTCTTAAAAGAGGCGCCTGCTCATTTTCTGATCGAGCCTTATGTGCCGCAGCTTGAAGTGCTCGAACTGACAGATGTGTTTATAACGCACGGCGGGATGAATAGTGTCAATGAAGGGATTCATTACCACGTTCCGATGGTCGTCATTCCAGTCGATAAAGATCAGCCGATGGTGGCACAAAGACTGACCGAATTATCTGCTGCCTGTACACTTGATAAAGATCAGCTGACACCAAATCAGCTAAGAGAAACTGTTGAGAAGGTTTTAGGCAGTGACACGTACCGTGCGGGGATTGAGAAAATTGAAGAAAGCTTCCAAGCAGCAGGTGGAACAGAAAAAGCATTAAAGGTGATTGATCAATTTATACAAGCGAAACAGACTCAATCATGAGTCTGTTTTTTTTATGAAAAGACGTTGTATTTCCCATTTCTGTATGCTAATATTCAATTCGTAATCATTTCGATTAATAATCGTAATGATTACGATAATGTTGAATTGGGGGAAGTACATATGAGTGATCTACCTGTTTACATAAAGAAGAAATATGAGAAAAGGCATCCCTACGTGTCATACACCTTGATGCTGTTTTCAGTGATGGCTTGTTTTTTATTGGCCTCATGCTCTGAAAACAAAGCATCCTCCAGCAATGATAGAGAAGAAGATGAGCTCGTGTATGCAAGTACAAAAGATATCAGGGACATCAATCCTCATCTATACGGTGGAGAGATGGCTGCTCAAAATATGGTGTTTGAATCGCTTGTCGTCAATACAGAGAAGGGCGTTCAGCCTGCCTTAGCGAAAAGCTGGGACATATCAAATGATGGAAGGACCTATACCTTTCATCTTCGAAAAGGTGTGACTTTTTCAGATGGTGAGCCTTTTAATGCAAAGGCAGTGAAATTGAATATTGATGCTGTTGTCAAAAATATTGAAAAGAACGCTTGGCCTAATCTCGTATCTGAAATCAAATCCACAAAGGCGGTAGATGACGATACATTTGTTCTCACGTTGAAAGAGCCTTATTATCCTACGTTAGAAGAGCTGGGCTTAACACGCCCCTTCCGTTTTATTTCTCCGAAAAGCTTCATTGATGGAACGACTGCAAAAGGAGTTAAAAGCTATGCAGGTACAGGTCCTTATGTGCTAAAGGAACATAAGAAAAATCAATATGCCGTTTTTGAAATGAATGACCACTATTGGGGGCAAAAGCCGAAAATTTCAACTGTGAAATGGAAAGTCATGCCAGATCACCAAACCATCTTACTTGCGCTTCAAAAAGGAGAGATTGATCTTTTATTTGGAGCAGATGGTGACATGATTGATGGAGACTCATTCCAGGCTTTAAAAGAAGCAGGGCAATATGGTGTCACCGTTAGCCCTCCTGTTGGTTCAAGATCGATTGTGATTAATTCAAACCAGCCAATCACAAAAGATCCGAAAATAAGAGAAGCTTTTCAATACGCCATTCAAAAGGACATGATCACTGAAGGCATTTTAAATGGAACGGAAAAGGTGGCACACACATTGCTTGCTCCTTCTGTCCCTTACGCAGATATTCCACTGAAAAAGAAAACTTATCAAAAGAAGAAAGCAGAGGAAATATTGGATGAGGCAGGCTGGAGGATGAAAGAAGACGGGTATCGCTATCAAAATGGCAAACTGCTGAGTGTGGCTATTTACTATAATTCCGATAATGCAGGGGAAAGAACGATTAGTGAATCGATTCAACAAGATTTCAAGCAGGTGGGGATCAAGCTGGATATTAGAGGAGAAGAAAAACAGGCATTCTTAGATCGCCAAAAAACAGGAAAGTTCGATCTGATGTACTCGCTGTCTTGGGGGCTTCCTTATGATCCACAAACTTATGTCTCTTCATTCCGTGTAGCATCCCATGCTGATTATCAAGCTCAATTAGGACTGAAAAAGAAAAAGTGGCTGGACGAGACGATTACGGAAGTATTAGTAGAACCAGATGAGCAAAAGAGGAAACAAATGTATCAAGAAATATTGACGTATATCCATGATGAAAATGTCTACCTCCCAATCTCTTATTCTGTGACAAAGGCTGTTTATAATAAGCGCCTGAAAGGCGTAGGTTTTCATGTGTCTCAGTATGAAATCCCATTTGACCGTATGTATTTTGCGTCATAAAACGGAGGTAGAGACATGACTCGCTATCTCTTAAAACGAATACTGATGCTTTTTCCGCTTATGATCTTCATCACCTTCTTTGCTTTTGTACTGCTGACGATGCGGGCAAGTGATCCAGCAGAGGTCGCTTTGCGGGTGAATCAAGTCACTCCAACAGAAGAAATGATTGAATCGATGCGGCAGGAGTTAGGCTTAGACCAGCCATTTTTCATCCGCTATGCCACATGGCTTAAAAATGGATTAACAGGTGATTTTGGCAGGAGCTATGTCACTCAGGAGCCCGTTTTTGATCTTATCATGGAGGCGCTGCCTGCGACATTGCAGCTTGCAGGAGCAGCGCTCTTTTTTATCATAGTGCTCAGTTTATTGTTCGGGGTGATCTGTGCATATGCTGCTCACACTTGGGTGGACCGTTTATTGAGAGCCTTTGTGTTTATCGCCGCTTCAATGCCTAGTTTTTGGCTGGGGATTTTGTTGATTTGGCTTTTTTCTGTCAAATTCAATTGGGTTAATACGAGTGGAATGGAAGGATTCAAATCGATTCTTCTTCCAGCTGTCACATTATCATTTGGCTACTTATCGACCTATGTGAGACTGATACGCAATCAAATTCTAAAATTTCAGCATGAGCCCTTTGTTTTTTACGCAAGAGCACGTGGTTTAAAGGAACGAACCGTTCAACTGAAGGTCATGAGGCATGCCCTGCAATTAGCGGTGACAGCACTTGGCATGTCTATTCCAAAGCTCATTGCGGGAACTGTTATTATTGAGAACCTTTTTGCTTGGCCAGGGGTTGGCCGGTTGTGTGTAACTGCTATTTTCCATGCTGACTTCCCTATTATTCAAGCCTATTTGTTTGTGATGGGGTTCCTGTTTGTTATGTGCAATCTCATCGCTGATATGATGCAAATGACCATGAATCCGCAATTGCGAAAGGAGGTATGACAACAATGATAGGGTGGCATCAATTAAGAAAAGACCGTATGGCGAGTCTTTCAATCTGGCTGTTAGTGCTTGTCGCATTAGCTGGACTGTTTGCACCAGTGTTAGCACCACATGACCCAACAAATACGAACATTCTTCAAAAATATGCCGGTACCAGTCTTACTTACCCACTCGGAACGGATCATCTAGGGAGATGTGTATTATCGAGGCTTTTATATGGCATTCGGACAACAATGCTTGCAGCTATGCTGACGATGTGTATCACGATGCTCATTGGCAGCGCACTTGGACTCATGGCAGGCTTCTTTCGAGGAAAGGCGGATGGGGTTTTGATGAGGCTGTGTGATGTCATGCTGTCCTTTCCAGCAGAGGTGATGATTCTTGCGGTTGTGGGAATACTCGGACCTGGACTATTCAATATTATTTTGGCCAATGTCCTAGCGAAATGGGCCTGGTATACAAGAATGATTCGTTCGTCTGTCCTTCAATATGCGAATGAACCTTCTGTTCAATTTGCAAAGGTGACTGGCGGCAAACCCTTTTACATATTGAGGAGACATCTATTTCCTCGCATCTCAGGAGAAATTGCTGTTTTTGCGACACTTGATGCGGGCTGGGTGATCTTAAATATATCAGCACTGTCTTTTCTTGGATTAGGTGTGAGTGCACCTACACCAGAATGGGGCATGATGCTCAACGAGGCGAAGAATGTCATGGTAACACATCCAGCCCATATGCTTGCGCCTGGACTTGCCATCTTGTTTGTGGTCATGGCGTTGAGCTTTTTAGGAGACAGCCTTCAGCATGCCGCGAATCCTGCCATGCATCATACCAGAAAGAAAGGGGTGAGGACATTTGCCTTTAATCGACGTAAAAAATCTGTCCGTACATGATCCACAGCAGCAAAAGAATATAGTGACGAATATCACATTTTCTTTACATCAACAACGCTGTTTAGCCGTCATTGGAGAAAGTGGCAGTGGAAAATCAACTGTCGCCAAAGCGTTAATTGATCTTGGCGCCCCTTTGCTAGAAGTAGAAGGAACGATTATTTTTGACGGCAAAACATTAACAAATCAAGAAGCGCATCAATGGCGGGGTAAACGAATAGGTTTCATCTCACAGGATGTCATGAATGCATTCAACCCTATCGAAACGATAGGTCATCAAATGGTGGAAACATTTCAGCAGCATTTGGGCTTACGCGGGAAAGAAGCAAAAGCACATGCTATGGCTGGGCTTACACGTGTCCATTTAAAAAATCCATATGATTTGATGAAAAAATATCCGTATGAACTGTCTGGAGGAATGCTTCAGCGTGTGATGATTGGCATCACGATGATGCTTTCTCCAGACATGATCATTGCAGACGAGCCAACTGCATCACTTGATGCCTTTAATGGGCGTGAAGTCATCAGACAATTACACAGCCTAAAGGAAGAAACGGGTGTTACCTTAATCGTCATAACGCATGATCTAGGCGTCGTTCAGGAAATTGCTGATGAATTGATGGTTATGCACCAAGGAGTAATGCTTGAGCATGGGTCAGCCAAGGAAGTGTTCACATCACCCGAGCATCCCCAAACAAAGCATTTACTTGAGACGAGGCTTCGATTATCTGCCCCTACTGAAGCACTGCGGCAGCAGAAGAGAGTGGAGGCGTTTCCATGTTGATCACAGCTTTCGATCTAGTCAAACACGGTGAGAAGAAAGGTCTTTTTTCAAAACAAAAGAAACCAAAAGACCGCATATCAAATGTTTCGTTTCAAATCGAAAAAGGACAATGTGCCGGATTAGTCGGTGAGAGCGGCAGTGGCAAAAGTACATTGGCACGTATCCTGCTCGGTTTAGAAAAAATAGATGGAGGCGAGGTACAGATTGATGGTATGACAGCTGACAAATGGCGGAGGGTGAATCGGGGGAAAATGAGTGTTGTCTTTCAAGATTATCTATCTTCTGTTCATCCCTCCTTTACGGTGAAAGAGATCATAGCAGAACCGATGCGTTTGTTAAAGCAGAATCAGAATCTGGATCAGAAGGTTTTGTCATTACTTGAGCAAGTCAGGCTGCCCTCGTCTGTGCTGAATCAATATGCTCATCAGCTAAGCGGTGGTCAGCTCCAGCGAGTGTGCATCGCACGAGCTATATCAACGCACCCAGCCATTCTTATACTAGATGAAGTCTTGAGTTCACTGGATGTCTCTGTTCAAGTACAAATATTGGAGCTGCTTGAGACATTAAAACAAGAGCTAGACATGACCATGCTTCTCATTACTCATGATGTAGAAGCAGCAGTGTATCTATGTGACCACCTTCTATTTTTACATGAAGGAAGCCTAGTGGAAGAATGCAAAAAGGACGAACTGTTTGAAGTGTCCCATCCATTTACACTCCAGTTAATCGACTCACTTATGCCATTTCAGCTTGACAAAAAATAACCAATCTTTTATCGTATACGTAACAAACAACGGAAGGGTGACCCAATGCAATGAAGTACTAATCCTATGACCTGTAAGCAAAATGAACGAACGAAAGCAGTGAGCAAACGATCAGTTTGCCATGTTTGCTGCGTTTTCATTTTTTAGCTTCGGAATAGGATGGTACAGCTTGGGAATCAAAAAATGAAGTGATTGATACGTGGGATGTGTGTGTTCAAATATGAACGGCACACCATACTGGATCAATCCGCTTATTTTTGTACACCATTTTGCCTCCTATTCTGAGAATGGGAGGCTTTTTCATGTCTCCTGATATGAAAGGAGAGGATTGGATGTTATTAAAAGCCAATCAGTTAAAGGTATTTCGAAAAGATCGCTTGTTATTTAATATTGAGGAGCTCGCCATCCATCAAGGTGACCGCATTGGTCTTGTAGGGATAAATGGCAGCGGAAAAACGACTTTATTGCATGTGCTGGCAGGACAGGAAACACCAGACAGCGGCACGGTTGCCGCCACAGCGGTCTGTACGCTGCTTCCTCAATTGAAACAAGGAGACGGCAGACAGAGTGGCGGTGAAATGACCCAGACTTATATTGAAAGAGCATTAAGCCGGCCGTCTGCCCTTTTATTAGCAGATGAACCGACCACTCATTTGGATACGGAGCACATTGAGTGGCTGGAAGAAAAGCTGCGTCATTATCAAGGAGCTCTCATTGTTGTTTCACATGATCGTGCTTTTTTAGATGCAATATGTACGGAGATTTGGGAGCTGGATCATGGGAAGCTACATCATTACAAAGGCAACTACACGCATTTTGCACAGCAAAAAGAGCTGGCACATCGTCAGCAGGTGGAAGCGTATGAAGCCTATACACAAAAGAAAAAACAGTTAGAGCATGCACTGGAAAAGAAAAAGAAAAAGGCGGACAAAGCGACAAAGCCCTCCCAAAAGGTGAAATCCTCAGGACCTAAAATTGCAAAGCCCTACTATGCAAATAAGCAAAAAAAACTGCAAAAAACAGCCAAATCCATTGAAACAAGGATGGAGAAATTAGAAAAGGTGGAGAAGGTAAAGGACATTCAGCCCATTCAAATGACTCAGCATACGATGAAGGAAACAGCAAGCCGTACCATTTTGAGAGTGGAAAATGTAGATGGCAAGGCGGGAGATAAAGTGCTTTGGAGGCAGGCGAATGTGGAAGTGAGGGGCGGAGACAAAGTTGCCATTATCGGAAAGAACGGGAGCGGAAAAACAACATTTCTCCGTATGTTAGTGAATGGACATCCTGGAGTTACTCGTTCAGAGGCTGTCAAGCTAGCCTATTTTCGTCAGGATCTGTCAGGATTGAAGGTAGATGAATCGATTTTACAAAATGCGCTGAAAGAGGCGGTTCAAGATGAAACAGTGGTTCGAACGGTTTTGGCGAGACTAGGATTTAGAGGGGATGATGTGCACAAGCCTGTTGATGTATTAAGCGGGGGAGAACGGGTGAAGACGATGCTTGCTTCCTTACTCGTCAGTGATGCCAATGTTCTCATGCTGGATGAACCGACGAACTTTTTAGATCTGGCGGCAGTTGAAGCACTTGAAGGTCTATTGAAGGATTACCCAGGTACCGTTGTGTTTGTTTCCCACGATCGCAGGCTGATTGAGGAGGTTGCCACTCATATTTTCCATATTCATGAGGAACGTATTGAAGCATTTGACGGCACATATGAAGCCTATAAACAAAAGGAAGAAAAACCAGTTGTGACAAATAGAGAAGAGGAGCTTCTGTTAATTGATATGCAGCTGTCTGAAGTGCTCAGCCGTTTAAGTATTGAGCCGTCGCAAGAGCTTGAAGAGACATTTCAAGCATTATTGAAACAAAAAAAGTCTTTGGAGGCATAAAAGAAAACCCCTGTTTACTCTACAGGGGTTTCAGCGCGCGGACAAACCCTCGCATTCTTTGTCAGTCCTGCGTGCCGGTGCTCACGAATGTACAATTCGCTCCGCTCCAGTACTCGTCCTTCCTAGACTTCAAAGGTTTTCCATCACGCTGAAAAGAAGACAAAGGGCTAAAATAAAGATCATTTTAGCCCTTTGTCAACAATCTGAGACCCCTGTTTACTCTACAGGGGTTTGTTCATGTCGTTCTTTTTTTAATTGTTCAAGTTCACTCACTGTGACGAGCTGGTAGCCTTGTTTGGTGAGTTCATGGATGATCTTTACTGCTGCTTGGGCTGAGCTTTCATAAATATCGTGCATTAACACTGTTCTGCCATCTGCTGCACGTGAGAGAACGCGGTTTGTGATCTGCTGGCTGTTGCGGATTTTCCAATCTTCAGGATCAACATCCCACAAAGTGACCTTCATCCCAATTGCATGATTGATATCTTGATTTGTACCGCCATATGGTGGTCTAAAGTGCGTAGGTGTATATCCGCTTGCTTTCTCAATCAGCTGCTGGGTGTCCTTCACTTGTTTCACCGCTTCTTCTAAAGGCAGTCTTGTTAATAAAGGGTGATTGTAGGAATGGTTTCCGATCTCATTCCCGCCTTTTAAAATATCGGCAAGCATTCCAGGGTAATATTGCACCCTGCTGCCTAATACGAAAAAGGTGGCATGTCCTTTATTTGCCTTCAGCGCATCTAAAATTTTTGAGGTTGTCGCTGGATTCGGACCATCGTCAAATGTGAGTGCGATGGCTTTTTTATTCGGGTCAAGCTTTGATTTTTGCGGCAGCTTGACGGCTTTTCTTTTTGGATTCGGTTCTTTCATTTCATTTTTATTTTTGAGTTTATCCATATAATCTGGCTTTAATATGTCCTTCAGCAATGTCTTTTTGATTGCGAGTGTTTGCGGCCCAAGATCCTCTGCTGCTACTTGAGATGCAGGGAAATAAAATTCTACATATTTGTCTTTCAAGGCAAATTGACTGAAGTTTTGAGCATCAGGGGCTGTTCCCTTCTGAAGGAGAGGCTGATCCTTAGATAAGGTTTTATCCTTTCGAAGCTCTGTATATGTAATATAGGATAATTTCTTTAAATAATTGGTTTTAGGCAGAAATAAATCTTTGGTGTCAAGAAAGGTTTTTTTCTGAAAATCAAAGTTAATCGTGAGATGATTGGTGGTTCCACTTTGCTGGCCAGTATACGTATAGGTCGTAAAGCGGATGGCAGCAGACTGCTTCGCATAATGCACCATTTCATAATCAATATTCAGTTCATAGCGTTTATTTTCATCAATATCCTTTGCTTCACTGAATGTTTTTTTGAAATGCTCTAATGCTGAATTGGCATAGCTTTGAATCTTGTCATCTAGCTCTTTTTGATGAAAAAGAGGATAGTTGACTGCATATCTCATAAATTTCCCGTCATTTACGAGAGTGACAATTTCCACGTTTTTATAGTTCGTATCCTGCTTTACATTTTTCTTCTCTGTACCGCTTGCTTGTTGATTTTGAAAGAAAGCAACTGCTCCAATGACGACTGCAAGCGCAAATAGGACGATACTCCATTTTCCCTTTACTGACACAACTTTCAAATCTCCTCTCATGACGGGTCATTCTTTATTAGTTTGACATCTGTTTGTAATATTTTTATAACATTTGACTTACTTTTGTAATTTTAGGGGATATTCATGTGAACTGTCAACTATTTTCCTATTAAACTAGGAGAAAAAATGATAGGCCGTACTGAGCGGCAAAAAGAACCTCCCACCCCGATGCTCCGCATATACCTTCATTAATTAAAAAAAAGGGTGTACATTGATTTTTTAGAGGCTGACGGCTATAATTTTGTTGATTATGATTCTCATTTTCAAACTGACTTTTAATGAAGAAAAGGATGACACCGATTTTGCAGGATAAGCGAAAACCGCAACAAAAACGATCATCACATATTCTGTTCTTTTTGATATTTTTTCTCGCCGTCATTGGTTTAGCGGCTGCCATGTTTTTTGCTGTGTCATACGGTGCAAAAACATTGTCTCTGCAAACGGTTTGGACAGCTGTATTTGACTACCAGTCAAATGTCACAGAGCAGCAGATCATCCATGAATTAAGACTTCCACGTGTTTTAGGGGCAGCTCTAGTGGGAGCGGCGTTTGCCGTAGCGGGTGCTCTTATGCAGGGCATCACAAGAAATCCACTGGCAGATGCGGGGATTTTGGGCATTAATGGCGGTGCGATGTTTGTGGTCGCTCTCTGTTTTGCTTTTTTCCCGGGAATACCTTATTCAGCACTGATGTTTTTTTCCTTTATTGGTGCTGTGCTCAGTACGCTGCTGATCTTTGCGATTGGAGCGGCTGGCGGCGTATTGACACCGCTGCGCCTCACTGTGGCAGGAGCGGTTGTAGCCGCATTGATTCATGCGCTCAGCTCTGGGATCGCGATTTATTTTGACCTGAGTCAGGATCTGGCTTTTTGGTATGCAGGCGGGGTAGCTGGTGTGAAATGGCCGCAGCTGACGATTCTCGCCCCGGTTATTCTGATTGTGATCGTATGGGCCATGCTATTAGGCCGGTCACTTTCCTTACTATCGCTCGGTGAAGATACAGCGGCAAATTTAGGGGTGAAAACACGGCAAGTGCGAATACTAGGAATGACTGCTGCTGTGTTATTAGCAGGGGTTTCTGTATCAGCAGTCGGATCGATTGGGTTTGTCGGTCTCGTCATCCCGCATATCGCACGAAAGCTTGTTGGTGTAGACTATCGTTTCGTCATTCCGATGTCAGCGATATTAGGCGCAATGCTGCTTGTCTTTGCAGACCTTGCCAGCCGTACAGTCAATCCGCCAAGAGAGCTTGCCATTGGCGTGATGGTGGCACTTGTTGGAGTTCCTTTCTTCTTATACATTGCCAGAAAAGAAGGGAGGAACCTGTCATGAGAGAGAAACAGCGTGCTCTTGTCGTGACAGTCGTTTTGCTTTGCTTGAGTGCGGCTGTTGTGCTGTATAGTTTAAATACCGGTACGCTGAAACTTAGCCCTGTCATGGTCGTCAAGACGTTATTTGGCTTTGGAGATTTCCAAAGTGAAACGGTGCTGTTTGACTATCGTCTGCCTCGAATTGTGGTGACGATGTTAGCTGGTATTGGTCTTGGCATTGCTGGCGGCATTTTGCAGAGCTTATCCCGTAACCCGCTGGCCGACCCTGGGATTATTGGATTGAATGCAGGGGCAGCCTTTGGCTTAATTGTGTTTGTGACATATTTTCACGCACTTGAAGGCAATCCGTCTCTTCTTATTCCGCTCTTTACGTTTGGCGGCGGACTGCTTGCGGCAGCGGTCATCGTGCTTCTTGCATATGACCGGCATGAAGGGCTTGTTCCTATCCGTCTGATCTTAGTTGGCATTGCGGTTGCTGCGGGATTTAGTGCACTCACCTTATATTTGTCATTGAAGCTGGATGAAGATACATATACGTTTGCTTCAAGGTGGCTTGTGGGCAATGTATGGGGGAGAGACTGGATTCATGTGCTGGCGCTTCTGCCTTGGATTGTATGCCTTGTGCCGCTTACGCTGATGCAGACAAACACGCTCAATGCATTGACATTAGGAGATGCTGTCGCCTCAAGTGTAGGTGTACGTGTCCAGCGTAAACGTCTTCTCCTCTTGACCTTAGCGGTAGGCCTCGCGAGTGCAAGTGTTTCAATGACAGGTGGTATTGGCTTTATTGGCCTCGTCGCCCCGCATTTGGCTAGGAGGCTTGTCGGTTCACTGCATCAGTATTTTTTACCAGTTAGTGCGCTGCTTGGCTTGTTGATTTTGGTCAGTGCCGATACAATTGGACGTTCCATCTTTGCTCCAAATGCCATACCGGCGGGTGTGGTCGTGGCCTTTATCGGTGCCCCGTATTTTCTCTATTTATTAACTAAAACGAAATAAATATGAAAGAGGAACTCATCATGAAAAAACTACTAGTATTTGGATTAACGCTCTGTTTCTTGCTGCTTGCCGCTTGCGGACAACAGGAAACAAAGAATACAACAAATGAAAAGAACAATGGCACACCAAAGATTGCTTCCTTGTCTATTCATTTAACAAATGACTTGTTAGCACTCGGTATCAAGCCGGCGGGCTCTGTTGTAGGAGGAGACTTAAAAGATTTCCTTCCACATGCGAAAAAGCAGCTGAGTCAGACGAAGAAGCTTGGCATTGCAGCTGATCCAGATATGGAATCACTGCTTGCGTTACAACCAGATGTCATTTATGTTGATGAAGAATTAGCCGGACAAGACTTATCGAAATATAAGAAGATCGCCAAAACAGAAGTGTTTAATTTAAATGATGGCACATGGCGGGATCATTTGAAAAAAATCGCCAAACACGTCAATAAAGAAAAAGAAGCGGATCAATATATTAAGAATTACAATCAAGAAGCAAAAGAGGTCAAATCGCTCATCAAGAAAAAGATTGGAAACGGAAAAGTCATGGCGATCCGTGTCACAGCAAAGGAGCTTCGCGTATTTAGCATGAAGCGCCCAATGGGTCCTATTTTATACGAGGATTTAGGCCTGACACCTGTCGATGGTGTGAAAAAGCTGGACAGCAAGCGCCCATTTGAAGTGATTTCTCAAGAGGTTCTTCCTGATTATGATGCTGATGCGATCTTTGTCGTTGTCAACCGTGATGATAAAGCGCAGCAGGCATTCAAGCAATTAGAAAAGACTCCGATTTGGAAGGGGCTAAAAGCAGTGAAGAAAAACCAAGTCTATCCGATTGCCGATCAGCCTTGGCTCGATTACTCAGCTCTAGGCAATAAAATGGCATTGGATGAAGCAAAAGAGATGTTTTCTAAATAAATAGCAAATGAAATCAGGCATCATTCCGCATATAGGAATGATGTCTCTTTTTTTTGATTCGTTCTTCTATTCATTCGGCTGATGCATACATATGAGAGAGAACGAGCAATACCGCCCGTGAGAAGAGGAAAGGGAGGGGTTACAGTTGGAGATTCAAAAAATTAGTGCAGGTACAATTGCAAGGCTTGTGCTGCTTTTACTGGCGCTTGTTAACAGTGCGCTAACTGCTGCGGGAAAAAGCCCAATTCCTATTGATGAAGAAGGCGTTCAGCAATTCATCACGCTGGCCTTTCTGGGAATTACATCACTATGGGCCTATTGGAAAAATAATGATATAACGAAAAAAGCACGAACAAAAAAAGAAGAATAACACAAAAAAGAGCCTTTCATGAATCAAAGGCTCTTTTTCATCGAAGCGTCAAACGCCTCTCCCCGCAATCATTCTTCCTGAAAGGCTTACGCCCGGCGTTCTCCCTTGTTGTTGAGGAAAGCTTTTACTTCCTCAATGCTTAAGCCAATTGCCTTTGCTTCACTCATTAGACGCTTCCACTCTGCGATATTTGAATCAGTCAGCTTTCTATGGGTGACATGTAACGACTTTTCTTCCTGCTCCTTTCGGTACGTTTGGAGCAGCTGATAGAGCTCTTCTTTAGGCATGCCTGATTGGACGGCACTCACAATATGCTCCCGCCATTCGTGTTCACCACCCTCAGCGTAATGAAACATCATCGTCTCTGCATCAAACAGCTCTTGTAAATCAATCTCTAGTGAAGAGGATACCTTTTTTAAGAACTGGACAGATGGATTTCTGTGGACACCACGCTCAATTTTGCTCAAATATGACTTAGAGACATGAGCATCCTCAGCCAGCTGCTGAATCGAGTATCCTTTTCTCTTTCGGTAAATGCGTATCACCTTGCCTATCATTCGATCAATGATCTCCCTTCTCACCGGCGAATAGTTCTGCGACCTTTTTCGTTCATTATAAGAAATAAATTGTTCTTTATAAAATTCAAAAACGTAAGAATCAGGAAGTAAACAAAAGAAAACGAACGATTTCGTTCTTTAAAAAGAACTATAAGACCTATTATGACATTTTTCTTTGCGGGTATTATCTTTTATAATCCAATCATTAACAAAAAGAAACCATATATAACCTTTTTATGATGAAATCGGGAGGTATCTATGAATGAGAATATAGGTTTTAAGCAGCTGTTTTCTGTCATTAAAGAGAAAATGGCCCTTCTGATCCTGATTGTCCTGATCGTAACGGGCATTTCAGCCTATTATCAGTTCTATGTCTCGACTCCTGTATATCAGGCAACCACTCAAATTCTTGTTCATAAACGCAGCAATGACGCACAAGCAGATTTAAACGATATTCAGATGAACCTTCAATATACACGTACCTTTCAAGTTTTATTAAAAAGCCCAATCGTCATTGAAAAAGTAAAAGAAACACTCCATCTCACAGAATCAGCAGAAGGACTAAAACACAAAATTGCCACAAGTACTGAAAATGAGTCTGAGGTCATCAATATTTCTGTACAAGATGAGGATCGCGCGAAGGCAGTCGCCATTGCGAATACCGCAACAGAGGTGCTACAAGAAGAAATCAAAAAAACAATGAATATGGATCGCATTAATGTTTTGTCTGAAGCCAAGCTGTCCAACACGATTCTGATGAATTCAAGGAAGTTCGTTCATATCGTTCTGGCACTAGGCGCCTCCTTATTAGGGGGCATGACACTCATTTTCTTAATGAATTTACTCGATGATACTGTAAAACGAACACATCAAATAAGAGAAGAGATCGGATTGCCGTCGCTTGGCAGTGTCTATCAGATGCAGGCAGACAGGAGGGCCAAAAAAGACAAGCAGTCCGTCATAACGGGAGGACAGAACATTGATCTTTAAGAGGAAGAAAAGAGAAAAGAGAGATTTATCCTGTATTTCTGTATTAAATCCTCACTCTGTCATTGCGGAACAATTCCGTACGATCCGAACAAACATCGAATTCACATCGATCCAAACAAGGCTGAAATCGATATTAGTGACCTCCTCCTTACCGAAGGAAGGGAAATCATTTACGGCTGCAAACTTAGCAGCTGTTTTTGCACAGCAGAACAAGCGGGTGCTGCTCATGGACGCTGATTTGCGAAAGCCGGCTGTCCATGAATATTTTGACTTGAGTCATCACACCGGTTTGACGAATGTGCTATTAAATAATTGCAGCTTGGAAGAAGCCATTTTACCGACACCGATTGAGCATTTAGAGCTGCTTCCGAGCGGAACCATTCCGCCGAATCCAGCAGAGCTGCTCTCCTCTTCTGTGATGAAGCAGCTATTTTATGAGATTGAACAGCAATATGACATGGTGATTGTTGATTCCACGCCGCTTCTGCCAGTTGCAGATGCAAAGATCTTGGCGAACCGGACGGATGGGAGCATTCTCGTTGTCTTAAGCGGCAAAACAAAGATTGCTGCTGTGAAGAAATCAAAAGAAGTATTAGAAGGAACAACAAGTAAACTGCTTGGAGCTATGCTAAATGGCAAGAAAGAGAAAAAGGGCAGGCTGTATATGTATTAAAAAGATTGATAGGTGATGTCTCCTAATCTTTAACAATGGAGGCACTCGATCCTGCTGTGGGCATAACCGTGCCTTAGATGCTCGTCATCAGTAGTGGGATGTGAGGACGGGTTTGATGCCCATGTTACGTAAGAATAGTGATGCTTTAAAAAGGGGGAGGAGCGTTGACTTACGCCCAAAGATTATCAATCATCGTAGCACTAGATTCATATCTCATCTTAGTTGCCGTCTTTTTTGGTTTTCAATTTGTCCAAGAGGCGGCTTTAACCGTTTATACATTTGAAATGCTCGCCATTTCTTCACTCAGTCTGCTCATTGGGCACCATATATTTGCCTGCATGTTTCATGTGTACAAGCAAGTATGGGCTTATACAGGAGTAAGAGAGTTATTTTCTTTAATGAAGACCTTTGTGTGTTCTTTTTTATTTTCGATGACGATGCTGTACCTTTTCGTGCAGACATGGCCATTTCGGTTTTTATTCATCGTGTGGCTTTTTCATATCTTATTCATCGGTGCATCTCGTATGGCTTCTAGGTTATTTCATGACGGGGCAAAACGGCTTCAGGCAGAAAAAGAGCGGGCATTAATTATTGGCGCCGGATCAGCGGGGACCATGCTCGTTCGTCAGCTTCAGCAATCGAGTGATGTACATATTGAGCCAGTCGCCTTCATCGATGATGACAAGACGAAACATCGGCTTGAAATTATGGGTCTGCCTGTTATAGGAGGAAAAGAACAAATTCAAACAGCTGTCGTGATGATGGATATTCAGAAGATCATCATCGCCATTCCGTCCAAAAGCAGCCACACCTTAAAAGGGCTGTATAAGGAATGTGTCGCGACCGGAGTCAAAACACAGATCATGCCGGAAATGGAGCAGATTTTAAAAGGAACCCATGCGCTGAATCAATTACGGGATGTACAGCCAGAGGATTTACTAGGGAGAGAACCGATTCAATTAGATACGAGCCGTCTATCTGCTCATTTAAAGGGAAAAACAATCATGGTCACAGGGGCAGGCGGATCGATTGGGTCAGAAATCTGCCGTCAAATTTGTGTGTTTGCTCCTCAAGCGATTGTACTTGTGGGACATGGAGAATTTAGCATTCATTCTATTTTACTAGAGCTGAAAGAATTATATGGAGGCAGCATCAGACTCTATCCACAAATTGCGGATATTCAAGATAAACAGAAAATGAGTGAAATCGTTGGTCAATTTCAGCCGGATATGATTTATCATGCTGCGGCACATAAGCATGTTCCGCTCATGGAGATCAGTCCGAAAGAAGCCGTGAAAAACAATATTATCGGGACAAAAAATGTCGCAGAAGCCGCACACGAGCACGGCATTGAAACATTCGTTCTCATCTCATCTGACAAAGCGGTCAACCCTGCCAATGTGATGGGAGCCACAAAGCGGTTTGCTGAAATGCTGATCATGCAAATGGGGGCAAGCAGCGAAACAAAATTTGTCGCCGTTCGATTTGGAAACGTACTCGGAAGCAGAGGAAGCGTCATCCCTATTTTTAAGAAACAAATCGAGCAAGGCGG
This sequence comes from Bacillus sp. Je.9.29.b, assembly GCF_051129925.1. Lineage (NCBI taxonomy): Bacteria > Bacillati > Bacillota > Bacilli > Caryophanales > Bacillaceae > Bacillus > Bacillus sp. Je.9.29.b. The sequence goes on from NZ_JBCPSO010000009.1 coordinate 84,895, forward strand.
GCCGGTGACGGTCACGCACCCAGCCATGACAAGATATTTTATGACCATCCCAGAAGCATCAAGGCTTGTCATTCAGGCAGGTGCACTGGCAGAAGGAAGACAGATTTTTGTTTTAGATATGGGGGAGCCAGTGAAAATCGTGGACCTCGCAGAAAACCTCATTCACCTCTCAGGCTACACCACAGACCAGATTCCAATCACTTTCACAGGCATTCGTCCTGGAGAGAAAATGTACGAGGAATTACTCAACCAGCATGAAAAAGCACAGGAACAAATCTTCCCGAAAATTCATATCGGCCATGCGCTGGATGGTGACCCATATGTGCTGAACCGCTTTATCCATGAATTTGACATGATGAGTGAAGAGCAAATGAGACAAGCATTATTTGCTGCCATTGAGTCGCATGATATGTTGTCCGATCAAATGAAACGAGAGGAGGAAGCGCTTGCCAATGAAGAAAAAAGTCTTGTTTTGCGCAACGGTTGATTATCACTTTAAGGCCTTTCATCTTCCGTATTTCCGGTGGTTTCAGGAACAAGGATGGGAAGTGCATACAGCGGCAAACGGCCAGCTGGAGCTGCCTTATGTGAATCAAGCTCACTCGATTCCGATTCAACGTTCTCCTTTTCATGTACGCAACCGGCTTGCGTATGTAGAACTGAAGAAGCTGTTAGCAAAAGAGCACTATGATTTCATCCATTGTCACACCCCAATGGGAAGTGTCATTGGCAGGCTTGCAGCCAAAGGCACGCGCAAAAAAGGAACGAAGGTTCTTTACACGGCACATGGCTTTCACTTTTGGCAGGGGGCACCGCTTCAAAACTGGCTGCTCTATTATCCAATTGAGAGATTTCTCGCCCGCTATACAGACGCTCTGATCACCATTAATGGAGAAGATTTTAAAAGAGCCGACCGTCTATCAAAAGAGCGGACATCTGTTTATTATGTGCCCGGTATGGGTGTGGATATGAAGCGATTCGCACCTGTCGATGAAAAAGAGAAGCAGAGCCTTCGCGCAGCCTATGGCTTTTCCTCGGAAGATTTTATCGTGCTGTGTGCTGGTGAATTAAATACGAATAAAAATCAAGGGATGCTCATCAAAGCATGTGCACAGCTGTCTAGGAAAATACCAAATATAAAGATCGTGTTTGCGGGGGAAGGGACCATGAGGCCGAACTATGAAAAGCTTACCCGCCAGCTCCATCTTGAAAAACATGTCCACTTTGCTGGGTTTTGCAAACAAATAGAGGAATGGATGCATATGAGCGATGTATGTGTTTCCACCAGCTTGAGAGAAGGGCTCGGCATGAACCTGCTTGAAGCGATGTCTGCAGAAAAACCTGTGATTGCAACGGAGAATAGAGGACATTGTGAGCTTGTCAAACATGGCGTCAATGGTTTTTTAGTTAAACCGCAAGATGTGAATAGTTTAGCTGATTACTTGCAGCAGCTCTACGACAAAAAAGATCAGCTGCCCCTCATGGGAAAAGCGGGACGCTCTATGACTCATGCATTTGCACAGGAGCAGACGGTCAGTGCAATGGAAGAAATTTATACAATCTATATGGATCAAGCAGAGAAGGTGATACAGCATGCATAAACCAAAGGTGTCTATGATCATGGGCGTCTACAATTGCCAAGAGACAGTAGAAGAAAGCATTGAATCTATTCTTCATCAAACATATGAAAACTGGGAGCTCATCATATGTGATGACGCATCAACAGATGGCACTTATGAGAAAGTGCTGTCTTATACAAAACGACATCCTGAAAGAATTCGCCTGATCCGCAATCAACAAAATCAAAGACTCGCTGCCAGTCTCAATCGCTGCCTGGCTGAAGCGAGGGGAGAGTTGATTGCAAGGCAGGATGGCGACGATCTATCAGTGCCTGTTCGTTTAGAAAAACAGGTTCATTTCCTCGATACATATCCTGAATATGATGTGGTCGGTACGGCGATGACGGTTTTTGATGAATCGGGAACAAAGGGTGTGCGGGCACTTGTGTCAGAGCCTGATCGGAAGGTGTTGGCAAGAGGGACTCCTTTTTGTCATGGGACCATTATGATGAGGGCTTCTGCTTACAAGGCTTTACATGGATATCGTTCTGTAAAAACAACAAGGCGGATGGAAGATATCGATCTTTGGATCCGCTTTTTTGCTGCTGAGAGGAAAGGCTTTAATTTACAAGAGCCGTTATATCTGGTGAGAGAGGATGAAGCGGCCTTTCAGCGGCGGAAGTTTCGATATTCGATGGATAATGCCTGGCTCGTTTTGAAAGCATGCTGGCTATTAAAGCTGTCGCCGCTTGACTATTTATTTGCTCTAAAGCCGGTGGTCCGTGCCTGCTTGTCACCGAAGGTCATGAAGCTTTATCATCGCCGGAAGCTGTCGTCTTCTATGCTGAAGAGGAGGGCGGTTCGAGATGAGTGAGCCAAAGCGCGTGCTTCATATTGTGGGCGGGATGAACCGCGGCGGAGCTGAAACGATGATTATGAATATCTATCGTGCACTCGACAGGAATGTCCTTCAATTTGATTTCATTACTCACCGGCAGGACGTCTGTGATTATGATGAGGAAATTCGCCGGCTTGGGGGACGCATCTTTTACGTCCCAAGTATTGGGGCGTCCTCTCCGGTTGCTTTTGTGAAAACATTGACCAAGACAATTAGGCAAACAGGGCCCTATCAGGCAGTGCATGCACATACGGATTTTCAGACGGGTTTTTCCGCACTTGCTGCCAAACTAGCGGGTGTAAAGGTGCGCATTTGCCATTCACATAATACAGCGTGGAAGCAGTCGCCAAACTGGCTGGATCATATGATGCTCAAAGGATTTCGCCAGCTGATCTTTGCATTCTCTACACAGCTTGTTGCATGCGGCGAGGATGCCGGTGTCTTTTTATTTGGACAGAAAAAAATGCAGAACGGGCAAGTTGAGGTGCTTCCAAATGGGATAGATTTATCCCTTTTTTTTCAGCCTGATCCAGACGAAAAGGCAGAGATGAAAAAGCAGCTCCATCTTCACGAAAAAAACATGGTCATCGGTCATATTGGGCGGTTCCATGAGCAAAAAAATCATGTTTTTTTTATGGAGCTGGCACAGACCTTAAAGAAGCAAGGGGTTTCATTTCAGCTTGTCCTCGTAGGAGATGGACCGCTGAAGCAAGTAGTCGAATCGTATGCAGAGAAGGCAGGCTTGATGGAGGACATTGTCTTTACAGGCGTCGTATCAGACGTTCCACAGTATATGAAAGCATTTGATGTATTTGTGATGCCTTCCTTGTTTGAAGGTCTTCCGCTTGTATTAGTGGAAGCACAGGCGTCTGGTCTGCCTTGTGTGATTTCAGATCATATTACAGAGGAAGTAGATTTAGGCTGCGGGCTTGTGAAAAGGATGTCCCTGCGAGATTCCGCGCATGAATGGATGAAGGCGGTGCTTGAAGCATATCATGCAGAACCTCCTCTTCAAGAGACCATTATCTCTCAGCTTGAAAAAAGAGGGTTTGATGTGAAACAGAATATTACACGTGTGATGAATCTATATGGACTGTAAGGAAGGAAGGGCAGATGGCAGTTTATTTGGTGAACATGATCATGGTCTATTTATGGTCGAGCTTTGCCGCATTTTACGGCAGGCGTGATGATACCATTCAAAGCGGATGGCGGCCTAATAAGCTTCTGGTGTTCTTTCCGTTTCTATTTCTTTGTATCGTAGCTGGTATTCGGTATAAAGTAGGAACCGATTTTGTCACATATGGCCAGATGTATGAGTTCTCCATCAACTACGAAAAGCCTTGGCATATATTCGGATTCGGTGTGGAGAAGGCCGCTACGGATCCGGGATTTACGTTTATTTTATGGATGCTTAATCAACTGTCTCATGATCCGCAAATCATGTATATCTCAGTTGGCGCCATTACTTATTTTTTTATCATCAAGACGCTTATACAATATGGCCGTCCATTTGAGCTGAGTATGCTGCTTTTTCTTGGGACCTTTCATTATTATGCGTCGTTTAATGGCATGCGTCAGTACATGGTGGCGGCGATTCTTTTTTATGCCATCCGGTTGGTGATCAATGGCCAGTGGAAATTGTATTTTCCGCTCGTCCTTGTATGTTCATTGTTTCATTCATCCGCTCTCATCATGATTCCTGTGTATTTTATTGTGAGAACAAAGGCTTGGTCTTGGATGATGCTGGTCTTATGCCTGGTGTTCTTAGGCTTAACCGCTCTTTATGATCGTTTTGTCTCGGTGTTTGTCGTGATGCTTCAAGGCAGTTCATATGGTCATTATGAGGAATGGCTCACAACGAATACGAATGGAATGAATGTGACAAAAATCGGTGTCTTGATTTTGCCGCTTCTGCTTGCTTTCTTTTATCGAAAACGACTTCGTGAGCTGACGCCTGAGAGTGATTACATTGTGAATTTTTGTTTGCTTGGTTTCTTGTTTGGCATTCTTGCAACGAAGGATGTCATTTATGCAAGATTTCATATTTATTTTGGTTTGTATCAGCTCATTTTACTGCCATATTTCACACGCATTTTTGATCAGCGGTCTAATGTGTTTATGTATGTAGGGATTGCTGTTTGCTATATTCTGTACAGCATCATGCTGATGCCATTCGATTCTTCAGTTTTGCCGTATAGAACGATTTTTACAAAGTAGATTTGAAGAAAGGTGGGGCATGCTGTAATGCCAGCTATCAGTCTATTGGTCGCAGTTTACAATACGAGTCAATATGTGGAGCAATGTCTTCAATCAATTGCAGATCAAAGCTTTTCCGATATAGAAGTCATTCTTATCAATGATGGATCGACCGACCGCAGCGGTGAATGGCTTGAAGCATTTGCTGAGCGTGATGAACGTTTCCGGGTAATCCATCAATCCAATCAAGGGTTAGGCGCTGTGAGAAACCGGGGCATCGAGGAAGCGAAAGGGACGTATCTCGCCTTTGTGGATTCAGATGATATTCTCGCTCCTCATTACTGTGAAGCTATGTATGAAAAAGCCGAAATGACCGGGGCAGATCTTGTTGTGAGTGAGTATTGGATTCAATTTGAACAGTCAAAGCGAACGATACCAACGACGCTGTTAGACAAGCGCTCAGCCGAAAAAATGGATTTAATCAAAGCGTTATTACACGGAGACTTGACTGGATTCTCATGGAATAAGCTGTATCGGCGTGCCTTTATGGAAAAACACCACATTCGATTTCCGCTGCGGGGTGAGCTTGAGAACATTGAAGATCAATATGTGACGCTGCGCTGTTTTTCTTTATCACGCAGCATCGCTTTTGTTCATGAGCCTCTTTATTACTACAGGGTTCATCTGTCATCTATTGTACAGCGATATCAGAAGCAGTATTTTCATCATGGACTGACCTTTTATCATGCACAACGCTCGTTTTTAAAAGAGCATGATGACATCTTTCTGTATGAGAAAGCATTAGACTTTTTTATCGTCAATCATACGCTTCATTGTATGCTCAACGAATGGAAGAGCCAAAATGATCTCTCTATTCAGGAAAAGCTTGATCACATGCGTGAAATGGTGACACACGGTGCTTTTCAGCATGCCGTCAAACAAGTGGAACCATCGAAGCTCACAGTTCAAAAGCGAATGATTTTATTTCTTGCTAAGTGCCGATTGGTTTATCCGCTTTCTGCCGCGGCTTCTAGCTATCAGAAATGGATCGAATATCAGACAAGGAAATAGGGGTGATGGGATTGACAGTGCATCAATTGAAGGCAAAAGCCGCAGAGTGGCTGCTCTTAAAGGTCAAATATCCGCTTGAGTATAGACTGAGCCGCCAAAGGCTGCCAGAGCTGAGTCATCAGAAGAAAATCATTCTCACGCTGCTGCCGGGACATGATAATTTAGGGGATCATGCGATTGCCTATGCGAGTTATTGTTTTTTAAAGAAACACTTTCCAGCCTATGACATCATAGAAGTGGACATGAAAGAGATCTATCGCCTCGCCCGTCCGCTAAAGCGCAGCCGGCATCCAGAAGACATCGTCTGTATCATCGGCGGGGGCAACATGGGGGATTTATACCGGTACGAAGAATGGACGAGACAATTTATCATCAAGACCTTCAAGTCCTATCCCATGATCCAGCTGCCTGCCACTGTACATTTTACAGAAACAAAGAGAGGGAAACGAGAGGAACGCCACGCCATTCACACGTATAAGCAGCACCCGAGACTGCTCCTCATGGCAAGAGATCAAACAACCTATGAATGGATGAAGCTTCATTTTCCTGATCAAGATGTGTGGAAACAGCCTGATATGGTGCTGTCATTAAACGAATCATCGAAGGATGAAACACGTGAAGGGGTTCTGCTTTGTCTGCGTGAGGATCAAGAAGCATATCTCACAAAGGAGGAGCGCCAGCAGCTGCAGCAGCATATCCAAGAGACATATGATCAAGTCGGTTTGATCACAACGACAATTGGCAAACGAGTCGATCGAACAACTCGCTTAGAGGAGTTAACGGCTTTGTGGACGGAGTTAAAACAAGCACAGGTCGTCGTGACAGATCGTCTGCATGGCATGATCTTTTGTGCGATTACTCATACACCGTGTGTTGTCCTGAGATCGTTTGATCATAAGGTGATGGAGGGATTTGATTGGGTGGCTCACCTTCCGTTTATGACCCTTTTAAAAGAACCAAATGAGGCAGCCGTGAAAGAGGCCGTTCATCAGCTGATGAAAACAAGCGGTCAAAAGGGAGAGGAAGCTGGATGAGGGCTCTTAAACGCTGCGTGAAAGCACAATGAATCGAGCGTTTCTTTACAATGCCAGTGCGAACTTAATCACGTTTGTCCTGATGATGCTCATGTCTGTTTGTTTAACACCTTTTATTGTTCATACGCTTGGAGTGGAAGCATTCGGCTTAATCCATCTGACGCAAAATATGATCAACTATTTATCGGTCATTACGGCTTCGTTAAGTGCGGTTGTTGTGCGTTTTTTTTCTGTGGCGGCTCATAAAGGAGAGATGGAGAAGGCGCAGCGCTATCTCGCTTCCTATTTCGTCAGTTCGTTTTTACTATCGATCAGTCTTTTTTTGCTTTGTCTTTTCATGTCTCAACAGCTGGTTGAGTGGCTTCATGTGCCTGTTCATCTCGCAAAAGACACACAGACCGCCTTTATTTTAGGGGGTCTTTTATTTATGCTCAATTTCGTCATGTCTGGCATTGGGGCTGCACCGTTTTATGCGAATAAGCTCTATGTATCAAGTGTTGGACAGGCGATTCAAATGTTTTTGAGGGCGCTGATGATTGTCATCCTGTTTACATGGACGACACCAGCCATTTGGCATATCCCGCTTGCGGCCGTCATTGGAAGCTTAGCGGCTATGGGAATCGGTATCTATTATTTTAAGAAACTCATCCCTTGGTTTTCGTTTAAGTGGCGGCACGTCTCATTATCGTCTAGTCTCACTCTTGTTCGATCAGGGGTCTGGCATTCATTTGAGCAAATGGGGATATTGTTGTTTTTACAAATTGATTTATTGATGACCAACTTGCTCATTGGAGCGGAAGCGACGGGCCAATATGCGGCAATTTTACAGTTTCCATTATTATTACGCACGCTGGCAGGGACACTGGCCGTTGTGTTTGCACCAACGATCACGAAATTTTATTCGAATCAGGACAAAGAGGGACTCATTCAATATGCTGCAAACGCCATTAAGTGGAGCGGTTTATTTGTTGCGTTCCCAGCCGCACTTCTAGGAGGTCTCGCTGGTCCGCTCATGCTTTTATGGCTTGGGCCTGCTTTTGAGGAGCTGAAATGGCTTCTTATGATTCATGCGGCTTATTTATGTTTGACCTTGATGTTTTTACCGCTCACATATGTGCCGACCGTGTTTAATCGATTGAAAGTTCCTGCAGTTGTCACCCTTATATTAGGTGTGTCTAATGTGCTTTTTGCCTATGGATTGACTCATATGCTGCAGCTTGGTTTATATGGCATTGCATCAGCGGGGGCAATGGTTTTATTGATTAAAAATATTGTGTTTCTGCCATTTTATACGGCCAGGATCACGAATCAGAAACGCACTATCTTTTACAAGCATACACTGGTTCCACTTGCTGGAGCGCTAATCATTTGGGGCATCTGTGCGGGGATTCAGGCGGTATATAACGTGACTTCATGGTGGGAGCTGTTTTGTATTGGCGGGCTTTGTTTCATTTTCTATATGGGCTACTTGTATCTGTTTGCAGGAACGAAACGAGAGCGGATGCAGCTGATGCGTAAGGTAAAACATGCGGTCTCCCGCTAATATGAAAAGGAGATGCAATGATGAAAAGAATGATAGATGTGACGGTGGCATTGACGCTGCTCATCGCAGGCAGTCTTCTTTTTCTTCTCATCTATGGACTGATTAGATGGAAAATTGGAACGCCTGTGGTGTTTCGGCAGAAGCGGCCTGGTCTGTATGGCCGGCCTTTTATGCTATATAAATTTCGGACGATGACCGATGAACGCGATGAACATGGGGTGCTGCTGCCAGATCATTTGCGATTAACAAAAACTGGCGCCTTGATTCGAAAACTTAGTCTTGATGAATTGCCGCAGCTAGTCAATGTTCTCAAAGGAGAGCTCAGTCTTGTCGGGCCAAGACCGCTTTTGATGGAGTATTTGCCTATGTATACAGAAGAACAAGCAAGACGTCATCTTGTGAAGCCCGGCATAACAGGATGGGCACAGGTGAACGGCCGAAACATGCTTTCATGGGAGGAGAAATTCACCTATGACCTTTGGTATGTCGAGCATCAATCGTTTTGGCTCGATATGAAAATTTTATGGATGACCTTGCTGAAAGTCATGAAAACAGAGGGGGTGCAGCAGCCGGATCATGCCACAGCTGAAAAATTTAAAGGAACCGATATGTAAGAAGCAAACCATTGGTTTAATTGGGGCCGGAGGACATAGCAAAGTCATCCAAGATCTCATTTTTGCACATGCCGATTACTCATTATGTGCGGTATTAGATGATCAATTTGAAGAGGCGGTCACTCAAAGCGGGATTTTGTATGGACCGATCTCCATGAGCGAGCAGCAGAGAGAGACAATGCCTCATGTGAAATGGCTGATTGCGATCGGACAAAATGAGATCAGACAGCTCATCAAGGAACGCCTCTCATTTGAAGACACAGCATATGCCACACTCATTCACCCAGAGGCGGTCATGAGTCCGTCATCTGTCATTGGAAGGGGGACTGTCGTGATGGCAAGGGCAGTGGTTCAAGCAGATGCAGCCATCGGTGAGCATACGATTATAAATACAGGGTCTATCGTAGAGCATGACTGCATGCTCGAATCGTTTGTGCACCTGTCACCAGGCGCGGTGCTGACTGGCGGTGTATCCGTGCGGGAAGGTGCCCATATTGGGGCTGGTGCCGTGGTGACACCCGGTACAACGATCGGAAGCTGGTCCGTCATTGGTGCTGGAGCAGCAGTGACAAGAGATATACATGATCAGAAGGTCGCTGTAGGTATTCCAGCAATGGAAATCAAAAATCGGAAAGAAGGTGGAATTTAATGAAAGAAAAAAGGAAGCGAATTTACTTATCTCCTCCGCATATGAGCGGAAAAGAGTATCTCAAAATAGAGGAAGCCTTCAAGAGCAACTGGATTGCGCCGCTTGGACCGCTTGTGAATGAATTTGAACAGGCAGTGGCGGACTATGCAGGAGTGAAGACAGGAGCTGCTTTATCCTCAGGAACAGCAGCGATTCACCTTGCTTTAAAGCTGATAGGTGTTCAAAAAGGAGACATTGTCTTTTGTTCCACCCTCACGTTTGTTGCAACGGCAAATCCGATTTTATATGAACAAGCGGAGCCCGTTTTTATTGATTCTGAAAGGGAGACATGGAATATGTGCCCGCTTGCTTTAGAAAAAGCCTTTGTTGAATCAAAACGTCTTGGAAAAAAACCCCGCGCGGTCATCGTTGTCCATTTATATGGACAAAGTGCAAAAATGGACGAGATCATGGCTCTGTGTGAAGCATATAATGTACCAGTCATTGAGGATGCCGCTGAATCGTTAGGCGCGCTTTATAAAGGAAGAAAAAGCGGATCAATGGGCAGGTTCGGTATCTATTCTTTTAATGGAAATAAAATCATTACAACATCAGGGGGCGGAATGCTTGTGAGTGATGATGAAGCTGCGATTGAACGATGCCGCTTTCTTGCTTCACAGGCCAGAGAACAAGCGATGCACTATGAGCATCAAGAGATGGGATACAACTATCGCATGAGCAACCTCTTAGCAGGGGTCGGGATTGCTCAAATGGAAGTGCTGGACGAGCGTGTTGAACAAAAGCGCCGCATTTTCCAGCGTTATCAGAACGCTTTATCAGAAGCAGAGGGACTTCATTTGATGCCAGAATATCAAGAAACGAAATCCAACCGCTGGCTGACGGCATTGACCATTGATCGTGACACACAATTGTCTCCAGCAGAAATCATTGGTGCTTTAGAAAAAGAACAAATCGAAGCAAGGCAAGTATGGAAGCCGCTGCACCAGCAGCCGCTCTTTCGTCATTGCCCTTTTTATACTGCGGAAAAAGGCACTCCTGTATCTGAGCTGTTATTTGAGCGGGGGCTTTGTCTTCCGTCTGGAACGAGCATGACAGATGCAGATCAAGAACGTATCATCCATATACTCCATGACATGCTGCGAGAAAAAACATTTACCTCTTCACAGGCTGCTCATTCGTAAGCAGCCTGCCTCTCTTTCTATCAAATTCCTCAATTTATGGAATAAATAGGAATAAGTATTGTTATTTCGTTTCAAATATGATATTGACAACGGCTTCCTTCCTCCTTAAAATGAAAATGATTATCAGCATCAATTAGGAGGAACAACTTATGTCTATTTGGAGAAATTTTCCGAAAATTAAAATAAATTCAGTGTTACCATTCCTGCTTATTTTCTTTTTACTAGTAGGATGCTCTCAAACAAACAATGGAGCAGAAGGCAATAAGGATCATCCTGATATGATCACAATGGCGTGGCCAAGAGATATTGGTGAAATGAATCCACACGTATACAACCCATCACAATTATTTGCGCAATCAATGATTTATGAGCCATTGGTCAGCTATCAAAAGAATGGTAAGCTGAAACCTGAATTAGCGAAATCATGGGATGTTTCAAAGGATGGCAAGGTGTATACGTTCCATTTAAGAGACGGAGTGACATTCTCAGACGGGTCTGAATTTAATGCGGACATTGTCAAAAAGAACTTCGATACAATTTTAAAAAATAAAGATTTACATAGCTGGTTAGGTGTCATTAAGAAAATCAAAAAGACAGAAGCCGTTGATAAAAAGACATTTAAACTCACATTAACAGCACCATATTATCCAACTGTGCAAGAATTAGCCGTTGTTCGTCCAGTTCGTTTCTTAGGTGAAGCAGGTTTCCCTAAAAATGGAGATACGTCAAAAGGAATTGAAAAACCAGTGGGGACAGGCCCTTGGGTTTTAAAAACATATAAGAAAGATGATTATGCCATTTTCGAACGAAACGATCATTATTGGGGAGAAAAACCAAAGGTAAAAGAAATCAAGGTAAAGGTCATCCCAGATGCGGAAACGAGAGTCATGGCATTTGAAAAAGGTGATGTGGATTTACTTTACGGAGAAGGAACCATTAGCCTTGATTCCTACAAACAGCTGGAGGCAAGCGGCAAGTATGAAACGAAAATGTCAGAGCCTGTTGCAACGAGACAGCTTGTTATGAACACAAAAGTGGATCAGCTGTCAGATGAGAAAGTGCGTCATGCCCTTCAATATGCCTTCAATAAAAAATCAATGGTAGAAGGGGTCACCTCAGGTTTAGAGGATGAAGCAGATCACATCTTGCCGACTAACATGCCGTATACGTCACACATTCAAGTGAAGTCTTTCAAATATGATGTGGACAAAGCCAAAGCATTGCTGGATGAAGCGGGCTGGACACTTCCAAAAGGAAAATCTGTTCGTGAAAAAGATGGGAAAAAGCTTGAGTTTAGTATGATGTATGACTCAGCGGAATCGATTCAAAAAGCGATGGCGGAAACGCTGCAAGCAGAATGGGCAGCCGTTGGTGTCGGCGTCAAGCTTGAGGGTGTGGATTTGGCAACACAGGTTCAACGCTTTAAAGCCAATAAGTTTGATATGAACTTCTTTAGCAACTACGGAGCGCCGTATGATCCGCATACATTTATGAACGTTCTTTCATCAGATGGCTTTGGATTCAAAGAAGCCATTTCAGCCTACCCAAATAAGGAAAAGCTGATCAAAGAAATGACGGAAATTCCATCCACAACAAATGAAAAGAAACGCAAAGCACTGTATTCGTCTGTCTTATCCTCTTTACAGGATCAAGGGGCAATTGTGCCAATCTCTTATTTTAAAAAGACAGCCGTTTATCAAAAAGCTGTGAAGGACTTTGAATTCCCTGCAAATCGTGATGAACATCCTTTCACAGGCATTAAACTGAAGTAACAGAAGGAAGGTAAGGAAATGGGCCGCTATATCGTCAAACGAGTGCTATCAATTATTCCTGTATTTTTATTAGCCACACTGCTCACAACTGGTATGATTCACCTCTCGCCAGTTGACCCGGCTGAGGCATATTTAGCAGCGGCTCATATCCAGCCTACAGATGAAATATTAGCGCAAAAACGAAGTGAATTCGGCTTAGATGAGCCGTTTTATATCCAGTATCTTCATACCATTGAAAAAGTCATTCACCTTGATTTCGGCAGGTCGTATATGTCCAATCAGCCTGTCGTTGATGAGGTGATTTATCGAATACCGGCGACGATTCAATTGGCACTTACCAGTCTGCTGATCGCTATTTGTGTCAGCATTCCGCTCGGCTTTTTCAGCGGTATGAGGAAAAATGGTGCCGTTGATCATGTGAGCCGGCTCATTTCTTTCTTAGGAGCATCTATCCCGACGTTTGTCTTGGGGTATTTGCTCATCTTCTTTTTTTCAGTGAAGCTTGACCTCTTACCAGTTGAAGGGATTGGAACATGGGAGCATCTCATTCTGCCGTCGATCACACTGGCAGTCCCTTTAATTGCTACGTATACAAGGCTGTTACGGTCAAGTGTGAGTGAGGCGCTTCAAGAGCCTTTCGTTCAATATGCGAGAATCAGAGGATTGAAGGAACAATCGATCATGTTCAAGCATGTGTTCAGAATGGCGATATCGCCAATGCTGACCGGACTAGGTGTGAACCTTGGCAAGCTGTTAACAGGAACCATTATTGTAGAGGCCGTTTTCTCATGGCCAGGGTTTGGCCGCTTTTTTATTGAAGCGATCTTTAACCGGGATCTGCCTGTCATTCAATTTTATGTCCTCATGTCAGCCTGTATTTTTATCTTGAGCAGCTTGATCGTTGACTTAGTTCAGCTGATCATTGACCCCCGTATTTCTAGAAAGGAAGGCCGCCAGCAATGATGACAAAAGTAAAACATCTCTTCTCTCATCAAAAGATGATCTCGATCTGCGCTTTGCTGCTCGGTCTCCTGCTGATTGTGACAATATGTGCACCATGGATCGCTCCACATGATCCGGCAGCTGTCAATCTAGCAATGAAGCTAAAGGGATCTTCATGGGAGTATCCTCTTGGAACGGATCAATTAGGACGATGCAATTTATCTCGTATTTTATATGGTGCGCGTATTTCGCTCGGCTGTGCGTTATTAATCTTTCTTTCTTCGTTATTCATTGGTTTAATTGTCGGCCTCTTTTCAGGATACAAAGGCGGCTGGATCGATCATGTTTTGATGAGAATCTGTGACGGCGTCATGGCATTTCCCAACCTGGTGCTGATCCTTGGATTAGTCGGCATCTTCGGTCCGGGACTTCCTCAAGTCGTACTTGCCTTGATGCTTGTGCAATGGGTATATTATGCCCGCGTCTTCCGAGGAATGGTGCTGAGTTTAAAAGAACAGAACTTTATTGCAGCTGCAAAAATCAGTGGAACCTCGCATTGGAACATCATGAGAAAGCATATGATTCCCAATGTCCTGCCGCCATTAGCAGTCATTGGAACACTCGAAATGGGATGGGCGATTATGGACATTTCTGCGATGTCTTTCCTCGGATTAGGGGTTCAGCCTCCTATGCCTGAATGGGGAGCGATGATTCATGAAGGGAAATCTTACATTCAAACGAATCCTCAGTTAATGCTGTACCCAGGTCTTGTGATCATGGCTGTGGTGATTCTGTTTAATTTACTAGGAGAAGCCCTTTCAGAGAAATATGGCATCAAACGCCGTGTGTAAAGGAATGATCAATGTGCAAGAGTCCATTTTACAAGTAGAGAACCTGCATGTGCAGACGAAAACACCTCAAGGGAAAAGCCCTCTTATTCAAGAAGTCTCGTTTGAAGTAGGGCGCGGTCAAATCCTTGGATTAATTGGTGAGAGCGGCTGCGGGAAAACAGTGACAAGTATGTCGATCTTACGTATGCTTGATCGAAAAACAACTGAAGTCACTGGCAGTATCACATTACAGGGACGAGAATTGATTGGTATAAGTGAAAAGGATATGCGTTCCATTCGGGGCAAAGACATCTCGTATATTATGCAAAATCCAATGAACAGCTTTACGCCGGTATGGACAATCGGTCATCAGCTGGTTGAAACCATCCGCCGGCATACTGCTGTCAGTAAAAGGCAGGCACAAGCACAGGCAATGGATGCGTTAGCGCAAATGAATCTGCCGCAGCCAGATCAGCTGTTCAATAAGTATCCTTTTGAATTAAGCGGAGGGATGTTGCAGCGTGTCATGATCGCCATGGCTGCCTGTATGCACCCGCCCCTCATCATTGCAGATGAGCCGACAACCGCATTAGATGTACACAATCAGAAACGGGTGCTTCAGCATCTGAACCAAATTCGTCATGAACATGGAACGGCCATTTTACTCATTACACACGATCTTGGTGTCATTGCTGAAATGGCAGATCAAGTTGTCGTCATGAAACAAGGAGAAATTGTTGAAAAGGCAGGAGTTCTTGAACTTTTTGAACAACCAAAGCATGATTATACAAAAAAACTATTAGCAGCTCGTCCATCCATCCCAGCTGTTTGTCCGATTTGAGGTGAGAAGTCCCTTGCATTTATTAGAAGTGAAAGCAGTCAGTCATGCATACAACAGTCGGTCGTTTCTAATGAGAAAAAAAGGCGCAGCCCCTGTTCTGAAAAGCGTCGATTTAACTATTGAAGAAGGCACATGCATTGGGCTGCTGGGACAAAGCGGCGCAGGGAAAAGTACACTTGGCCGCATCATACTTGGTTTAGAGAAACCAAGAGCTGGGCAGGTGCTTTTTGAAGGTCAGGATGTCTATCGTGCAGATCAGCCAACACGTAAGCATTTTCGCCGGCATGTGCAAGCAGTGTTTCAGGATTCCTATTCCGCGGTAAATCCAAGATGGACAGTTGAACAAATTTTATCTGAACCGCTTGAAAACTATGAATCTATGAGCCGGAAGGAACGTAAAAACGTACTGATTCACTGGCTGGAAAGAGTTGGGCTCGGTGAAAAGGATTTGTCTAAATATCCGCACCAATTCAGCGGCGGCCAGCTGCAAAGGATCAACATCGCTAGAGCCTTATTGCTCCAGCCAAAGCTCATTGTACTTGATGAATCTGTCAGCAGCTTAGACATGGTGACGCAGGCTGTCATTTTAGATTTATTAGTAGAATTAAAGAAGGAGCTGGGTGTGGCTTACTTATTTATTACACATGATATAACAGCAGCCTATCACTTATGTGATCAATTGGCGATTCTTGATCAAGGAGAGCTTGCTGCCCAGTTTCAATCAAAGGATGAATTTTTTTCATCAGAAAAGGAAGCGGTGCGGAAAATGAGAAATGCAATGCTCGCAGACCATCCTTTGTCACGAACGATTGGCAGACCGGTTCGGTAAATCTTCATTTTATCAATACCTCAGCGTGTAGCCAAAGCGTCGCATTCGGTAAAAAGCAAAGGGCGAAAATAAAGCCCCAGTTTAGCCCCTTTGCAGGCAAACTGCGCTTCTTTTAGAAGAGGCTATTTTTCATGAAAGGCAGGTGGCATCGTGAACCATCGAGCGTATTTAGCTTTGGCCATTCCTTTAACAATTTCAACGATGACCACTCCATTACTGGGAGCTGTTGATACAGCGGTTGTCGGTCAGCTCGCAAATCCCGCTTATATTGGAGGCGTTGCGGTTGGCAGTCTCATTTTCAGTACATTATATTGGCTGTTTGGTTTTTTGCGGGTCAGTACATCTGCTTTTGCCGCCCAGGCAAACGGTGCGCAGAATGAGGAGCAGGGCGTTCTTGCTTTTCTAAGACCTTTTTTCGTCGCCGTCATTGTCGGACTTTGTTTTATTGCCCTGCAATGGCCGATCATTCAATCTGCTTTTCTAGTGATCTCTCCTGATGCTGATGTCCGTCAATTTGCCGCAGACTATTTTCATATTCGCATTTGGGGAGCGCCATTTACTTTAATGAATTATGTCATATTGGGCTGGCTGATGGGGATGGCTAAAATGAAAGAAGCTCTTTCATTACAAATCTTGATCAATGTTATGAATATGGCGCTCGCATTTCTGCTAGTTCATGTGTTTTCGTTTGCGGTCAAAGGAGTTGCGGCTGCGACATTGATATCTGAAATAACCGCTTTTGTGTTAGGGGCATGGATCATCATGAAGCATTCGTCAAACGGATTCCAGATGCCTTCCATCAAGAAAATCATGGATACTCAGGCAGTGCAGAAAATGTTTCATGTGAATAAGGATTTGTTTATTCGTACGATCTGTCTGCTAGTGGTCATCAACATGTTTACCGCAAAAGGTGCTTCTTTTGGTACAGAGCTGCTGGCAGCCAATGCCATCTTATTTCAAATTCACTACATCATGGCTTATTTGTTCGATGGTTTTGCCAATGCGTCCAGCATCCTTGTTGGCCGATCAGTTGGTGCAAATGACCGCACCCTCTATGAAAGAACCTTAACCCTTTCGAGGCAGTGGGCACTTGTGATGGCATGTGTCATTGCGGCGGTTTATTTTCTATTAAAAGAGCCGATATTGAGCTTGTTTACAAATCTCCCTCAGCTGCTTGATGTGACATTACGCTATGCAGACTGGCTCGTTCTTTTTCCGTTTGCGGCTTGTTTCGGTTTGGTCATTTACGGCGTATTTACAGGTGCGACAGAAATTGCCCCTGTTAGAAATTCGATGCTGTTTGCGATGATTTTGTTTATCGTCGTTCAAACCGCGGTCACGCCCCTTTGGCACAATCATGGCCTATGGTTTGCCTTTATCATTTATACTGTCGGGCGGTCTGGCTTTTTGATGATGTATAAATCGAGGCTGGATCAGAAGCTTTTCGCATATGATAAACACCCTTTGTCATCTTGACAAAGGGTGTTCTTTTTCGTTCATTTGCTTTCTTTTTTCACCTTTTGATAGGCTTCATCAAGATGCTGAATTCGCTTCAATACAACCGCATTTTTGGTCAGCTGGTCTTGAACAAGCGTTGACACCACTGAGCGGTAATAGGCATTCATGGCATGAACCTTGTCTTCATTTTGGTTCATGGCGATGTGCTGCTTCAAGTTGTCGACAAAGTATGTAACGGAAAAAAGTTCAGACATAGAAATCACTCCTATTTCGTATATACGGTCCGTCAATCTTCATGTAAAATGATGAGAGGGAGGGGAGACAATGAGCCTTAAACTGCAACAAGAACAGGTATTAAAGCAGGTGCTCACACCAGAACTCAGGCAGGCCATTACGCTGCTGCAGCTGAATTGCGCAGAGCTCGGCGAGTATCTTGACCAGTTAGCACTTGAGAACCCTCTGATTGAGCGGAAAGACACGGACAGCTATCAACCAGTTTATCATAAAAAATCACACGATCGAATGACAGAGCCGTATCGAACGCATCAAAAAGAAAGCCTGCAAATGTTTTTAAAGAGACAGGCGATTGATTTGAATTTAAGTGAAAAGAATCAAAAAATCTTCCACTTTATGATTGAGTCCATTGATTCCAATGGCTATCTAAATGAACCGATTGACGCAATGGCAGCTGTCTTAGAGGTGCCAGCTGAAGAAGTAGAAGCTGTCCTTCATCAGCTGCAATCGCTGGAGCCTGCCGGGATTGGCGCAAGATCATTGCAGGAATGCATCCTCCTTCAGCTGAGAAGGAAAAAGAAGCGCTGGTATGAAGCCGAGCTGATCATCAAAGAGCATTTCTTTCTTTTTGCCAGAAAGGCTTGGAAGGAAATTGCGGCGAAAACAGGTGTTTCAATGAAAACACTACAGGCGGTACAAGATGAAGTGTCTCAGCTTGAACCAAGACCAGGTCTTCATTTCTCATATGATGAAGAGCATGTGTATATAGAGCCTGATGTGACGATTACTGTGGTGCAGGATCACATCACATTTGAGCTGAATCAGCGCGCTTTTCCAGACGTAGAAATGAATGAAGGCTACTTCGCCATGATTCAAGATCAAAAGCGGCATGAAGCATATGCGTATTTAAAGGAAAAAGAGCAGCAGTACAATTGGCTTGTCCAAGCGCTGAAGCAAAGAAAGCAAACGATGACTCATGTCGTTCGTGAGATTATCTCACATCAGACCGATTTTTTCCTAACAGGGAAACATAAAATGAAACCGCTTACGATGAAGCGGATCGCAGATATACTGCAAGTCCATGAGTCAACAGTCAGCCGGACTGTAAAAGGGAAAATGGTGCAAACCCCTTATGGTCTTATGGAAATGAAACAGTTTTTCCAAGCGAAATTAGAAGGGCATTCGCTAGAAGAAGCGTCCAGCTACACTGTCAAAACGCACATTGCAGAGCTCATCCAAACGGAAAACAAGAAAAAACCGTATTCAGATCAGCAAATCATGACGCTGCTTCAGCAAACCTTTGGTATCCGCGCGTCGCGCAGAACCATTGCAAAATATCGCGAACAAATGAATCTTCCGTCCTCTACGCTGCGGAAGCGATACGATTAAAAAGAAGTACTTGCCAGAACATGGCACGTGCTTCTTTTTTGTTGAAAGCAAGGCAGCTCGAAGATTTCTTGAAAATTAAAGAGGGGAGACGTGTGATCGGAAATTTTGGGGTAAAGTATAAGATAGGGCATGAGCCGATAGGGATAGACAACAGTGATGAGGTGAGACCAATTGAAATATAAACAAATCAAAACGAAAAAAATATATGAAGAAATTGCGGATGCATTAATTGAATCCATTCGTACAGGTGAGCTTCTTCCGGGGGAAAAATTAGATTCGGTTCAAGCGCTCTCAGAAAGCTTTCAAGTCAGCCGTTCTGCTGTAAGAGAGGCGCTGTCTGCTCTCAAAGCGATCGGATTAATAGAGATGAAGCAAGGGGAAGGTACATATGTGAAGCAGTTCGATCCTGAGCAGCTCACATTTAGTCTGTCTCCTGCATTTTTGATGAAGCAGCATGATATCACGCAGCTCCTTGAATTAAGATCCATTATTGAGACGGGTGCTGTTAAAAAGGCAGCGCTCTTGCGAACGGACGATGACCTTCATGAGCTGCGTGAGGCACTTGAACAAATGAAACTCGCAGAAGCACATAAAGAAACTGGTGAAGAAGCAGACTTCTCCTTCCATCTCTCCTTAGCAAAAGCTTCAAAGAATGATTTATTAAAGGCGTTAATGAATCAGGTCTCCACCTTGCTGGTAGAAACAATGCGGGAAACGAGAAAAGTCGTCTTATTTTCAAGGAAAGCCTCCATTCGGCAGCTTTACAAAGAACATGAACACATTTACAAAGCCGTCATGGCAAGACAGCCAGAAGAAGCAGAAAGAGCGATGCTCACGCATTTAAAAAATGTAGAAAAACTGCTGAGTGATGTGAGTCAAGAACCGGCAGGACAGTCAGAACCACAGTAAGCTGTGCCGAATGAGGGCACAGCTCTATTATTAACGAGAAATATGCAGTTTTTTCATGCGATATTGCAGACTTTGCCTGCTCATGCCCAATAACTTTGCAGTCTGTGAAATATTATCGTCCATTTTTTCTAAGTAATGGACGATGTATTGTTTTTCGAATCGTTCCATTTGGGTTTGAAAATCAGTCGTATGTTCTGGGCTTGTATAAATAAACGTGTCAGCTGCGGTATGCTGTAAAGGGTTCGTCTGTAATTGCGCTGCAGGACGGCCTTCCCTATGTTTAAATCTAAAATGATATGGAAGGTGATGCATGCATAAGTAATCCTCATCCATCATCATATTCATCCCCGCTTCAATCACATGCTCCAGTTCTCGTACATTACCCGGCCAATCATACGCTTGAAATAGGGCTAGTACCTCTTCGTCAGCCGCCTTCACCTTCATTTGAAACAGCTCATTATATTTTTGAATAAAATGACTGACAAATGTAGGAATGTCTTCTTTTCGTTCAGAAAGCGGCGGAATAAATAAGGTGACAATACCCAGCCGATAAAATAAATCCTTTCGCATGCGTCCGCCTGCGATTGCATCAACAGGATCCTCATTCATATTGGCAATGACTCTTACATCAACAGCGATTTCTTTTGTGCTGCCAAGCCTTCTCACACGTTTCTCCTGTAATACGCGCAGCAGTTTTGCTTGAAGACCAGGATTTAATGAGTTGATCTCATCAAGCAGCAGTGTACCTCCCTGCGCCTGTTCAAATAAGCCGGGCTGATCAGTTGCGCCTGTAAAAGCCCCTTTTTGTGTACCAAAGAGCAGACTTTCAATGAGATTATCAGGCAGTGCCGCGCAATTCTGGGTAATAAATGGTCCAGATGACCGGCTGCTGCCGTTATGAATACTTTGCGCAAATAGTTCTTTTCCTGTCCCTGTTTCTCCAACAATGAGCACATAGGAAGAGGTGCGTGTCGCTCGTTTTGCATGCTCAATCACCTCTAAAAACGCAGGGCTTTGTCCAATAATGGAATCAAAGGTAAAGTGCGTGCTTCCTTTTTTCTTCATATTGTGGTGAATCAGCCGTTCCAGCTTGGTCACATCATTCGAAATTTCAACCGCTCCTTGGATGAGGCCGTCTCGAACGAGCGGGTATGTATGATTAATCGTTGTGATTTCTTTTCCGTTGTAATTATGATACGTCTGCTTTGCATGAACGGTTTGTTTCCCGGTACGCAGCGCTTGGACAAGCGTACTGTGCATTTCGTCTTGGAAGACGAAGAGATCTAATACATTTTTATGGAGAACATCAGAGCGTTTCAAAGACTCAATCTCCATCATTTTTTTATTATAAATAACAGTATTGCCATTCTCGTCAATTGCATGAACCCCGACATCTATTAAATCAAGCATTTGTTTATACAGATCAATCTCATTTTCCAGCTTTGCAGTATACTGATCTTCTTTCATTGAAGCACCTCCAGACCTTACCTCTATTTTACATGAAAAATTTTGCGGTTTCCTCTAAATAATTTGGCAGATGCAAAGATATTTTGCATAAAGAACCAGATCAATCACCGCCACAATGCGGGCAGAAAGTTGGCACGATCCTTGCATATCATATGTGTGAAGATGAACCTAATGAAAAAGAGGCTAGCTTATAGAAGGAGGAATAGACGATGACACAGACAAATGAATTGATTCAACAAACCGAACAATACGGTGCGGCAAACTATCATCCGTTGCCAATTGTGATTTCAGAGGCTGAAGGAGTTTGGGTGACAGACCCTGAAGGCAATCGATATATGGATATGCTGAGTGCATATTCCGCAGTGAACCAAGGCCATCGACATCCCCGCATTATTGAAGCACTCAAAAAACAGGCAGACCGAGTGACACTGACCTCAAGAGCTTTTCACAATGATCAGCTTGGCCCTTGGTATGAGAAAATTTGTCAACTCACGAATAAAGAGATGGCACTTCCGATGAATACTGGTGCTGAGGCTGTAGAAACAGCTGTAAAAGCAGCCAGACGCTGGGGCTATGACGTCAAGGGAATCGAAGACAATCGCGCAGAAATCATTGCGTGCGTCGGTAACTTCCATGGCAGAACGATGACGGCTGTTTCCCTTTCTTCTGAAGCAGAATATCAAAGAGGTTTCGGTCCAATGCTTCCTGGCATTAAACTGATTCCTTACGGAGATATTGAAGCGTTACGTGAAGCCATCACACCACAAACAGCAGCCTTTCTGATCGAACCTATTCAAGGAGAAGCGGGAATTGTCATGCCGCCAGAAGGCTTCTTGAAGGAAGCGAAGGCGCTTTGTGAAAAAGAACATGTGCTGTTCATTGCGGATGAAATTCAGGTCGGATTAGCACGAACAGGCAAGATGTTTGCATGCGACTGGGAAGATATTGAGCCAGATATGCTGATTCTTGGGAAAGCTTTAGGCGGCGGTGTATTCCCAATCTCGTGTGTGGTAGCAAACCGCGATATATTAGGTGTGTTTAACCCTGGATCTCACGGCTCTACCTTCGGCGGAAATCCTCTGGCGTGTGCGGTGTCGCTGGCTGCACTGGATGTCTTAATCGACGAAAACCTTGCAGCGCGTTCTATGGAGCTTGGCGAATACTTAAAAGACAAACTCACGCGCATTCAAAGTCCTGTCATCAAGGAAGTGCGCGGCCGCGGATTATTTATCGGCATGGAGCTGACAGAAGCAGCGAGACCTTATTGTGAGAAGCTGAAACAATCAGGACTGTTATGTAAGGAAACCCATGAGACCGTCATCCGCTTTGCACCGCCTCTCACGATATCTAAAGAAGATTTAGACTGGGCGATTGGTCATATTGAAGCATTATTTCAAGCATAAATGTCAAAGGGGGAGAAACCTTCACTTTCTCCCTTTCTCTTTCAACGAACAGCGAATTTTGTCAAAGGATGATGAATAGAAGAGTGAAAGTGGGGAAGCGGATTTGAACCAAGAACAGCATAATGAACTAGAACGTTCCATGAAAAGCAGGCATCTCTTTATGATTGCCTTAGGCGGCGTCATTGGTACTGGTCTTTTCCTTGGGTCAGGACTCATTATCCATCAGGCTGGACCCGGGGGAGCCATTCTGTCCTTTATCATTGGCGGATTGTTAATGTATTTGGTGATGCTCTGTCTTGGAGAATTAGCAGTGGCGATGCCGACAGCGGGTTCCTTTCAGGAGTATGCAACCAAATATATAGGTCCGTCCACAGGCTTTATGATCGGCTGGCTTTATTGGTTTAGCTGGGCATGTACAATAGGACTGGAGTTTACGTCAGCAGGCATTTTGCTCCAAAGGTGGTTCCCAGATATCCCTGTTTGGCTTTGGTGTCTTGCATTTAGCGTGATTTTATTTGCCGTGAATGCCATCTCAGCTCGCAGCTTTGCTGAAACCGAGTTTTGGTTTTCAGCCATTAAGGTCGCTGCCATCCTATTATTTATTATCATTGGAATTGGCGCAATTTTCGGAATGATTCATCTGAAAGATGGAGAACCAGCCCCTCTATTTCGTCATTTGACGGATCATGGCGGACTATTTCCTAACGGCGTTTTTGCTATTTTATTAACCATGGTCACGGTCAACTTCTCCTTTCAAGGAACAGAACTTGTAGGGATTGCAGCAGGAGAGAGTGAAAGCCCTGAAAAAACATTGCCTCGTTCTATACGAAATATTATTTGGAGAACGATGGTCTTTTTCGTTTTATCCATTGCGGTTCTGGCCGCGCTTCTTCCGTGGCAGACAGCAGGCACTGTCGACAGCCCGTTTGTCGTCGTGCTGGACAAGGTCGGTATACCGTATGCGGCAGATATCATGAATTTTATCATCATCACAGCGGTCTTATCTGTAGCAAACTCTGGATTATATGCATCATCCCGTATGCTTTGGGCGCTGTCGAAAGACGGGAAAGGACCTGACTTTACGAAAAAGCTGTCCAAGCGTAAAATTCCGATCAATGCACTATTGGTGACAATGGGCGTATCTGCACTATCTCTGCTGACAAGTGTTGTGGCACCAAAAACGGTGTATGTGTGGCTCATTTCTATTTCTGGTATGGTTCTTGTTGTGGTGTGGATGTCTATTTGCTTGTCTCAGTATTTCTTTAGAAAACAATTCATAAAGGCGGGCGGAGATGTAAAGGATCTCGTCTTCCGAACACCGCTCTATCCATTTGTCCCATTAGCAGGCTTTATCGCATTTGGCATTGTCCTCATCAGCTTATTTTTTATCGAGGATCAGCGGATCGGTCTTTATTGCGGAATTCCGTTCATGGCTGCCTGCTACATTATTTATTATCTCAAAATCAAACCGAAGGAAGAGGCAAAACAGTTTGGAACCATCACAAAAACATAAGCAAATCCTGAAAAAAATGTGCATGCTCATATCACCAGCATGCACATTTTCCATCGTGAATACATTCTATATAAAAGAAAATAAATATTTTGAAAAGAAATATCATAGCAAGAACCTTGATGACAAGCAGGTTATCGGTGAAAATGTGTCTATTTTTTGTCTAAATGTGTTTGTAAGAGTTGAAAATGCAAGATTATCCTGTTAAAATAATTAAAGAAAGCAGGGATTGATTTTTTTTGGCTGTGGCGGGACGTTTTTTGTCACAGTGGGACGTTTTTAGTCCAACGTGAAAAGGAAGGGTCGTTAGCCATGAATCGTTTATTGGAAGCTCAAAAAAAATTATTGCCAGATCTTCTCATTGTTATGCAAAAACGCTACGACATTTTGCAGTACATCAGATTAGCTGAACCAATTGGCCGCAGAAGTCTTGCGACAAGTCTTGGTCTCAGTGAGCGCATCTTACGTGCTGAAGTTCAGTTTTTAAAAGAACAAAATCTGCTGGATGTGAAAACGAGCGGTATGATGCTGACGAGTGAGGGTCACGCTTTGCTTGAAATGCTTGAAGGAATGATGAAGGACGTTTTAGGTTTAACCTTTTTGGAAAATACATTAAAGAGAAAGTTAGGCCTGGAAGAAGTCATGATCGTTTCTGGAGACAGTGACGAATCCCCATGGGTGAAGCAAGAAATGGGAAGAGCTGCTGTCCAATGCATGAAAAAAAGGTTTACTGGAAATAATATCGTCGCCGTCACTGGCGGAACGACGATGGAAGCCGTTGCCGAAATGATGACCCCTGATGCCAAAAACCGCGATACGATGTTTGTCCCTGCGAGAGGCGGTCTTGGGGAGAATGTGAAAAATCAGGCAAACACCATTTGTGCCCACATGGCTGAAAAAGCTTCCGGTACTTACAAACTGCTGTTTGTTCCAGGACAGCTGTCAGAAGGTGCTTACTCTTCCATTATTGAAGAGCCGTCCGTCAAAGAAGTGCTTCAAACGATTAAATCGTCCACGATGCTCATTCATGGTATTGGTGAAGCAAAAACAATGGCGATGAGACGAAATACACCAGCTGAAGATTTAAAAAAGATTGATGAGCATGACGCAGTGACAGAGGCCTTTGGCTATTACTTTAATCGTGATGGTGAGGTCGTACACAAAGTGCACTCCGTCGGCATGCAGCTAGATGATCTAGAAAGTATTCCACACATCATTGCTGTTGCAGGTGGATCATCAAAGGCGGGGGCGATTGAAGCTTATTTCAAAAAACCGCGCCGAACGGTTCTCGTCACAGACGAAGGAGCCGCAAAAGAGTTATTAAGGGAGTCAATTGATCCCTCAATATAAAACATTGTGACCTATAAAAGGAGGAAACATCATGGCAGTAAAAGTCGGTATTAACGGATTTGGACGTATTGGACGTAACGTATTTCGTGCAGCATTAAATAATCCTGAAGTTGAGGTAGTAGCGGTTAACGATCTAACAGATGCTAACATGCTTGCACACCTTTTACAATATGACTCTGTTCACGGAAAACTAGATGCAGAGGTTTCTGTAGACGGTACAAACTTAGTAGTGAACGGTAAAACAATCGAAGTATCAGCTGAGCGTGACCCTGCGAAATTAAGCTGGGGTAAACAAGGCGTAGAAATCGTTGTTGAATCTACTGGATTCTTCACAAAACGTGCAGACGCTGCGAAACACTTAGAAGCTGGCGCTAAAAAAGTCATCATCTCTGCTCCTGCTAACGAAGAAGATATCACAATCGTTATGGGTGTAAACGAAGACAAATACGATGCAGCTAGCCACGATGTCATCTCTAATGCATCTTGTACGACAAACTGCTTAGCACCATTTGCAAAAGTACTTAACGATAAATTTGGTATCAAACGCGGTATGATGACAACTGTTCACTCATACACAAATGACCAGCAAATTCTTGATCTTCCGCACAAAGACTACCGTCGTGCTCGTGCAGCTGCGGAAAACATCATCCCAACTTCTACAGGTGCTGCGAAAGCTGTTTCACTTGTATTGCCTGAACTTAAAGGTAAATTAAACGGTGGCGCTATGCGTGTTCCAACACCTAACGTTTCTTTAGTTGACCTTGTTGCTGAATTAAACCAAGATGTAACAGCTGAAGACGTAAATGCAGCACTTAAAGAAGCAGCTGAAGGAGAACTTAAAGGAATCCTTGGCTACAGCGAAGAGCCATTAGTATCTGGTGACTACAATGGTAATGCAAACTCTTCAACAATCGATGCTCTTTCTACAATGGTCATGGAAGGCAGCATGGTGAAAGTAATCTCTTGGTACGATAACGAGAGCGGATATTCTCACCGCGTTGTTGACCTTGCAGCTTACATTGCAAAACAAGGTCTTTAATTTCTCACACTGAAGGAACTCACTTGGTTCTTTCCTAGAGACACGATATAATGAAGACGGACAAGGGAAGGGGAAGCATCCCTTTCCCTTTTTCTCTGTTTTTATCCGTTCTGCACGATTTCTCGTTTTGATGAGGGCAAAATGGGAAAAGGATAAAGAGAGTCTTGTCCAATGCGTAAGGAAACCAGAATAAAGGAGGATCTCCTGACGAGCATGAATAAGAAATCAGTAAAAGACATTGACGTAAAAGGTAAAGTTGTGTTCTGCCGCGTAGATTTTAACGTTCCGATGAAGGACGGAGAAGTGACGGATGATACTCGTATCCGCGCAGCATTACCAACAATTGAGTATTTAACAGGACAAGGCGCAAAGGTACTGCTAGCTAGTCATTTGGGTCGTCCGAAGGGTCAAGTTACTGAAGAACTGCGTCTGACACCTGTGGCAAAACGTCTGCAAGAGCTTCTTGGAAAAGAAGTGAAAAAAGCAGATGAAGCTTACGGCGACAACGTGAAAAAGCAAATCTCTGACTTAAAAGAAGGAGATGTGCTAGTGCTTGAAAACGTTCGTTTCTATCCTGGTGAAGAAAAGAACGATCCTGAATTATCAAAAGCATTTGCTGATTTAGCCGATGTGTATGTCAATGATGCGTTCGGTGCTGCACACCGTGCACATGCATCGACAGCTGGTATTGCAGCTTATCTTCCGGCTGTTTCAGGCTTCCTCATGCAAAAAGAGCTTGAGGTTTTAGGAAAAGCCATTTCAAACCCTGATCGCCCATTTACAGCGATTATCGGCGGCGCTAAGGTAAAGGAAAAAATCGGTGTGATTGAAAGTCTTCTTGATAAAGTGGACAACCTCATTATCGGCGGCGGACTTGCTTACACATTTGTGAAAGCACTAGGCCACGAAGTAGGGAAATCTCTATTAGAAGAAGACAAAGTCGATTTAGCCAAATCCTTTATGGACCGTGCAAAAGAAAAAGGCGTGAACTTCCTGATTCCAACAGATGTTCTGGTAGCCGACGACTTTTCAAATGATGCGAATACAAGCATTGTGCCAATCTCTGAGATTCCAAGTGATCTAGAAGCACTTGATATTGGAACAGAGACGAGAGAAAAGTATGCTGACGTTATTAAAAACAGCAAACTTGTTGTCTGGAATGGACCAATGGGTGTATTTGAAATCGATGCATTCGCTAAAGGGACAAAAGCTATCGCAGAAGCACTGGCAGAAGCAAAAGATACATATTCTGTCATTGGCGGTGGAGATTCAGCAGCAGCTGTTGAGAAATTTGGTCTTGCCGATCAGATGAGCCATATTTCTACAGGCGGCGGCGCTTCACTTGAATTTATGGAAGGCAAAGAACTTCCTGGTGTTACTGCATTAAACGATAAATAAGACCAAAACTGCTATAAGGAAGTGTCAATCATGAGAAAACCAATTATAGCTGGGAACTGGAAAATGAACAAAACACTTGGCGAAGCAGTCAGCTTCGTTGAAGAAGTCAAGTC
This sequence comes from Bacillus sp. Je.9.29.b, assembly GCF_051129925.1. Classification (NCBI taxonomy): domain Bacteria; kingdom Bacillati; phylum Bacillota; class Bacilli; order Caryophanales; family Bacillaceae; genus Bacillus; species Bacillus sp. Je.9.29.b. The sequence continues at coordinate 113,124 of NZ_JBCPSO010000009.1, forward strand.
ATCTATTCCATCTCCTGACAAAGTGGAATCCATTGTCTGTGCGCCAGCTCTTTTCCTTGAAAAGCTAAACAGCCTATCAAACGGAACAGACCTTAAAATTGGTGCACAAAACATGCACTTTGAAGAAAATGGCGCATTCACTGGTGAAATCAGCCCTGCTGCTCTAAAAGATTTAGGCATCGGCTATTCAGTGATTGGACATTCAGAGCGCCGTGAATTCTTTGCAGAAACAGATGAAACAGTGAACAAAAAAGCACATGCTGCATTCAAGCATGGCATCGTTCCAATCATTTGTGTAGGTGAAACGCTTGAAGAGCGTGAAGCTGGCAAAACAAATGAACTTGTCGCTGATCAAGTGAAGAAAGCACTAGCTGGTTTAACGAAGCAGCAAGTTGCTGAATCTGTGATTGCATATGAGCCAATCTGGGCAATCGGTACAGGAAAATCTTCTACAGCGAAAGATGCAAACGACGTTTGCGCACACATCCGCCAAACCGTTGCAAGCGAATTTGGTCAAGAAGCGGCAGACAGCCTTCGCATTCAATATGGCGGAAGCGTGAAGCCGGCAAATATTAAAGAATATATGGCAGAATCCGATATTGACGGTGCTTTGGTAGGCGGCGCAAGCTTAGAACCTCAGTCTTTCGTTCAATTATTGGAGGAAGGTCAATATGAGTAAGAAACCAGCTGCATTAATCATCTTAGACGGGTTCGGTTTAAGAGGCGAAACAGTCGGTAACGCTGTCGCACAAGCAAAAAAACCGAACTTTGACCGCTACTGGAACGAATTTCCGCATCAAACCTTAACGGCTTCAGGTGAGGCAGTAGGTCTACCGGAAGGTCAAATGGGGAACTCTGAAGTTGGGCATTTGAACATCGGTGCAGGACGCATTGTGTATCAAAGCTTAACAAGGGTGAATGTTGCCATTCGTGAAGGGGAATTTGAGAAAAACGAAACGTTCCTAGATGCAATGACGTATGCAAAAGAGAATGACAAGGCGCTTCATTTATTTGGACTCTTGTCAGACGGCGGTGTGCACAGTCACATCCAGCATCTTTTTGCCCTGCTGAAGCTGGCGAAAAAAGAAGGCTTAACAAAGGTATACATTCATGGCTTCTTGGACGGACGTGATGTTGGTCAGAAGACAGCCAAAGTGTACTTGAAACAGCTGGAAGAACAAATCAAAGAAATCGGTGTTGGTGAAGTGGCAACACTTTCTGGACGCTATTACTCAATGGATCGTGACAAACGCTGGGATCGTGTGGAGAAAGCGTACCGCGCGATGGCGTATGGTGAAGGCCCAAGTTATCAAAACATCTATGATGTCGTTGATGACTCCTATGAAAATGGAATCTACGATGAATTCGTTATTCCATCTGTCATTACGAGAGAAAATGGTGAGCCGGTTGCCAAAGTAAACGACGGCGACTCTGTGATTTTCTATAACTTCCGTCCAGACCGTGCCATCCAAATCTCGAACACTTTCACAAATGCAGATTTCCGCTCGTTTGACCGCGGAGAAGCTCATCCGAAGAATTTACACTTCGTCTGCTTCACACACTTCAGTGAAACGGTTGATGGCTATGTTGCCTTCAAACCAGTGAATTTGGATAACACAGTAGGAGAAGTGCTTTCTCAAAACGGATTGAAACAGCTGCGGATTGCTGAAACAGAGAAATATCCTCACGTGACGTTCTTTATGAGCGGTGGACGTGAAGAAGAATTTCCTGGTGAAGACCGCATCTTAATCAATTCACCAGATGTAGCAACCTATGACCTCAAGCCGGAAATGAGTGCTTATGAGGTAAAGGATGCACTTGTTGCAGACATCAATGCTGACAAGCATGATGCGATCATTCTGAACTTTGCTAATCCGGATATGGTTGGTCATTCAGGTATGCTTGAGCCAACAATCAAAGCTATTGAAGCAGTAGATGAGTGCTTAGGAGCTGTAGTCGACGCAATCCTGGCAAAAGGCGGACATGCCATCATCACGGCGGACCACGGTAACGCAGACGTGCTGATTACCGAAGAAGGAAAGCCGCATACTGCACATACAACGAATCCTGTACCAGTCATCGTGACGAAAAAAGGTGCGACACTTAGAGAAGGCGGCATTTTAGCCGATCTATCTCCAACGCTTTTAGACTTACTTGGTCTTGAAAAACCAAAAGAAATGACAGGTACATCATTAATTCAGAAATAAAAAAATTGATTCAAAAGGAGAGAAATAACAATGCCATACATTGTTGACGTATATGCACGCGAAGTATTAGACTCTCGCGGTAACCCAACAGTTGAAGTAGAAGTTTACACAGAATCTGGCGGCTTTGGCCGTGCGCTTGTTCCAAGTGGTGCTTCTACTGGTGAATATGAAGCAGTAGAACTACGTGACGGAGACAAAGACCGTTACCTTGGAAAAGGTGTTCTGACAGCTGTAAACAACGTAAACGAAATCATTGCACCAGAGCTTTTAGGCTTTGATGTAACAGAACAAGTAGCGATTGACAAAATGTTAATCGAACTTGACGGAACAGAAAACAAAGGGAAATTGGGCGCAAACGCAATCCTTGGCGTATCTATCGCTGTAGCACGTGCGGCTGCTGATTTCTTACAAATTCCACTTTATCAATACCTTGGTGGATTCAACTCCAAAACGCTTCCAGTACCGATGATGAACATCGTCAACGGCGGAGAGCATGCGGATAATAACGTAGACATTCAAGAATTCATGATTATGCCTGTAGGTGCACCGAACTTCCGTGAAGCACTTCGCATGGGCGCTCAAATCTTCCATAGCCTGAAATCTGTATTAAGCGCAAAAGGCTTAAACACAGCTGTAGGTGACGAAGGTGGATTCGCTCCAAACCTTGGTTCTAACGAAGAAGCACTTCAAACCATCGTTGAAGCGATCGAAAAAGCTGGCTTCAAACCAGGTGAAGAAGTGAAGCTTGCAATGGATGCTGCATCTTCTGAGTTCTATAACAAAGAAGACGGTAAGTATCATTTATCAGGCGAAGGTGTTGTGAAAACATCTGCTGAAATGGTTGACTGGTATGAAGATATGGTATCGAAATACCCAATCATCTCTATCGAAGACGGCCTTGATGAAAACGACTGGGAAGGTCACAAATTATTAACTGAGCGCCTTGGCAGCAAGGTTCAGCTAGTAGGAGACGACTTGTTCGTTACAAATACGAAGAAGCTATCTGAAGGAATCAAAAACGGCGTTGGTAACTCAATCCTGATCAAAGTAAACCAAATCGGTACATTAACTGAAACATTTGATGCAATCGAAATGGCAAAACGCGCAGGATACACAGCTGTGATCTCTCACCGTTCTGGTGAAACTGAAGACAGCACGATTGCAGACATCGCTGTTGCAACAAACGCTGGACAAATCAAAACAGGTGCTCCGTCTCGTACGGACCGTGTGGCGAAATACAACCAATTACTTCGCATCGAAGATCAATTGGCTGAAACAGCACAATATCACGGCATTGCAACATTCTATAACTTGAATAAATAATGTCAGCTATGCGCTGCGTTCCGCTCTTTCATGAGAGCGGGACGCAGCGTTTTTTTGTGTTGAGTGAAATCCGCTGGCTAATTCATTTGACTTATCCTATTTCTGTAAAAAATCCTCCTTCAGTTAGAGAAGAAAGCAAAATCCCCTCCATTTATAAGCACTAAATCATGAAAAATCGACTAAAAATATGATCTGAAATGAACTTATGCTTTCTGTAAGGGGGTGGTATCATTTTACATATATTAGGGGGTGATGAGATGCTGAATCCTTTTAGCCTTCGTTTTCCAGTAGGTGTATATATGTATGTTCTTCACCTATTGGCGGCATATGATGAAAGGAAGCAACGAATTCTAACTTCTAAGAATGTACAGAAAAACGCATTTTGGATTTATGTCCTTGCCGCTATATTGGGCATTATTTCACTTGGAGCATTGATTTGGGCATGCAAGACCTTTGGACGAGGTTCCAAATTTTTAGGTGAGTTCAAATTATTAGGCATGTACGTTAAAATCCAGTGCGGTTTTTAACAGGGATGAGAACAGATGCAAGGGCATCTGTTCTATCTGAAACAAACGGAGGGATATGATGCTGACATTACGATTAAAAGAAAAAACATATAGCCGCACCTTCTCTCTCCGCAATATTCAAATGAATGTCGAGAAAGGGCAGATGCTGCTGCTTTTGGGGCATAATGGTGCGGGAAAGACGACGATAATCCAATCCATGTTTGGGCTGACGCCATTTAAAGGATGCGTCACTTTACATGGTAAACAGCTGAACCTTCAATCCTCAGAACATATCTCCTTGTTGAAAAAACATGTTTCCTATATTCCTGACGAGCATTCGTTGTTCGATTATTTATCACCGAGGGAATACTTTCAATTACTTCAGCTGCCAAATGAGCAAGATGTCACACGGGAAGAGACGTTCATTGATCTGTTTGAGCTGGGTTCGTATATGGATCAGCCTATCGCTCAGCTGTCTCATGGCAATCAAAAGAAAACGCAGATCATTTCACAGCTCCTCAGGCCATGTGATTATTATGTGTTCGATGAGCCAACGAACGGTCTTGATCCAGATATGATGATCATCTTAAAAAAGGTGCTTATGAAGCTGAGAGATCAAGGCGCTGGCATTCTCATTTCAACCCATCATTTGAGCTTTGGTGATACGCTTTATGACCATCTCATGATCTTAAGAAATGGTGACGTCAAGCTGGATATGTCCCGCCAAGAAACGACTCAGACATTTCCTCATCAGGCACTTGAAGAGATTTATAAAGAAATGAATCGAGATTACTATATGCAGGTGGAGAGATTACTCAATGATCTGGACACGACACGTTCTTCATAAAATAGAATGGGGAATGCTGACAACGAAAGGAAAGCAGCTCGCAAAAAAGTACCCTATACAGCTTCTCGCAGCCGCGGCTTTTTTCTTGCTCATGTACGCGATATACGTCGTTATCAGCCTGCGCTTTTTCATGCAGGCGGGAGAAAGTGAGCCGGCTGCTCTATACCTCCAATTGATGAAAATGACGCTTTTACTTTTAGGTGCAGCTATTTTGTTATCCCGCAATAAATTAAAGCGACAGGAATATCAATTCTACTTTTTGAATAGTGCGATACAAAGTGTGCCATTTGTCCTTTGTGTGTATTTCTTTCCTATGCTCTTTTGTTTTCTCATGGTAGGACTGCTTTTTTTACCGATTGTCTTAGGCCTTTTGATCAGCGGTGTTACGCCATCTTTGTATTGGATAACGGCTGTATGCATGACTTGCTGTGTACTGGCGCTGCTTGCACTTGCTTCTTGGATGGTGATGCGGATTGCTGTGAGCCATTTCGTATCAAAAACAAAAGAGCATTTGCTGCTGCAAACGCTAGGCTTTGCGGTGCTGAATCTATTGGTGTTTCTCCTTTTGAAAAAAGCAATGGACATGATCCGTGTATGGCCATCAGTCTATCTCATATTTCTCGTGATCCTTCTAAGCGCTGGCTGGTTATGGCTGAAGGGGTTAGCGGCTTCTTATGTCCATCGGATGTTTTTACAGCTGAAAACAGAGGTAAAGTCGTTTTCTTACAAGAAAATCAGAACGCAATCTTCCTTTCTGACGCACCTGCGGCAGGAATTGGTCTATTTCAGCCGGTCAGCTGTTTTTAAAGAACAGGGCATTTTGTTTCTATTTCTCGTTTGTTTGACGGCGGGGCTGCCATTTGTTTTTACACCGGTAGAAACCGGCTGGATGTATGCCTTTATTGTGCAGTATGCATTAAAGGAAATATTGATCATGCTTCCGTTGATGATTGGCAGAGAATATCATATGAATCAAAGGGCCATTTTTATGTTAAATACATCAAAGAGTGCTTATTTATTGCCTAGAATATTATTTTATTACGCTATTAATTTGTTGACATATTTTGTGTTTATTTGGCTCGCATCTATGGTGATAGGCATTGAAAGTGAAGGGCATGGCCTCGCAAGTTTGTCCATTTTGTTGATCACTGCCATGGCGGCCTGTACAGGGTTTATTGTGAAGATCAGTGAGTTTAATAAACTGTTTGTCATCGTGATGATGATTGCTGTATTAAGCTTCATCGATATGCTTTTATTGAAGTGGTTTTCATCAGATGTGTATCTTCTCGCCACCGCCTATCTGCTAGGTTCACTTGCATTCTTTATCTGTATATATGCTGTCATGTTAAAGAGGCCTGTCTTGCGATGATAGAACTTGTGTGTAGTTTCCTAGCGGTTGTGATGATACATGAACTCGGTCATATGCTGATGATCATGTTGTGTAACAAAATCGAAAAAAGGCCGCTCTTTGATTTTGTGATCACGATTGATTGGAAGCATGTGGCGGTCGTCCATGAGAAATTTGTCCGGCCGAGCTTCAATATGATGGTGGCACTTGCAGGGCCGCTGTTTCCGGTGCTTTGTTCGATTGTGCTTTTTATGATATGGAAGCATCCTGTCAGTCATCAGCTGCTGTTTTTTTCTTTACTAAATACGGTGATGCTGCATCCAGCTTGCCCTGACGGAAAAAATATTACAGCCAGTTTAAAAGAGATGAAGGAGAGAAAGAGATGATCAAAGTATTTCATTCGTTTTCCAGCGGTATAACACTTGCGATGCTGTATGTATTTGCTGTGTTTATGACGCCTGTTTTTTTACTGCTGCTAGAGGTCAATCATGTTGAATCAAGCCCAACATTGTTTGGCATGCCATTTTATATCATGAAAATTGAAGAGTATCAATTCAGCTCAGAGGCGACGCTCTTTGGATGTGTGGTTTGCTTTTTAGCTGGCGCCGTGCTCTATTTCTTCATTCAATATGTGAAGCATGTGGTAAAAAAGCGCAGAACATAAAAAAGCAGACGGACGGAACAAAACATCAGTCTGCTTGCAAAGTGAGTGACAGCCGTACCATATCCATACACTGAATGCCATTTTCAAAAATCGGTTCATCATAATGCTTAAGAAAGAAATCGTGGTCAATAGATGTCATGCGGAAGCCGCATTTCTGATAAAGTGCGAGCTGCTGAATGCTCGAGTTGCCTGTGCCGATTTCAACCGTCTGAAATCCGGCGGCTTTCGCTTCAGCAATGGCATGGCGGATCAGCTGCTTCCCAATTCCTTTTCCTTGCCATGATTCCTTCACGGCGACATTGATGATTTCGACTGTCTGCTGAGACAGAGATAAAAGCACATAGACGCCAATCACGTCCTGTTCATGATACGCGGCATAACAAGAGCCGGACTGCACATAAGTAAGAACCTTTTCCTTGGAAGGATCAGCTAAGAGTAAAAGATCCATAGGGACAGATTGATCACCTGACAATGGCCGAATGTGTATCATGTTTTTTCATCCTTTCTATTCTTTAATATACCCTTGTTTCACACCCCAATCATATTGATCCTGTACCCATTGTGAGGGCGGATTGTGGGTGACATTTGGGTCTTTTTTGACAGTTGGTTTCCTTGCAGCCTGTGAAGTCTGCTTATTCGTTTGAGCAGTGGCTTTCGCTGCTGTCAGCTCTTTTTGAAGCTGGTCAATTTTTGCCTCAAGCACTTTACGCTGCTTGACTTCTTTTTGATAGGCTTTCTTTTCGTTTTTGAGCTTTTTCGTCATGGTAGACAGTTTCTTTTTTTGATCTTCGTTTTTATGCTTCATATCCGCTTGATCTGATTTTAACTGCGAAAGCTGCTTAGTGTTCGTTTTGCTTTCTTGCTGATGTTTTTCCTCTGCTGCTTTGATGGTCTGCTGCTGCCAGACCATCCAGCCGGCTGCGCCTAAAACCGCAACAGATAGAAGGACGATGGTGATCGTTTTCTTCATGTGTGATTCCCCTTTCAATAAAACCTCTATTAACATCGGTTAAATATATACAGGTTTTAACATCACAAGGGAATATTCACATCAGATTGGCAGACACTATGAAAAAAGGAGGGTGTCTGTTGATTTCCTTTATGATTCATGTCGTGGTTTCATTATTTGCTGTATCAAACCCTATTGGAAACGTGCCTCTTTTTATCACCTTAACAGAGGGATATACAGAGAAAGAACGCTCCCAGACAGCCAAAAAAGCCATTGTGGTCTCTTTCATCATTCTTGTTGCCTTTCTATTGGCAGGCAGGCTTATTTTCAAATTGTTTGGGATCGATATTCATGCACTCCGCATCGCCGGAGGTATTTTTATTTTTGGTATCGCTTACAATTTACTGAATGCAAAGGAGTCACATGTCCAAAATCCTCATTCTGAGGAAAAGGCAGAAAGCAAAGAAAAGGCGGATGTCTCCGTTACGCCGCTGGCGATTCCGATCATTGCTGGTCCCGGTACAATCGCTACAGTGATGAGTTTAACCCCGGGAAGTCAAGGGATGCTTCACATGTTTGCGATTTTAATCGGCATTGTCATCGTTCTGGCGATGACCTTTTATGCCTTTCATTATTCAAGTTTCATTATGCGGAAAATGGGGAAAACAGAGATGAATGTCGTGACGCGGTTAATGGGATTAATTCTTGCTGTAGTGGCAGTTGAGATGATCGGCGCAGGCTTAAAAGGAATGTTCCCAATGTTTATGCAATAAGTGTATATAAAAAAGCTGTTTTTTTCTACAATGATGTAAAATAAAACAGCTTTTTTTAAGGTTTCGGCACATGCTTAAACACTTCTTCACTTTCAAAGAATTCAATTAAGCGGCTAATCCAATCATAGTAATCAAGACTTTCCTTGATTTCTGAAAGAAGCAGATTGATTTTATCCTCTGTTTCTTCTGGCAGGTCGTCCTGTTCAAGCAGCTCCAGCAATTCCTTGCACGTTTTCTTATGTGCCTTGCGGTTTTTGCTGACAACTCGGGACCAATTGGCTGCAAATAAGGAAATAAACGTTTGGTATTGATCTTGCTCAACGTCATATAGATCTTTACGTATTCCTTTTTCATAAACCTTTTCCGCAATATTCAAATCAAGCATTTCTCGAACGACCTGACTCATTCTCGTTTTGCTCATGCCTGTCGCTTCTGATAGCTCTCCAAGCGTCATTGGTTTACGGTTCATGTGAATGATACCAAGCACTCTACCCACTGTAGAAGAAAGACCAAAGGCATTCATGTTCTCGGCAGCTTTTTCAATATAATGATCCTGTGCTTTTTGAATGGCGCCTAACGCTTGCTTGTCCACTCCCCGATTCATCCCTTCACGACTGACAATTTGTAACACAATATATCATATACCTGTTTGTTGATGAAAACAATAAATATTGAGTATTTGCTCGTAATTTGGAGGAAAAAGGAGAGATCTCTATCTAGCAGGCCGTTAACTGAAAATTTTAAATAAATGTTATGCAATACAAACACATCATAAACTTTTTATTTTATAAAGTTTGCACTATAATAAATAAGGTGTAAATTTTCTGAAAATATTGATCCGACTAATGGAGGTGTCTCATTTGCTGAAACTAGAGAATGTATCTAAGACGTATAAAGGCGGAAAAAAGGCTGTCAAAAATATTGATTTAGAAATAGCAAAAGGAGAATTTATTTGTTTTATTGGACCGAGTGGCTGTGGTAAGACAACAACCATGAAGATGATCAACCGACTCATCGAACCTTCCTCAGGAAACATCTTCATCGAGGGAGAAAACATTATGAAAAAAGATCCAGTTCAATTAAGAAGAGAAATTGGCTATGTGATTCAGCAAATTGGACTGTTCCCCCATATGACCATCGCACAAAACATTTCACTTGTTCCGAAGCTGTTAAAATGGCCGGAAGAAAAACGGAAAGAACGGGCACGTGAACTGCTGAAGCTTGTCGACATGGGACCGGAATATTTAGAGCGCTACCCTCATGAACTCAGCGGAGGACAGCAGCAGCGCATTGGTGTTCTTCGCGCACTAGCAGCGGAACCCCCTCTGATCCTCATGGATGAACCGTTTGGCGCACTTGATCCCATCACACGAGATTCATTGCAGGAAGAATTTAAGAAACTGCAAAAAACGTTAAATAAAACCATCGTATTCGTCACACATGACATGGACGAAGCTATTAAACTAGCTGATCGAATTGTGATTTTAAAAGATGGAGAGATTGTCCAAGTAGGTACGCCTGACGATATTCTGCGGAACCCAGCCAATGAATTCGTAGAAGAATTCATCGGCAAAGAACGTCTGCTTCAATCAAATCCGAACATGGAACGTGTAGAACAAATGATGAACACGTCACCAGTCACCGTTACAGTTGAAAAAACATTAACAGATGCCATCTACATCATGAGAGAAAAGCGGGTCGATTCCTTGCTTGTAGTAGATGAACATCATGTGCTAAAAGGCTATATCGATATTGAAACAATCGATGCGAACCGCAGAAAAGCAGCTTTCGTTGGTGATATTTTAAATACAGAGTTCTATACCGTACAAGAAGGCGCACTTCTAAGAGATACTGTCCGGAAAATCTTAATACGCGGCATTAAATATGTACCAGTTGTGGATGCAGAAGGGCACTTAAAAGGCATTGTGACACGTGCAAGTCTTGTAGATGTTGTGTACGACTCCATTTGGGGAGACGATACGCCGGCGGCTGTCACTGAAATGAAGTAAGGGAGGTGTACACATGGATCAAATCATCGACTTTCTAGAGAAAAATGGTGGGGAACTCCTCACAAAAATGTGGGAGCATTTATATATTTCCTTAATTGCTGTTGTGCTTGGTATTCTTGTTGCCGTTCCTTTAGGCGTGGTTCTCACACGAATGAAACGAGGCGCAGGTTTTATCATCGGTGTCGTGAATATCTTTCAAACACTCCCTAGTTTAGCGATTCTTGCCTTTTTTATTCCTATTTTGGGGGTTGGGAAAATACCTGCAATCGTTGCTCTCTTTTTCTATTCGGTTTTACCTATTTTAAGAAATACGTATGCCGGGGTCCAAGGTGTGAACAAAAACTTGCTTGAATCCGGTAAAGGAATCGGGATGACAACATGGGAACAAATTCGTCTTGTTGAACTCCCGCTTGCTGTACCGGTCATTATGGCAGGTGTCAGAACGTCAACGATTTATTTGATTGGCTGGACAACACTTGCAGCCTTTATCGGTGGAGGCGGTCTAGGTGACTACATTTTGATTGGACTTCAGCTGTATCAGCCGGAATTTATTATTGCGGGTGCGATACCAGTCACAATTTTAGCAGTCATCATCGACCTATCATTAATGAAGCTGGAGAAAAAAGTAACACCAGAAGGCTTAAAAGGATTGAAGGAAGTTTCATAAGGAGTTGGCTTATGTGAAGAATCGAAAAACAAAATGGATCAGTGCACTGCTTGCCGGATGCTTGCTATTGATAAGCGGCTGTTCACTTCCTGGACTAGCCGGCTCCTCAGGGGGCACGCTGCGAATTGGAGCACAAAACTTTACCGAATCAGAAATTATGGCCTATATGGTTGGCGATATGATCGAACATTACACAGATAAAAAGACGACCATTGTGAAAAACCTAGGTTCCAACACTGTGCAGCAGAAAGCAATGGAAAACGGAGATGTCGACATTTCTGCGACAAGATATTCAGGCACGGATTTAACAAGCACGCTTGGAATGGATGCGGAAAAAGACCCGGAGCGTGCGATGGAGATCGTCCAAAAAGAATTTAAAAAACGCTATGATTACAAATGGTTTGATTCTTATGGATTTGATAATACGTATGCCTTTGCTGTGACGCAGAAGATGGCGAAGGAAAACAAGTTAGAAACGGTCTCTGATTTGAAAAAGAATGCGAACAATTACCGGTTTGGTGTCGATAATATTTGGCTCAAAAAGAAAGGCGACGGCTATGACGGATTCGTGAAAACATACGGAATCAAATTTGGCAGCACGTATCCGATGCAGATTGGTTTAGTCTATGATGCATTAAAAAATGAAAAAATGGATATTGTGCTTGCCTATTCAACAGATGGACGAATCAAAGCCTATAATCTCAAAATCTTAAAAGATGATAAAAGGTTCTTCCCGCCATATGATGCATCACCAGTAGTCCCGGAGAAAGTCTTAAAAGAAAATCCAGGGCTTGATAAGGTGATCAACAGGCTGATCGGAAAAATCGATACAGAACAAATGCAAGAGCTGAACTATCAAGTCGACGGGGAGCTTCAAGAACCAGCAACCGTTGCGAAGAATTTCCTGAAAAAACACAATTACTTTGAGTAAGATGGGGAGGTGTCAAGGCTGATGGACACACTGCAGCAATTATGGACGTATTATCAGCAGAACGGGTCATATGTGTTAGAAGAATTTTATAGGCATTTTCTCATGTCGGCGTATGGGGTGCTGTTTGCGGCGATTGTCGGGATTCCAGTAGGCATCTTTGTGGCGCATTACCGCAAGCTGAGCAATTGGGTCTTTGCCATTACCAATGTCATTCAAACGATACCGGCATTAGCGATGCTTTCTGTATTGATGCTTGTATTAGGACTTGGTGCAAATACAGTCATCCTATCACTCTTTCTGTATTCACTTCTGCCGATTATCAGAAACACGTATACAGGCATTGTCAGCATTGAACATGCCTATTTAGAATCAGGTAAAGCGATGGGCATGACGAAATGGCAAGTGCTGAGAATGGTTGAACTACCGCTTGCTTTATCAGTCATTATGGCTGGTTTAAGAACCGCACTGGTCATTGCCATCGGTATTACAGCGATTGGAACATTTGTGGGCGCGGGAGGTCTTGGTGATATCATCATCAGAGGGTCAAACGCCACAAACGGAACAGCCATCATTTTAGCAGGTGCGATTCCAACTGCACTTATGGCTATTATTGCTGACCTTGTCATGGGCTGGCTCGAACGCTATTTAAGCCCGACAAACAAGAAAAAAGAAAGAAAAGCGTTAGCTGAAAAAAACATCACATCTGCTTAAGCGGTTGAAAAGACAAAACCTCCCTTACATCTGTAAGGGAGGTTGTTTTATGATGATCAGGCGGTTCGCATGCTGGTATTTTATGATTCAAGCGTGATCCATTCAGAGGACCACTTCGCAATTTCCTCAAAAACGGGTGCAAGTGAACGCCCCATATCTGTTAAAGAATACTCAATGCGCACGGGTGTTTCAGCAAAAACCTCCCGTTTTACAATACCTGCTGCCTCCAGCTCTTTTAATCTCTCAGATAATACTCTTCCACTTAAATTTGTCAGAGCCGCCTCAATTTCACTAAAGCGCTGCTGACCTGAGAGAAGCTGAAAAACAATCAGTGCCACCCAGCGTTTACTCAATAACTCAACTGCTTTTTCAAACCGCGGGCACATGTCAGATTGATTCATCTTTCTTCACTCCAATCTGAACCCATTATACCGTAAATCTGCCATAAATCGGCGCAAAAAGCTTGTCAATGATGAAAACATTTATGAGGACGAACGGCTGTTTAACATAAATAACAAATAGCGGTTGAGGTCCTCTATTTCTTTTTTCGAAAGGGTTGACCATATGTCACCATCAAATATTTCGAGATCAGTAAGTTCATATTGCGATGCGGCTTCCTTTATTTTGGATAAAGAAAGATCATTTTCCTCGAGCTGTTGGACAGAAGTGGCTTCCTCAATATAGCCCGCAGCCTGCATCATGTCTTCATAAGGTACCTTTAACGCACCAGCTAGCTTTTTAATTGTAGGAGGTTTCGGAATGCCGCGTTTCCCGTTTTCAATACGAGATATACCGGCAGCGCTGACTTCAGAATACATCGCTAATTGGTTCACCGACAGCTTCTTTTCCTCACGTAATGCTCTTAAATATGCACCAAAGTTCATCAAGGCAAAACCTCACATGGTTATAGATTCGATATGTCTATTTTACATGATTTGTTGACTATTGGCAATAAGTGCACCATGAAAATATTGACATTAGTTAATGGTGGATGTACATTAGGGTTATGCCCCGCTATTTGTTCACCTTTTTTGGTTGATGAGCGTGAGAAAGTATTCATTCAGCTGGCTGATGTCTTGTGCGGAGAGCCTTTCCCATTTGTCCCCGTCAAAAATTGGGAGATGTTCTACATCCTTTTGAAGCGCCGTTTGATAGATTTTTAACATGGACTCATATTTCGGTTTCATTTCATGAACTTGTTCCTGTTCAATATGACCGGCAAGCAGCATTAAATCCTCATAAGGCACCTTCAAGGCGTGTGCTAATTTTTTTATGGTTAACGGCTTTGGCACACCGCGCTTTCCATTTTCAATACGAGAAATTCCAGCAGCGCTTACACCTGAATACATGGCAAGCTGATTGACCGACATTTTTCTATTTTCTCTTAAAATGCGTAATTGTTCACCAAAGTGATTCATGACATCGAACCTCACATTTCAGTATATGACTTATTTTAGTATGATCATTGACCAAAGGAAATAGCAGAGGGGTAAAAGTGTTGACATAAGTTAATGAATCTGCTTGATGTGAGAGCCTTACATGTTGTACATAATGATTCCATAGGAGGTTGTAATGATGGTCGAAAAGATTCAGATCAGGCGGGCTTTTGTCATGCAGTATATGATCGAGAACGATATGTCGTTAAATCAGCTCGCTGATGAAATTGGCATCTCTCCTGCCACTCTTAGCAGGGTATTAAATGGTCACCGAAAACCAGGACAGCTTGTCATTGGCAAAATGATTCATTACTTTGATAAAAAATTTGAAGATCTATTTTACTATGAAGATATTGACAAAAGTCAATAAATGATATCATCATATCAATCATCAAGGAGGAAATGTCATTGAAAAGGACTGGGATGGTTAGACACATTGATTCTCTCGGCAGAATTGTTCTGCCCTCAGAAATGCGCAAGGTACTCAATATTAAAGAAGAGCAGCTGTTAGAAATTTTCGTTGAAGATCAAACCATTATGCTGAAAAAATATGATGCAGATAAGAGCTGCCTGTTAACAGGACAAGTGACGAAGTACAACAAAAGCTATGGAAATGGGAACGTGATGCTGAGTCCTGAAGGAGCTGAACGTTTGTTAGTAGAATTAAAACAGCTATTGAATGAAGAAGCAACTCATTAAAAATGTGTTTTTAACCGAAAAATTGCATATAAAAATGCTGCAGCCAGCACTTTGGAACGAAATTGTATCAAAATAACGAATCAAGTCGACAATATATAGGAAATCTTTATTTTGATGTTTCGTGACATGCACCTTGTTTTCATGTAAAATAAAGTTATGTGTACCAGTTTGTCTGGAGGTGTTTTCATGCACGCATTTGTTATCACATTACTCGTAATTGTCAGTATCGCACTTATCATCGTTGTATTACTACAATCAAGTAAAAGTGCTGGACTGTCAGGCGCTATTTCAGGTGGAGCCGAGCAGCTTTTCGGTAAGCAAAAAGCGAGAGGCCTTGACTTGATTCTTCACCGATTAACGGTTATTTTGTCAGTGCTTTTCTTCATCTTAACACTTGCATTGGCATATTTAGGCGTGTAAAGCGCGAGTAACAGAAGGTCTGATCTTTTTTCAGACCTTTTTTTATTATCAGCACTCTTTTGTGTTTGTTTCATACATACAAGTGGAAAATATAAACCATATCAGAAGGAAAGGAAGTCACATCATGAAAGTTGTTACACCAAAACCATTTACGTTTAAAGGTGGAGAAAAGGCGGTGCTTCTTCTTCACGGTTTTACTGGGAATACAGCCGATGTTCGAATGCTTGGCCGTTATTTGAACGAAAGAGGATATACATGCCATGCACCTCAATATAAAGGACACGGTGTGCCGCCAGAAGAGCTTGTCCATACAGGCCCGGCTGATTGGTGGAAAGATGTAGAAGAAGGCTATCAATTCTTAAAAGATGAAGGTTATGAGGAGATTGCAGTTTGCGGACTATCCCTCGGAGGAGTTTTTTCATTGAAATTAGGTTACACTGTACCTGTAAAGGGAATTGTACCTATGTGTGCACCTATGTACATAAAAAGTGAAGAAGTCATGTACCAGGGTGTACTAGATTATGCCCGTAACTATAAGAAATTTGAGGGTAAGTCAGAGGACCAAATTGAACAAGAAATGGAAGCGTTCAAGAAAACACCAATGAATACACTGAGGAGCCTGCAAGAACTGATTGCAGATGTCAGAAACAATGTCGACATGATCTATTCACCTACTTTTGTTGTGCAGGCACGTCACGATCATATGATTAATACAGACAGTGCGAATATCATTTATAACGAAGTAGAGACAGATGATAAGCATTTGAAATGGTATGAAGAATCAGGCCATGTCATCACGCTTGATAAAGAGCGGGAGAAGGTTCATCAGGATGTCTATGCATTCTTAGAATCACTTGATTGGTCAATTTAAATATATAGGGGGTTAGAGTGTGCAAAAAGAAGAATTTATGGATGAATTACTCGCTTTTATGAAAGAAGAAGCGTATAAACCGTTAACCGTTCAAGAGCTGGAAGTCATGATGGAGATTACCAATCCTGATGATTATAAAGAGCTCGTTAAAGCACTTGTGACGCTGGAGGATCAAGGACTCATCGTTCGCACGCGCAGCGATCGTTACGGTGTGCCAGAAAAAATGAATTTGGTAAAAGGAAAGCTGTCTGCTCATGCAAAAGGATTTGCATTTGTAACGCCTGAAGAGTTTGGACAGGATGATATATTCATTCCGCCAAATGAGTTAGGCACAGCGATGAATGGCGATACCGTCATGGTTCGTGTCAGCCACAAATCAAACGGCACGAAAAAAGAAGGAACTGTCATCCGCATTCTCGAGCGTAATACTCAGACGGTTGTCGGTACCTATACAGAAACGAAAAGCTTTGGCTTTGTCATTCCTGATGATAAAAAAATCACAAACGATATCTTCATTCCGAAATCCGCTAAAAACGGAGCAGTCGAAGGGCATAAAGTCGTTGTGACGCTGACAAGCTACCCTGAAGGAAGAATGAGTGCAGAGGGTGAAGTGACTGAAATTCTCGGTCATAAAAATGACCCTGGCATTGATATTTTGTCGATCATTCATAAACACGGTCTGCCAGGTGAGTTCCCAGAAGAAGCACTTCAGCAGGCAGTAGACACACCGGAAACGATTGATGAAAAAGATCTTGAAGGCAGACGCGACTTGCGCAATGAAACGATTGTGACGATTGACGGTGCAGATGCGAAGGACTTAGATGATGCCGTAACTGTGCAAAAGCTGGATGATGGCAAATATAAGCTTGGCGTACACATTGCAGACGTTTCTCATTATGTCACAGAGAATTCCCCGATTGATCAGGAAGCTTATGAACGTGGAACGAGTGTGTATCTCGTCGACCGCGTCATTCCGATGATTCCGCATCGTTTGTCAAACGGTATTTGTTCATTAAATCCAAAGGTCGATCGTCTCACGCTGTCTTGTGAAATGGTTATTGATCGTAACGGGAAAGTCGTCAAACATGAGATTTTCCAAAGTGTGATCAAAACGACGGAGAGAATGACCTATTCCGATGTGAATAAGATTTTAGTCGACCAAGATGAAGAGCTTCTAAATAAATATGAGCCGCTAGTGCCGATGTTCCAAGAGATGGAGAAGCTTGCAGAGATTCTTCGTGACAAACGAATGGAGCGCGGAGCTGTAGACTTTGACTTCAAGGAAGCAAAAGTACTTGTAGATGATGAAGGCGCAGCGAAAGACGTTGTCATTCGTGAGCGTTCCGTTGCAGAGAAATTAATTGAAGAATTCATGCTTGTTGCAAACGAAACGGTTGCAGAGCATTTCCACTGGATGAATGTTCCGTTCATTTACCGAATTCACGAAGAACCAAATCCTGAGAAGCTTCAGCGCTTTTTAGAGTTCGTGACGACGTTTGGTTACATTGTGAAAGGGACGTCAACGAACATTCACCCGCGCGCACTTCAAAGTGTCCTCGATGCTGTCAGGGATCAACCAGAAGAAGTCGTCATTCAAACTGTGATGCTTCGCTCTATGAAACAGGCGAAGTATGATCCAGAAAGCATTGGCCATTTTGGATTATCAACGGAATTCTATACACACTTCACATCACCGATCCGCCGTTACCCGGATTTAATCGTGCATAGACTGATTAGAACCTATTTGATTCAGAAAAAGACAGATGAAGCGACCTTAGAAAAGTGGGGCCAGCTGCTGCCTGAAATCGCAGATCATGCATCTACAATGGAGCGCCGCTCAGTCGATGCAGAGCGTGAAACAGATGACCTGAAAAAGGCAGAGTTTATGCTAGATAAAATCGGTGAAGAGTTTGATGGCATGATTAGTTCCGTGACGAACTTCGGACTATTCGTTGAACTGCCGAATACGATAGAAGGTCTTGTCCATGTCAGCTACATGACTGACGACTACTATCGCTTTGATGAACAGCACTTTGCTATGATCGGTGAACGTACAGGAAATGTCTACCGTATCGGTGATGAAATCACTGTCAAAGTCGTGAATGTCAATAAAGATGAGCACTCAATTGATTTTGAAATCGTCGGGATGAAAGGCACTCGCCGTAAATCTCCAAAAGATTTCAAGTTCAAAAAACGGACAGATCCAC
This sequence comes from Bacillus sp. Je.9.29.b, assembly GCF_051129925.1. Classification (NCBI taxonomy): domain Bacteria; kingdom Bacillati; phylum Bacillota; class Bacilli; order Caryophanales; family Bacillaceae; genus Bacillus; species Bacillus sp. Je.9.29.b. The sequence goes on from NZ_JBCPSO010000009.1 coordinate 131,692, forward strand.
CAGCGAAAAAAGGCCGTGGAGGTCAAAAAGCCTCTGAGGAAAAAGGCAAAGAGGATAATAGCGGAAGTGACTGGTTCACAAACCGTAAAAAGAAGAAAAAGAAAAAACGCGTATTTGAAAACGCACCGAAACAAAAACGCAAAAAGAAAAAGTAACGTGCCAAAAAGCAAATAGGGCATCCCGCTCTATTTGCTTTTTGACCACATGGCGTCAGCATTGTCGAAAGCTGGATTGTTTGATAAAATAATCCGTACGATTTGGACCGTGTTTGTGTCAAAAGGAGGGTGTACGCCAATGCCAAAGGGAGAGGGAAAAGTTGTTTCCCAAAACAAAAAAGCAAATCATGATTACTTTATAGAAGAAACATACGAAGCCGGCCTAGTATTACAAGGAACTGAAATCAAATCGATTCGTGCTGGAAAAGTGAATTTAAAAGATTCCTTTGCCAAAATCGAGCGAGGGGAAGTGTTTCTTCATAATATGCACGTGAGCCCATACGAGCAGGGGAACCGTTATAACCATGATCCGCTGAGAACGAGAAAGCTGCTGCTTCATCGCAAGCAAATCAGCAAATTGATTGGTGCGACAAAGGAAGAAGGCTACTCACTTGTGCCTCTGAAACTCTATTTGAAAAATGGCTTTGCCAAAGTGCTGATCGGAATCGGAAAAGGGAAGAAGAAATACGATAAGCGTGAAGATCTGAAGAAAAAAGATGCAAAACGTGAAATCGAACGTGCCTTCCGCGATCGTCAAAAGCAATTCTAGCCTGATGCAGATGGCTTGCTGAGAGCGGAAGCATTATGCTACAATATGTTATGCAGTAAACAATCATCGCTTTTTTACAGAAACCACCAGTTGTTTCGAGCAGTAAGATTGTTATAATAGTTATATACGGAAGCAGTGAAGCTGAACTTCCATCCCGTATATCCCTTTTACAAGGGGACGTTACGGATTCGACAGGGATGGTTCGAGCTTAGGCTGCGAGCCGAGAGGCGATCTCGTTAACACGCACTTAAATGTAACTGGCAAAACTAAAAGTTTTAACCAAAACTTAGCACTAGCTGCCTAATAAGCGCAGCGAGCTCTTCCTGACATCGCCTATGTGTCTGTGAGGAGCCCAATGAAGTAGGCTACGCTTACGTTTCCGTCTGAGGACGTAAGAAGAGATCCATCAGACTAGCTCTCCAAGCGCCCGTCAGCAGGCATGAGGATGAGTGAATACGAAATATGTTGACTACGCTCGTAGACGCTTAAGTAATCGATGTCTCTGGACGTGGGTTCGACTCCCACCGTCTCCATAATTTTAAATTAAAAAGCCCCCTTTCTAGGGGACTGACCCCCGTTTTTGAGACAGGGATCAAAACACCTTTATAAAACAGCCAGTTGCCGAAACTCTTTTGGTGACTGGCTGTTTAATTTCAATTGAATTCGGATATTGTTATAATAATCAATATA
>NZ_JBCPSO010000010.1:0-82656 GCF_051129925.1 Bacillus sp. Je.9.29.b
ACACTAATCGGATAACTAACTCTTTTTCCCATACAAAAAACACCTCCAAATTGTTTTCAGATATGCTATACCCGATTTTTCAATTTAAAGGTGTTTTTATTTGTCTCACTTTATGGGGTCAGTCCCAGATCTGAAGGCTTTTTGATTATTTTACGATGAAACAAAAGAGGGTACTATTTAAAAATCCTGAACCACCCTTTATGTTTAAACCACAAAAGCATCCCTGAGACGAGGAGACCCATGAAAATCAGCACGCCAAAATAGCCGTATTTCCAGTGTAATTCAGGCATGTTGTCAAAGTTCATTCCGTACACCCCAACAATAAAGGTCAGTGGAATAAAAATGGTCGACACAATGGTCAATGTCATCATAATCGCATTCATCCGGTTGGAATTCAGCGTCTGATAGCTGTCTCGTAAATCGGCTGTCATATCACGGTTTGACTCAACAATTTCGGTTAGTTTTAATAGATGATCATAAATATCATTAAAATACGCTTGGCGGTTTGTATCGCTTTTCATCATGTTTGTGTTCACAATACGATATAAAAGGTCCCTCATCGGGATAATCGTTCTTCGCAGTTTGAGTAAATCTGAGCGAATCCCAAATACTTCGTTCATCAACGTGCCATACGTTTTATGCCCTTCTTCATCCTCAATTTCATTCAGCCTGTCTTCAATTTGATAAATAATAGGGAAATAATCATCAACAAGCTGATCAATCAGCATGTAGGCAATATGCTCAGGTCCGCTGTTTCTCGCTTTATCAGACCCTTTGAGCTTTCGAATCACACGTTCAACGTACGGCGCTTCTTTCAAATGAAAGGTCACGATATAGTTTTCACCAACAAACAGATCGACTTCCTCAGAACGAAGCGTTTTTTGATTAAGGGCATGCAGCACAAAAAACAAATACCCTTCATAAAAATCAAGCTTGGGCCGTTGTAAATAATGAAAACAATCTTCGATCGCAAGCGGATGGAAATGAAAATATTCCTTTAAAAGCGCTGCTTCCTTTTCCGTTGGCGCATGAAAATCAATCCAATACCAGGCGATATCGGGGCTTGAAAGCTGCTGCAATGTTGCATGTTCAATCAAGTCGCCGTTTTTTGTCACTGCAAGTTTTCTCAGCATGTGCACCCCTCCAGACTTGCATTATATCATGAAGCAGCGCCGGTGAACTTATACGTTTTCTTCATAAAAAAAGCCGATCTCATTTTTGAGATCGGTTCAATGTGCGTGTATGATTGATGGATAAAACCGAGAATTAAGGACGACGGAAGTTGACGAAACCACCATTACGGTCGAACCAGCCTCTAAATGCCCAGTTGATGTAGCCGCCGTCACCTTTGTTTGTGAAAGATCCATTTTCGAATACCCAGACTCCGTACGTAATACTTCCGTATTTCACAGTAGCAAACGTTTTGACGCCGTTGAAACGAGTCTCATAACCTTGGCTTAAGTTAAATACCATGACATTGTATTTTGCGCCAGCAGCATAGAAAGCAGACTCCATTAATCCTTTCACAAAGCCTTCACGGTTTGTGTTAGCATTTGCAGCATTGATTAATGCATTCGCAATACCAAGTACGTCAAAGTTAATATTAACGTTTCCTGCAGTTGTAGATGCTTTACCTTCAGCAGCTTTGTTTAAAACGGTTTGCTGTAATGTAGTAGAAACAGGTGCTGAAGTTTTTGGCTCAGCAGCGTCAGCGAATACTGGCAGTGTCGAAGAAACAGCAGTGGCAAGAGCAACAGAAAGAATTGTTTTTTTCATTGGTCGGATCTCCTTTGTTTTAAAATTTTGGGTCTTCTTTTTTGTAAAATGTGAAACTAAGTGAAGCCGGTCATCAATGAGGTAAATATGTTCCTGCAAGATAAAACAAATGATTGCCTAATCCGCTAATTTCTTTGTTCACCTCCTTGATATGTCATAATTATACAAATATTTTTAGAATGGAAGATATCACCCAGAGGTTCTATTTCTAATTTAAGGAAAATGAGCCTAAAATGTTGCAGGATGCTGTCGAATTTTAGCTGAATTCGACTAAAAACTTTCATCTATCCAAAAGGAGAATGACCACAAATAAGGAAGATATAACTGATAAATTCTTGTACTCTTTATGTTTAAAAGTATTCAATCTAGAGAATCATTCATGCAAAATGAAACAATCACATCTGCGTATGTTTGCAGAAAGGAAGAGGACATGTATGTGGGAAAAACAGCTGGCGGTAGAACCGCCGTATCATTTCGATCAAGTGCTTAGACGCTTATCAAGTGATCCATTAAAAGCAGTCGATTTGAGTCAAAGAGAAATCAAAGTACCGATCAGATTAGAGCAAAAACCGTACGTGGTCATCGTTCAAGCTACTGGAACAAAGGATGCGCCTATGTTTCGGGTGCGATCAAACGGTCCAGAGGAACCCGTTCTTTCTGAGGTGAAACGGATATTTGGCATGGAGCATCAATTACACATGATTCAAGACCATTTTTCTCAAACCAATCTAGCGCCCATTTTTGAGCAGCATATCGGAACGCCGCTCATGCTTGATTTCCATTTATATCATTGTTTAATGAAATGCATCATTCATCAGCAGCTTAATCTTTCGTTTGCTTACGAGCTCACGAAACGATTTGTCCATACGTACGGCGAGCAAATAGAAGGTGTATGGTTTGATCCTTTACCAGAAACCATTGCCTCTCTTGAAACAGATGATTTGAGAAAGCTTCAATTTAGTCAGCGAAAAGCAGAATATGTCATCGATGTATCGAAACGAATTGTGAGCGGCTCACTTTGTTTAGAGGAATTACACGATTTATCTGATTTGGAGGTGGAAGAGCGATTGCTTCCGATTAGAGGGATTGGACCTTGGACGGTTCAAAATGTGCTCATGAATGGGCTTGGAAGACCAAATCTTTTTCCGATGGCAGATATCGGCATTCAAAACGCAATCAAACGTCACTTTGACCTGCCTGTAAAACCGACAAAAGATGAAATGGCAGCGCTAAGCAAGGAATGGACCCCATATTTAAGCTACGCTTCTTTATATTTATGGAGAAGCATTGAGACAGATAAATAACGGAAAGGAATTTTCTCTCTTTGTCTAAGACGTGATATACTAATGAGATGGAATAAAATGAAGACAACCTATTAAGGGTTCAAATAGAACGGAGAGAATAAAGTGAAAGAAAAACAGCAAGGTGCCCTTTTGCAAAAGGGACAGCAGTTCCCGCTTACCATTAAACGCCTTGGCATTAATGGTGAAGGGGTCGGTTATTTTAAAAAGCAAGTGGTCTTTGTCCCAGGTGCGCTTCCAGGTGAGGAAGTGGTGGTTGAGGCAACGAATGTCCAAGCAAAATATGCAGAAGGTACAGTGAGGAAAGTGCGAAAGCGCTCCGAGCATCGAGTCAAACCGCCATGCCCAGTATACGAAGAGTGCGGCGGCTGTCAGCTGCAGCATTTGGCGTATGAGCAGCAGCTAAATGAAAAGCGTGATATTGTCATTCAATCAATGGAGCGACATACAAAGCTATCGGTTGAAAAGCTTGATATTCGGCCAACGATCGGCATGGAAGATCCGTGGCATTATCGAAACAAAAGTCAGTTCCAAGTAGGACGTTCTCACAGCGGAGACATCATTGCAGGACTTTATGGACTAAATTCCCATAAGCTTGTACCGATCAAGGAATGTATCGTGCAGCATCCAAAAACGAACAAAACAACAGGCGTTGTCCGCAAAATTTTAGAGAAATTCGGCGTATCTGTCTACAATGAACGGACAAGAAAAGGCGACGTACGCTCGATTGTCGTGCGTGTCGGCTTTGAAACAGGGGAAGTACAAGTCGTTCTTGTCACATCAAAACCTGAATTTCCAAAGAAAAAAGAAATAGCCGAAGCCATTCAAAAACGTCTGCCAGAAGTGACGTCTATCATGCACAATATTAATGGTGAAAAAACGTCGGTCATCTTCGGCCATAAAACATCTCATCTAGCTGGCAATATGGTCATTCAAGAATTTTTAGGAGACGTCTCGTTTGAATTGAGTGCACGTGCTTTCTTCCAATTGAATCCGAAGCAAACGCTAAAGCTTTACGATGAAGCGAAAAAAGCGGCCAAACTGACAGGCAAAGAAAAGGTTGTCGATGCGTATTGCGGTGTTGGGACCATTGGGATGTGGCTCTCAGATGGCGCCAAAGAAGTACGAGGAATGGATGTCATCAAAGAATCGATTGATGATGCCAAGAAAAATGCCAAAAAACACGGCATGAAAAACGCGACCTATGTAACAGGAACAGCTGAACATTGGCTGCCAAAATGGGTCAAAGAAGGCTTCCGCCCTGACGTCATCGTCGTCGACCCGCCAAGAACCGGCTGCGAGCGCACCTTCTTAGACACCGTCAAACAAGTCAAACCAAAACGCTTTGTCTACGTCTCTTGCAACCCATCCACCCTAGCAAAAGACCTTGAATACATGTCAAAAGACTACAAAATCGAATACATGCAGCCAGTTGATATGTTTCCGCATACGGCGCATGTCGAGGTGGTAGCATTAATGTCTAGGAAATAAGTACATCAGTAATAAAAACATTGATATAGCAAGGTTTATAGGGTTTCGCCTAAGTTTATTTTAAATGAATAAACGGGTGGAACCCTTTTTGTTATTGGTGTTGGAAATGCTAGAATTTGGGGTTGAGTTGACAGAATAGATTTTGACTATGGGAGTTGACAGGATGAATGGATGATAAAAGATGTATCGGTGTTGATAGGTTGCTCAATGTGGGAGAACATCAAGAACATTATGTCTTAGAAAACAATCATTCAACAGTTATTTCAAAGAGCGATTTGAAGCGGTATAAAAAGAAAAACGGTTGGTTGAAAGGATAACGATTTATGAAAGAGAACTAACAATTGAATTTAAGTCGGGGCTTAAGATTGAAACAGAAGTATAAAATCTTTAGAAATAGTCCCTTCCCACCTTCATGAATTTTTATTTGTGGAGGTGTTTTAGTTATCTTATAACTAGATTGTAGTAAAATAAATATAATCATTTATATAGTCGGAGGTTGTTAAAGTGAAACAAGTAAGAAATGAACCTTGTAAGTGTGGAAGTGGTTTGAAATATAAAAAATGTTGCCTTAATAAAAAAGAAGAATTTGATATGAAATTACAATCACTATTTGATACTGTTGAAAAAAACAAAAGAAAAGCACGTATTTCTCATTGTTTGCATCCAGAAAGTGAAAACTGTTCAGGGAAAATTGTTCGTTCTCATGCAATTCAAAACAACAGGATTTTAAATAAATTAGCAGTTAATGGGATGCTAAAAACAATGGATGGCGAGTCGCATATGATATTCCAAGACGTAGACACTAAAGGTAGGAAACAAGCAACTACATTTAAAGGTTTTTGCTCTTTTCATGATAAAATAACTTTCCAACCAATAGAGGATTTTGAATTTAATGAATCTGCTGAACAGCTGTTTTTATATACATATAGAGCTCTTGCTTGGAGTTTCCATAAAAAACTAGAACAAGTTAATCATATTATTTTAAACATGGAATCATTAAAGAATAAAGGGTTTCATTTCTCGGATGATTTGATGCTTCATAATTCAATGCATTTACTAGGACATTTCGAAAATGAATCAACATTGAAAAGGTTCAATGGATATTTACAGAACGAAAATTATGAAAGAGTATCTTCATATGTATGGACAATACCTTATGAAATAAAGTTTGCTGTGTCAACTATGCTTACAATTGAACATGATATTAAAGGCAATATGATAAACAATATAAAATCCTTCCGACCTTTAAAGAATATTTATCTAAATATATTTCCAGGTAATCAAGAATCATATCTTCTTTGGACTTGGGAATCTAATCATAAAATACTTGAAAAGTTCGCAAAGCAATTTGATAGTCTGAAAGATAAAGATAAGAAAAATTATTTAAATAATAATCTTCCCAGGTGGACAGATGCCATTGTAATTTCACCAGATTTATGGGATACATGGGGCGCTCCTATTCACGAGAGTATTATCGCTCATTCTAACTTTGAATTTTTATATAGAGCTATGGAGGAAGACTTGGGGACTTATGCGTATGAATATGAATATACACCTTGGAATTTTTTTTGAATAAATATTCTGCTTGGTTTCTACTAAAGCAGAATATTCGCTATTAATGATATAATAAGAATAAAGTTTAATAAATTGTCCGTTAATTAATATAATGCAGTTTTGTTTGTGTAGAAAGTAATATAAGGAGATGGGAGTATTGTCCTATACCAATCCCATGAAAACATACTCTACACGAATGTTAACAAAAGAAGCTGGAAAGGATAGTGTTTATGTTATCAATTTCTAGGAAAGATTTATATGATGAAATTTGGTCAGTTGGAATGACAAAGGCAGCTAAGAAACTTGATATACCTTATGAAAAGTTGAAAAAGGCATGTGTTAATCATGATATTCCACTACCTACTCAATCTTATTGGAGTAAAGTATACATGGGAAATGAAAAGCCATCGCAGCCAGAATTACCTAATGCGAAAGATAGTGTAGTGATTACAATTAAAAAAGCGAAAAAGCAACAAGTTAAATTAGCTCCAAAAAAGATTGTTAAGTCCACAAAACAAAAGGAAAAACAAGAACCACCACCCTTAAAAACAAATCACGGCAAATTATCAGAACAAGAAAAAAGTTATTTTTCTTACTTTAAACAAGATGAAGATAGTTTAATAGATATTTATAATAATTTAAAAATAAACAAAACTCTATCTTCAAAACCACACAAGGCAATAGTTGAGTATAGTAAAAAAACTCAATCCTATCGAGAGGATAAATTGAGAATTAAATCGGCATCTGGAAAAATATTTCCAGAAGTTTTATCTTTTGTAGATAGCCTATTTAAAGCCCTTGAGAAAACGGGCGCCAGGATAATTCCTAAATACGATGAAACTGAAGTTATACTTAAAGATAAATATACTGTTACTTTGAACTTTAAGTTACCGTGTAGAAAAATTAACCTATCACCAGAAGATGAAAGATATTCTACATATCATACATTTGAATATGAAATTAAAGGAATAATAAATGTAGAAGTTGGATATAAGTTATCTTGGTATAGTTGGGGTAGAAGTGAAAAAAATATTAATCAAACAAAAAGAATGACTACAGAAGATCTTTTAAGAAAAGTATTTGTATATATATTTTCCTTGCCTGAAAAAATAGATGAAGAAGAAGCGGCTTATCTTATTAGAGAAAAGAAAAGGCTTAAAGAGGAAGAAGAAGGATTAATCTTGAAGGAAAAGCGAGACAATGAATACACAAAAACACAGCAACTCATAAACAATTCATTGAATTATTTCTATTCTAAATTAGTTCAGGAGTATGTTGCTGCTGAAATTGAAGAAGATTCAGACGAGTATAGGTGGGCGAAGGAAAAGGCTAATTGGATTCGTGATTCAGAAAAACATCCTGATGATTTATTAAATAATGCTGATAAGACATTAATGTTAAGATTTGAAATAAATAATTAATATAGAGGGTGAAAAGATAATGCCAAGACCAGGGATTACAGCATATGATGTACTGATATCTTGTCCAGGTGATGTTGCGGATTATTTGGAAGTGATAAATCAAAGTATTGATAATTTTAATAGAATGTTTGGAGAGTTAAATAATATCACTCTTGTAATAAAACATTGGTCAAAGGATAGTTATCCGCAGTCGGGCGATAAACCACAGGAATTATTAAACAAACAATTTGTTAATGACTGTGATGCAGCAATAGCAATTTTTTGGACTCGTTTTGGAACACCTACAGATAAATATGGGTCTGGAACAGAGGAAGAAATAGAGATAATGTTAAATTCCGATAAGCAAGTATTTATATATTTTTTAGACTTACCAATTAATCCTTCAGAAATTGATATGGAACAATATCAAAAGGTATTAGATTTTAGGAATAAATATAAAGAGAAAGGTCTTTACGCTGTTATAAAAGACAAGCATGAATTACAAAGAGAATTGTCAAATCATTTAGCTATGCATTTTATTCCAATTATTTCGGGTGAAAGTGTAGCAGTTAATAATAAGGAAAAACCAGAATTAAATATAAGAAATACTGAGGACTATTCAGAAGCGTTTTATACTGTACATAAAACAAGTTTGTTAGAAAGTATATTTATGGTTGAGCAGAAAGAGAAAATATTTAATGACATTGTAGAACTGAAAACGACTAGTTTACCATTAAAGGATAAAGTGAAAGATAATGACATTCATACTGAAGAAAGCTTAAAAAAGGTTGAAAGTTCTGGAATAGATTCGAAGCATACTGAACTTCTTCAAAGTATAAAAAAAGGAAGTTTTTATACGGATGTTACAATAAGTGAGGATTTTAAAAAGGTAATTAAAGATTTCATAAAAGCTAACCAACTTATTATTGAAGATGACTTTTGGAATTTGGGTAATTTAAAGAAATCAACATTGCAGTTTCCTTTTGGAACTGGTGGTTCTACATATGAAGGTTCGGAAGCAGAAAAGGAAAGATTCAAACAGATTAAAAAATTATACTGGGATATCCGAACTTATAATGAATATGTAATTTATTTTGGAGAAATTGATAAGATTAATTTTTTGAAATTAGCAATATCTAATAATGGAACAACATTTGATGAGGATATTGACATAAAATTTATAATCCCAAAAAAATATTTAATTAATTATTCAGATCTACCCATGCCAGGAATAAATATTATAAAAGAATTAATTGATATTAAATTTATTGATTATATTTTTTCTATTGCAGAAACTGAAACAATGGATGAGTATTCTGGGCATCCCAACTATCCATTAAACATCCCAAGTCATTTATTACTTAATCAAAGAAGTATTGAACAAGAATATGAAGATTATAAAGATGAGTTTTTATCTGAGTTTGAATACCTATTCTGTTACAGAACATTCGAAAATAAAAATAATGATGTGGTTTTATTTCATGTTGATTATTTAAAACATAATACTACAATGGCATTTCCTTCTGTTCTTATGTTTAAGGAAATTCCACCATATATAAAATATGAAATCTCCTCCAAGTTTAGTACAGAAATAATTGAAGGTGAATTAACTCTGAACCAGAACTAAATGAGTGTCTTGACTTGTTTCCGTAGACGTACAAAATAGTCGATTTGTTACCGCAGACGACCATTTTGTTAAAATTCGTAAAAACATCAATTCTATCAACTCGTCCCATGTGGAGTGCGTGGTGTCTTTATCTCTTAAATAAAAAGGAAATGAAATCTATGATGGACCAAAAACGAAACCAGCAATAGAAAAGGCAGTATCTAAATGATAAAACCCTTCCAACAGGAGGGGTTTTACTTTAACTAACAATCTATTTTTCCTATTCGGGTTCTTATTGTACTTAGTCCTCTATAATGAGACACCCATCATGTACTCTCGATTCTCAAAACAACTCATGTCTCACTCAATTATCAGCTGGATGAATATAAAATCAAGGTCTTCGGCAAGGTGCTCTTTAAATATAATTTTAAGTATTTTTAATGGGAGTGATTCAATATGAGACTGAAAGAACATGAAATATAACAACTTTATACATTCGTAAGAGGCCCGCCAAATATTTAATCATTAAACTCAAAATGATAATTGGAGGGATTATGATGAATGACAAACAGTTTTCTTCATTTATAAAACAAGCAGATGAACCTTTTGTTGGGTGGGATTTCTCATTCATATCTGAAACTGGAAGAATGAAAAGTGAGCTGCTTTCATGGTCATATGGTAGTATAGCTACTTCTCTTGTTCAAAATGCAAAATCAATGCTGGACATGGGAACAGGTGGTGGAGAGTTTTTATCAAAATTAAGACCTTTTCCAACGTCAGTTTATGCTACAGAAGGGTACTTGCCTAATGTACCTGTCGCAAAAGAACGATTAACACCCTTAGGAGTGAAGGTAGTTCAAATTTCTAATGATGGAAATCTTCCGTTTGAGACTGGAAAGTTTGATCTTATCATCAATCAACATGAGTCATTTTCATCTAAAGAGGTGAGAAGAATTATCTCGAAAGAAGGTATTTTTCTAACTCAACAAGTCGGTGGACTCGATTGCATAGAGATTAATGAGAATCTAAGGGTACCAATAAATAAAGATTTTATTGATTGGAACTTAAAGAAAGCTTTAAACGAAATACAGGAGAATCATTTTGAGGTGTTGAAAAGTGCAGAAGAGTTCCCTATTCAAAGATTTTATGATATCGGAGCATTGGTGTATTATCTGAAAGCAATTTCTTGGCAAGTGCCAGGTTTTGAAATAAGTAATTTCAAGGATGAATTATACACCATTCATAAAATCATTGAACAAAAGGGTTATTTTGACGCAAAACAACACAGATTTATTATTTTAGCTAAAGCAGTTTAGTTGGAAATGGAGCCTTTGATATATTTGAAGGCTCCAGCCTAATTTTGAATAGATGCCACCACGAAACAAAAGATGAAAAATAATAAAACGTACGATTCAGTTGATCATATGTTTCCTTTTATTATTGTCGGGCTTGAAAGCATTCTAAAAATAGAGGAGGATAACGATGAGCCAATTTGATAGTCTAACAAAATACATACCGATGCTCCGCGAGGACCATATCGGAGAATGGGTGATCGACCAAGAAAATGATGGAACAGCTGAACGCCCAATCCAGATGCCTTTTGTCCATTATTCTGAAACGGTCCAACGCTTTATCGAAGATGTCTATATCTTTGCGGAACAACATCAAGAAATGGAGCTTATCCGCTACAGAGAAATCCTCAAAGAAAATGGCATTGAAGGTGGATTGAACGATATCGAGAATGTGGACCTCTCACATTTAAATGCGCAATGTATACTTGCCCTCATCATGGGAGTGGTGAGTGCTGAGCGGTTTTGCGATGGTGCCATATTGGGCTCTTTTAAAAGTGGAGCCATCTTAAAATGGCTTGAAAGATTGAAAAACCTAGATGTATGACATCTAGGTTTTTTATTTCTGAAACGAGATTATGAGCATGTGAATTGCTCCACTTCTTGACGAAATAGATCAAGCAGCAGCTGCTTGGTGTTTTCCAGAGAGAGATGGGGTTCCTTATGAGTTAAGATTCCTATTGGGATAAAAGGGTCTTCCATTTCAAATGGAACTTTCACAAATTCGTCTGACAATAGAGTAGAAGAAAGAACAACTCCGACAGAGGGGAATTTTTTTAGAAATGATGGAATCGCTGAAATCTGGCTGATGGTGTAAGTGAACGGCTCCACATTTATTCTTGAGAGTTCCTTTTGTAATTTTATGTGATATAAACAACTTTCCCCGCCAATAATCAAAGGCTGTTCATAAAGATCTTTGATCAATGAAATCGGTCCAACTTGATCTGCCTGCTGTTTTGCGATAATAAAAGACATTTCCTCCTTGTACAACTCCTCAAACGGAAGTGTATTCATCACTGGTTCCCCTGAAATGGCAAAATCGAGCTCTCCCTTGAGCAGAAGCTTGTGAAGAAAGTCTGTATTACCAATGATAAAGTGGCATGTGATATTCGGTTTTTGCCTCCTGAATGTTTGAAGGACGGAAGGAAGAATAGTAGCAGCAATTGGTTCTATGACGCCTATATTCAAGGTTCCGATTTCTTCTTTTTGGAGTTTTTGTGATTGTTCTAATACAAAATGCCAATGGAGTATCAGCTGATCAATCTCTTTGGAAAACAATTGTCCCGAAGGGGTTAATTCAGTCTCCCATCCTCTTACAAACAATTGAAATCCTAACTCCTTCTCTAATCGTTTGATCTGATTCGTTATGGTCGACTGGGCATAATTCAATTTTTGAGCGGCTTTTGAGAATGTCCCTTCCTGAATGATGGCTTGAAATGCTTTTAACTCTTTTAAGTCCATTTCTAATAATCTCCATTCGTTTTATAAATACAATTTTATATATTATTCAATTATATAAAACAAGTATTAGCATGTAAAATGAATGTAGACAGAAAAAAGGAGATGACATTCATGCCATTTGTAAAAGTCAGCTATATGGAAAATGCGTACGATACAGAAAGCTTAGCTTCTGTTAGCCAAACGATCATGAAGGCGCTGATGAAAGAATTTCAAGTTCCTAAAAAAGACTACTTTCAGGTATTCAGTTCACATAAGAAAGAAGAATTTTTTTATGATCCCCATTATCTTCTTCGTCATGAAAGAGATCATCGTCTTTTATATATCCAAATTACATGTGGTGCAGGAAGAACCGAGGAGCAGAAGCAGTCTTTATATAAGGAAATAGCTGACCAGTTGTATTGCCAGCTTCATATCCCGAAAGAAAATGTATTCATTATGCTGATTGAGACAGGGGTGGAGAATTGGTCCTTTGGAGAAGGACTTGCGCAGATGATCAAGTAACAGAACGAATGAAAGGGGAAATAGCTATGCATCAGCCAATCAAGCCAACTGTAAAATTCACTCTCGGAGATTTTGCCCCAGCATTTGTTGAGTATTCAGAAAAAGTTCTCTTTGGAGATTTGTGGAGGAGGGAGGAACTCTCTCTTAGAGATCGCAGTCTGATTACAGTCTCAGCCTTAGTAAGTACGGGCAGTTTGAATCAGTTGGAATACCATTTACATCTTGCCAAAGAAAATGGTGTCACGAAGAACGAATTGATTGAAGTCATCACTCATCTTAGTTTTTATATCGGATGGCCTAAAGCAGCTTCAGCACTAGAAGCGGCTAAACATATTTTGGAGGACGAATAAAATTCATCAAACAACGAGAGCCCTATTTGAAATAGGGCTTTTTATATGCGATAAATTGTATTTTAAAATCTCCTGTTGACTTTCCCCTTTACTGAAAGGTTTATACTTTGATCAGATCAACAAAACGGAGGAGATGCAGGATGTTTAAAATCGGTGATTTTTCTATGTTAAGTAAGGTCCCTGTCAAAACCTTAAGGTATTATGACCAAATAGATTTATTAAAGCCTAAGCAGATCGATCAAGAATCCGGATACCGGTATTACTCAGCTGAACAGCTGCTTGAGGTCAATCGGATTTTTCTGTACAAGGAATTAGGTTTTACGTTAAAGCAAATGGGTCAGCTTCTTCGTGAAGATATTTCTGTCGAGCAGATTCAGGGCATGTTTCTTTTGAAAGAGAGTGAGATTCAGCAATTGATCGAGAGAGAACAACAGAAATTAGCGCGTATTAAGGAGCGGATGCACCTCATCAAACGAGAGGGGTGTGTTGAAAAAGCGCAGGAGGTCATCATCAAATCGGTTGAAAGCAAACGTATCATGTCTTTTCAATCTCATGGAACTGTTGACGAAATCCCAACATTCTTTCAAACGTTTCATCATTTGTTACATAAACATCCGCAAGACTTGAACTCGGAGCCGCAAATCGTGCTGTGGAGGGAATCAATTGCTAAAGAAAGTGAGTTCGAATTTGAGGTGGGATATTCCACGAAAGCGTTAAGGGGCTCTCTGCCTCAGGGTATCACGATGCGTACGTTACCAGCTGAAGAAACCATGGCGACGCTCTTATTTCATTCAGATTCTCCATTTGCACAAACTGCTTGTGTTGACCTAGCGACATGGATCGAACATAACGGATACCGCGTGAAAGAAGATCAGCCGGGCAGAGAGATTTATTACCCATTGTCTGAAAATGAAGAAGGAAGACTCATTGAAATTCAAATTCCTATAAAAAATGAAGTCAAATCGTAAACATTGTCCAAAGGAGAAAAGCCACGATGAAAAATAAAGCCGTTGTCTATTTACTTGCTTTAGCAGCCTTTTTAATTGGAACGATCGAATATATCATTACAGGCATTATTCAAATGGTCGCAGATGATTTACATGTCACGACATCTGCTGCTGGTTTATTGGTCACATCATTAGCGCTCTCAGCAGCAATCGGCGCGCCGATTGTCATTGCACTGACCATCAATATCGACCGCAGAAAAATATTATCATGGATGCTGATCATTTTTACTTTAAGTAATATCATCACAAGTGTCAGCCATTCGTTTGAAATGGTGCTGATGACTAGGGTTTTACAAGGAATTAGTGGGGGAACGGCTATTGTGGTGGCAATGGCTGTGGCTACTCGTCTTGTCGAACGAGAAAAAAGAGGAACAGCGATTGGCATCATCTTAATGGGATTAAGCAGTTCCTTAGTTTTAGGTGTGCCAATCGGGACATTTCTAAGCAGTATGATTGGATGGAAAGCATTATTTGCAGCCATTGGATTGATCACGCTCATTCCGCTGATAGTTGTGTATAGGCGCATCCCTTCTATGAAAGAACAAGAACCGGTGACGCTAGGTATGCAATTATCGATATTAAAAGATAAGAGAATTTTGCTTGCAGTGGCAGTTACACTCTTTTATGTAGGCGGATATTCCACTTTATTTACCTATTTAACGCCATTCCTGCAAGAATCAGCAAACCTTAGCATCACAGAAATCAGTGGCATTTTATTGCTAGCGGGAATATGCAGCTTTTTGGGCTCCAGTCTTGGAGGGGTTGCAGCAGATAAAAAAGGCCCAACATTCACGATTTTCTCCGGAATTATTCTACAAATCATCATGCTGATGCTGCTTGCATTTGTGACAGGGAATCTCGTGGTCATGGTGGCGGTGATCATGATATGGATGATTGCTACATGGAGCACATCGCCAGCTCAGCAGCTGTATCTCGTCACACTTGTACCCAAATCTCCTGATATCGCATTAAGTGTCAATACATCATTTATTCAATTCGGATTTGCTTTAGGCTCGGGTTTAGGAGGTCTTGTATTGAGCAGGACATCTATACTGCACTTGAGCTGGATCAGCGCTGGAACGGTTCTTCTCGCTTTACTTATGACCATCTTGATGGTAGCATTTGACCGAATCTCTCAGCAGAAGAGTTTGAAGGTGATGGGGCAAGGAAGGTAACATGGTTCGATTCACTAGTAATCACACAAATTCAGTTTTGTATTGTGGGAACTACTTCTTTCGGGTAGTTCCTTGGCCCAGTTTCGTAGGGTTTTTTTATAAAAATTCTTATCTCTTTAGTTCTGCTTTATTACTTCTGTAAATACCTGATCATCTTATTGTCATACTTTTGAATGAAATTGACTCAATAGAATTGACGTAAGAACCGTGAATAGGTGAAGATGAAATAAACTGTAAGATAAAGGGAGACGGATGATGATACATATCATATTTGGGGCGGCAGCTGCGGGTAGTTTAAAACAAGCAATACGTGAAATGAAGCAAGATCAAATAGATGATATCATCGCTTTTGATGATATTTATTCGATTGGACCACTTCTGTATTTACACGAACATAAAGGACAAGCGAACCGTATAGAGTGGCTGCGTAACGTGATGTCAAATGAATTTGGCTATTTTGACGACATGGTTAACGATCAGCACAGAATGCTTCAGCAAATAAGAGAAATAAAAGCTGGCAGTCGTATTCTCATCTGGGCAGGCAGTAATGCACATGAGCAAATTGGTTTGCGATATGCCGTCTATTTATTAAAAGAAAAAAGGGTTGAATTGTCTGTAATCAATATAACGACAGCATTTGATCAGCTGTTCAATACAAATACAAGAAGAATGATCCTTCGACATTCCGGAGAAATCGCTTCTGAAAAATTTAAAATTTTGTATGAGAATAAAGAGCATATTCACCCAGTGACAAAAGAAGAGAGAGAAAGATTACAAAATGAATGGCTTTCACTTGCTAAAGAAAATCATACGCTGCGGATATGGCAAAAAGGACAAATGATCAGCGTACCAGAAGATGAATTTGATGCTTATTTAGTGAAAATGGCTAAGCGGCTTCATCAGTCCGCGCCAGAAGAGGAGTACATCGTCACTCCACGTCTAATAGGAGAAGTCATTGGTCATTTAGATCAGTATATCGGCGATGATTTTATTGAATATCGACTGAAGACATTAATTGATCAAGGGATTTTTGACATGAAAGGAAAACGAACTTCCATGCGTTATTACTCGTTTAAACTGACAGAGTTCGGTCAGCACTTCAAAAAATGGGTGTGCTGTCGAGAGTTTGTAGATCATCCCTTTGTGAAAATTGAAGGAGATTACGGTGGTGAACCTTTTCATTGCGGGCATTGTCAATGTCATTTAGAAAGAGATGATGTACCAGTAAGCGATACCCTTTTCTCAAAGATTTGGAATTGGGTGATACAGTATGGCCGCTGGTTTGACGAAGAGACCGATGATTTACTGCCAAATGGCGTAGATATGGAAAGGAAGTTTAATCAAGAAGGAGAGCGAATCACGAAAGAAGTGAAACGTGAATTATCTCCTGCGTATCAAATAGAATATAGTCCAAGTGAAATGACGAGATATTTTATTTAAAACAGTAGAATTAATTAAGTAAATGTAGGTTTTTCTAAGGATTAGACATTCGTTGAACTGATGGGGAGTGAATGTTTAATTCTTTTTTTATTTATGAAAGATTTTAAGATCCGCAGAAAAACGGAATCTGCAATGGAAAGGGAAAATATTGAAACATTTTTTCGTTAAAACCGTAATAAAGATAGAGCGTTCAACAGAAACCTTTAAAACGGAGAGGAGTATTGCATGGAACAAGCAGCATTGAAAAAGATGAGAACGAAACAAGTAGTTACCTCTAATTTACTATTCGGCATGTTGATCTTGATTTTTTTTATTTTGATTCAAAAAGTTGAGATTCAATTTACATATTTCTTTCTTTGTTTAGGAATCTTCATGCTCCTTCAAGGTATTTACGGCTTGATCAAAAAAGGATCAACAAAGTCTATCATTTCCATTTTTGAGCAGGTAGCCATTTATGAAAAAGAGAAATTGGGAAAAGAGTGGGAGAAAGAACAAAGAGTGGAAAATATTTGGAAATTGATATTGAGCGGGCTAATGTTCTTCCAGTCATTTAGTTTTCAAACGATGCAAGATCCATTTTTTCATATAGAACCTAAGTTTCTCATTTTCTTATTTGTTATGGCTTTAGCCCTTATCAATATAAGCATGCTTTTTCGCTTTAAAAAAATCGACCGGTCGACTGAAGGCGAATTAACAGGCTATACAAAAGAGTCAAATATAATGGCAATAGCTTTAGGGTTCTTAACTGTAATCATCATCTTCATCTTTATCGTCATTTTTCTTCTTCCATAAAACATCATCATTTTGAGGTGAAACAAATGAATGCAAACATTCAACAACTGATCGATCAGACAAAGGCGAAATTTGGTTTAGATCTTTATTATTTAAAAAGGCACAGTTTTCATCGCTACGTCAATATGTTCAATGAAACGGTTTATACATTGAATATGGAATGGTTTCCCTCTCATGAAGCTGAACCCGAGGACGATGATCTAAACCCGGACGGCACAGCTGTGATTGACGTGAACTTAAATACAGGCCAGATTGAAACGGTCATTTTTGTCATGGACAAAACCTTCGCGAAGAATGGTGTCACATTTAAGAGGCCTTATCCAGCTCATGTCATTCAATGGATTGAACAAGAAACAGGGTTGATCTATGGCGAGCACTTTCACATGCATCAAAAGGAGAAAGGGGAACTTTTTTTCGAAGAAGCAATAGATGGTGTGAAAGTGACGCCTTCAGGCAGAATCGAAGTGAAATGGGATGAACAGGGGCAGCTCATTCACTTTACACATCGAGGGCCATTTATGGCAAAAAAACTATTAAGAGCTGAAGAATATGTGCTTTCCATTAATAGGATCGAGGATTTAGCTAAGCAGCAAGTGCAGCGGTTTGATTGGCCATCCTTCGAGCAGAATCGAATCCGCCCTATATATGCGTTAGAAGAAATTTATGTGAAGAACGATGGAACAGGCACGCTTCCGTTTGAAATTGGGCGTGAAGAAACGCATTGTATACATATGCATCAGGTCATGGAGTGGAATGAACCGTTAAACAAAGCTTTTGAAAAAAAGGAAATCAATATAAACGAAGACATTACTGCTGAACAAGCCTTCTCACTGGAGCCTTCGCCAGATACATTCCCGATCTCAAAAGAAGATCAAGCTGCGTGTATCAAAGCGGTTCGAACCTTTTTGGCGCAAAAATATTCAAAGGATACAGGGAAGTGGGTGCTAAAAACACTCCACCGTGATCATGGCTACATCCAAGCGATATTAAAAACGAATGAGCAAGAAGGCTTTGGATTTATGGATAAGATCAAGGTCTTCATTGATGCCAGCACTTTTGAAGCCGTTAATTACATAGATAAAAAAGAGATGTTTCAAGTATGCGGGATACTCAATCCATCTCAAACAGCTAGTGAAATCACCATATCTCCGAAAGAAGCCTTTGAAAAATTGAAGGAAAGCCTCGAACTTACACCCATCTACGTCTATGACGATGTGCAAAAACAATATGTTTTATGCGGAAAGCTCGACTGTCATGAAGGCGTTGATGCAGTGAGCGGTGAAGTGTTCTCTTTGACAGACCTTTCATAACTTCTAAAAGAACAGTGAGCAACTGTTCTTTTTTGCCCATTTTCCTCTTTTTAGAATAAAAATGGAATTTTGTAGAAGGAAGTTGTCGTTTCATCACGAAAGAAACAGATAAGAATATGATCATAGGTCCATCGGTTGGAATTCGTATTTCATATAGTAAACGTCATACATAATGAAAACCCATGACAGTAAAGTTGATCTACAATTCTTTTAGAAGAAAAATGAAATCGTGTCTCTAGTAGTATGCGAAAATAGGCGGACTGAGATCATAGGATGAGTTGAACATGTTTGTTTTTAGGTAAGCTTAAAGCCATAAATAGAAGAAAGTGAGGATATCTACCTTGAGTACATTGGAAGTGTTTCGTCAGTTTTTGGTTGACCATTATCCTGCGTTACAAGATGAGCTTTGGCTAAAAGATGTTGATACCCTTCGAATCTCTCCTATTCTTCATCCTTTTCTGAAAAGCAAGCTGCCAGAAGGAATCGAAAAATTCACTTGTGTCCTATTCACGCAGCAGACAGATCAAACCGCTGCACCGCTCAAAGTCTACCTTTTATTAGATGAATATGAGCAATCGCTTTACGCCATTGATTTGATGAATGAACAAATAGTGCTTCATTAATACAGAAGAAAAAAGCTGCTTGAGAGCTCCTCAGCAGCTTTTCTTGTGAATATTAGTTTGTCATACCAACCAATCTTGAGTGCAAGTTGTCCAATTCTTTCTTTGTTGGAAAAGAGCTGATCAGCAGCGTAGACCGTCCTAATTGATTAGGAAGCTCAGTATCAGTCACAATCATATCAATCCCAAGTCGATCCATTGTCAGTTCATTTAATGTATTTTCTGGACTTGTGAAAATATGAATGAGAGGAGGCAATCTTAATTTAATTAAATCCGCAATCAACAAACTATGATTATAACCTAATGTTGAAATGACAAAAATGTTCAACACGTTTCTCCGATCCATTTCCAAATGAACAAGCCCCCTCCAGTTAGAAGTAATGATACGAATCAATTCTCGTTCATTTTTCACAAAAGAAGCAAGTATATCGTCTGTTTTTAACTCTTGGATGATATGAGTAATCCTCGAATAGAAGTAAGGAAGCTGTTTTTTTACCTCTGATAAATACCTCGATTTCTTTTTGAAAAGGAATCCATCTCTTACGGTAATTTCCCTAGAATACACATAATATTGGAGAAGAATCAGCGTCATCACCTTGCGATTAGCCACCTCTTGATGAAAAATCAACTCCAATTGATTGATAAAGGAATGAATGGCTTCGAAGAGGTGTGGTGTATGCGATTGAAAGAACGTCAATTTTTCTTCGACAGTTTCAATTGATTTATAATGGCCAATAGCTGGTTCAATCAATAGTAAAAAGACAAATTCGTGACGATCCAACGTAACACCAAAAGTGTCCTTTGTCATTTGGCAAACGTGTTCTTCCAAGTTTTTGATTTGTTTATAGATACCTTTAGCTGTAGATGTTTGTTTTTCCTTATCCATTGAGTACGTATAATTGCGTCGTATGGTAAAATTTTTCCTCACTCGGTGTATGGAAACGGCGAGCCATAGGCAAAATTTATCTATAGCCACATCAGGTAGAGTGACTTCGAGCACCTGAAATAGCTTTTGTAAAAAATCAACTGCATCTTGCTTTTGAATATCATCGAATGGCCAAAGCCTGCTTCCATAGACTTCAAACAAAAATTCCACAAAAAATTGACGAATCTCCTTCTCATTTCCATGGAACTGCATACTATCTGGTCGTAACTCAAGGTCATACGAGATAAGAAGCGAATTGATTTTATGAATGGTGTTATACAATGTGGATCTACTGATATTCAGCGTGTCCATCCATTCATAGAAAGACCTGTTTTGTTCAAAGAAAACGCCGTCAATCAATCGAATTTCAATCGTATCTTTTAGAATTTCTTTGATATAGTAGTCGACTCGTATCGTCTGTGTATAACAAATGGATATGCCTTGTCTTGGCTTTATGTGGATTAACGGCTCTCCGTTCTCTGTTTGGAACGACTTCATTTGTTCTAAATCGCTTTGAATGGCACGAACCGAACCTATTTGTTCATTCGATATCTCTTGAAGGCTCCACCACTTATCTTTTGATACAAGCAGTTTTAAAATTTTTATCCATCTCTTTGATTTATTATCAATGAGCTCCATTAAACAACTAACTCCTTCCCTTGGCTTGCCTCTATATGATGAAGTTCACTTAAAGAACATTTGATTTTCTAAATAGGCATAAAATGATTTTAATGTTTAGGCTAAATCGTTTTGTCTTCACTTTTCATGATAAAAGAGAAAAAAATTAGACGAAAACAAATGTTATGCCCTGATTCTTCATATATTTCTTTTAAAAGGTGATAAGTAAGCCATGAATCCTATAAAAATGGATCATTTTAGATATTTAAGTTTATTTTTTTGCTGTTGAAACGGTAAATGTAAGAATAAAACACAGCAGCTTTTTGATTACCATATGAAAGGGAGTAGAAAGGAATGCGGTCTATATGATGCTGAACTGTCTAACCATACATACCATAAGATACATGCTTGTTTCATATGAACGAACCATATGTGAGTACATGCTTATATATGCATGTATTTATAATTTATTGTTTATTCCAGTATAAATAGAAACATTCTTCATGATCCCTCTCACTATTCCCCATTTCTATGGACCCCAATCCATTTATAGAATCCACTACTCATGATTGATCAACTCATTTTATTCATAGGGTCTTAAGGTGCAAATTTTTAAAAAAATATTAGATCAGAAGCGGAGTGATTGATCAGACAGTATACAAATGATTTTTTTATCATTGGTGAACATTAAATTTAGAAAAGGGTGGATGTATTGAAAAGAATATTGGCGCTGGCACTCATTACCGTGTTAGTCATACAGTCTAGTATATTAGGAGTCTTGCCTTTAGCAGGGGCACAAGCAAAAGAAATTCAAGAAAACATTTATGGGGATATTGAGTTTGCTGATAGCGAAGGCAATAAGTTATCAAGCATGGAAGATCAGCAAGTAAGAAAGGCCACTGTGCATTGGTCTATAAAAGGAATTGATCTAAAAAGGCAATATCCGTATGTACTCTCTCTCCCTTCTGCCATCCAGGTAGAAAAGGAGCAGAAGGAACCCATTACTGTGGGTGACATAATTGTTGGTGAGTATACCGTTTCAAAACAAAATGAAGTGACGGTCATATTTAAAGAAGATGTTGAGCTTGATCCAAATTTAGAAAGATCAATAGACATCGATGTCACCAGTATAGCTGAGCAAAAAGAGAAAACAAAGCAAAACGAGAGTGAAGAAAGCCTTCCAAAAGAGGAGTCAACCTTATCTGAAAAAGATGCTAAGAATCAAGAAGCCGCTCAAACGAAACAAAGCGATGAAGATGAATTACTAAAAAACAAAGTGAATGTATCTAAGCGTGCAGGGCTGCAAAGTGTTTCAAAACAAATGCAGATACAAGAAAATCTCCTCACTGATGCGAAATTAATTTTTGAAGATCAGGAAGGAAATTCAGTTGAAAAGCCTGACATCAACTCGCTGATTTCCATTAACTATGAGTGGGCCATCCCGAACGGTCATAGCTATAATGGCGGGGATGAATTCCATTTCAAGGTTCCAGAGGAATTAGTGATTTATGAAAAAATCGATCGTCTTGAGATGAAATTTAATCAGGCAACCATTGGTTATTTTTCTGTAGATGAAAGCGGAAATGCCTCCATCGAATTCACTGATTTTATTAAACAATATTCAAATATCCATGGAACACTTCAAGTGTGGACGCAATTAGATAAAAAAACTGTCATTACTGAAGAAAAAGAAGTGGTCATTACCCCGATTGAAGGAAAGGATAAAATAACAATCCCGATTCAATACATTCCAAATGGCCCAAACGTCTCTAAAAAGGGAGAACCAAATCGATCTTACAATGCTGAAACCATTCAATGGACAGTAGATTTTAATATGGATTTAGAAGATGTGAAACAAGCGAAACTGTTAGATCCGATTCAAGAAGGTCAGGCGTTGAAAAAAGATTCAATCAAGCTTTATCGTATTGATACAAAGCTAAATGGTGAAACATCGCTTGGTCAGCAGCTTGACGAAAACCACTACACGATCGGCCAAACAGCAGATGGTCAAGATTTCACGATTGAATTTAAAGATGACGTTCATCTAGCTTACCGTTTAATGTATGAAACGGACATTACGAATCAAGACCAGTCTGCGTTTCGTAATAAAGCGTCCCTTGTCTCTGGTGATAAAGTGATCAGTTCAGCAGAAGGCACAGTGAATGTGACAAGAGGCAGTCCTTTAAATAAAAAAGCCGCCCAATACGACCCAGTCACACAAACAATTACATGGGAAATTCGTTATAACTATAACGAAAAAAAGATTGCTGAAAAGGACGCTTTGTTAGAAGACTTCTTTAACGGCACACAGGCGCTGATATCTGATTCCATTCAAGTCAAAGAAGTCACAATTGATCAAAATGGCAACGAAGCAGGAACAAAAGCGTTTGAAAATTATGTGGTTCAACCTCAAAAAAAGGATGAACAAAACGGGTTTACCTTGCAATTCAATCAAGATATTCAATCGGCTTATCTCATCACCTATCAAACAAAAGCAACCGAGCGGATTTTTGAAGCTGAAGAGATTATCAATACGGTAACAGCTGGCAAAGAGAGCAAACAAGGGAAGCAAAGAATTGACCAGCAAATCCTAACGAAAAGTCATGGAACACCGAATTACAAGAACAAGACCATTCCCTGGCGTATCACCTTCAACAAAGATCAACAAACGATGAACAATGTGATATTAAAAGATACGTTTACAAACGAAGGATTGACGCTGCAAAAAGATAGTTTAAAAGTGACGACAGGTAATACAGTGCTTGAAGA
Organism: Bacillus sp. Je.9.29.b; assembly: GCF_051129925.1. Lineage (NCBI taxonomy): Bacteria > Bacillati > Bacillota > Bacilli > Caryophanales > Bacillaceae > Bacillus > Bacillus sp. Je.9.29.b. The sequence continues at coordinate 23,446 of NZ_JBCPSO010000010.1, forward strand.
AGGCACAGATTATCAAGTAGTTGAACATGCAAATGGATTTGATATTCAATTTACGAAAGAAATAAAGACAGAACATACCGTCACATATACAACGTCTTTTGACTATGAAAAAAGAGCAGATAAAGATCAAAAGAACCTGCGTAATCATGTAAAGCTTGAATGGGTAAATGAAGAAGGCAAGGATTTGACGAAGGAAAATCAATCTGTCTTCACGCCTGACACATACACGCAGTCAAATGGCTTCAAAAACGGAACTTATAATGCAAAGAAAAAAGAGATCACATGGAATATCGGTGTGAACTATAACTTGAAACATCTAGAAGAGGCGAGAATTGAAGATTTCATTCAAGGAAACCAGCGTTTGCTTAAAGATTCAATCACCGTCTATTCGCTTGATTTACATGGCGGGGAAAATGGTACGGAAGAAAAAGAGGTATTAGCGAAAGAAAATTACGACATCAAATTCCTTGAAAATGAAAAGGGAGAAACAGGCTTCGAAGTCATTTTCAAAAAAGCCATTGATTCTCCATACAAAATCACGTATCAAACAAGTGTTGAAGGAATGGATTTAGTACAGAAAACCTACGATAATAAAGCGACCCTTTATGATGGACAGACAAAAGAATCAGACGTGAATGCTGTGGTGTCCATTCCAAATGGGGGGAAATACACGAGCAAATCAGGAAATCAACAAGGAAAAGTCATTGATTGGAAACTAAATATCAACTTTGGTCAATCAACAGTCCAAGATGCGACGATTATAGATCATCCAAGCACTAACCAAGCCATAATAGAAAACTCATTTCATCTCTATTCGACGACAATAGATGAAAAGGGGCAAGTGACAAAAGGAGAAGAGCTGGAAAAAGGGAAGGATTATGAGCTAGATCTTGAATTCGATCCAGATTCTTTTCAAATTAAATTTAAAGAAGAAATCACGAGACCATATATTTTGGAATACCAATCTCTCATTTTAGATAAAGTGGGAAGTACACTTCAAAACGAAGTGACGTTTAGAGGTGAAAATGTAAAAGAAATCAAAAAGGAATCCGAAGCCTCAATTGTGGTCAAACGCACCGCTGGCATGGGAGATGGCACAGGATCGATTGGTGCTTTAACCGTTAAAAAGGTAGATGCGAGTAGTGGAAAAGCGCTAAAAGGAGCAAGCTTCTCTCTGACAGATGCTGCGAGCGGTATTGTCATAGGTACAAAGACAACAGATGAAGAAGGAGCTCTTCGATTTGATCGTCTTCTGTATGGTGACTATATCGTGACAGAAGAGAAAGCACCTGATGGTTATATTAAAACGAAGGAACCGATCCATGTAACGATTGATCAGCCTTACGAATCAGGAGATCAAGCGAAAACAGGAAATAGCATGACGGTCCAGAACCAAGAAATCCGCCAGCATGTCAAGTTAACGAAAAAATACAAAGAGACGGGTGCAGCATTAGAGAATGCAGAATTTGAACTGAAAAATGAATCTGGAGATACCGTCCAAACCGATTTGAAAACGGACGAAAAAGGAGAAATTCTTTTCAAACATCTTGAGCCAGGTTCCTATTATTTTGTGGAGACAAACGCACCGAAAGGCTATCAGTTAAATCAGCAAAAATGGCCGTTCACCATTAAAGAAAATCAAACAGAAACAACAATTGTAACTGCAGTAAATGACATCATCAAAGGCTCTGCAGAATTGAGCAAAATAGGTGAAGGCGGAGAGCGACTAGAAGGTGCACAGTTCAAGCTTTTAGATCAAGATGGGCATGAGCTAAAAGGTTCGCTTGTCACAGGAGAAAATGGCAAGATCACGATAAACGAACTAAGGCCGGGTACGTATCACCTCATTGAAACAAAAGCACCCGATGGTTATGTATTAGATGAAACGCCAATCAAATTTGAAGTACCACTTGATCCAAAGGAACCAGTCGTCATTTCACAAAAGAACCTATATGAAACAAGTGCATTAGAAGTGATGAAAGAAGGGGAAGATGGCAAGAAACTTCAAGGTGTTCGATTTGAAGTCAGGGATCAAAATGACGAAGTTGTGCGTAAAAATTTGACAACAGATGAAGATGGGAAGCTTTTGGTCGACAACCTCAAACCGGGCAAATATCAGCTCGTAGAGACAGAGAGTATTGATGGTTACGAAAAGAAAAATAAGCCTTATCCGTTTACCATCGAAGTCGCACAAAAAACACCAGCAGAGATCAAAGTGATCAATGATCTTAAAACTGGAGCTGTCGAGCTCACGAAGCGCGGTGAAAAGGATGATGTGCTTAAAGGAGCAGAATTTAAGCTTGTAGATGCAAATGGAAAAGAGATGAAAACAGGTCTCGTCACTGATCAGAACGGGAAGATCATCGTCAACGATCTGAAACCTGGAACCTATCAGTTTGTTGAAACGAAGGCTCCATTCGGTCATGAGCTTGACGAAACACCTGTCACTTTTGCTATTCCATTTAACCCTGAGAAGCTGGTCAGTGTGACAAAAGAAAATAGCCGCACTACAGGCGGAGTGCTACTGCACAAAAAAGGCGAAGATGGGAAATCATTAGAAGGGGTTGTCTTTGATCTATCTGATGATAAAGGAAAGATAGTGGCAGGAGGAGAAGGGGTTACAACCAATCAGGATGGAAAGATCACCTTCACAGGGCTAAAACCTGGAACCTATCAATTTGTTGAAAGAAAGAGTCTTGAAGGCTATGAATTGAGTACGAAACCACTTGTCTTTGAAGTTAAATTAGGTCAAAAAGAGTTGATTCAAGTGGAGGCCATCAATCAGCTTAAGAAAGGTTCTGTAGAACTCACAAAAATAGGGGAAGAAAAAGAAAGATTGAAAGGCGCAGAATTTACCCTTTTCAATGACGATGGCAAAGAATTGATGTCGGGTTTAACAACAAACGAGAAAGGCATCATCACTGTCAACGATTTGAAACCAGGCGCTTACCAATTGGTTGAAACGAAGGCTCCTTTTGGACATAAACTTGATGCAGAACCAGTAGACTTTAAGATTGAATTCAACCCAAATCAACTGGTGAAAGTGACAAAAGAAAATATTCGGACGACAAGTGCTGTGCAGCTTCAGAAAAAAGGAGAAGATGGTCAGTTGCTCAATGGAGTGACCTTCGATCTGCTTGATGAGCACGATCAGCGTATAAAGAAAGACTTAAAGACAGATAAAAACGGTCAACTGACAGTCGATCAACTGAAGCCAGGCACCTATCGATTTGTCGAAACAGCAAGCATTGCCGGCTATGAATTGGATCAGACACCTGTCACCTTTACGATTCGATTAGGTCAAGACAAACCAGCAAAAGTAGAAATGATTAACAAGCTGACGCCGGGAGCAGTGGAACTGACCAAAGTGGACGATGAGGGACATACGCTGGAAAATGCAGAGTTTGCTCTTCTGAGTAAAGAAGGAAAAACGTTGAAGAAATCACTTGTAACGGACCAAAAAGGAAAGCTTCACATCAACGATCTAAAACCGGGACAATATCAATTCGTTGAAACGAAAGCACCTCATGGCTATCAATTGGATCATCAGCCGATCCTGTTCACAATTGAGAAAAATCAGCAGAAGCCGCTTCAATTAACAGCGAAGAATCACTTGATCTTAGGAAGTCTGCGTATTATAAAGGTAGACCAGCAGACAGATAGAACCTTAAAAGGGGCAGCCTTTGACATTCGTACAAAAGCCGGGAAAACCATAAAATCTGTGACCACAGGAAAAGACGGAGAAGCGATTGTCAAAGGGCTTAAACCTGGAGAGTATATACTCACAGAGACGAAAGCACCAGATGGTTATGTAGCTTTAAAGAAGCCGCTCGCTTTTACAATTCAAATGGGCGAAGTGGAGATCAAGACAATGATTGTAAAAAATGCACCAGTGAAGAATGAAGAGGAACACACGAATCCTCCAGCCTCAGATAAAGGGGATCAGCATCCGCCTCATGACTCAAACGGTGAGCTGCCAAAGACTGGAGAAGAATGGCTGCGTTACTTGATGTATGCAGGGATTTTACTAGTAGTGTCTGGAACTGTTCTTCTTGTTATCAGAAGAAGAACCATTCAGTAAAAGGAAGGAACGAGTGTATTGATGAAAAAAAGAACCTTATTAGGCAGCTTTTTGGTGGTCACGGGGCTGATGCTCATCTCCGTTCCTTTTCTATATGAGTGGCGAACTTCTCAAGAGACAGCAGCAATGGAACAGGCATTAAAGATGATTGAAGAAAATGAAAGTGATGCCCTTTCTTCTATTCCACATTTAACTGTGTCAGAAGAAGACCTACGAGATGTGATGGAGCTAGAGATCCCGTCAATTGATTTAAACGAAAAAGTGCTTCCTGTTACAACAAAAGAAAATTTAGGTATAGCACTGACTCAAATTAAATCTCATCAAATGCCAGGTGAAGGGAATTTCACGATTGCAGGGCATAGAGGGTATAGAGGCGATCGTCTTTTCCGTCAGCTGCCAGAGGTATCTAAAGGAGAAAAAGTCGTCTTACATCATCAAGCAGAAACATACGAATATAAAATTGTCAGCTCAGCTACGATAGAACCGACGGATGTGGATGTACTAAAGGATCGCGGGAAAAATGAACTGACATTGATCACTTGTACACTTGATGGTCAGAAACGCTTTGTCTTAAAAGGAATACGAATCAATGCTTCAAAGGGTGAGCAGCCATCGGATGTATAACACCAACATAATAAATGATGGATGCGATGGAAAAGCAGCGCTCACGACCGACATGTTACACGAATTGTTATCAGAGCATTATCCAACTTTAAAAAATGAACATTGGAATGTTGATGTAGATACAATTCGGGCTTCGCCTATTCTTCACCCTTTATTAAAAAGACTGCTGCCAGTTGGTATTGAAAAATTCACCTGTGTTTTGTTCACGCAGCAGACAGAATCTATTGGAGAGCCTTTGATTGTGTACTTTTTATTGGATGAGAAAGGCGAATCGATTTACGCAATGGATCTCTTGCTCGAGCAGCAAGATACCCATTAAACGAGAAATAAAAAAGGATTAGCGGGTTTGATTTTAAGGTGGAAAAATAAAATCAGTCATATCATGAGGACTCTAATTCGTATATGAATTAGAGTTCTTTTATTTGTTTATATATAGTCGTTTTACTCACTTTATTATCTACTAAAAAGTCCGCTGCCTAGCAGATAGTCTCCAATGACTGCTTCATATTTTAGATGATAAAGATTTTATAAAATGGATTGAAAACAGAGGTCATAATCACGATTGGCGACCAAAGAAGATCATCTAGTTTTTATCCCTTCCCCTGTTTCTTCGGAAGAAATATCAGAAAGTGATAAAGATAATAATGTGTTGACTCCAAAATACTGATAAAATTTATTTAGATATTCCTTAATTATAGGTGTGGAGGTAAAAGCATGCGAAAAGAAGACCCCCAATATATTTTTCATCATGATAAACGACCAGAAGTTGTTCATGATTTAGCCGATGTAGATGAAAGCTCCACTGAGTTGTTAATCACAGGAAAAACAAAAAATATTGAAAGGTTGAAATCTTTTTCTAACCTGACGAAATTGTGGATTTACAAAGTGAACCAAAAGGAATTCAATACGATCTTGAGCTTAGTTAATCCCAAAATGCTCTATATGCGTGAACTGAGAGTAGAAGATTTATCAATCATCAGTTCTCTTAAAGATGTTGAGGTATTGGCACTTGAATGGAATACAAAGGCACAAAGTTTATGGGATTTATCAAAAAACACGTTTTTAAAATCTTTATCCATAACAGATTTTTCAAAGTTGAATGACATAGCTCCTTTGCAGAAAAAAACTGATTTAGAATGGTTAGAATTGTCAGGCGGCCTTTTTAATTCATTAAACTTAAATACTCTTCAACCTTTAAGATACCTCAAGAATTTAACATATCTGTGTTTATCAAATATAAAAGTGAAGGACGAGTCTTTAGAGCCGATATCGGAATTAGAGGGACTCAAGGAACTTGAAATTTCGAACCAATTCCCGACAGAAGAATATGCCAGGTTATCCGTAACCCTCCCAAATACGAAGTGTGATCGTTTTGCGCCATACATCTTTTTAACAAGTCCTATTGTAGATAAAGATGTGATGGTGATTGGAAAGCGAAAACCGAAATTAAATTCAAAAGTTGATGGGGAAAAGCTGCAAAAATACGAAGAACAATTTAAAGTGTATCAAGAAAAGTATATAAAGTAACTTAAAAAGCAATGGAACATCATTCCATTGCTTTTTCTATTGCTAATGTAATAGCTAATACCATCATAAATTTTTTCTTTCTTGTGATTCAATTACGCAAACAGCTTCAGCCCAACCACACCAATTACAATCAGCAGCAAGCTCAGTATACGAATCATGTTTTTCGGCTCTTTAAATAGAATCATATTAAACAAGACAGAGCCCGCCGTTCCAAGCCCGATCCAGACCGTATAAGCGACGGATACTTGAACGGACGAGAACGAGGCGTATAAAAACAAAAAGGATAACGCAAACCCGCCGACAAATAAAATGCCTGTCGTGATTTGCTTTTTCTTACTAAACATATTGAGGCCAATGGTTCCGCCGATTTCGCAGGCAGAGGCTAACAGTACAAAAAACCAGCCCATTTATACCGCTTCTCCTTTCTGCTCATGTACATCTCCATCAGACACTTTCAGTCCGATAATTCCGAGAATTAAAATGCCCATAAATAAGAGCTTTTCTAATGAAAACGAACCGCCAAACAGCGTATAATCCATCAAAGATGTCCCAATCGTTCCAACTCCGGCAAACACGGCGTACACGGTCCCTGTCGGCAGCTTTTCGCAGGCCTTCATTAAAAAATAAAAATCAACTGGGATCAGACAGATAATGACCGCCCATTCCCACACAGCATCAGCTCTATTTAAACCAAACACCCAAAGTAATTCGAATAAACAAGTGAGTGCAACATACATCCAGCTTTTTTTCATCGTATTTCCTCCTAAAACTCAAAACTGACGATTCGTCATTTTGAAACCAAAAAAGAGCGTACAGCAAGTGCTGTACTAAGTTAAGGCGTCTCTATGCCAAGTGCGTAAAGAAGAAATTGCTTCACCTCTCGCTTTTGAATCAGAACCTCTTCTGTATCTGTTTCCGTAAATAAGTACATTTGCTCAGCAGAAGATTCAAGTAAACCGATAATGAATTTGGCTGCATATTGACAGTTCAAATTCGCACGGACCCTTTTGTCCTGCTTTGCTTTTTCTAAAAAAGCAGCGACCCATTTGTAAATTGGCTCATAAATATCTTCCCATTCCTTTAAATGCTCGGTGGCGGCTAAGCCTGAGTAGGTCAGGGCAAGGACATCACGGTATTGCCTTGTAAAAGCGAAAATGAATTCAACAAGCGCATCTGCTTGATCGAGGACATCTGCATGCTGAGTGAATTCCTTTTCGATCGCAGGCACCATCTGTGCGATCAAATGTTCAGCGATAGCAGGCATGACGGAAAGCTTTGAAGGAAAATATAAATAAAACGTTCCTTGCGCTACTCCTGCTGCTTTCACAATATCCGAAATGGTCGTCTTTTCGATTCCTTTTTCTTTAAACGCATCAATCGCAGCAAGCATAATCTTTTCTCGTTTCGACATATCATCACCGGCCTTAACTGACTGAATGTCATTCATTTTAGCGAGAAAATGACGATTTGTCAATATGGTCTTCTCTTCATTGAATGTGAGAATAAGTGATGAATAGATGCGGGCAAGCCTGAATAAGCTGTAAATATGGTCAAGCATCATCATGTGAGAAAGGGGCAGCTCTCTGTATGACATCCAGTGCTATGTTTTCCATTACTTATTTTCTCCTGCTCGTCCCGCTCTATTTACATATGAGATACAGACAGGCAAAAAAGCACAATCGTTTTATCTATTTGCGAACAGAATTGGTCCTTGCCAGTCTGTTTATTTATACGAATGTTTTACTATATTTGACGGTCTTTCCAAATCGTTTTTCCGCCCCAAGAGATCAGGTGAGTGTCAACCTCATGCCTTTGCAGTCCATTTATCAAAATCTTCACGCCTACCATCACGGCTATCCAAATCTTGTCTTTTTAAATTTAGCAGGCAACATATTGTTATTTGTACCACTCGGTTTTTTTCTATATCAAGCCTTTCGAACCATGCGCTGGCAAAAGGCAGTTCTTGGGGGCTTTCTCCTGTCAATCATGATCGAATTGCTCCAATGGATGTTCTCGCAATCTGGTATCATTACAAGAAGCAGTGATATTGATGATATTCTTTTAAATACAATTGGCACAGCGCTAGGCTGTATCATGTATCAGATCTATCGAAAAAGGAAGGAGAAAACCTGAGTGAAGCGAGTTTGTATCATTCCATGTGGCGCGAAGAAAATTTGGGATGTCGATCCAGAAGCAGGGAGCCAGCCAGCGAATCATGTCTATTTAAGTCCCCTGCATCAGCGTACGAAAAGCTATGCTCAAACGTTCTTTTCAGACTGGATGATCGTATCAGCGAAGCACGGATTCTTAAAGGCAGATGATATCATACATGAAAATTATGATGTGGCTTTTGGTACACCGCATGCTAAGCAGATCACACGAGAAGAACTGAGCCAGCAATTTCATCAAAAAAATCTTTTCGCATATGATGAATTGGTGGTACTGGGTGGAAAGAAATATCGAAAAGTGATCGACCCTTTATTACAACCTCATCAAAAAGCAAATTATCCGCTGGCTCCATATAAAGGAATTGGCTACATGCTTCAGGCATTACATCAAGCAGTGGAATCAAAAATAGAACTTCCGCCGCATATTTAACACATTCACATCTACCGGTAAGCAGGGTTTTGATCTTTAAAAAGAGAATAATTGAAATAGCGATGCTGATTGTTTCATATCTTTTCAGCAGCCACTAGGATCTGTATCGCTCAGGTGAAGTGGCTCAATGAAAAAGGGAGGCGTATGAACATGACAACCATCTATTTAGCTGGTGATTCGACCGTTTCATCTTATCCAGATCGTCCTGTTCAAGGAGGATGGGGAGAGTTTTTACACCGCTATACAGCGCACGGGGTGAACGTCGAGAACCGTGCCATTGGTGGAAGAAGCTCAAAAACATTCATTGAAGAAGGACGCCTTGATGACATATTGGCTGACATTCAGCCGGGAGACTGGCTTTTCACACAAATGGGGCACAATGATGCTTCCAAGGAAAAGCCTGAGCGGCATACAGATCCTTTCACGACGTATAAAAGCTACCTGTCTCAATATATTCATGGAGCAAGAGCAAAGGGGGCAACACCACTTTTACTCACGCCAGTCGGCCGTTTTCATGAAAAAGACGGAGAATTTATCAATGATTTTCCTGATTATTGTGCCGCTATGAAAGAACTAGCTGATGAAGAAGAAGTCCTTCTCGTTGATTTAAATACGGCAAGCCTTCAGTTTTATCAAATTTCCGGTATAGAGAAAACGACCTCTTACTTTATGCTGTCAACAGGAATTGAGGATCGCACACACTTTACAAAAGAAGGCGCAGATGCGATTGCAAGACTTGTTTCTCTTGAATTAAAAGACCTTGGTTTAACCATTGTGTGATGGATAACAGGACGAGTGAGCGCTCGTCCTGTTCTTTTTTTGCAGAAAGCTATTGATTCCCTTCACTAGAGTAGACTACAATAGGTACATATGATAATGAGAATCAATATCACTGGAAAATAGATCATTCGATGGAAAACTGGAGGGACTCAAATGACAGATCAGCTTGAATTGTTTGACGTCACCATTATTGGCGGCGGCCCAGCAGGCATGTACACCGCCTTTTATAGTGGTATGCGGGACTTAAAGACGAAGGTACTTGAGTACAACGAAAGCCTTGGCGGGAAAATCCTTCTGTATCCTGAAAAGGTCATTTGGGATGTCGGCGGTTTGCCGCCAACAAGAGGAGAACAGCTGATACAGCAGCTTGAAACACAGGCGAAAACATTTGAACCAGAGATTGCACTGAATCAAAAAATCACGTCATTTGAGCGAGATGAACATAATCATATCCTGCTGACGGCTGAAAATGGTGATCGTCATTTGACAAAGACCCTCATATTAGCGATGGGTCACGGCATTCCAGTTCAGCGGAAACTTGAAATCGAGCATGCAGACCGCTATGAAGTGACAAACCTTTATTACACTGTCCAGGAGCTCAAGACATTTGCAGGGAAGCGGGTTGTGATTTCTGGAGGCGGCGACTCAGCGGTTGACTGGGCCAATGCCCTTGCACCGATTGCTGAAAGTGTCACCGTCGTGCATCGCCGTGACATGTTTGGCGGACATGAGAAAAATGTCGCCAATATGAAGGCAACTTGCAAACGAATTTTAACCCCGCATGAACTAACAGAGCTGCATGGTCAAGGCGACAAAATTGATGCTGTCACCATTCAAAATATAGAGACAGGTGAAAAAGAACGAATCGAAACAGATGCTGTGATCGTCAATCATGGGATGAAAGGCGATTTAAGCGTTCTATCGGAATGGGGTCTTAAGCAAGGTGAATGGGGACTGATCGAGGTTAATGAAAAAATGGAAACCAATTTACCGGGCGTCTATGCGGTAGGCGACTTGTGTACACATAAAAGCAAGGTCCGCTTAATTGCCGGCACGTTTGTTGATGGAGTCAATGCACTGAATAGCGCAAAGCTGTACATCGAACCAGAAGCTGAGAAAGTGGCGTACGTTTCCTCTCATAACGAACGCTTTAAAGAGAAAAACAAAGAATTACAAACGGCTGGAGCTCGTTGAAGCATTTAAATAACATAGCAAAGTGCTGCCCGTATGTGGCAGCACTTTTTATATGGGTCCATTAACTGCGAGGGGCAAATAACATCACACTGACTCCAGCTAAACAGATCAAAGCCCCCATCCAGTCATAGAGATCAGGTGTTTTTCGATCGACCCACCAGCCCCAAAACACAGCAAGAATGACAAAAACACCGCCATAGGCAGCATAAACCCGTCCGAAAGTCGGGAACTGCTGGAAGGTTGGAATGACGCCATATGCAACCAAGATGAGGCTGCCGGCGATCCCGAAGCTGACAGGCTTTGCTTCACGCAGCCAAAGCCACACCAAATAGCCGCCGCCAATTTCTGCTAAGCCTGCTAATAAAAAAAGAACAATCGTCACCATCATATACGGACACTCCAATTTCTCCAATTTACACCCTATTATGACATGAGGAAAGAATGCGTTCTACCTCAACTGAATTGAGAGGGAGAGAGAGTTTGCTAAAATCAGCTGATCAGAGAGTGGTCACAACATGGATTCTTGACTTTTGTACGATGGGTGATCCAAACGGTCTGTATGTCGTAAAGTGTTTACATTCTCATGAGGAGCACACTTCCTTTTCAGAAAAAGAACTTGTGGTGAGTGCAGACGGCTTAAAGGGTCCGCTTGATTCATCTGCTGTTTATCAAGTGTGGCTTATTAAAGGAGATCAGCCGGTTCCAGCAGGTGCCTTTAAAACAGATAACAAAGGGGAAGGAACCGTCACTTATGCTTTATCTGAAAAAGAAGCAGGCGAATCATGGGATACCGTGGCTGTTACACTTGAACCGAAAAAGGATAACAAGCTCCCGCAAGGTCCTGTCGTACTAAGCGTTGCTTTTTAAGTTTGATTCATGAAAAGGATGCCTTCTTGGGGCATCCTTTTTTGATAGCGAAGGGGAACATTTTGGCAATTGAAACGTAGTACATATGGAGGTGAAACACATGAAAACATCCATAGAAAAAGACCTATTTGTCTTATCAGTCAGACACGCATTGATTGCCATTTATTTTCTTGTGATCCCATTTGCAGTCCCAATTTTTTATCACCCATCTCCTTTATCGATAGCGCTTATTGCACTATTTATAACTCATAACTTAGCAGAAAGTATCATTTGGTTCTACAAATCGAGAAAGATTAGAAAGCACCAGTCTGGTGATTTATCAAAACGCGGGCAGCTCCTTAGCCAGTTCGTGCAAAGAGTTGAACAGCTCATCATCCTCGGTTTTGTGATTCTGTTGATCAATGAATGGATACAAGGAAGGGCGGATCTATCTACACTCTCATTCACTCTTTTTCTATTGGTCATCGTTTTTCTACAGCACGTCCAGTTTTACTACGTTCAGCTATTTTTTAAATCCAACAGCTGGTTCACTTATGTTCCTTCTTTGCAAAAAGCACGTCCTTCATACATGGCGAGGGAGCGAAAGGCTCTGAAAAGGTCATAAATGTGCCGTCATTCGTTTGATCCAGCCATCAACATCAGAAAATTATGATAAAATGTGGAAAGAAAGAATGGAGAAAGGGAGTGCGAGCGAGTGAAAGCAGTTGGACTATTGGAGTATTTGCCGATTGAGCATGAACAAAGCCTGATGGATCAGGAGGTTGAAAAGCCTAAGGCGTCTGGCAGAGATGTACTCGTGAAGATAGAGGCTGTGTCCGTGAATCCAGTGGATACAAAGGTGAGATCACCGAAGGATCAGAAGGAAGAAAAACTGAAAATTCTAGGCTATGATGCAAGCGGTACGGTTGTTGAAGTGGGCGAAGCGTGTACATTGTTTCAGCCAGGTGATCATGTATACTATGCGGGAGATATTACACGTCAAGGCTCGAATAGTGAATACCAGCTTGTGGATGAACGTATTGTGGCGAAAAAGCCTGCCAATCTATCCTTTGCAGAAGCAGCCGCAATGCCCCTTACAACAATTACGGCTTATGAGGCTTTATTTGACCGGATGCATATGAAGCGGAATGCTGAAGGCTCAACCTTGCTGATCATTGGTGGTGCAGGCGGTGTTGGGTCTATCGCCATTCAACTAGCTAAATTAGCGAAGGCAACTGTGATCGCTACCGCATCAAGACCAGAAACAAAAGAGTGGTGTCTGTCATTAGGTGCCGATCATATCATTGATCATCATCAGCCGCTTTTCGCGCAGCTCGAGGAAAAAGGAATCGGCGAAGTGGATTTTATTTTATGCTTAAATGATACAGATGGACATTTCAAAGGCATGGCAGAAGCCATCAAACCGCAAGGCACGATCTGTACCATTGTCGAGAACAAGCACAACCTAGACATTCAATTACTCAAAAATAAAAGTGCGGCATTTGTATGGGAATTCATGTTCACACGCCCTATGTATGAAACAGCGGACATGATCAAACAGCATGAGCTTTTGACAGAGGCGGGTGAGTTATTTGAGCAGGGAAAAATAACGCATACCTTAACAAAGGTTCTCAGTCCGATCAATGCTGCTAACTTGAAGCAGGCACATCAAACACTTGAGCAAGGAAAGATGATTGGCAAATTTGTACTTGAAGGATTTGAGAAAGGGGAGAACGTATGACGTCATTACAATATCCGATTGGCTTATATGAACCAGTTGAAACAAAAACGAAAGCACAGCTTGAAGCATGGATTGATCAGCTGGCTGCAATCCCCGAAGAGTATGAAGCGGTGACTGCACCGTTGACAGATGCGCAGCTTGATACACCTTATCGGCCGGGAGGATGGACTGTTCGTCAGCTTATTCACCACGTAGCAGACAGCCATCTAAATGCATACTTACGATTCAAGCTTGCTCTCACAGAAGATACACCGGACATATGTCCATATGATCAGGAGGGATTTGCCTCACTTCCTGACAGCAAGGCGCCCATCAGTTTATCCCTGCCTTTGATCAGCAGTCTGCATCGCAGGTGGGTCATTTTACTGCGGGGAATGTCAGAGGAAGACTTCAACGCTTCTTATTATCACCCTGCCGATCAACAAACGGTGTCCTTATATGATGCAACGGGAATGTACGTCTGGCATTCAAAGCATCACCTTGCCCATATCACGGAATTAATCAAAAGAAATCAGTGGAATTAAAGGAGTAAACGCATGTCTGGAAGAAGAATTGTCGGCGCCATGTTTATCTGTATGGCGGCATTGTTTTATATAGCGAAATATGTTCTTTTTGAGATACGCTATAGTAACAGCTTAGGCTCAGAAAGAACGATTGAGGAACTTGAACAGCTGCTTCCTGGCGGTACGTGGATCAGCATCTTTTTTCTCCTCATTGGCTTAGCCTATCTTTTATGGGATGACAGGGAAGTGATTCGTAAAAATCTTTACACCCCAGATCGACAAGTAGAAAAACAAAAAAGACGGACCTCAAGTGACCGTCTTTTTTCCTTTTCATGTTTAGCCTCGTTCAGGACGCAGTGCTTTTTCTAGGATAGCAAGACCTTCATTGACTTTTTCTTTTTCCTCGTCATTGAGCCGCTGCAGGGAATTTTTGATTTTTTCGTGTCCTTTTTGATAAATACTTCTGAAAATATTTTTCGCTTCCTCTGTCAGTTCTACGACAATGATTCTCCGGTCACGCTCAGAGTGCTTTCGCACGACAAAGTTAGACTGTTCTAACCGGTCAAGCAGGCCTGTCATATTGGACAAAGAAGCGCCCATTTTTTCAGCGATTTCGGATACTTTGAGAGAGCCATGGTTATTGAGCAGCATGAGCACCTTCATTTGAGGCATACTCATATCAAGCTTCATCCATTCAGAAACATCTCCAAGACCTGCAGCTGTGAGTACTTTCATATAAAGAACCCATGTCTTTTTTTCTTCTGGAGAGAGAATCTCTTCTTTTAATACGGTGGTGTCATGAATATTATATTCCACGCTTGATCACTTCCTTTAAGCGGCTCTTTTTCTTTATATTACTGATTTTTACTTCTAATTGAAAGGTTCGTCAAGCTTTTGAATGTTAAACTGCATGAATCAAGTGGTATTTGTTGTATAATAATGTTCAGTTGAAATAATGAAGCAACCTAGAAAGTTGGGAAAAACATGTGGAACAAAAAAACGGGTATGACGATCTTAAAAATGCTTTTTCCGATCGTCATTATCCTTGTCTTGATTTTTGTCGCGAAGCAGGAGCTGAGCGGACTTTCCATTAAAAAGACGTTTTATATTATTGACAGCTTGAACCGAATGGACTTGTTTATTCTTGTCTTTCTTGGACTTGTCGCGGTTTTATCGATGTCCTTATATGATTTTATTTTACGAAAAAGCCTTGATATGCCGATCAGCGGCTGGAAAACGATACGCATTTCCTGGATTGCGAACTCCTTTAACAGTGTTCTTGGATTTGGCGGTCTATCAGGAGCAGGGCTTAGAACGCTTCTCTATAAGGAGTACATAACAGATACGAAAAAATTGCTGAAAGGCATTGCCCTTTTGACTTCCTCTGTCCTTTTGGGCTTATCTATTTTCAGTGATTTGATCTTGGTCAGGGTGCTTCCAGTTGAAAGTATTATCAGCCAGGAGCCGTGGCTATGGGCATTTGTCATTATCTTTGCCTGTATTGTACCGATATATATCGTCATGGCATCCATTCGAAAAAGCTCGATCGAGAGCGGTGAAAATGGACTGAAGCATCCAATTTACGCTTATATCGGTGCATCGTTTTTAGAATGGCTGGCAGCTGGACTTGTCATGTACATGGCTGTCGTCTCTATGGGGATGAATGTCGATGTCCGAATTGTCTTAGGTGTATTTGCGATTGCGTCAATCGGCGGTTTAATCAGTATGGTTCCGGGCGGATTTGGTTCGTTTGACCTCATCTTTTTACTAAGCATGCAGTACATTGGTTTTGATAAAGAGATGGTCCTGACGGCGCTCGTCTTGTACCGCTTCGTGTACTCGATCTTCCCGTTCATCTTAGGGCTTTGTCTAGCTGCTTACGATTTAACAGGAACAACGCTTAGACGTCTTGAAGGCAATCCGAAAATGGCACCTGCCATTGAAACAACGAACGTTTTAATTGTTTTGCACCGTGCTTTATTAATCCGATTATTGTATGGATCTTTATCGATTTTAACCTTTGGAAGCGGCTTGCTCATCATGGCGTCTGTTGTGCTTCCAGTCGATCGATTAGGTGTGATTACCAGCATTCCGCACTTTCTGTTATCGGGATTTAATGGTCTTTCTTTAATGTTCGGAATCATTCTGATGATTTTGTCCATTGAAGTGTATAAAAGAACGAAAAGATCGTACGTGCTGACAATGATCTCTTTAGCAGGCGGTTTTGTGTTTACTTTGTTAAAGGGGTTTAACCTCAGTCTGATTTTTATTTTGCCAGTCATCATGGCTGTGTTTTTCTCTCTTCGAAATCAATTTGTAAAGCAGCAGGCACCTTATTCCTTGTATCAGTTTGTGACGGCTGCCGCTGGTTATTTATTCGTGCTCTTTAACTATAATGTTATTGGCAACTTTATTTGGACAAAAATTGGGCATTTTTTGAGTAAGGATTACTTGGTGCATAATGAACGGCATATCACGATGACAAGCATGATCGCTCTCATCGGTGTACCGCTTTTCTTCTTCATTAGTAAATTGATCTTTAATAAGAAAGCATTTCCGATTGGAGAAAAAGCAGATGAGGAAAAACTAAAAACGTTTTTAGAAGAAAAGGGCGGAAATGCCCTCAGTCATCTTGGCTTTTTAGGCGACAAAAAACTATTTTTCTCAAGTGATGGAGAAGCAATGCTTCAGTTTGGGCGAATTGGCCGCTGCGTCATTGTGCTCGGAGATCCATCTGGACGTGAGGCGTCTTATCCGCTTGTACTTGAAGAGTTTTTACAGGAGACAGAAAAAGCCGGCTACCGCGTCGCTTTTTATCAAGTAGAACGAGAAGGGATGGCTCTTTATCATGACTTAGGCTTTCACTTCTTTAAGCTTGGGGAAGAAGCCATGGTCGATTTAGAAACGTTTACTCTGTCAGGTAAGAAAAAATCAAATTTACGAGCTGTGGCGAATAAATTTGAACGAGAAGGCTACACCTTTGAAATGCTGGAACCTCCCTTTTCAAATGAGTTGATCTCAACCTTAAAACAGATCTCTGACAGCTGGCTCGGAAAGAAAAAAGAAAAAGGATTTTCGCTCGGTTATTTTCAAGAAGACTATCTTCAAAAAGCACCGATTGCGATTCTAAAGGATGAAGAAGGGCAGATCATTTCCTTTGTATCATTGATGCCGATGTATCAAGAAGGGGAGATTTCCATCGATTTAATGCGTCATATGCATGATGCACCGAACGGGATGATGGATGCGCTGTTTATCCACCTGTTTCAATGGGCGAAAGAAAGAGGCTACAAATCGTTTAACATGGGAATGGCACCTTTATCGAATGTGGGGACGTTCCATCAATCCTTTCTCACGGAGCGTTTGGCGAGTGTTATTTTCAACAATGTCAGATACATGTACAGCTTCAGCGGTTTACGGTCATTTAAACAGAAATATAAGCCTGAATGGCGCGGGAAATATTTAGCGTATAAAAAGAATACGTCACTGCCTGTCACAATGGTGCTTGTCACCAAGCTGATCGGGATGGACCCAAATAGAAAGCGGCGTCCATAAACCAAAAGACCTTTACCTTTCACTAGGTGAAGGTTTTTTTAGACAAAAGAATAGCAAAAGTGGTAAAGTTGAAGGGTAAGGGGGATGTTCATATGACATTAAATGAATGGTTTACAAAGGGATTAGCTGAACGTACATATGTACACAACATGGAGAAAAACCGGGAAAATCTGCTCACGGTGTACAACCAGTATGCAATTCATCAAAAAGAAAAAGAGCTGCTTCAAAAGTTGCAAAAGAAAAAGCTCAGAGCACTTGTCATCACAGCGGATTGGTGCGGAGATGCGATGGTCAATGTCCCAATTTTCATGCGTATTGCAAATGAAGCACTCATTGATGCGCGCTATTTTATTCGGGATGAGCATCTAGACCTGATGGATCAGTATTTAACGAACGGGACCGCAAGATCGATTCCGATTATCGTCATCATTGATCAGGATGGGAATGAAGTGGGCAAATGGGGACCTCGCTCAGCAGAAGCGCAGCGCTTTGTCGACGAGAAAAAACCGGACAAGGATGCACCTGATTATGAAGAAGCTTTTCAAGTATTTGCGAAAGAAGCCGCACATCACTATACGACAGACCGCTACTTATGGAAAGATATTGAGAAAGAAATAGTAGAAGTTTTGGCAAAAATATAAACCAAAAGACTACTTCGCCGCAATGGGAAGTAGTCTTTTTTTATCTTGTTTTTGCGTTTTACCTACAAAACCACCGCATAAAGATGTAGAAAACCGCAGAATTCTATCAAATACCGCAGAAAACCGCAAAGCACCACGATTTTCCCAACCACTTTTAGTTGAAAAACCTCATATATGCCATGAAATCAATGATTTTGCCCTTATCCAAAGGCTCATATAACGCACAACGGTTGGCTTTTTCCCAATACAAGAGGCCCAGCAACTATAGTAATCTAGTTGTAATCTCCTTTGAACGAACTAAAAAAATGACGGAAAAGGACAGGCGATCAATTTATGAAAAAAATCATTTATCTCGATCAAGAAAAAAAGAAGCTCGCTGAATCGAAAAAAAGAGAACAGCGTTCCATTAAATCACTGAGGCTGCTTGTGTTTTATGACGGACAAAGTCCTGCATGTGCAAAAATGATTGATGTGTTAAGATCACTCGATTGGAAAAATCGGATTCACTTTGAATCCTTTAGACACTCACAGCTGCTCAGGCTGAATAAAATAAGTGAAGAGAAGGCGGAAAAACGAATTGTGTCTATTTCCCTAGCCAAAAATCAAAAGAATTCAGGGATTTATACTTGGCTGCGTATGGCTTGCCATATCCCGGCTTTATGGGGAACGGTCCCATTCATCGTGCTCAGTATTTGGCTTGGTTTTGGACAGCATGCGTACGATTTCTTTGCAAAAAGACGGTATATTCATTCTGTCAAACGGGTGAACCATCATGATACAGATCAACAAGAGACCATTTAATAAATAGAAAAAGCATGACCTTCGATCGGCAGAAGGTCATGCTTTTTTGTAATAGGGAAGATATACTGTTAAATGATCGAGCAGTTTCTTTGTATAGGACTTATAGGCCTGCTCATCAAGCTCAGCAGCTGCATAGGTAAGCAAGGTTCTAAGAGCAAATAAATATTCATTGTGCAGCTCATTGTGTTCAAAGTAAGGAAGGGCTGCTTCGACCAAATAGGTTTTCAAATCAAGAGGGTTTTCCTCAATCATCAATTTATAGATTTTGATCATATATAAACAGTTTGGCTGAATACGAGGCTGTTTTAACAGCTCGTGTATGTAGGGAAGTGCTTTTTTGCGGTCATATTCAGCATAAAGTGTCGCAATTTCATATAGCGTTTCACAGTAACGATCTTCTATCTGTTCTTGATTAAAGTAATTGAGTGAATCTAGTAAATAAGGCACAGCTGAAGAGAAATCGCCTTCACGTTTTAAGAGCACTCCGTAATAAAAATAAGCGGACATTTTAATATAGGCATCAGGATGAAGGGACGTGTGCAAAATCACTTCCTTTATATATTTCTTCGCAGTTTGATAGGCTTTTAGTTCAAGTGAGATCACGCCATGAATAAGTGTACAGTGAATAATCCGCTTGAAATTGTTCTTTTGTCTATATAGATCCATCGCTTGATGTGTCGCTTCAAGCGCATCACCCAGCTGTCCCATGTTTCCAAGTGCTTTTGCATAGTGATAATACAAATCACTTTGTTCGACTGAAGCGTAGGAAAAGCAGCTTTCAAGCTTTTTCAGCCCATCTTCAAGCTGACCAATTTTAATTTGATGAATGCCGTCAAGATATTCAAAAATTTCTTTTTCCGTTTCAATAAAGGTTTTTTCGAATTTTTTGAGCACGCGGTGTGTTTTTAAGGCAAGCGGCTGTTTATCCGTTAATAAATAAAATTGAAATAAGGACAAATGATACTGAATGCCTAAATCGAGCGAAAAGAACTGCTCCTCGTGCTGAATAATCATTTCTGCATTTTGTTCAGCCTGATCGAGAGCATAGAAATACATATTCATTTGAAACTCATCCAAAAGTGACAGCAGATGACGCGCCTTTTGTGACAGCTTTTCTTGGCTGATGCCAAGCCGTTCAAGCAGCAGATTGATCGTATCTTGATTGGCCTCCTTTGAGCCATTTTCAATTTTACTTAAATGAGAGACAGAACAAATTCCTTCTGCCAATTCAGATTGGGTCATATTTTGTTTATAACGGTAGAGTTTAATGATTTGTCCAATATTGATTTTCATTCCATCCAGAAGCCTCCCTTCCAATCATGGTTGAAAGCCTTTTGACAAAAAAACAAGATCAGACAAAATGGGAATACTTGAAAATCATTTCATCATCTTGGCTTTTTTCTCAAAATTTGTTTAAAACGTAATATGATTGTAACATTACTTGAAAAAGTCAAACAACTATTTAGCAGACGGGGAGGAGGGATACTTGATTTGCAACTGCATGCGATGACGTTTATAATGTGAATGAGAATCAATTTCAATTAAGTTGATTGAAAGGATGACATATCATATGCCAGAAACGAAACAACAAACAGAAGCGTTAACGGTTCGAGACGCTGTCAGATATAGACGATCGATTCGAAAATTCAAAGACACACCGGTGACGATTGAGCAGCTTCAGCCGTTATTAGAGGATGCAGTCTATGCACCGAACCATAAAATCACGGAGCCGTGGCGCTTTTTATATGCGGTGACGGATGAAGCCAAAGCCACATTTGTAGAGCGCTTCATTGCTTTCTTTCAGCGCAACAACCCAGATGCAAAAGAAGAAAAAATCAATCAATACAGAGAATACTTTTCTAAGGTTCCAGCGCTTTTACTTGTCGTGCTAAAAGAAGACGAGAACCCTGTAGTGAGAAATGATGATTTTGCCGCCGTGAGCGCGCTCATTCAAAATCTTCAGCTGCTTGCGTGGGATCAAGGAATCGGTATGGTATGGAAGAGCGGACGTATTTTATACGACAAAGGCTTTCAACAAGACATGGGATTAAAGGAAAACGAACGGTTTGCTGCGATCCTTCATATAGGTTATCCAGAAGAGGTGCCTGAGGAAAAATCACGCCAGAAAGCATCAAGTCTTCTTACTGAAATCAAATAAAAGAAAAGCAGACCGCTGAATAAGGTCTGCTTTTTTACTTATTGTTTTTTGGCGCGCTGATCGGCTGCTTTCATACGTGCCATTGCTTTTAAGTCATTCGGATCTGCAAGTTCTTTGGAAAATTCAACATATTCGCCATCCGTCTCTTGTGCTGCGAGCTCGTGGTTGGATTTTTTGTGTTGGTCTTTTTTCAAAGCCTTTCCCTCCTTTACAAGATCACTTTAGTTATGTGCTTGTTGGTGGGGAATATCCGTCTTATTTGTTTCTTTTTTCTGCTGCTCTTTCCGCTTTTTTGAATTCCTGCTGATACAGGACTTCCTGAGTTTTCTTCAGCTTTGAAGTTGGCTGGTGTTCTTTTTTCTTCATCAAAATCGCCCCCTCATCTCATTTCTAATAGGATGGGTGTTTTTGACAACATTTATTCCTCAGAATGCAAAATCGCTTCTTTTAGTTCAGGGTGCAAAAAGTCATAAGAAGAGAGCAGCGCTTTTTTTGGCAGAGCACGCTGGCCTTCTAAAACAAGTAATGACATTTCGCCAAGCGCCGTTTTGATCACAAAAGATGGCACCTTCAGCCAATGGGGGCGGCGAAGGGCAGAAGCAATGGTTTGTCCAAGCTGTTTCATTTGAACAGGATTCGGTGATGTCGCATTGAGCGGACCTGACAGTTCGTCATGATGAATCGCATAAGCAATGAGATGTGCCACATCCTCCACATGAACCCAAGAAACCCATTGCGATCCAGAGCCAATTGTCCCGCCGGCAAACAGCTTGTAAGGAAGTGTCATCAGCGGCAGTGTGCCTTTTTCTCCTAACACGACACCAAAGCGTGTGTAGACCGTACGAATGCCGAGGGCTTCAATCTTTTGCCCTTCAGCCTCCCAAAGCCTTGATGTATGACTTAAGAAATCAGAATCCGCAGGAGGTGATTCCTCCGTAAAATCTTCTGTTTGAGATGTGCCATAAATTCCGACAGCACTTGCTTGAATCAGCACAGATGGTTTTGATTCCTGCGCTTCTATAATGCGTCTTACCTCTTGTGTTGATTTGAGACGGCTGGAGAGGATGCCTTCTTTTGCCTTGTCTGTCCAGCGCGTGAAAATGGATTTTCCAGCAAGGTTAATCCATACATCGATGGCAGGCAATTCATGCTCAGGCGCAGCACCTTCAGTCAGCCACTGCACATAATGTAAATGATTTTGTTCGGATTCCTTTGGATTTCTTGTTAAAATATATAGATGATGTCCCTCAGCAGCGAGCACTTTTGTGACATGCTGGCCGATAAAACCGGTTCCTCCGGTAATGGCGATATTCAATTGACATCTCTCCTCTCATATACATACCTATATCTTTCACGATTTTGAATCAGAAGAAACATCCTGACTGTTTTGGAAAAGGAGTGATCACAGGATGCCCTATATTACAAAAATTTCTGCTCAGAAAAACAATACCGAGCGGGTCAACATCTTTCTTGATGAAAAGTACGCCTTTAGCGTTGATTTAGATGTGCTCGTCCAGCACGATTTGAAAAAAGGAAAAGAGCTGGACGAAGCAGATATCATTGAGATTCAATTCGGTGATTCAGTGAAAAAAGGATTTCAGCAGGCCGTTGATTATTTATCCTACCGCATGAGATCAGTGAAAGAAGTCACCGATTATTTAACGAAAAAAGAAATCCCTGCACCTGCTATTAGTGAAATTATACACAAATTAAAGCATTATAAGTATTTAAATGATCTTGAATTTGCAGAAGCCTATGTCAGCACACACCGAAAAACGAACAGCAAGGGACCGGCCGTCCTAAAAAAAGAATTGAAGCTCAAAGGCATAGACGATGACATGATTGAACAGGCGCTGTCGCAATACCCTGATGACTTACAGCTGGAGGAAGCTGTAAAGCAGGTTCTCAAACTTGTCAAAAAAGAAAAAAATCGTTCTGCAAAAGAGATCGAGCAGCGCATCAAGCTGCAGCTGCAGCGAAAGGGATTTTCGTTTGAGATCATTGATAAGGCCCTTCAAGAAGCCTATGATGGACAAGAAGAGGAAAAGGAAGAAGAAGCCCTCCTTTATATGCTGGAGAAGGCAAAACGCAAGGTAGGATATGACGGATCATTTGAAAAAAAGATGAAAGTGAAGCAATTTTTATTCAGAAAAGGCTTTGATCTCGATACAATTGATCACGTTTTAGACAAAGGGGAATGACAGATGGAAAAACGCTATAGTGAAATGACAGAATACGAATTGAAGCAGGAAATTGCCGCCCTTTCTGAAAAAGCACGAAAGGCTGAGCAGCTTGGTATTGTGAATGAATACGCAGTTTTAGAACGGAAAATCGATATGGCGAAAGCCTATTTATCAGATCCAGCCTCAATTCAAACCAAAACGACTTATCAAATTAAAGACACAGAAGAAGAGTTTTATGTAGAATATCTAAATGGCGTTTTTGCGTGGGGATACAGAGTATCGGCTCCAAATAAGGAAGATGCCCTGCCGATTTCAATGCTGACGCAAAAGGACTGATCCTAAAAGATCAGTCCTTTCAGCGTGTAGACAAACCCTCGCATTCGGTGTCAGTCCTGCGCTCCGGTACTCACGAATGTCAAATTCGCTCCGTTCCGGTGCTCATCCTTCCTAGACTGCAAAGGTTTTCTATCACGCTGAAAAGAAGACAAAGGGCTAAAATAAACATCATTTTAGCCCTTTGTCAACAATCTGAAGGACTGATCCCAAGAGATCAGTCCTTTTCTTTACTTCGAACGCTGTTTACGGACGTTGTTCTGAAGTACGATGTCGTGCTGCGTTTGCTGCGTTTCTCCGTTGACCTGAGAGGCAGAATGCTTTGCATTTGCCCATGGTTGAGGGTAAGCGGTTGTCCTTAATTGAACAAAGTCTGCCATATACGATTTCCCATTTGAACTCATATCTCAAGCACTCCCTTTGGAAAAATTAGCGTTTCCCTGATGCCCTCATACGTTCCTGTGGACGTGTATTCGTTTCACCATTCGGCCGTTTAGACGCATAAGCATCTGTAGCGCCTGGCTCGCCTTCAAACTTGTGATTTACCTGATTTGGAAAGCCTTTTGCTTTATTACGCATATCGATTCCCTCCAAACAATACAAATCATTTGCGTCTTTTGAAGACGTAAGGGTAGTATATGAAAAAAGAAGTTTTTTTAAAAAGGCACTTTCTGCTAGATGAAGGAGGAACAGACATGGAACAATACTTTGAGCGACTAACAGAACAACTTATGGAAAAAAACAATATGCTGACATATGACGAAGCACGTACATGGGTAGAGCTGCTTTGGAGTGATTTTGAAACGACCTATGCAAAGGCTGGCCGCAAGTATAAAGGACAGGAAACAACAGAACGAATTGTCCAAGAGTGGATCGAGAGCTACGGCGCGCAGCTGCATTTATTTCAAAATAAACAATCAAAGGCAAACGAGCATCTGCAACAAAACAATCGAGGGCTGCTTCACTAAAAAGGCTGCCCTTTCACTTCCATTCATCTTTTTCAATAAATAGGAAAATATATAAATGAACAAACAATTTTATGAAACAATACCCAGTCTGTGATCGAAATTACAGGCTTTTTACAATGATTAAACTTAAAATTACATTAAATTCATCCTGCTGAAAATCACTGGAAATAAAACTCTGATATAATGAAACGATTGAAGAGACATGTAATTTATGGATAATAAAAAAGGGTTTCGTTTTCTGACAAAAAAGGAATAATGAACATATCAGACTATGTGAAAAAAGTGAAGAGAAGGTGCGATATGGAACGGGAACTGCTCTCTGTTATAATTCCTTCTTACAATGAAGGTGAAAACATCAGACGAATCTTTGAGGCACTCGAGGAAGAGTTTCGCGATTTTCATTATGACTTTGAAATCATCTTTGTAAATGATGGAAGCAAAGACAACACGCTTCAATACATGAGAGAGCTCTCTCGCAAAAGTGCAAAGGTTAAATATATTTCCTTTTCGCGTAACTTTGGAAAGGAAGCCGCTATTTTGGCAGGTCTTGAACATGCAAAAGGAGCAGCTGCGATTATTATGGACGCCGATCTGCAGCACCCGACGTATTTAATTCAGGACTTTGTCAGAGGGTATGAAGAAGGCTATCATCAAGTCATTGCCAAACGGAATCGTAAAGGTGACAGCAAGCTGCGCTCTTACCTGTCATCCATGTACTATAAGGTGATGAACAAGGTAGTAGAAGTGGATTTGCGTGATGGTGTCGGGGATTTCCGTTTAATTTCACGCCAAGCCATCGATGCACTGCTTCAGCTGAAAGAGGGAAATCGTTTTTCGAAAGGGCTTTTTTGCTGGATTGGGTTTGAAGAAAAGGTCATCTATTATGAAAATGTAGAAAGACAGCATGGGGATACAAAATGGTCACTGAAGAAATTATTTAACTATGGCATAGATGGCGTCATTTCCTTTAACAACCGTCCGCTGCGAATTTGTTTTTATACTGGCATACTGATCTTATTTCTCTCATTGATTTACATCGTGGCCACCTTTATTCAAATTGTCAGAACGGGCATTATGGTGCCGGGTTATTTTACTTTGATATCGGCTGTGCTGTTCCTCGGAGGTGTCCAGCTTTTGAGTCTAGGTGTGATTGGAGAATATATTGGCCGTATTTATTATGAAACGAAAAAGAGGCCGCATTATTTAATCCAGGAATCAAATGTGATGGAACAAGAGACAAGCTCAAAGGAACAAGACCGAGTGTTAACACAGTTATTTAAATAACGTGGAGTCAAATAACCGGCAAGCACGAATCGCTTGCTGGGTTGTTTTGTTTCAAAGAAAAGTGGATCTTTTGTGGAAAGGATTTAGATGATGAAACGTAGATGGATAATGATAGGAATGTGCCTCATTCTCGCTTTATTAGGACACTCCTTTTTCTTATATGAATATACGCAAGGCCGGTATATGACAGGAGATGGAGACGGAATCTCACAAATGCTCCCATTTAAAAAGCTGCTTTACGATGAATACGTCAAAGGGAACTTCTTTTATTCCTATCAATTCGGTCTAGGCGGCGGTACATATACGCAATTAGGTTATTATTTCACAACGTCGACTGTCTTTATGGTCACAGTCGCTGTCGTCTGGCTGATGAATGCGCTTCATGTCATCCAGTCAACGGACATTCATTTCTGGGCAAATGCCGTCATTTGGCTGAGTGTGATCAAGCTGACGCTTATTCTTTTCATCGCTTACCGTGTGCTTCTTTCAATGGTTCAGCATAGGCTGAGCGCATTAACAGGAGCCGCAATTTACGGATTGTCTATTGTGTATTTTCGGCATCAAACGTTTTGGGAGTTTTTCACCGACAGTATGATGTGGCTCCCGCTGCTTGTGCTTGGGGTTGAACGGATTTTCAAAACGGGTAAGCCGGCTTGGTTTATTGCGGCGTGCAGCCTGATGCTCATCAACAACTTTTACTTTGCTTATATTCATTTTATCTTTTTAGCGATCTATCTTGTCTTCAGATATATCATCAAGCTTCGAAGTGAGGAGAACGGGTGGAAGGTGTTCTGGACGCTGGCGGTCTCTACGCTGTTATCCTTTGGAATCAGTGCTGCTTTTTTTGTCCCGTCTGTCTATGGATTTCTTAATAATATAAGACCGCCATATGATCAATCTATACCTTGGTTTAATCTGCATGATCATCTGCTGTTTGCAAGCAGGGTGTATTTATTACCTGTGATCTTTCTCATTTGTATGTTCCTCGTTCCGCTCTATCGGAACAGGTGGTTTTTCATGTTTACATCGATCAGCGTTCTGCTCATTGTTTTTCACTACAGTCCAAAGATGGCGAGCGTGTTTAATGGTTTTTCTGCACCGCAGTACAGGTTTGAATACATTCTTGCCTTTACAGTTGGAGCGGTCGTTGCCATCACCATCAAGCATTTATCACAAATCGAGTGGAAGTGGAAAAAGCGTGCGGTCTTAGGCGCTTGGATCGTGTTTCTTCTTGCAGTCATCTTATCAGAAAGAGCAAAGGGAAATATGGATGTTGTTGTATTTACAGGCATAGGACTGCTTGTGATCAGCTTGTTTTTCCTTGTGATTCATGCGGAAAAACGCCAGCATCTTCGTCTCTTTTCAGCTGTGCTCATCGTTGTCAGCTTACTGACAGCAGGCGTGTATCAGCAGGGCTACTTATCTGAAAGAAGCAATATTAAGAGCGTATCAGATACGTATCTGAATAGTGAGGCGTATGCTGGACATGAGCAAATGAAGCTTATTCAGCAGATTCAAAGCCGCTCCTCAAAAGATCCGCTTGCCCGGATTGACTGGATGAACGGCGTGCGCAATAATACCCCGTTATTTGAAGGCTTTCAAGGCATGAGTGCGTATTCAAGTATATTGAATCAGCATTTGCTCAATTTCTACTGGAATGACCTGCAGATCGATATGGGACGGGAAAGTGTCAGCCGTTATGCAACAATGGGGGACAGGGCGAATTTATACAGCCTGACCTACGGAAAGTATTATATGAGAGAGCGCGCGATGCCTTACTCACCGCCAGCTTATTTTAAACCAATATTGGAAAGCGAACATTATAAAGTGTATGAAAATACACGGCCGCTGCCATTTGCAAGAACAACAAGCACCGTTTATTCAGAAGAATCCTTAAAGGATGCCTCAGCACTTGATAGGGAGCATGCAATGCTGCAAGGTGTGGTTTTAGACAAAAAAGGAAACGCTGAAATTGAGCACGCGCCAGATCGAGTCAAGGATACAAATATTCATACGATACAAGCCATATACGAACATGGCGTGCTTGATGTATACGGAGAAACAGGCGGTCTGAATATCACGCTGCCAGATGATATGGCCCGCGCTGGGGATGTGTATGTGAGCTTTTATGTGAAGCGGACAGACCGTAACGAAGGATTTCAGTTATCCGTTGACAACTACGTCACCTCACGAAAAAGCAATACATCCATCTACAAAACAGGCGTCAATGAAGTGACGATTCGAGTCCCTGCGGAAAAAATCCTTTCCATTCGAGTACCAAAAGGGACGTATGAACTCGATCAATTGAAGTTGTATCAAGAGCCTTACCGCGTCCTAGAGAAGGCATATGAAAAAGAAAAGCAGGATGATGGCAGACAGCAGGTAAAGCTCGAAAACAACCGCTTTACGATTTCATATGATAACAAACGCGGCGATGATTATATGGTTCTGCCAGTACCATATGAAAAAGGCTGGGAGCTCACAGTAAACGGACAGCAGACCGATATTGAACAAGCCAATTACGCCTTTATCGGTTTTCCAATAGAAAAAGGCAAAAACGAGATTGTGCTAACCTACTATCCGCCTTATATCAGAATTCTTGCATTGATTTCACTCGTCAGTTTGATTGGTGC
Source organism: Bacillus sp. Je.9.29.b (assembly GCF_051129925.1). Taxonomy (NCBI): domain Bacteria; kingdom Bacillati; phylum Bacillota; class Bacilli; order Caryophanales; family Bacillaceae; genus Bacillus; species Bacillus sp. Je.9.29.b. The sequence continues at coordinate 51,896 of NZ_JBCPSO010000010.1, forward strand.
GATCCTATATGCACGAAGAAAACACAAGAAACACCACTTTTCATCATAAGTGGTGTTTTTTTATCTTCCGAGGGCTGATTGAGCATGATATCCATCATATGAAGCATTCACTAAACTTCTTTCTCAAACGAAAAGGTCGCATAATCAAACAAAAAATGAAACAACCAAAGGCTTAGGGCAAAGAGGATTTCCTCAGAGGTAGACAGTAAAATGCCGCCTACCAATTCATCTGATAAATAGACAGCACCCCAAATAAACAAGAGATGAATTGAAATGGCATAGAAAACGATGGAGCGTTTTTTGGAACGGCACTTTCTCACAACTCTCATGAGCACATGCTCCACATGCTCAAAGGATATTCCAAGAATCACATAGATGCCCATAAATAAAAGCATCGATAAAATTGATTGATAAAAAGCACCCGTTAAATGAAAGAACAGTACACAAAACAACAAAAATATGTAACAGACAGCCGACGCCGCCATGAGCCATTTCAGCCCTTGCCATAAAGCGTGAACAGATTGCTGCATAGGTGAACCAACACTCCTTTACATGAAGATACCTGCAAAAAGGACAGCCTTTTTGCAGGAAGTTATATGTTAATCCTCTTTTTTAGGCGCAGCGATCACAGGATGTTTTTCAGTATCAAGCAGTTTTAAGAAGTCTTCGCCTTGATCTAAATGATCAAGAACAAGCTGTTTCGGTGTGACCGCAAGCCATTGATTCAGTGAAATGTCTGCATAATGATCGCTCTTAAAGATTTCTAAGAAATAAAGCGGTTCGTCGCCTGTATTTTCTACATAATGTCCCATCGCAAATGGTACATATCCAACGTCTCCCGCCTGATAGTTGAAGGTTCTCGCATGACCATCAGAGGCAAATACCGTCATTCGTGCTTTACCAGAAATAAAATATTGCCATTCATCCGTATTTGGATGCCAGTGCAGCTCGCGAATGGCACCTGGATCAACTTTCACAAGAGCAGATGCAATCGTTTTAGACGCTTTGAAATTGGTAGAGTCCGCAATCCACACCTGTCCGCCGCTTGACGTAATCGGCTCCTGTTTTAACAGCTCATATTTAAAGGAATTCGGGACTTCTCCTTGCTCTGTTTTCACCTTGTCACATTCAAGAGAACCAGGAATTCCTTTTTGGAAAATATACTTTTCTTTCTCTGGCAGCTTGTCAAACTGCTCCTTTGTCATACCGAAGTTTTTGAGCACGACTTCCTCTGGCGTGTGGGCAAGCCAATCGGTTACTTGGAACGTACTATTTTCTGAGAATGACCCATCATCAAACACAAGCAAGAATTCAGCTCCCGGTTCAAGTGCTTGGATAGAGTGCGGTAGGCCAGAAGGGAAGTACCACAAATCACCCTCAGTCACATCCTCTGTAAAATTGCGCCCCTCTGCATCAACCGATGTAATCCGGGCTTCCCCATAAATCATGTACGCCCATTCCGCTTCCTTATGCCAGTGCAGCTCACGAATCGCACCAGGCTTTAGCCGCATATTGACAGATGCAAGACTTTTTGAGATCGGCAGTTCACGGACCGTTACCTCGCGGGCGTAGCCGCCTTTTTCTAAACGATTGTGTGTATCAGAGAATGAATATTTCATGTTTGAGACCGTTCCATGATCGGTTTCTGGCGGCGTGAGCATATCTGGATTTTGTCTGTCCCGCTCGAGATTACGTGGAATTTTGACCGTTGCTCCTTTTTCTCCTCGAATCGGCTGTGGTATTCCATTTTGCTTTTCACTCATGATAAAATCCCCTTTCAACATCGTATTGTGTGAGGTGACAAAAGGCCTTTCATTTCGCCCTCGTTTTCATAAGGTGAAACGAATCAAGCAGATGTCAATCTGATTCATCATTTTTTTGAGCAGCGACTAATCGTTGGATGAGCTTGCTTAATTCATCAAACTTTCGTTCAAAGCGTGTCAGCAAGTAAACCGTCAAAATGGCAGGGAAGCCAGCCTGGCCGAGCTGCTTCAGCCATTCCTCTGAAAAAAAGGTCTCCATTTGTCTCACCTCCCAGCGGATACTCGTCTTCTATATAAGTGGTATGAAAGAAGAAAAAGGAAAGCAGAGGGGGATAAAATGAACCATTAGACCCGTTTCACGAAGTTTACTTTTTTTAACTTTTGTCCACTTAATGCTAGTAGAGAGAACAAAGGGGAGGATGCACATGGATTATCGGCTGTTATTGAAGGCAAAATGGAAAGAAATCATTGATCACCCGCTCATTCAGCAGTTTTTAAGCAACCCGAAAAACGAGCAGCTGCTCCGGCAAGTCATGGAAGAGCCAAACGAGGAAAATGCCAAAAAACTAGATTCCGAGTTCAAACAGTTCTATCAGAAAATCCGCATCATCAAGTATATCTCCACAATGATACGCATCTTTTCAGTCGACTTTGACAAACGAGTAAAAAAGAAACAGCAGCGTTTTCCGCTCATACTCGACCATCCTGATACGCAAGAAGTGAAAGACCCTGTTCAAACAGATACGTATGAAGCCGTGCTCTTCAATCAGCAAGACCTAGGAGAACATCTGCAAGATCAAACATTGTACAAGGCCTACCAGCAGCTCACAGACAAACAAAAAATGGTCCTAACCCAAATCTATGTCGAAGGCCTAACGATGAAAGAAATAGCCGATCAGTTAGGCGAAACAAGACAAAACATCTCAAACATTCACAAAAAAGCACTCAATAAACTAAAAGAAAAAACAGGGGGAGATGTCCGTGCCCGAAGACAAAATGACCAATGGAGAAATGGAAGAACTCATTGAAACCTTCTCACCCATGATCAAAAAGAAACTACAAAACACGGCATATCAAGAAAGAGAAGACCTCGAGCAAGAACTCTATATCAAACTCATCGAAAAAATAGACCGGCTGATTTACCAAGAAGGACCTGGCTTTTGGGAGTTTATTGTGGAATATATGACGAAGTTGTAAGAGTGAACTGATGGTGCGAATGTGAGGTGAACATAAACCCCGGTGCATTCGCACCTTTTTATTCGACAAAAATGAGAAAAAATGTATATTTTGTGAAGGGAAAAACAAAATTCTTTATTGAAAGTTGAGGATTTTGCCTTTCATTTCCTAAAAAATGTTACAATTAGGGCAGAAATCGCAGTCGCACTCTATATGAGTGCGTGGATTGAAATATCAATGTCTGTCGCCATTGCTTTTTTACCAAGTCGCACTCTATATGAGGCGTGGATTTAAATAATGATTGTGTGACCGTGCTCAGGTGCTTCTATGTGTCGCACTTTACAGGAGTGTATGGATTGAGATAGCTTGAAAAAAATGTTGACAGTTGGGCTTGATTTAGGTGTGAAAAACATGACTCTGGCTCAGTAGTCATGTTTTTAAATGAATTCAAAGCTGTTGATGAAACAGTGAAATAAGTATGTTTTCAAGAGCAATAGTTTTTATTTAAATAGGATTAAGAAAAATTCGGTGCGAATGTGAGGTGGACATAAAATCCCCGGAACATTCGCACCTTTTTATTCGACAAAAATGAGAAAAAATGTATATTATTTTAGAGGTAAAAACAAAATTCTATATAGAAAATTGAGGGTTTTGACTATGATTCCCTAAAAAATGTTATAATTAGGGCAGAAATCGCAGTCGCACTCTACATGAGTGCGTGGATTGAAATGGAACATAGACAACCTTTCCGGTTTGTTTTGCTGTCGCACTCTACATGAGTGCGTGGATTGAAATTTGTCGAAGCCTGTGAATTTCACAGTGTAAAGAGTCGCACTCTACATGAGTGCGTGGATTGAAATTCAACAACCATTGTTTTATTTGTTTTATAATCATGTCGCACTCTACATGAGTTCGTAATTTTAAATGATTGTGTCTTAAACGGGTATGTCTCAGAGATCATGATCTTACAACACCCTCTTTCAGATACAAAAGCCATCAAAATAGACTGTTCATATGTATAGTGAAAACATGACTCATTGCAGTCATGTTTTTTTTCTTCTTTTTCCTAAATAAACCTTAAAAAATGTCAAAATAAGTCGAAATGAAAAGTAGTCATTTAGATTCAAATTTTATCCATTCGTAATGAATGGTGAAGGAGGAATTGGTTTGGGTGAAACGGAGCGAACCGGTAAAGTTGAGCAGCTGATCTTAGAGAATTATCAAAGATTAAACAGCATGATATCCGAAGAAGTCGACTTTGCTTCTAATCATGGCGGGCTGACAGGAGATTCTAGAGAAGTGATGTGGTTGGAGTTTTTTCGGAAAATCATTCCTAAAAAATATTCATTAGCACAAGGTGTCATCATTATTGACTCAGATGGAAATCATTCTAACGAAGTCGATATTGCCGTATTTGATGAGCAGTATACGCCGTATGTGTTCCAACACAATTCCTTGAAATTTATACCGATTGAGGCGGTTGCGGTTGCTATAGAATGTAAAAGTTCAAATTTCGATGTTGATAATTTAAAAGTTTGGTCTGACAATATAAAAAAATTAGTACCGAAAACAAAAGGAATAGCTAGGATGGCCGCCCAAGGGGTTGTCATGGTTGAAAGTGATACACAGAAACGAACACGTCCTATTTTAATTTTAGCAAGTAATTTAAAAAGGCAAACAGCAAACTCATCTTCAGGGATGTTTGAAAAATTAGACAAAGCATTTGACTTTATACTTATGAAACAAAAGAGTGTATTTCATTTAAGAGCTCCTAATGAAGGTGAACACCTAGGATGGTGGGCTAATGAATTAAATTGTTATGATCCAGAAAGATCTAAGGAACAAGAGGATGAAGAAAAGAAAGAAAATAGTGAGAAAAATAAAAAAGATAGTAAAGACAAAGTGATTTCTAACAAACTTAGTGAATTACGTATTGATGGATACGATCTGTTGACGCTGAACTTCCAATTAAATCAATTGCTGATGCTCATTAACAATCCCATGTTTTTCCCTCACTATGCATATGCCAAGCTGTTTCAGAAACAGATAACCAAGTGAAGAAAGGAGAGCGACATGACAAGGGAATCTAGAAAACCCAAAACCAATTGGCATGATGTGAAACATGCGATTGATACGAAAATCTATGAAGACCAAAGACTTTTTAAAGAGCCGCTTACTATTGATTTGGTTACGCCAATGTTTGGGGGAGGGCCCCAATCAAACTCAATTAATCAAGACAGACCGATTCGAGAAAGTGCGATTCGTGGACATCTTCGTTTCTGGTGGCGTGCAACTCGAGGAGCTGCCTGCAAAAATGCGAATGAATTATCTAAAAGAGAAGCAGAGATATTTGGTCATACAGAACAAGCGAGCCAGATTCAAGTGATAACGCATTATGAAAAAGACGAAGTGAAAAGAAATTCAAACGTATTTTTTAAAAAGAAAAATCATCCTTTTCCACGGTATATTCTTTCAAATATGAAAGATAAAACACCATACCTCATGAAGGCGCAATTTTCTTTAAATATCCGTATATCTAAAAAAACAACCGATTTTGAGTTAATCAAAAAAGAAGTTGAAGCAGCATTATGGGCTTGGATCAACTTCGGTGGACTTGGGTCAAGAACGAGACGTGGGTGTGGCAGTTTATATTGCAAGCAATTTTCACCATACAACAAGAGGACAAAAAGCCAATTGGAAAAATGGTTTGAGCAAAAGCTTTTAGAATATGACATCCAATTGCCAGCATCAAGTCGAGAATGGCCAACGCTTAGTCGTGAATTCAGAGTACAGGCATTTCCATCATCTATGATCTCAAGCTGGCGATCCGTCATTCAGACATATGAAACATTTCGAAGAAGATCAAACCCGGACAAAAAAAGGGGAAGAAGTTGCTGGCCGGAAGCAGATACTATTCGTCTGTTAACAGGTAAGGCTAAATCAGGTCATCACATCCCTTATCCAAAAGAGAAACCATTTAAATATCAAGCATTTCCTAGAGCTCAATTTGGTTTGCCTATTCAGTTCCGATTTGCTCCTAAAGATAGTGGGAAAGATCCAGATCCTGTAACGCTCCTACCTAAAGGAAAGGATCGCTTGGCTTCACCACTCATCTTAAAACCGTTAGCTATTAATCAAAAGGAATCGGTAGGCATGGTGATGGTGTTGCAGCAACCACAGATCGAAGCTTTATCGCTTTTAGGAAAAGGAAAGCCTTTGCCCGATGTGACAGATGAACAAAGTATCTACCCAACAGCCACCTACTCAAACAACCCATTACAAGACGAGAGTGGCCGTACGCACTCATCGGCGATTCAAGCTTTTTTACATAGCAAGGAGGTGCGAACATTTTGTCAGAAGAATTACAAAAACAAACATTAATGCTATTTTCGATAGGGCCCGTTCAAGAATTTATTGCGCAAGCACGGCGGACGCGTGATTTATGGTTTGGCTCTTTTCTTCTATCTGAATTAAGTAAAGCAGGTGCGAAGAAATTTCAAGAACTGGGTGGAACGCTTATTTTCCCTGTGTTCAACGAATCCTCTGCAAAAACAAACAACGCACCAAACAAAATATTGGGAGAAATCTCACACGAACAGCCTTCATCCGTTGCAAGACAAGTGAAAAAAGCAATATATGACAAATGGAAGGAATACGCAGACTTTGTTAGAGAAATAGTTGATCCTTATATTCAAATAGGCACATGGAATCGACAAGTAGATGATTTAATAGAATTTTATGCTGTGTGGACTGAGATGCAAACTCAAGAGGAAGCGGCAAATGCGTCGGCAAGTCCATATCATATGGCTCTTCAAGAAATCGAAGGTTTAATGGCGGCAAGGAAGACTTTAAGAGATTTTAAACAAAATGAGCCAGGGGCGTTATTCGGTGAACCAAAATCATCACTTGACGGTGGACGAGAGTCTGTTTTCCAAAAGAAAAAAACACCACAGCAAGTGGCGCAACTAGCGAAATGGGGAATTGGTGAACATGAATCATTAGATGCGATTTCAGTGATCAAACGATTGTCTATACATAAGCACCCGAGTATGACATTTCCATCAGTCTGCGATAAAGCATTTGCTCCCTATCAAAACATGTTGGAAGAAAATGAACAGATGAAGAAAGCTGCCACTCAATATGTGAAAGATGTAGAAATGTATCTTGAGAATATGAATCTAACAGTAGCTCCTATTGTTTTGAGTGAGGCATCGCTTTTTTATGAAAGAAGAATAGAAGATTATCTTGAACAACGTGGACTTGTCGGGACCACACGAACAGAAGCGAAAAAAGACATCACACAGCTGCTCGAAAAATATTTCAAAGGTGAATACAGCAAGCATCACGGCCAGCCGATCAAACCACCAGCACCTTCACCTTACTATGCCTTTCTCATGGCGGATGGAGATAAGATGGGCAGCCAACTACGAAATATACAGCATGTAGAAAGCCATATTGCATTTTCTAAAACGCTCTCAACTTTTGCTTCAAAGGCAAGTGAGATTATTTCCGAATGTGAAGGTACATTGATCTACGGCGGTGGAGACGATGTCATGGCTTATGTACCGGTGCACCAATGCTTAGAAGCAGCTGGGAAATTACAAAGAGAATTTGTTTCCACGATGAAGGCTCATCAACATAGTGAAACACCTCCTTCGATTTCAATTGGAATCGCCATCGTTCATATGCTTGAGCCTCTTGAAGAAGTAAGAAGTATGGCACGCCAGGCTGAACAATATGCAAAACAAGAGCGAAATTCATTAGCGATTCATTTCCAAAAGCGAGGCGGAGGAGACACAATGAATATCTCAGTCTCATTTCAAATAGATCCAGTGGCCTCTATCCAAGAGATGACGACGTGGTTAAAACAGTCTTATTTCACATCTGGCTTTGCATATGGCTTACGAGAGTTGTATCAAACATACGAACAGTCTTCATTTAAAAAACAGCCAGCAATTTTAGATGAACTCATTCCACTAGAGATAAGACGTCTTGCATTCAAAAAGAAAACGGAAGCAAAAACAGAGCAAGAAACGAAAGAGTGGATCGATCAATTGATTGCGAAGTATATACCGAAGAAGAATACATTAGAAGAATTACATACAATCGCTGAATGTATGATCATTGCTCTTCAACTAGAGGAGGTAAGTGGACATGCCTGAAAGATGGTTTCACATTCAACCGCTTGATCCGCTGCTTATTCGTGATGCACGCCCATTTCAAAGTGTACCAGGTATACGGGCGCGTTCACTAAACGATGTTCCGCCAAGTGTGGTCGCAGGAACACTTCGTACAGCACTAGCGAAGAAACGACAATCAATGAAACACACCACAGCACTTTCTTATTATGCGAAATCTCTTGTGCGAGGTCCTTTATATCGCTGGCATGATCATTTATATGTGCCAATGCCTCATGACCTTGAGTTATTCGATGATGAGTATGGGATGAATCAATTGAGACCAAAGCCAATGATGTCGGAAGGACAGGGCTTTTTTGGTACAGGAAAAACAGGCCGTTTTAGTGAGGCATTATGGCCGCCAATTGGAGCTGGTGCTCGTAAAAAAATGAAATCGCCGCCTGCTTTTGTATCACTAAAGTGGATGGTGAACTGGCTGACAGACGCAGTGGATGAGAGTCATGTGAAGGAAGCCTTGACTGAATACCAACACATGCAGAAGGAAAATCATTCTTTCAAAAAGGAAACACCACCGGCATTTATTCCAGCATTACAGCGTCAGGAACGAACACAAATTGAGGTGGAGACTGGCAGTAAAAAGGCAAAAGATCAGCATCTATTTTCAACAGAATCACTCGTATTCCCAGATGACTTTAAACTGGAGGCGGGAATAGAGTTATCTACTGAAGAGTCAGAAGCATTAAAGCCGTTCTCAAGTCTTCACCCGATAGGTGGTGAAAGGCGGCTGGCTCATATAGAAGACCGGCCACATGTATACCAACAAGATTGGACATGTCCAGATATGATTAAAGAATCGCTCAAGAACAAGCCGTATGTTCGCATGATATTGGCGACACCTGCTTATTTCAGTAAAGGATGGCAGCCCGGCTGGCTGGATGAAGAGCTCATGTCAAAACCACTATTTGATACAAATGTACGACTGAAATTGGTTTGGGCATCTGTTCCACATTGGCAGCCTATCTCTGGATGGAGCTTAGCAAAAAAAGAAAAAGGGCGTGAAAAAGCAATCCGCCGCTTAGTCCCTGCGGGTAGCGTTTACTTCTTTACAGTAGAAGAAGGAGATCCAGCAGAACTGGCCGAAAAAATGTGGCTTCAATCAGTATCCGATCGTAACCGGCGCAAAGAAGCGTTTGATCGTGAAGATGGCTGCGGGTTAGCACTTTGGGGAACATGGAAGCCGAATGAATAAGAGGAGTGAGATGATGGAAGCAAGCCGTTGGTTTTGGATACATTGTTTATCCCCCCTTCATATTGGAGCGGGTGAAGGAGTTGGCGTGATTGATATGCCCATTCAACGAGAAAAAGTAACAGAATGGCCGATTATACCTGGAAGCAGTATCAAAGGCGTGCAGCGTGAACATTATCGCGCGAAAGGAAAAGACACATTCGTACAAAAAGTATTTGGTACACAAGGAGATCAAGATGGAAGCGCAGGAGCAGTCGTCATGACAGATGGCCGGTTATTTTCATTCCCGGTGGCGAGTAGATACGGTACATTTGGATATGTGGCAAGTCCACTCATATTGAAAAGATTAGCCCGCGATGCAAAAGCATTAGGCGTAACGCTGGATATCCCTGATCTCATAGAAGAATCAAGCACGCTAGTCACCATGAATTCTAAATTAGTAAAGAATGACGAATTATATCTAGGTGAATTTCAAGGGGCTGCGAAAAAATCTCAACAACTAACCGATTTTGCTCAAAAGATGGTTAAACTTTTATTCGACGATAAACAATCACAAACTCTTTGGATAGAACGATTTGTGATTGTAAGTGATGACGTTTTTCAATACATTGTCACCATGAATTCTGAAGTGACACCTCGTATTAGAATTGATCATGAAACCCAAACAGTTAGTAAAGGAGCTCTCTGGTATGAAGAGTATGTACCAGCAGAAGCCATATTTTATGGGCTCATGTGGTGTGATCGTATCGATGGAAGAAATGATTTATCTGTTAGACACCAACTTTTAGATCAACTAGAAAAACAGATGTATCTTCAATTAGGTGGAAACACAAACGTAGGTAAAGGAAGAGTATCCTGGCGCATGACAGGAGGGGAGGGATCATGAAACTCATTCAACATCATTATGCTGAGAAAGCGTATCAACATGTGATGAATGCCAAAACGAATGAGGAGAATTTCTCAAATCAATATGGACAACTCTGTCACAGATTCGCCTCAATGATCTTAACAAATGGATTAAGGCTCACCATTACATTTTTTGAAGCAAAATCAAAAAAAGGAAATGCATATCAACAATTCGTTCAAGATATAAAAGAAACGCTAGATTTACAAGAAAGTTGGTCAGCGTCCAATCGAGATTACTTAATCAAATCAAGACAAGCATTAAGTGCATCTGTTTGGTTAAAAAGATATGCAGAATCTATTTTAAAGGTGGAACAAGGGGCGGAAAATGTGGAGGACATCCAATGAATCTGTCATTAACCTTAAACAAAAGCAAATGGGAGATTGATGGTTCTACATTGTCGGACATCATAAATGACAGTGCGGAGAAGCAGTCATTTTATGAAAATGTAATTCGTCTACATCGAAAACAGTGGGGGGAAAATCGCTTATTGTATGAAAGATTTGTGGAGCAATATTATACCGATACGAACCCCACATGCTTAGTCAAATCCATATCGCCGTTAGTCATTGGACATGGAGGAGAGGGTGTACTTGAAACGGGATTGTTATTACACCCGATATACGGCATTCCTTATTTACCAGGAACAGCTTTAAAAGGCGTAGCCTCTCATTATGCCCACTCTGTATTAGGTGAAAACTTTCCTGAACTAAAACAAGGTGGTAGTGATTACAACACATTGTTTGGAACAAACGAACGTGCTGGCATCATCGAATTTCATGATGCGCTCATAATGCCTGAGACGGTAGGAGAAGCATTCAAAGTAGACGTGATGACACCACATCATTCAGACTACAACAGCGTCAAGCTAGATAAGATGAACAAAGGGGGAAGTGTTCCAGCCCCTCGAGACGATGACTCACCAACACCGATTCATTTCTTAACGGTGGTCAACGGCCGCTTTCAACTTCTATTGAAAACAAAAAAGAATCTACCAGAAGAATCGGAATGGCTCGAACTCGCCAAAACCATCTTACTAGGCGCTTTAGAACACGAAGGAATCGGTGCTAAAACAAATGCGGGTTATGGAAGACTTAAAATGGACGACGTCATTTCATAAGACTAAGTGCGAATGTGAGGTGAACATAAAATCCCTGGAACATTCGCACCGTTTCATTCGACAAAAATGAGAAAAAATGTATATTTTTCAGGAGTGAAAACAAAGTATTATATAGAAACTTAAGGGTTTTGACGATCATTCCCTAAAAAATGTTATAATTAGGGCGAAAATCGCAGTCGCACTCTATATGATTGCGTGGATTGAAATAATAGCATCTAATCGTTGTAATAGGTTCATTTTTGTCACACTCTACATGAGTGCGTGGATTGAAATCGCGCCGTTTATGAATTTCTCTATGTCTTTTTCGTCGCACTCTACATGAGTGTGTGGATTGAAATTTGCAATTTCTTGGAGTCTCTTCGTGTCGCACTCTACATGAGTGCATAAATGGAAATATTTCCAACCGTAATAAATTTACCTTGTCCTTCAAGTCGCACTCTATATGAGTGCGTGGATTGAAATCCCGCCTTTCTTTTCAGCTTTTTGAGTTTGTCCAGCCGCACTCTACATAAGTGCGTGGATTGAAATGTTTAGTTGTAGCATGAAAATGTATCAATTAGGTAGTCGCACTCTACATGAGTGAATTGAAATTGAAAAACAATAGCAGAATCATACATCGTAATTGATATGAGGATCTAAATAAAGTTCATCGTCAATAGGTACCTTGAAAGGAATATTGACAATTGCACTTGATATAAGTGTGAAAAACATAACTCTCGCACCTGATCCAGTAGTCATGTATTTAGTTGAATACAAAGTTGTTGCTGTAATAAGTATGATTAACAAGTTTCAAAAGATTTAAATAAATAGATTTCATTCTAAGAAAAAGTCGGTGCGAATGTGAGGTGAACATAAAATCCCTGGAACATTCGCACCTATTCATTCGACAAAAATGAGAAAAAATGTATATTTTTTAAGGGTGAAAACAAAATTCTATATAGAAACTTGTGGGTTTTGACGATCATTCCCTAAAAAATGTTATAATAAGGGCGGAAATCGCAGTCGCACTCTACATGAATGCGTGGATTGAAATTTTGCGGCGAAGATAGAAGGTTTCACCGAGAACGGGTCGCACTCTATATGATTGCGTGGATTGAAATTGTCCTTTAGATGTCACATAGTTGTTTTTGAACCAGTCGCACTCTACATGAGTGCGTGGATTGAAATGGTGAATGGTGGGAAAAGACAGGAAATCTTGGTGTTGCACTCAACATATGTGCATAGATCACTGTTTCTGCGAATTACATAAATTCAAATATCTATCCAGTTCAAAATCTATACAAATGATTAATCAAAATAATGTACTTTCCCCCTAAATCCAAGCCTACACAACAAAAAAAGACTCGCTCACACAGAGCCGAGTCTTAATTTTTTTTGCAGTTTTTCTTCACTGAAAATCCAGCCAGTATAGGAATTTTTGATTTGGTGGTCCATGTCGATATGGCAGATTGCGACAAAAGGATAATGACCTTTGCTTCGGTAGCGTAAATCAATGAACCGTACCTCATAATGATCCTTGTATTTATCCACTTCCCACCGGTAGACAGGAGAGAAGGAGAGAAAGGCTGAAATGTTTTCATCTTGTTTGGCAATCTTCATAATTTCAGTATCAGGGACCGGCACCCGGTTAAAGGTGTCTAAAATGACAACCTCTCCATTCATACTGCGCCCAACATGGAAAGAGGATTTACATTTCACGGCAATGCGCCATTGTCTGAATTTCATTGTAGGCGAAATGATAATCTCTTCAATTTCATCGAATCGTGCACGCAGCTGACGTTTAATCTGAAGCTGCATGATGACCCTGACGATATAGTAACAGAAAATCACCGCGTACAGCGTGATGAACGTATAGCCGGGATGTCCGCCAATCGCCCAAACGACAATGGCGACAAGATGTGTAAAAAAGATAAACGGATCAAACGTATTAATGATCCCAAGCGCTACCCATTTCTTCGAAAATGGACGAATGGCCTGCGTACCGTATGCATTGAAAATATCGACAAACACATGAAGCACAACGGCTAATAGTGTCCATAACCAAAGGTGAAGTAAATTCGCCCCTGGCACAAATGGGAAAATCACAGCCGGAATCAGCAATGACCAAAACAGTACAGCCGGAATGGAATGTGTAAATCCTCGGTGATTTCTTATATAAACCGCATTATTTTTTAGTTTTAGCACAGTATCAATGTCTGGTGCTTGGGAGCCGGCGATGGTCGCGATCATCACGGCGTGTGCCATATGTGGATCTGCGCTGACGGCTGGATCTAAAAGTGCAAGTCCCCCAAGAGAAATGCCCATTACTACATGAGTACCAGTGTCCAATTGATTACCTCCTAGTTGTCATGCTTAGGAACAATCATACAAAGTATACGTCTCCAATCAAGACTATGTGCAAAATCACTTTTGCTTTATCCCGATTTAATGTAACATGTTAACGTATCTACAAACAGTATACAACAAATAAGGTTCTATTCAGAACGTTAGCCCTCGGTCCAATGAGAAGGAGTATAGATATGAAAGACATTCAAGAAAAGCTGGACCGCAAAGATATTGCGGGCTTTCAGCATGATTTAATTGATTGGTATGAAAAAGAACAACGAACATTGCCATGGCGAGAAAATCAAGATCCATACCGCGTCTGGGTATCAGAAGTCATGCTTCAGCAAACGAGAGTAGATACGGTCATTCCGTACTTCAACCGGTTTATGGAGCAATTCCCGACGGTGAAGGATCTCGCTTTAGCTGATGAAGAAAAGGTCATGAAAGCATGGGAAGGTCTTGGCTACTACTCAAGAGTGCGTAATTTACAGGCAGCTGTGAAAGAAGTATATGAATTCTACGGTGGCATTGTCCCTGATACGAAAGAGCAATTTTCAAAGCTCAAAGGTGTAGGCCCATATACGAGCGGCGCAGTGCTGAGTATCGCTTATAACAAGCCATACCCTGCGGTAGACGGCAACGTGATGAGGGTCATTTCTCGTATTTTGTCCGTTTGGGATGATATTGCAAAACCAAAAACGAGAAATATTTTCGAATTTGCGGTCGATCAGCTCATTTCCCGGGAAAAGCCATCAGAATTTAATCAAGGGCTGATGGAGCTAGGAGCGCTCATTTGCACTCCAACATCCCCTGCCTGCCTCATTTGCCCTGTAAACATGCATTGCTCGGCACTCGAGGAAGGCGTTCAGCATGAGCTCCCAGTGAAAAGCAAAAAGAAAAAGCCGACTGCGAAATCAATGGCAGCAGCGGTGTTATTTGATGACGCAGGCAACCTATATATTCATAAGCGGCCAAGTACAGGCCTTCTTGCGAATTTATGGGAATTCCCTAACATGGAAACCATGAAGGGAAGAAAAACGGAAAAAGAGCAGCTGATTGATTTCTTAAAAGAGGAGGCGGGTGTACAAGCGGAGCTTGGTGATTTAGAAGGCACCATTCAGCATGTATTTACCCACCTCATCTGGAATATTTCTGTTTTCTTTGGACGAGTTACCTCTATATCTGATGACACGATGCTGAAAAAAGTCACAACAGAAGAATTTGAGGGGTATGCTTTGCCAGTCTCACACCAAAAAATTTGGAAGCTGGCACTTGAGCAGCCTAGTCATATTTAACCGTTGTACCGTGGGTATAATCAGCTTCATTTCGATGCAACCCCCCGCGGTCTTCGATTTCAGAAATGATTTCTCGATACTTAGATTGCCCTTCTTCGTTCAAATAAGGTAAAATTTGTTGGAAAGCATGATGAAAGTAAGCAAGCTCAGTATCTTTCCATTGATCCTTGGACATCATGCCAAGCTGGCTTAAATCGCGTCCGACATACATGAATGTAACCTCCTAATAGGAACTTTCCTATTAGTGTGAAGCGAATGAACCAAAACTATTCAAATCAGGAGATGAACCATAATGAGTCAACGTAAATGTGCATTAATTACAGGTAGCAGCAGAGGAGTCGGGAAAGAAGTAGCCCTTCGCCTCGCTGAAAAAGGATATGACATTGTCATTAACTATGCGAGAAGCAAAAAAGCCGCACTTGAAACAGCGGAAGAAATTGAAGCGATGGGTGTCAAAACATTGGTTGTCAAAGCCAATGTAGGCCAGCCTGAGAAAATCAAAGACATGTTTCAGCAAATCGATGAAACTTTTGGCCGTTTAGATGTATTTGTAAACAATGCGGCATCAGGTGTTCAGCGTCCCATTATGGACCTTGAAGAAAATCATTGGGACTGGACAATGAATATCAATGCGAAAGCCTTGTTATTCTGCGGACAAGAAGCGGCAAAACTAATGGAGAAAAACGGCGGCGGACATATCGTCAGCATTAGCTCTCTTGGCTCTATTCGCTATCTTGAAAATTACACAGTAGTTGGCGTATCAAAAGCAGCACTAGAAGCTTTGACACGTTACCTTTCAGTTGAGCTTTCACAAAAAAATATCGTCGTCAACGCTGTATCAGGCGGCGCGATCGATACCGATGCACTTAAGCACTTCCCGAACCGAGAAGAGCTTTTAGAAGATGCGAAGAAAAACACACCTGCCGGCCGAATGGTGGAAATTAAAGACATGGTCGACAGCGTGGAATTCCTTGTATCAGGCAAAGCAGACATGATTAGAGGCCAGACGATTATTGTGGATGGCGGACGTTCTTTGCTTGTTTAAAAAAATCATGAATAGGATGTACACCTTCTGCACAAATTAATGTGCGTGGAGGTGATAATGATGGATCAACAACAAAACAAAACAAACGCACAACAAGTGAAGAAACAAAACCAAGCTGCTGCACAAGGTGGTCAATACGGCACTGAATTTGCTAGTGAGACTGACGCACAGCACGTAAAAAAATACAACCAAAAAGCTGAGCAAAACAAACAACAAAACAGCTAATCACTGAAACAAAGGAAAGCACTTCATATACGAATGAAGTGCTTTTCTTTTTGCCTCACACCACCATCCGACAAAACCTGTAAAACCTCTACATAAACAGTCAAAGGATTTCCTCTTTCTTTCAAGAAATGGTATACAGACAAAAAGTGGATTCGATGAAAAGGGAGGAGTTAGATGTCTGATTTTGATCAGCTTGTAAAAGAACAAATGCAGCTCATGGATCAGCTGCTCGATGTGCAGGGAGAACTCGATCTATGCTTAGAAACAGAAAAACAATTGTTGCAGGATGAAAAAAAAGAAGAGTGGCATAGGCTTTGTGATCAGATCAAACAGAAACGTGAGGAACTGCAAAAAGTGCAAACCTTATTTACAAAACAAACAGAAGAGGTCATCAATTCATATAAACAGATGGAAAAGAGTTCTAGCGTGATGTAAGTCAGTGTGCCGTTCAATTGGGTTGAATGGCTTTTTCATTTCATTTTTTAATGATGTAACGGTATAATATAATAGAGACATGTTTAGTTGGGAAATTAGGTCTTTGGACTGTTAGGTTTGTTTGTTATAGAAAGTAGGGGAGAAAATATGGGCTATCCCAAGGAAGGAGAAACCATCCAAATTCAAAGCTATAAACATAATGGCTTGATCCACAGGATTTGGAATGAAACCACCATTCTGAAAGCAACGGAATTGTGTATCATTGGTGCAAACGACCGTACAATGGTGACTGAATCCGACGGCCGTACTTGGATGACGAGAGAACCGGCTATTTGCTATTTCCATGCAAAACAATGGTTTAATGTAATTGGGATGCTTAGAGATGATGGGGTATATTATTACTGCAACATCAGCTCTCCTTTTGCGACAGATGATGAGGCAATTAAGTATATTGATTACGATTTAGACGTCAAAGTCTTTCCAGACATGACGTACAATATTTTGGATGAGGATGAATATGCAGATCATAAGAGGCAGATGAATTATCCAAAAGAAATCGATAGTATCTTAAGAGAGCATCTGAATACATTACTGCATTGGATTCACCAGCGGAAAGGTCCGTTTGCTCCTGAATTTGTGGATATGTGGTATGAACGTTTTTTACATTATACAAAATAAGCAAGAGCATCAAAAAACCTGTTTGGCTTTTTAGGCTAACAGGTTTTTGACTGCGTACGGATAAGAGGCACTGATAGATTGGGAAGGAGATTTACATGGGGGTCATTAAACGCTACATGGCTTTTGTAACACCGTATAAAAAACAGATTGCATTGACAATGGTCATCGGAATGATTAAGTTCTCGATTCCCTTAACCTTGCCTCTGCTTTTAAAGTATGTCATTGATGATGTCATTCAAGGCTCGGGGTCAGCTGAAGAAAAGACATCAACTCTACTGATCATAATGGGAATCATGCTCGTATTATTTTTAGTGTTGAGGCCGCCTGTTGAATACTATAGACAATACTACGCTCAGTGGACAGGCAGTAAGGTATTATTTGATATTCGGGAAAAACTGTTCTCGCATATTCAAAAGCTAAGTCTTCGTTATTATGCCAACACGAGAACAGGAGAAATTATTTCAAGAGTGATCAACGATGTGGAGCAGACAAAGGAATTTGTCATCACAGGTCTCATGAACATTTGGCTGGATATGATGACTGTACTGATTGTGATCGCCATTATGTGTACACTGGATCTTAAGCTCACCATCGTGTCTGTCATTATTTTTCCGCTATACGCGTTTGCAGTAAAGTATTTTTACGGACGGCTTCGCAAGCTGACAAAAGAGCGGTCACAGGCGCTGGCTGAAGTGCAAGGGCATTTGCATGAGCGGGTACAAGGAATGCCGGTCATTCGAAGCTTTGCGATTGAAGAATATGAACAAGAGAATTTTCATGATGAAAACAAAAATTTCTTAAACAAAGCCATCAACCATACGAATTGGAACGCCAAAACATTTGCTGTCGTCAATACCATTACTGACATTGCACCGCTGTTAATCATTGCATTTGCTGGCTACACCGTGATTAACGGGT
This sequence comes from Bacillus sp. Je.9.29.b, assembly GCF_051129925.1. NCBI lineage: Bacteria > Bacillati > Bacillota > Bacilli > Caryophanales > Bacillaceae > Bacillus > Bacillus sp. Je.9.29.b. The sequence goes on from NZ_JBCPSO010000010.1 coordinate 70,164, forward strand.
CGCTTTCGATCGGGACTATGATCGCCTTTGTCGGCTATATTGACCGGATGTATAATCCGATTCGCCGTCTCATTAACTCATCCACGACGTTAACCCAGTCCGTTGCATCAATGGATCGGATCTTTGAGTTTATTGATGAGCCATATGAGGTCACAGACCGGCCGAATGCAAAAGAAGCCAATCATTTAAAAGGAGAGGTAGAGTTTAAACATGTGTCGTTTCGTTATGAACACACGCAGGAAGAGATTCTGCACAATATCTCCTTGAAAGTAGACAAAGGACAAACGGTTGCGCTTGTAGGAATGAGCGGTGGAGGGAAGTCGACACTCGTCAGCTTAATTCCAAGGTTTTATGATGTCACAAACGGGTCACTTGAAATTGACGGGATTGATATCAAAGAGTACAAAGCAAGAAGTCTTCGAAATCAAGTCGGAATGGTGCTGCAGGATACATTCCTATTCAGTGACACGATTAAAGAAAATATTGCGGTTGGTGACCCTGAAGCACCTTTTGAAAAAATCGTGTCGGCTGCAAAAGCGGCAAATGCGCATGATTTTATTATGTCTCTTCCTGAAGGATATGACACGAAAGTAGGAGAACGGGGCGTAAAGTTGTCAGGCGGGCAAAAACAGCGGATTTCTATTGCAAGGGTATTTCTTAAAAATCCACCGCTGTTGATTTTAGACGAAGCGACGTCTGCACTTGATTTAGAAAGTGAGCATTACATTCAAGAAGCGATGCAAAAGCTGGCGAAGGATCGCACAACCTTTATTGTCGCACACCGATTATCAACCATTACACATGCTGACCAAATTGTGGTCATGGAACAAGGCGAAATTGTGGAAAAAGGAACACACGAAGAATTAATGAACCAAGACAGCCACTATCGCCATTTATTTACCATTCAAACATTAAATTAGTAGAAGCCTATCCGATTCTAGCGGATAGGCTTTTTTATGTTGTCAAAAACATGACATATTTCCCAGCTTGTCTCAATACAATTTTAAAAAGTATGACGGGGTGGTGAATATGTGAAAGAACAAGACGTGCTGCTAGATGTCAAACAGCTGTCCATTGCGTTTCAACAGAAAAAGCAAAAAGTGCCCATCGTCCATCACATATCGTTCTCGATTCAAAAAGGGGAAACGTTAGGAATTGTGGGCGAATCTGGCTGCGGGAAAAGTATCACAAGCATGTCATTAATGGGTCTGAATCAGCAAACCGATACAACGGGCGAGGTTCATTTCGAAGGGCAAAATCTGCTGTCACTTTCAGAGAAACAGTGGCGAGAGATAAGAGGAAATGACATTTCGATGATTTTCCAAGAGCCTATGACTTCTCTGAACCCATTAATGACCATCGGCAAACAAATGACGGAAGCCCTTTTCACACATCAATCAATCGGTCAAAAAGAAGCAAAAGCGAAGGCGGTTGATCTGCTTCAAACAGTTGGATTGAAGCAAGCAGAATCGCTGCTTAGAAAATATCCACATGAATTATCAGGCGGCATGCGCCAGCGTGTGATGATTGCGATGGCAATGCTTTGTCATCCAAAGCTCATGATCGCTGACGAACCGACAACTGCACTTGATGTGACCATCCAAGCGCAAATCCTTCGTCTGCTCAAAAAGCTGAATGAAGAGATGGACACTGCTATTTTATTTATTACCCACGATCTAGGCGTCGTGCGGCAAATATGCCAGCGAGTCATGATTATGTATGCCGGTCGAATTGTAGAAGAAGGAACCGTTGACCGTATTTTTCAAAAACCTCTGCATCCCTACACGAAAGGTCTTTTCGCCTCTGTTCCATCGTTTAAAGAGAAAAAAGAAAAACTCATCTCTATTGCAGGTCATGTGCCTAAGCCAGGGGCCATCCGGTCCGGCTGTCAATTTGCACCACGCTGCCCATATCAAATGGCGCAATGTCTTGAAAAAGATCCAGCCTTACAATCCATTGAACAGAATCACCGCGTGGCATGTTTTCTAATGGAAGGAGGAGAAGACACTGAGTCACCCACTCTTGCAAGTGAATCAGCTGACAAAACGGTATGACACAGCCGCTTTTTTTTCTAAACATAAACAATCGACTTTGGCTTTAAATCAAGTGTCCTTTCACGTGAAGGAAGGAGAAACGCTTGGCATTGTTGGTGAATCAGGCTGCGGTAAATCAACACTTGGCAAAAGCCTAATGAGATTGACTGAACCGACATCAGGCTCTATTCAATTAAAAGGGCAGGAGATCACCCTTCTAAAAGAACGAGACATGCGTTCCTTAAGAAAAGACATTCAAATGATCTTTCAAGATCCATATGCTTCTTTAAATCCAAGAATGAAAATCAAAGATATTTTAGAGGAACCACTGATTGTTCATCATCATGGGACGAAAGCAGAAAGACGGAAACGGGTAAAAGAGATGCTGCACATTGTTGGATTTGATCCTTCTTACGGGGAACGTTATGCGCATCAATTCAGCGGCGGACAAAGGCAGCGTATCGGTATCGCTAGAGCGCTTATTACGCACCCGAGTCTAGTTATTGCCGATGAACCAGTTTCGGCTTTAGATGTATCTGTTCAAGCGCAAATTTTGAATTTGATGCTTGAATTGCAAAAGACGCTTTCTCTGACGTATTTGTTTATTTCTCACGACCTTGGGGTTGTCAGGTATATGAGCGACCGGATCGCCGTCATGTATGCTGGGCGCATTGTGGAGATGGGACCGGCCGAAGATGTGTTTCACAGCCCGCTCCATCCCTATACGTCGCTGCTTCTGAAATCCATTCCACATATGGATCACGTACTAGAGGCGCAAGACGTGGCAGCAGAAGAGACCACAATGACGGAACGCGGCGGCTGTCCTTTCTACAAAAGGTGTCCAAAAAGATGGGAGAAATGCTTGAAAGCAGTTCCTGCTTTGTATGAGGAGGAACCGGGGCACGCGGCCGCGTGTTATTTATATCAAAAGGAGGAACACAATGAAGAAGACATGGTTATTCAGTAGTTTCATTTTTGTGCTGGCACTGGCGCTCTTTTTAGGGGGATGCTCGTCTTCACCGACATCAGAAGAAAAGGCAACAAAAGATACCCTCGTATTTGGCAGAGGGGGAGATTCCACTTCACTAGATCCAATCACAACGACAGAAGGCGAAACCTTCAAGGTCACAGAGAATATATTTGAAAAGCTTTTGAATTACGGTGAGAAAGACACGACCATCCATCCTGGCCTCGCAACAGAATGGGATGTTGCAAAGGACGGAAAATCATACACGTTCTACTTAAGAGAAGGTGTGAAATTTCACGATGGCACAGACTTTAACGCAGAAGCAGTGAAATTCAATTTTGAACGCTGGATGAATGGAGACGCAGAAAAGTTTCCTTACTATGGGATGTTTGGCGGCTATAAAAAAGATAAAGGGCATGTCATTAAAGACATCATCGTCAAAGGCGAGCATGAAATTGAATTTCAGCTAAAGCGACCGCAGGCGACATTTCTCAAAAACATTGCTATGTCACCATTTGGCATTGCCAGTCCAGCGGCTGTTGAAAAAAGCGGTGATTCATTTAGAGAAAATCCAGTGGGGACAGGACCATTCAAGTTTAAAGAGTGGAAGCAAAACGACCGCATCGTGTTAGAAAAGAACGAGGATTATTGGCAGAAGGATAAACCAAAGCTGAATCAAATCATCTTCCGCTCCATTCCAGAAAACTCTGCTCGTTTAAATGCCCTTAAAACAGGCGAGATCGACTTAATGGATGGCGTGAATCCATCAGATTTAGATGGCATTAAAACCGACAAAGCACTCCAGCTCATTGAAAGACCATCGATGAACGTAGGTTATATCGGACTGACTGTCACAAGAAAGCCGCTTGATAACAAGCTGGTTCGTCAGGCACTCAATTATGCGGTCGATAAAGAATCGATTATTGAGTCATTTTATGGAGGACTGGCTGAGCCAGCAAAAAATCCATTGCCGCCAGCTTTAGAAGGTTACAATGACGACATTGAACCATATCCGTATGATCCAGAAAAAGCGAAAGAACTATTAAAAGAAGCAGGCTTCCCTGACGGCTTTCGCATCAAGCTTTGGGCAATGCCTGTACCACGTCCATACATGCCAGATGGGATGAAGGTAGCAGAAGTCATTCAGTCAAATTTTGAAAAGGTCGGCGTCAAAGCAGAAATTGTGACATATGACTGGGCCACCTACTTAGATAAAGCAAGTAAAGGGGAAGCAGATGTGTTTTTATTAGGCTGGACAGGGGATAATGGCGATCCTGATAATTTCATTTACACACTGCTGGACAAAGACAGCATTGGCGGTAATAACTATACATTCTTCGAAAACGATAAAATGCATGACATCCTCATTGAAGCGCAAACAGACACAGATCAAAAGAAACGAAATGAGCTGTATAAAAAAGCGCAGGAAATCATTCATGACGAAGCGCCTTGGATTCCATTGGTGCATTCAATTCCAATGCTTGCCGCATCTAATGATTTAAAAGAATATCAGCCGCACCCAACTGGTTCAGAAGCTTTAACTGACGTGTATTTCGAATAAGCAAATAAGGGAGATCTTGTATCTCCCTTATCAAACAAAGATAAAGGCGGTGAAAGCTGTTTGTTTGCTTATTGTATGAAGCGGGCAGGAATGCTCATCCCAGTACTCATCGGAATGACATTGGTCGTGTTTTCAATTATTCGTTTTATACCTGGAAATCCAGCGCAGGTCATCTTAGGACAGCGGGCAACGAAAGAGGCTGTAGAACAATTAACGATCCAGCTCGGTTTAGATCAGCCATGGTACGTTCAATACGGTCATTATATGCTTGGCCTTTTAAAAGGGGATTTAGGGACTTCCATTCGAACAGGAGCGGCTATTGCCCAGGAAATGAAGCCCTACTTATTTGCGACGTTAGAATTGACCTTTTTTGCCATGGTGCTGGCGATTGTCGTGGGAGTGAATGCTGGAATCATTAGTGCTTGGTTTAAGCATTCTTTCTTTGATTATGCCGCGATGTTTATTGCACTCATCGGAGTGTCCATGCCAATTTTCTGGTTAGGCTTAATGGGGCAGTGGCTGTTCTCGATCGAATTAGGTATTTTGCCGACAACGGGCCGAGAAGACGTAAGGAATCCAGTCGAATCGATCACGTATATTCATACACTGGACACGCTTTTGCAGGGCCGGTTTGATCAATTCGCTGACAGCATCAAGCATTTGATCTTACCAAGTACAGCGCTCGCCACAATCCCTGCTGCGATTATTGCGAGAATTACAAGGGCAAGTATGCTGGAAGTGCTTCATTCCGACTTTATTCGAACAGCAAAAGCAAAAGGAGTACGTTCATTTTTTATCATTTATCAGCATGGCCTGAAAAATGCGCTCATTCCGATTTTGACGATTATTGGTCTTCAGACGGGCCTCTTGCTTGGTGGAGCGATTTTAACAGAAACCATTTTTGCTTGGCCGGGAATCGGGCGGTATATATATGACGCCATCAGTTATCGTGATTACCCAGTCATTCAAACAGGTATTCTTGTCGTTGCGCTTATATTTGTCCTGATCAATTTCATTGTGGACATCTTGTATGCGGTCATTGATCCAAGGATTAAATATTAGGGAGGGAGAGTGACAATATGGAAGCACAAAAAGAGCTTGAACCACCTCAGCCAAAAGATGAACGCTCTCAATCATTGATTCTTGAATCAATGAAGCAGTTCTTTCAGCATAAACTGGCGGTCATTGGCAGTGTGATTGTCTTTTTATTTCTGATCCTAGCGATCTTTGCACCGCTCATTGCTCCTTATGGAATCAATGAACAATCACTCGGGGAGCGATTTAGTGCCCCTTCAGCTGCACACTGGTTTGGTACGGATGATTTCGGTAGAGATATATTTTCGAGAGTTGTGCATGGAGCACGGATTTCCTTATGGGTCGGCTTCTTCTCTGTTCTCGGGTCTGTCATTTTAGGGACACTGCTTGGATTGATAGCAGGCTATGGCGGAAGAGTGTTAGATGCGGTGATCTCGAGATTGTTTGATATTTTACTTGCTTTTCCTAGCATTCTATTAGCGATTGCTATTGTCTCCATTCTAGGCCCCTCCTTACAAAATGCCCTTATTGCCATTGCGATTATTAATGTCCCAACCTTTGGACGGCTCGTTCGTTCAAAAGTGCTGAGTATTAAACAAGAAGAATACGTTCTGGCAGCAAAGGCGGTTGGGATGTCACACCGCCGCATCGTACTGCGTCACATTCTGCCAAATAGTATGGTGCCAGTCATCGTCCAGGCGACGCTAGCGATCGGAACGGCAATTATTGAGGCAGCGGCTTTAGGCTTTTTAGGATTGGGGGCACAGGCGCCAAGTCCAGAATGGGGGAAAATGCTCGCCGACGCGAGACCTTATCTCGTTCAAGCCCCTTGGACATTATTCTTCCCAGGAATAGCGATCATGCTGACTGTTCTCGGATTTAACCTGATGGGGGATGGATTAAGAGACACACTGGATCCTAAAATGAAGAAAATAAAATAAGACCGATTCTCAGAATCGGTCTCAGCGCGCGGGCAAACCCTCGCATTAAGTGTCAGTCCTGCGTGCCGGTGCTCACGAATACTCAATTCGCTCCGCTCCGGTACTCGTTCTTCCTAGACTGCAAAGGTTTTCAGGTCACGCTGAAAAGAAGACAAAGACCGATTCTAGGAATCGGTCTTTTCTGTTTATGCTTCTTTTTCTTCTGTCTCGATTTCACTATCTTTTGGGTGATACGTCTGGAAGCTTGTAATCAATGTATCTAAATGCTCTAATTCATCACGGTATTCGATGATGCTGGACATGACATTCAGCATATTGTAATCGAGCAAGTCGTTTTCTTGGTTTTGCTGATGCTGAATAAATGATTTCGTTAACGTCTCAAGGCGAAGAGAGCATTCATTTTGAAATTCATCATCCTGCGGCTTCATTTTTCCGACGAATTTCATCAAGGTGCGCTCATGCCAATACAGTAAATAATCAATTTCATCCGTTAAGCTTTCCCTGAAATGCTCTGGCATCAAATGAATTTCATTTTCTAATTTATGAAGCTTTTTCAGCAAATACAGAGCGCGATTTGATGTCATAATGGCCTGCCTGAACAAAACAAGCTTTCTTGATTTGACATAGGTGGTTTTCTTTAAATAGCTTCGTTCTTCTTTGTATAACAAGTAAATGTGATCTAATTTGATCATGCGTTCTTTTATTTGATCGATGTCATCCTTTAATGTGGAATGATCAGTAGACTGTCTGGAGGTCAGACGAATCCATTTTAAAATCTCCTCCGTATTTTCCATAATGTGATGAACAAGTTTTGTTTCATACTTTGGCGGCAGGAAGATTAAATTCACTAAAAATGAAGAGAGAACCCCTAACACCACAGTAGCTGTTCGGATTAAGGCAAAGGAAAGGAAATGATCCCCTGCACTTTCTAAAATCGCAATGACGGTTACAAGTGCAATCGGAATGGTGTGTTCAATCTTCAGCTTTAAATTAATGGCGATGACCATGACGGCGGTTAAACCGATAATGACTGGTCCTGTGCCAAAAAGCAGACCGAACGTAATGGCAAGCGCTGCTCCAATAATATTGGCTTGCACTTGATCAACAATGGTTAAAAAAGATCGATAAATTGATGGCTGGATAGCAAATACAGCTGCAATTCCCGCGAAGACGGGCGTTGGCAACCCAAGCCATGTTGCCAGGTAAAGCGCGAGTACAATGGCAATACCAGTTTTTAAAATACGGGCTCCAAGTTTCATTGGTTTTGTCCCTGCATTCCTTTCTTTTCGATAATAGATGATCACTCGTCATTTATCATTCATATTTTGATGAAACAACTAAGTAATATACAGCGGTCTTCCGAAATATTCAAGTGATTTTTGAAAGTTCATGAAAACATCAAAAGAAGGTATTGAGAAGAAATGTAACAGATTCGCACGCTTTTGACAAACAAGAGCTGGTAAATAAAAAAACAGGCGCCTGTTTTTACGCCTGTTTTGGACTTCATTATGATTGTTTCAGCTGTGCAAATGCATGATCTACTGCTTGCAGCGTCTCAGAAATATCTTTTTCAGTATGTGCGATCGTTAAGAACCAAGCTTCATATTTAGAAGGAGCGAGGTTAATGCCTTGCGCGAGCATTAATTTGAAGAAACGGGCAAACATTTCGCCATCCGTATTTTCAGCCTGCTCGTAGTTCACAATCGTTTCTGTTGTGAAATAAATTGTGAGAGCGCCTTTTAAGCGATTCACTGTAATATCTACTTGATGCTTTTTAGCATGGGCTAAAATGCCTTCTTCTAACATAGCGCCAAGCTGATCAAGACGCTCGTAAACGCCGTCTTCTTTTAACACTTCCAAGCAGGCAATACCTGAAAGAATGGATGCAGGATTTCCTGCCATTGTGCCAGCTTGATAGGCTGGTCCAAGCGGAGCAACTTGTTCCATAATTTCTTTTTTACCGCCGTAAGCGCCGATAGGAAGTCCGCCGCCAATAATTTTTCCTAATGCAGTGAGGTCAGGTTTTACTTGAAGCAAGTCCTGTGCACCGCCATACATAAAGCGGAAAGCGGTAATGACTTCATCATAAATCACCAGTGCGCCTTTTTCATGTGTGAGGTCATTGACCTGCTGCAGGAAACCGTCCTTAGGCTCTACGATGCCAAAGTTTCCGACAATTGGCTCGACAAGGACAGCTGCTACCTCATCACCCCATCGATCTAATGCTTCTTTATAGCTGTCAATATCATTAAATGGAACGGTAATGACTTCATTGGCGATACTTTTTGGTACGCCCGCGGAATCAGGTGTTCCTAAAGTGGAAGGACCAGAGCCTGCTGCCACTAGCACAAGATCAGAGTGGCCGTGATAGCATCCGGCAAACTTAATAATTTTTGTTCTGCCTGTATATGCGCGAGCCACTCGAATCGTTGTCATCACCGCTTCTGTACCTGAATTGACAAAACGAACTTTGTCCAAAGCAGGCATGGCTTCCTTCAGCATTTTAGCAAAAGTGACTTCATGCTTCGTTGGTGTTCCGTAAAGGACACCTGTTTCAGCCGCTTTCGTGATGGCTTTTGTAATATGCGGGTGGGCATGTCCTGTAATAATTGGACCGTATGCTGCTAGATAGTCAATATAGCGGTTTCCGTCAACATCCCAAAAATAAGCGCCTTCTCCTCTTTCCATCGCAACGGGTGAACCGCCGCCTACTGCCTTATATGAACGAGACGGGCTGTTGACACCCCCAACAATGTGCTCCAGCGCCTCTTGATGTAATTTTTCTGATTCTGTGAATTTCATAAATAGCCTCCTATCTCAACGTATCACGTCGTCTATCATTATTTTAACATGCCGATGCAAGCGTCCTTAGTTGAATATCCTCTCAAAATTGGATAGGCTAATGAAAAAATAGGTTGGAGGGATTGTGTCATGACAATCGAAGTAGGGCAGCAAGTACCTGACATTGAATTAACCGGTGACAATGGGGAGAAAGTAAAGCTTTCTGATTTTAAAGGAAAACATATTGTCCTTTATTTCTATCCAAAAGATATGACACCAGGCTGTACAACAGAAGCATGTGATTTCCGCGACCGCCATCAGAGCTTTGCAGAATTAGATGCTGTCATTATCGGCGTAAGCCCAGACAGTCAGGACAAGCACCAAAAGTTTAAAGAAAAACATGATTTGCCGTTTCTGCTTCTTGTAGACGATGAACAGAAATTGTCTGAAGCCTTTGGGGTATGGAAGCTGAAAAAGAATTTTGGCAAAGAATATATGGGAATCGAGCGTTCAACGTTTCTTATTAATAAAGAAGGCACGCTTGTGAAAGAATGGCGAAAAGTAAAGGTAAAAGACCACGTAGAGGAAGCGCTTGAGGAATTGAAAGCTCACGCTTAATATCCTCATATGATAAGATCGGCAGTCATGCCGGTCTTTTTTGTAAAGAAGAATAGGTAAAAAAGAGGATTGTAATTGACAAAGTTTCGGCTCTGGGGGTACACTATTTATAAAGATTATAATATAAGAATATTTTTGAAGAGAGGTGCATGATGAAATGGCTGCTCACGAACTAAAAGACGCTTTAGATGCTCTAAAAGAAACCGGTGTTCGAATTACTCCGCAGCGCCATGCCATCTTGGAGTTTCTCGTAAATTCTATGACACACCCAACCGCGGACGATATATATAAAGCACTTGAAGGAAAATTTCCAAACATGAGTGTCGCAACGGTTTACAACAATTTACGAGTCTTCCGGGAATCTGGATTAGTAAAGGAATTAACGTATGGTGATTCCTCAAGCCGATTTGATTTTGCGACATCTGACCACTACCATGCGATTTGTGAAAACTGCGGAAAAATCGTGGACTTTCACTATCCTGGCCTTGATGAAGTTGAACAGCTTGCATCCCATGTGACAGGCTTTAAAGTCAGTCATCATCGCTTGGAGATCTATGGAACTTGTCAAGAATGTGCGAAAAAAGAAAATCATTAATGAAAAAGCTGACCGTTTAAATGGTCAGCTTATTTTTATGACTTTTTTCGATTGTAGGATTCATCAAACTCTTTACCTTCTAATGCTGGATCAAGTGTAAGCGGCTCCCTGCAATGCATGCACATGTCCACCCGCCCAAGCACTTTTGTTTCCTTCTCACAGCCTGGACAAACGACACGTACTGCCTTCGTAGAAAGCATACCAATCCAAAAGTAAACGGCTGTACTTAATCCAATCGATAAGACGCCAAGCAGCATAAAGAAAGTCGACAGCCAGATCGATTCCTTGAAGAACACACCGATATACATGATCAGAAAGCCAACAAAAACCAAACTAAGTGCAAATGTTCTGATTTTATTAATCTTACTGGAGTATTTCGCCATCCCTAGTCCCCCTTATCTCCAATATAGCACATTTTACCTTTCCGTTTGAATTAGTTATAGAGTTTTGTGAATAAATTGCTTATAATGATTCAATGATCTTTTTTCATGTATTGAAGGAATTTTGATTCTATGAGGAGAAATACATAGCATTAGAGAAGAACCTTACACCCGAGTATTGGAGGAATCACTATGGAAAATCTTCTCCGTCCTATTTATCAAGAGAGAGCAAGCCATCCAGACACATTAGCTGTGATTATAGTAGAAAGAAGACATAAAGTATCTTCTGAGACGGATAACTTTGATGCAGCACTTTTAGTCATCGTAAAAGAAGCGGAAGAGCCGTTATTTATCAAGCACTATGAATCAGATCACCAAACAGCTTCTTTAAACGTTGTCACAGATGATCAACTAAAGGAATGGATTACCCTCGGTACTAACCGCCGAATCATCGATTGGATTTTGAATGGAAAAGTCCTGTTTGATCGAAATGAATATATCTTCAACTTAATTGATGAACTAAGTACATTCCCGTTTTCAAACCGCAAGCTCAAAATCGGTTTAGAATATGGCAAGCTCATTCGCAGATATATAGAAGGAAAAGCATTTTTTGAGTCAAATCAATTCCTTGATGCATATAATTCCATTGTGCATGCCCTGCATCACTTAGCACGTATTGAAGTAATTGATAAAGGCTTCCACCCAGAAGTGACCGTTTGGAACCAAGTGCGTCATATGGAGCCCGAAGTATACAAACTTTATTCAGAACTGATTGAAAGCCATGAAAGTCTGCATAAGCGTTTGGAACTTTTATTTTTAGCAAATGATTTTTTGATTCATTCAAAAGCAGAAATTGGTGCCGCTCATTTGCGTCATGTCATGGAACAGAAGGATATATGGCTTTTTGGTGAGCTTCTGGCACATCCTGATCTAAAGTATTTCACGCCTGACCTTAGCGTGATGATTGATTTCTTTGTAGAAAAAGGAATTGTTCAAGTGGAGCCGATTGAGACAAAGGGACAAAAAATCTATCATCGAGGATATTTTGTGAAAAAAGATATTGACGCATGAATATTATGATGGTATATTATTAAACGTCGCTAACGAGCAACTGAGTTGCTTTGAAAGAAAAGCTGACAAAAAGAAATTCTAAAAAACACTTGACGCACACGGTGCTCAAATGTTATATTAAGAAAGTCGCCTCTGAGCGATAATGAACATGATCTTTGAAAACTAAACAAGACAAAACGTACCTGTTAATTCGAGTTTTTATAAAAAATCCTATGATACATCATAGGTAGTCAGTCAAACTGGCGAGGCAGGAAATGATCACATGCTAAGTTCGCTACATCGTGTAGCAACGCATGTGTGATATGCATCCTGCATACCTCGGAGAGTTTGATCCTGGCTCAGGACGAACGCTGGCGGCGTGCCTAATACATGCAAGTCGAGCGGACAGAAGGGAGCTTGCTCCCGGATGTTAGCGGCGGACGGGTGAGTAACACGTGGGTAACCTGCCTGTAAGACTGGGATAACTCCGGGAAACCGGAGCTAATACCGGATAGTTCCTTGAACCGCATGG
>NZ_JBCPSO010000011.1:0-61893 GCF_051129925.1 Bacillus sp. Je.9.29.b
TGCATGTATTAGGCACGCCGCCAGCGTTCGTCCTGAGCCAGGATCAAACTCTCCGAAAAAGTACAAAACCGAAGTTTTGCTTTTCGCCAGTTTGACTGACTACCTATGAAGTATCATAGGATTTTTTATAAAAACTCGAATTAACAGGTACGTTTTGTCTTGTTTAGTTTTCAAAGATCATCTCCGCCGTTCTTAGCGGCTTTAATAATATAACATTTCGCTTCATCTTATGTCAACAACTTTTTTCAAGTTTATTTCCCGAAGCGTTTTGTGTTTGTCACTGTGTGTCAGCGACGATTAATAATATATCACGAAAACTTTCTTTCGGTCAACGCCTTTTCAAAACTTTTTTTGAAATAGTTTTATTAAGCATCTTAAACCCTTGCCCTGCATACAATCAAGTAACAATCTTGGACAAGGCAGGAGTGTTTGAATTGAGTCGATTATATGTGTTGCCTATTAAACGGCTGAAGCAAGTTGTCATTATTCTTGTAGCAGCCCTTGCAGCTGCAACCTTTTTTTATGTACAAAAGGCACCGCCGCTGTCGGTATTTAAAACTGAACATGGACCCCGAGCCATTTATAAAGGCGAGACTTCATCAAAACATGTCTCTCTCACTTTTAATATTGGCTGGGGGGATGAGAAGGCTGTTCCTATTTTAAATGTCCTTCGAGAGTACGGTATAAAGAACGCCACCTTCTTTCTGTCTGCTTCTTGGGCTGAGCGTCATCCTGATATCGTGAAACAAATTAGGGAGGACGGCCACCAGATCGGAAGCCTCGGCTATGCTTATAAAAATTATAGCCAGCTTGAAGATAGTGAAATCAAGCAAGATCTTGTCCGTGCACAAAATACATTTCAAAAGCTTGGACTAGATGACATTCAACTATTAAGACCGCCAACTGGACAGTTTAACGAAACAGCACTAAAAATTGCCACACAGTACGGTTATACCGTTGTTCATTACAGTATCAATTCACAGGATTGGCTGAATCCGGGTGTCGACCAGATTGTTCAGAATGTAAATGATCGAATGAAAAGCGGGGACATTGTTCTCCTTCACGCCTCAGATTCAGCAACCCAAACCGCTCAAGCCTTACCCGCTATTTTGAAACAAATAAAAGAAAAACATTTAAAAAATGTGACGGTTGGCGAACTGATCTCCAATACGAAAACAAAGTCATCAGAAGTTAAGTAGCTTTCGCTTTTGAAAACCGCGGCATCGCTAACAGCTGAAACGCATTACAGCCTAATAGCGGGAACAGCATTAAATACAGCCAGTCCTCTTCATTGACTCTGAGCGCCGGGAACCATTCTAACGATGTGATGACGACCATGAGAAACATTGCGGAAATAAATGTTTTCTTAGAGGACTGCTGCTGTTTAAAGTAAGCCACGATCAATGCAAACACACCAATAAATATAGGCAGCCACAAGTATGGAAGAAATGATTCATTTTCTCCGAAAAACAAAAATCGCAAGTAAGCTAAATCAAACAGCACAAAAATCACAAGAAACAGCTGAATGGTATTCCACAAAGAATGTGACCGGAAAATCTCTAACGCAAACCGGTGCACCGTCAAGAAGACAACAAACCCCATCTGACTAATGACACTAAAAATCATTCCTACACCAATGAACCAAAACAACACAGATGCGATCTCTAGAATTTCAAACGATATAAAAAGCTTCTGATATTTCCCCCACTCCAGCGCAAAGCCTACCACGCTTGTAATGACCGCTCCAACAGCTAGCACAGAGAAGAAAAAACGAACTAAATCCCGACTTTTCATTGAATTGATCCAACCCCTATTTTTGTTATGTATAAATTTACGTGAAACATTCATATTAAAAGTAAGACATGTAACGAAAGGAGCCACAGTATGTCAAAAGGCATCTTGCGTATAATGAGCTGTTTTCTTCTTTTATCTCTAACAGCTTGTGCTCCCAAAACCCAATCCTCATCTAATATGGACTATGACGAAACAAAAAAAATGGTCGTCGATATATTAAAGACAGATGACGGTAAAAAGGCCATTCAACAGTTATTAAATGACGAGGCAATGAATGAAGCTTTGGTAATGGATGAACAAACTGTGAAAAAAACGATAGAGAAAACACTGACTTCTGATAAAGGCAAAGAGTTCTGGAAGAAGGTCTTTGAGGATTCTAAATTTGCCGAGACTTTCGCAAAATCCATGCAGCAACAGCATGAAAGAATGTTAAAACAGTTAATGAAGGATCCTGACTATCAACAGCTGATGATGGATATTCTCAAGGATCCTGAGATGGAAAAAAAATACGGTGAACTTGTAAAAAGCAAAGAGTTTAGAAAGCACTTAGAAAAAGTCATTACGGAAACATTAAGCAGCCCTCTTTATAAGAAGAAATTCGAAGATGAGCTCAAAAAGGCAGCATCTGAGAGCGGCAGTGATTCCGGCTCGCAAGGAAGCGACAGTTAAACATCACCCGAGTGGCGTTCATCCACTCGGGCTTTCATTATGCTTTCACTGCTAATTGTTCAATGACTTTATTCGCAATGTGTTGATACACTTCTCCTGTCGGATGACTTGCATCATAGACAGAAGGCGCGAAATCATCCTCATTCCAATCAGGCTGTCTTAAAGGAATTTGGCCAAGGACTGATACACGCAGCTCTTCAGCCAGCTTTTCCCCGCCGCCTTTTCCAAAAACGTATTCCTTTTCACCTGTTTTTTTGCTTTCATAATAGCTCATATTCTCAACGACCCCGAGCACTTCATGATCTGTTTGCAGTGCCATTGCGCCTGCTCTTGCTGCAACGAAGGCAGCCGTTGGATGCGGTGTAGTGACAATGATTTCTTTACAGCTAGGCAGCATTGTATGAATATCAAGCGCTACATCTCCCGTTCCAGGCGGAAGGTCTAATAGTAAGTAATCTAATTCTCCCCACTCAACTTCGTGGAAGAAGTTATTTAACATTTTTCCAAGCATCGGTCCTCTCCAAATAACCGGTGCATTTTCTTCAACAAAAAAGCCCATTGAAATCACTTTGACACCAAAGCGCTCCACAGGAATAATTTTTTCCCCTTTAACTGTTGGTCTGACAGTGATTCCCATCATATCCGGTACACTAAAGCCATAAATATCAGCATCAATCAGCCCGACTTTTTTCCCTAGACGAGCGAGCGCTACAGCAAGGTTAACAGAAACCGTCGATTTACCAACGCCGCCCTTTCCACTCGCAATCGCTAAGAACTCAGGCGGATTTTTAGAGTTAAGCAGGGTTTCTTCCTCATCTTGTGATGGCATAAACTTTTCAAGTGTTTCCTGAGGCAGTTCCTCAAAACGAAGTCCTACTGTGTTAGCGCCTGCTGCTTTCAAGGCTTGTACGATGTCTTGCTGCAGCTTCATCTGCTCAGCAGTGCCTGTTTTGGCAATAGCCACCTTCAGGCTCACATGCTCTTTCTCAGGCTTTAGGCTGATTTCCTTGATGGCATCCAGCTCACCAAGCGGTATATGAAGGAAAGGTTCGTCCATCTTCCCAACTAGTTTTCTCACATCATCTTGTCCGATCATAGCAGAACCTCACCCTTTATTGAATTCGTTTACAATCCAAGTATATCATACATATCCTTACAATGTCTGTCCTGTTTGCCTGCGATCAAAAGGAAAAAGCCCCTTATTCAGGCGGCTCTTTTTGCTCTGTTAAATATCTTAAAATCCCTTTATAAATAGAGGCAGCAATTTGATCCTGATATTTAGGTGTTGCCAGCTGTCCAGCCTCTTTCGGGTTGGAGAGAAATCCAATTTCCACAAGAGCTCCTGGCTTTGTGACATTTTGCATTAAATAAATGCCATTAATCCGCTTCGCCTTTCGATCTGTGTTTTCAAGATTCCTGCGCAATTCATCTTGAATGAACTTGGCTGCCTTTTCATTTTCTTCATACTTTCCGTAAAAAAACGTCTGAGCCCCGCTCCATTTGTTTGATGGTATCGCATTTAAATGAATGCTTAAATAGAGATCCGCTTCAGATTCATTGATGACTTTGACGCGGTTCCTTAAATCCTCCGCTTTCTTCCGGGCATAACCCTTTGTATTCTTTGATGATAAATCAGAATCATCCTCTCGGGTCATGAGAACAAGTGCTCCCTGCTCCTGCAAATAGTCACGTATCTTCATGGATACATCCAGTGCAATCTCTTTCTCAAGCAGCTCTCCTCCTACAGCCCCGCCATCTGGACCGCCGTGACCCGGATCTAAATAGATGATCTTCCCGCTTAGAGGCAAATTCCACGATTTCCATGAATCATCATTTAGAAATTGAAACCTGAATAAGAATAAGAGGACAATAAACCCAATTAAAAACCCTGTCCACTTCAGCTTTCTTTTCATCCCTGTCCCTCCCATACACCATTATTTTATAGATATGGGACAAGGGCTGGAAATATGCTTAGTGCAGCCGAAGCTTGTGTCTTTTTTCTGATTCACGAAAGCCTTCCTGCCACCACATGCTTAAAAAATCCTTCGCAAATGGATATAAACATGACATCTTCCGCTCCATACGGAACATATTCCCCCATGATTGCAAGCATCCTGCCAGCTCTTCAATCAGCTCAGCTTCCTCCTGGAAGGACCGCTTTTTGATATCGTCGAATGATTCGCCGTATTTACTCGACTCACCGTATCTCCCGCCAGCTAAGAAAGCTTCAATGGCGAAATCGATGCAGCCATCACTCATAATACCCGCTGGATCATCTGCAAATGGAAACAGCTTCTTTGTGAATTTCTCGGAAGCAGCCGTTACTTGTTGAAGAGACAATGTACGCAAAAGCTTCTTTTCAAGCGTGACATCTCGTTTTGTTTTCAGTTGATAAAATGAAAGCACTTCTGCCATGGACTGAACTCCTTTTTTCTTTGTATTGTTCGTTGGTTTGAACAAAACATGCAGTTCAGTAAATGGAAATGACGGCCTGTGAACGATCGGAATGGAAAATTGTGATAAAATAAACATTTACATATAGAAAGAACAATAAAGGGGCAAAATCAATGAAGAAATGGATGTATATTCTGCTGCTATTAACAGTCGTCTTATCTGCATGCAGCAGTCAAGCCACAGAGAAAAAGAGCGATATAAAAGGAATAGAAGACATATCCTTAAAACAACTTTCAACACACAAAAATACGTATCTCGGTGACAATTCAGCCATTCGTGAAATCTTATCAGATCTTCCTGGAGGCGTCATTCGTGAATTTGAAATCATCGATGGGAAAGCATTAGACGTCACGTATGGGATAAAAGAAAATGCCGGCTATACAGAAGAACAGTTTGACGCCTTCTGGTTTGATCAAAAGGATACGATCGAAAAAACGTATTTATACAACGCCATCGCACTTTTTATTCTGGTCGATAACGTAGAGCAAGTGACACTTAACATGAGCTCTAAAGACGAGCCGTCCGTCACGTTTAAAAGAAAACAGCTAGAAAAAGAGCTCCCTCACCCTTTTAAAAAGTACAAAGACGATACAGCGCTTTGGCAAAAGGAACTGGTGGATGGAGTTGTGAAGTCAAAAAAGAAACGCCAAGATGTATACAAAACGTATCCAATGCAGAAATAATAAAACAGAGGGATGTTTCCCTCTGTTTTTTGGTGTTTATGTAGTAAAAGCCTGAATCAATCGTTGGCGAAAGTTTTGATCCACTGCTGAAGTAAGCATAAATTCGTTGAATACTCCCTCAATCCAGTGAGAATTGTTCGCTTTAGGATCATTGATAAAAAGTGAAATGGATATAGAAGAGATATCCGTTTTTCGATATAAAGCAGCTGTGAAAACAAACAACGTCGCTCCGCCTTTATACCAAATATATTGATCTTTTTCCGTCTTGAATGTTTCTCCCAGCACAATTTGGCTAAAAAGACTCTTTTCTTCTGTTATTAACAGCTCATCCTGGAGACGTTTCATAAAATGTGCATATTGATTGGTTGTAGACTTTGTCAACTTTTGCGTCAGTAATGATTGTATACGCCAGCCTAATAAGTTCTTTTTTTTCATTTTTTCTTCTAACGCCTTTTTATGCTCTGGGTCATTTTTCATGATATTAAAAATCTCATTCATTAGAGATTTGTATTGTTCTTCGGATACACCGCTCATTTTCTTGAATGCATCCCGCCGACGATCAGATACATAAGCGGACCACAAAATCACTGGCGTCAGTGCCATGAGTTCATCATGTTCTGTAAGACCTGCTTGTTTCATCTGGTCATTGATCTTTTCTAAGCCCAGTCGGTCAATCAAATAATCCGTACAAGCATTCGAACTGAATTGCATCATCCCTTTGGCAACATCTAATAAAGACGCATGCTCAGAAAAATCATTGACCTCCAGCCAGTACGCGTGCGCACCACCGTCTGTTCTATCAATATAAAACCGCTCTATATCAGACAATGCCACTTTTTCCTCTAGCTTGATGCCGCCGCTCGATACAGCTTTAACAAAATGAAATAAAACCACTAATTTCACCGTACTTGCAAGTGGCGTTTTTTGATCAGCATTCCACTCTAACACCACATCATCATTTTCAATGATTGTCACTGATACGTCCTTTTTGTTTTTTGCGACAAATGTCAAAAGATCTTCCTTCGTTTTTTTTCATATCTCTTTTATACAACAAGACTTGAACCCCCACGTAAAGTACGACCACACCTATAACAACTAGACCGATTTTGAGTAACATGTTTCTCCTTTCCAAATAACAGAGGTTTTACATGTTTAATATAACAAATATTTCAAATAAAGGCATAAAAAAGGCAGAGGTTCGTGAATCCTCCGCTTCTTGATGTCCTTATTCATGGGGCAAATGCAGCTTCATTCCTTCATGAGTGGCTTCAAACCCTAATTTCTCATAAAAATGGCGTGCTTCTGGCCTCTGTTTGTCTGTTGTCAGCTGGACCATATGACATCCGCGGTCGCTGGCGCGTTGAATGGCCCACTTTATAAGCAGCGAACCGACTCCTTTTCCTCTATGAGTCGAAGC
The DNA here is from genome assembly GCF_051129925.1 of Bacillus sp. Je.9.29.b. Lineage (NCBI taxonomy): Bacteria > Bacillati > Bacillota > Bacilli > Caryophanales > Bacillaceae > Bacillus > Bacillus sp. Je.9.29.b. The sequence continues at coordinate 7,018 of NZ_JBCPSO010000011.1, forward strand.
CGTACGAACTCCTTCGATGGATGCTCTCCATCCTCCTTGATGTGTAAGAAATGGCGTCATGGTTAACTGAAGAACACCAACTGCTTCTTCCTGGTCACACGCAACAATGAGTTCAATATTTGGATCAGCATCGATTGAATGAAAGGCTTTAATATAGCTTTCTAATAACGGGCGAGTGTAACGCTCTCTCTTTTGACCTAACTTATCATCTGAAAGCATGAAAATGATTTTGTCGAGGTCTTCTTGCCCAGCTTCTCTACATGTCAATTGATTTAAATTCAATGAAAGCACCTCCTAGGATGGACGAAAACTATCTTCACTTACCAAAATACCAATTGAGACTGTTCTTCTATAAGATTTGATCAGCTGCTTTTTTTAACCACATAACTAGCCGGCAGTGTGTATCCTTGGAAAATCAATGATAAGAAAATGTGCATCAAAGATCCTCCCTCTTCTGCTTATTTGACCTGATTATATCAACATCGAAAGCGGAGTGATATTTGAAATGGCGAATTACTTCATATCATGAAAACTGATCAAGCCCTCTTCACGAACCATTCCTCTTGTAAGATGGCATAGTAAAACTCATCCCACCACTCATTTCCTTGTGGTATACATTTTTTAAAATATCCCTCTCTCCTCATCCCCATTTTCTCCATTACTCTCCACGAGGGCACATTTTCAGGCTGACAAGTCGCAATGATTCGATGTAAGTTCAGAGTGTGAAAACCATGATGTAAGACAGCATACGCCGCTTCTGATGCATAGTCCTTGTTTTGATAGGCAGGATTGAAAACCCAGCCAATCTCATATGTGTGCTCACCAAAGTAAGAATGAAACACAATATGCCCGATGCAAATCTGATCTTCTTTTAATAGAACAGCAAAATTCTTGGCTGTTTTAAGACTATTATTTTTGACAAAATCCTTCGCATCTTCTTTAGAAAAAACACCTTCCGGAATATACTTCATCACTGCCGGATCAGATGTATATGCATAGACATCCCGCCAATCACCCTCAGCAAATGATCGAACGATACACCTTTCTGTTGTTAGATTCATATGACACCCCCATAGACTTTTTTTAAAAACAGAAACCTTGCTATGATCCTATTTTATATGTTTCCATACAGAAAAAAACACAAATAAAAAAGCACCAGCAGGATGCTGATGCTTTTCTTATATGGTTTGTCTGTAACAAACCTTTGTAAAACGTCCATACAATATAAAATTGATTAACGTTTTGAGAACTGAGGAGCTCTACGTGCGCCTTTAAGACCGTATTTCTTACGCTCTTTCATACGAGGGTCACGAGTAAGAAGTCCAGCACGTTTAAGTGATGTACGGTACTCAGGATCTACTTCTAGAAGAGCACGAGAGATACCGTGACGAATTGCTCCAGCTTGACCAGAGAATCCACCACCGTGAACATTTACAAGAACATCGTAGCTGTTAGCTGTTTCTGTGATGTTCAAAGGCTGTTTCACGTCTTCGATTAAAGCAGCGAATGGAATGTATTCAGTAATTTCACGATTATTAACGACGATACGGCCTTCACCTGGAACTAAGCGAACGCGCGCTACAGAACTTTTACGACGACCTGTACCGTAATATTGAACCTGTGCCAAATTGTTAACCTCCCTTATAATTAACCGCGAAGTTCGTAAACTTCAGGTTGTTGTGCTTGATGTGGATGCTCAGAACCACGGTACACATTTAATTTTTTGAACATTTGACGACCTAGTGGACCCTTTGGAAGCATACCTTTGATAGCAAGCTCCAACATTTTTTCAGGGTAGTTTGTACGCATCTCAAGAGCAGTTCTTTGTTTCAAACCACCTGGGTGCATCGTGTGACGGTAGTAAATTTTGTCCGTCAATTTCTTACCAGTTAATTCGATTTTCTCAGCATTGATGATGATCACATGATCACCTGTATCAACGTGTGGTGTATAAGTTGGTTTGTGCTTACCGCGCAAAAGTGATGCTACTTCAGTAGAAAGACGACCTAGAGTCTTGCCTGCCGCATCAACAACTAGCCATTTGCGCTCAATTGTGCTTGCGTTCGCCATTGGTGTTGTACGCATGAGTTTCCCTCCTAAATAAATCAATGAATTTTCCTTGAATCAAATGCTACGTTCTATTTCAAAACACAGATAAGTCTTCCGGGGCTTATTTGTGGGGTTGAAATACATACCATATGATATCTTATAACTTTCTGCTTCCTGTGTCAAGAACATGTTACACCTGGTTTAGTTGTCATAGAAAACTTCCCATAAATACAGTCCGTGACTAGGCGCAGTCTTGCCTGCCGCTTCGCGATTTCGGGCGGCAAGCATGGCTTTTATCTCCTCAGGGTGAAATTTACCAGAACCGATTTCAAGCAATGTTCCAGCGATAATCCGCACCATGTTGTATAAAAAACCATTCCCTCTCACACGCATTTCAAGCCCGTCTGAGACGTTTTTCCACTCGAGGGCATAAATAACCCTCACCTTGTCCTGAACCTCTGTATTGGCCGCACAAAAGCTTGTAAAGTCATGTGTCCCAACCAGGTGCTCAGCGGCTTCTCTCATTTTATCGATATCCAGCCGGTAAGGATAGTGGCAGGCATACTGTCTCGTGAATACATTTTGGTGTGTTTCCGTTGAGACCTTATAACGGTACTCCTTCGAAACAACACCAAATCTGGCATGAAACGAATCATCGACCTCCTCAGCCTTTAGAACACGGATATCATCCGGCAGCATGCTGTTGAGGGCAAAAGGCCATCTCTCCATCGGGATCGAAAGCGGGGTCTCAAAATGGATGACCTGTCCCTTTGCATGGACACCACTGTCCGTCCGGCCGGAAGCCACAATCGGAATCAGTTCATCCTGTTTATGCATTCTTGCAAGGGCAGACTCTATCTCCGTCTGAACGGTTCGCTGCCCTGGCTGCACCTGATAGCCTTTAAAATGTGTCCCATCGTAGGATACGGTACATTTGACCTTCATCTAGGAATCACCTAATTTCTAAGCAGCACAAGGAGTGCTGTTAACAGGATGAATAGAAGCAGCGTGAACGTGTCCTTCATGCCCCAGACAAGCTGACGATATTTCGTCCGTCCTTCTCCCCCGCGGTAGCCTCTCGCTTCCATCGCGGTCGCCAGTTCCTCTGCACGCTTAAACGCACTGACGAAAAGCGGAACAAGCAAAGGAACGATAGCTTTCAGGCGATCCTTTAAAGGTCCGCTTGTAAAATCAACGCCTCGTGCCATTTGTGCCTTCATGATTTTGTCTGTCTCTTCTAATAACGTCGGAATAAACCGAAGAGAGATGGACATCATGAGAGCAAGTTCATGAACAGGCAGTTTGATTTTACGGAACGGGTGCAGCAGCTTCTCCATCCCGTCTGTCACTTCTATAGGCGTTGTGGTTAACGTAAGAAGTGTCGTCATCATAATGAGATAGACAAAACGGAGTGAAATGAAGATTCCCTGCTTTAGACCTTCTTCATAAATATTCAGAAAACCCAAGTGGAATAGCAAGGAGCCATCCTTTGTCATGAAAATATGCAGAATAAAGGTAAACAGGACAATCCATAGGATCGGCTTCATTCCCTTGAGAATAAAGTATAGCGGCACCTGAGAAACCATCACCACAAGGATGGTAAAGACACCTAAAAGCCCGTAAGTGATGTAATTATTAGCAAAAAAGACGATAAAGACGAAAAAGAAAATTGATAACAGCTTTGTCCTTGGATCAAGACGATGGACAAAGGATGAGCCTGGCACATATTTGCCGATAATCATACTATCCATCATGATGTCGTGTCCTCCTGATAAAGAGCTGTTAAGGCTTCTGCCATTTCATCCATGGTCAGAAGCGGCCTTGGAAACGTAATACCAAGCTTTTCTTCTACAGTCTGCTGGAATTTAATCGTTTCCGGGAGGTCGAGACCAAACGAAGACATGTCTGTACGATTGGCAAACAACTCTCTCGGCGTGCCTGTCGCCTTCACTGTTCCTTTATGCATCACAATCATTTGATCCGCATAATGAGCGGCATCCTCCATACTGTGTGTGACCAGGATCGTGGTGAGGTTTGCCTTTTGATGAAGGTCATAGAACATGTCCATAATTTCCTTCCGCCCGCGTGGATCCAGCCCAGCAGTCGGCTCATCAAGCACAAGCACTTCTGGCTCCATCGCTAAAACGCCTGCAATCGCCACACGTCTCATTTGACCGCCGCTTAGTTCAAAGGGAGATCGAGATAATAGAGATTCAGGAAGACCAACCAGTTTCAGCATCTCCTTCGCCTTCGCTTCTGCCTTCTCTTGAGGAACACCGAAGTTCATTGGACCAAAGCAGATATCCTTGAGGATGGTTTCCTCAAAGAGCTGATGCTCAGGAAACTGAAACACGATGCCTACCTTTTTCCGGAGGGGTTTCATATCCTTCTGCTTTTTATTGGCTTGTAAAATTGTCTCTCCAAGCGCAATGCTCCCCTTCGTTGGTTTGAGCAATCCATTTAAATGCTGCAGCAATGTAGACTTACCAGAGCCCGTATGACCAATGACAGCGACATAGCTGCCCTCTTTGATGGAAGCATTGACATCATACAAAGCGAGACGCTCAAACGGCGTTTTCATTTGATAACGATGCTCTAATTCTTTGATCGTAATGTCCATAGCTCTTTCACCAATCCTTCTTGTGTCAAATGGGCATTTGCAAGCGGCACACCTTGCTGCTTCAATTGCTTGCTCAATCGATAGGAGAATGGCAGATCAAGTCCAATCTGAACCAGCTGTTCATCTAGTTCAAATACTTCCTCTGGCGTTCCCTCGGCAAATTTCTTCCCGCCATTCATCACAATGACGCGGTCTGCCTTGGCAGCCTCGTCTAAATCATGTGTGATGGAAATGACTGTGACCGTTCCTTGTTCCTTCAATAGTCTAACAGTCTCTAACACTTCTTCACGGCCAATCGGATCAAGCATTGATGTTGCTTCATCCAAGATCATGATGTCAGGGCTTGCGGCAAGCACACCTGCAATGGCGACTCTCTGCTTCTGCCCGCCTGATAGATGGTGCGGCTCTTGATCAAGAAACTCCTGCATATTGACCTGTTTGACAGCCCAATCTACACGTTCTATCATCAATTCCCGCTCAACCCCGTTATTTTCTAAACCAAAAGCCACATCATCACGAACCGTTGAGCCCACAAATTGGTTATCTGGGTTTTGAAAGACCATTCCTACCTTTTTGCGAATATCCCAAACACTTTCTTCTTTGAGCTCAATCTCTCCAACCTTGACCGTACCAGCATCCGGTAAAATGAGCCCATTCAGCACACGGGCAAGTGTGGATTTACCTGAACCGTTATGACCAACAATGGCGAGCCATTCATTTTGATTCACATGCAGTGACACTTGATCTAAAGCGGGCTTGTCCGCATCCTTGTGATAACGAAATACAATGTCTTTTACGTCAATTAATGTCTTCCCCATCTCTACCGGACCTCCTCTCAGCTCAACCTCTTCTTTGCTTATTCCTAAAAAAGCCGTAGTACCTAAAAAAGGGCATAGATCCAGTTATGAACTGTCCCGCCCTTTCTTAGATACACGATATGTGATTAAACTAATTCAATGACAGCCATTGGTGCGCCATCGCCGCGACGAGGTCCAAGCTTCATGATACGAGTGTATCCACCTTGGCGATCTTCGTAGCGAGTTGCAACGTCAGCGAATAATTTTTGAAGTGCATCTTGGTTTGTTTCAGCGTTAGCTACTTCATTACGAATGTAAGCTGCAGCTTGACGGCGAGCATGAAGATCTCCGCGTTTGCCAAGAGTGATCATTTTTTCAACTACAGAGCGAAGTTCTTTCGCACGTGTTTCAGTTGTTTCGATGCGTTCGTTGATGATCAAATCAGTCGTTAGGTCACGAAGCATTGCTTTACGTTGTGCACTAGTGCGTCCTAGCTTTCTGTATGCCATGTGATGTCCCCTCCTTAATTAGAGATGCTGTATGAATAAAAAACACACGAAAATCCTAGTTCACAATGAAACTAGTCAATCGTCTTTACGAAGACCCAGTCCAAGTTCTTCTAGTTTCGCTTTCACTTCTTCAAGAGATTTACGTCCAAGGTTACGAACTTTCATCATATCCTCTTCTGTCTTGTTAGCAAGCTCTTGAACAGTGTTAATACCCGCACGCTTCAAACAGTTGTAAGAACGAACAGAAAGATCAAGCTCTTCAATTGTCATTTCAAGCACTTTTTCTTTTTGGTCTTCTTCTTTCTCAACCATGATTTCAGCATGCTGAGCTTCGTCAGTTAACCCAACGAAAATATTCAGGTGTTCAGTTAAAATCTTAGAACCTAGAGCGATCGCTTCTTTCGGTCCTGTGCTTCCATCAGTCCATACATCTAGTGTTAATTTATCATAGTTTGTGATTTGCCCAACACGGGTGTTCTCCACTTGATAAGTCACACGAGATACAGGTGTATAGATTGAGTCGATCGGAATCACACCGATTGGCTGATCGTCTCTTTTGTTTGCATCAGCAGGATTATACCCGCGACCTCTTTGTGCAGTTAAGCGAACACGGAAGCTCGCATTCTTGCCAAGAGTTGCGATGTGAAGATCTGGATTTAAGATTTCAATATCGCTGTCGTGTGTAATATCAGCAGCTGTTACAGTACCTTCATCTTGTACATCAATTTCAAGCGTCTTCTCTTCTTCAGAGTAGATTTTGAGTGCAAGCTTTTTAATGTTTAAGATAATCGTTGTAACATCTTCAACCACGCCTTCGATCGTTGAGAATTCGTGTAAGACACCATCTATCTGGATCGATGTTACAGCTGCACCAGGAAGTGAGGATAAAAGGATACGACGAAGGGAGTTCCCTAAAGTGGTACCATATCCACGCTCAAGTGGCTCTACGACAAACTTGCCATACTTGGCATCGTCGCTGATTTCAACCGTTTCGATTTTTGGTTTTTCAATTTCGATCATCTAATAAAACCCTCCTTCAAAACGTCGAAACCTCGAATAGAATCATATGAGATTCCATCCGAAATTCCTCATTGTTTAGTCCCGTATGTGCTCAGGCAACGAGTCGTGTATTCGTCTCATAAATAACTGTATCATAACCCATTATTGACAGGGACACAAAATCTATACAAACAAATTACACGCGGCGACGTTTTGGTGGACGGCATCCGTTATGAGGAACTGGAGTTACGTCTCTAATTGCAGTAACTTCAAGACCTGCAGCTTGAAGCGCACGAATTGCAGCTTCACGACCAGAACCAGGACCTTTAACAGTTACTTCAAGTGTTTTAAGACCGTGTTCGATAGAACCTTTAGCAGCAGTTTCAGCAGCCATTTGTGCAGCGAAAGGAGTAGATTTACGAGAACCTCTGAATCCTAATGCACCAGCACTTGACCAAGAAATTGCGTTTCCATGAACATCAGTAATCGTTACAATCGTGTTGTTGAAAGTGGAACGGATATGAGCGATTCCAGCTTCAATATTCTTTTTCACGCGACGTTTACGCGTATTTTGTTTACGAGCAGCAGCCATTCTTTAACTACCTCCTTTACTTATTTTTTCTTGTTAGCTACAGTACGACGCGGACCTTTACGAGTACGCGCGTTGTTTTTTGTGTTTTGTCCACGAACAGGAAGTCCTCTACGATGACGGATTCCGCGGTAGCTTCCGATTTCAATTAGACGCTTAATGTTAAGTGAAACTTCACGACGAAGGTCACCTTCTACTTTAAGTTTGTCAATGATATCACGGATTTTACCAAGTTCGTCTTCAGTTAGATCGCGAACGCGAGTGTCTTCAGAAACACCTGCTTCTTTAAGGACTTGTTGCGCAGTCGTACGACCAATTCCAAAAACATATGTTAAAGAAATGACAACACGCTTATCACGTGGAATATCTACACCAGCAATACGAGCCATGATTTGGGCACCTCCTTGTTATTAGCCTTGTTTTTGTTTATGTTTTGGGTTTTCACAGATCACCATTACTTTTCCTTTTCTGCGAATCACTTTACATTTTTCACAGATAGGTTTAACAGATGGTCTCACTTTCATGTGTTTCCAACCTCCTTCTTCCGGAGTTGCTTTATTTGTAACGGTACGTAATTCTACCACGAGTTAAGTCATATGGAGATAATTCTACCGTAACTTTGTCTCCAGGTAAAATGCGAATGAAGTGCATACGGATTTTTCCTGATACATGAGCCAAAACTGTATGGCCATTCTCTAGTTCAACTTTGAACATTGCGTTTGGCAAAGTTTCTGCTACAGTACCTTCCACTTCAATTACATCGTCTTTCGCCATTCAAGTGTTCTCCCTTCTTCAAATCAGTAACTTGCTCTCTGACAAATGTCCAAATGAGAATCTCTCAATTGTTCATCTATCACCCGACCTGTTTTGAATATACTGTTCTGAACTTCCGGAGATACGCAATCATAAAAGGTTATATGATTGATATTTTTTCTTAGGAGAATGAAATTTACGCTTTTCTCCGTCTGCGATTAGTACATGGCAGCCAACGAACATGCCGATGACACCTGTATACTGATCTTGTTCTTTCTTTGGACTATACAGACAACCTGCCCGATTTGGGCCTGAAAGGCTTCAGTGAAGACCTAAATCTTAGTCAGTATATCAAAACCTGTATCTGTAATCGCAATCGTATGCTCAAAATGAGCACACTTTTTCCCATCAACCGTTACAACCGTCCAGTTATCAGCCAATGTTTTCACATATCGGCTGCCTGCGTTCACCATCGGTTCGATGGCCAACACCATTCCAGGTTTTAGCCGCGGGCCTTTGTTGGGCGGACCATAATGAGGAATTTGAGGGTCCTCATGAAGATCCTGTCCGACCCCATGTCCAACATATTCTCTAACAACTGAAAAATTTTCATTTTCAACATACGTTTGTATGGCATGGGAAATGTTCGACAGACGTTCGCCTGGCTTTGCTTCCTGTAAGCCTTTATATAGAGATTCCTCTGTGACTTCCAGTAGTTTGCGGTCTTCATCACTGATTACCCCAACTGGATAAGTCCAAGCAGAGTCACCATGATAGCCATTTAACTTTGCGCCAATATCGATACTAATGATGTCACCATCACGTAAAACCCGTTTACCAGGAATACCGTGAACGAGTTCTTCATTCACCGAAACGCAAATGCTCCCGCGAAAACCATTATACCCTTTAAAAGATGGGATTGCACCCTGCTTTGTAATAAAACGTTCGGCAATTTGATCCAATTCTTTTGTCGAAATACCTGGTTTTATGTGTTTCTTCAGCTCTTCATGAGTCAGTGCGACAATACGTCCAGCTTCTCTCATAATCTCAAGCTCGCGAGGAGTTTTACAGATAATCATTTATTTAATCCTCCAAGCAGGTCCTTGATATCTGCATATACATCGTTAATGTGCTTCGCACCATCAATGTTTGCAAGATATCCTTTTTCTGAATAGAAGTTCAGTAAAGGCTCAGTCTGCTTTAAGTTTACTTCAAGTCTAGTCGAAACGGTTTCTGCATTATCATCTGCACGTTGATAAAGCTCGCCTCCACACTTGTCGCAAACATTTTCTTTCGCAGGTGGATTGAATACTAAATGATATGTTGCTCCGCAATTTTTGCAAATTCTTCGGCCAGTCAGACGCTCCATCAAAGCATCTTTATCGACTTTAATATTAATGACATAATCAATCGTTCTGCCAAGGTCCTTTAGAATTCCTTCTAAAGCTTCAGCCTGAGCGACTGTTCGCGGAAATCCGTCCAGAAGAAAACCTTGTTCACAATCATTTTTGCCAAGTCTTTCTCTAACAATACCGATTGTGACCTCATCAGGAACAAGCTCTCCTTTATCGATAAAGGATTTTGCTTCGAGCCCAAGTTGTGTCTCCTCTTTCATAGCAGCGCGGAACATATCTCCTGTTGAGATATGAGGGATCCCATAATCATCAACAATTCGTTCTGCCTGAGTGCCTTTACCAGCACCCGGAAGCCCCATTAAGACTAAGTTCATTTCGGATTTCCCCTTCCTTACTTAGAGAGGTTGGGCAGCTGCCCAGCCCTCTGTTTTATTTCATAAATCCACGGTAATTTCGTTTCACTAATTGGCTTTCAAGCTGTTTCATTGTTTCAAGTGCAACACCTACAACAATGAGAAGACTTGTGCCGCCAATTTGTGCAGCGGAAGGTAATCCAGCGAATTGAATGAAAAAGATAGGAAGTATTGAAATCACGGCTAAGAAAATGGCGCCCACAAACGTGAGTCGGTACAAAATGCTCGTAATTCTATCTTGAGTCATTTTCCCTGGACGAACTCCCGGGATATAGCCACCCTGCTTTTGCAGATTTTCAGCCATTTGTTCAGGATTGACTTGGACAAAGGCATAAAAATATGTGAAAGCAACAATCAGTGCTACATAAATCGTCATACCGATTGGCTTAGTATAGTCAAAGTTGTTGGTTATCCAAGTTGTCACATTATTGGTTCCGAAGAACGATGCGATCGTCTGCGGAGTAATAATGAAAGAAACGGCAAAGATGACTGGAATCACCCCTGCTGGATTCACTTTCAATGGAAGGTGCGTTGCTTGACTAGCAGACATTTGTGCACGGCCAGTTCCCTTTGAATATTGAATTGCAATCTTTCTCACTGCCATTTGAATGTAAATAACACCGATAACAATGACAAGAATGGCAATGACAATAAGGGCAATTTTAAGGATTTGCATGAACAGCTGTCCATCTCCACCTACAAATTGTTGAGCGTACACTTGTTTTAATGTTTGAGGGATACCAGCGATGATACCGGCAAAGATAATAATCGAAATACCATTACCAACACCGTGAGCAGTAATCTGCTCACCCAGCCACATTAAAAATGCTGTTCCCGCAGTGAGTACGACCGCAATTAAGAGATACGTTGAAACACCAGGGTTTTCAATCAGCATGCCTCCTGCCATATTATTGAATCCATATGACATTCCTAGCGCCTGGATAAATCCTAGAACAATTGTAAAATACCTTGTGAATTGTGCTAATTTTCGGCGGCCAACCTCTCCTTGCTTTGACCACTCAGTAAACTTCGGAACAACATCCATCTGCAAGAGCTGAATGATGATCGAAGCAGTGATATACGGCATAATCCCCATTGCAAGAATGGAGAATTGGAAAAGTGCCCCGCCCCCAAACGTGTTGAGGATTCCGAAAACACTCATTTGATCCTGTGCCTGGAGAACATCGGCGTTCACATTAGGCACAGGGATGAAAGCACCTATACGAAAGACGACTAACATTAAAAGTGTGAATATAATCTTATTCCGTATATCTTTCACGCGCATAAAATTGGAGATTGTCTTAAACAAGTTAGATCACCTCGGCTGTACCGCCAGCAGCTTCAATCGCTTCTTTCGCAGAAGCAGAGAATTTATTGGCTTTTACAGTTAATTTTTTTTCTAATTTACCGTTGCCAAGAATTTTTACTCCTGCTTTTAACTTGCTTATTGCACCAGTCTCTAGAAGAAGTTCAGGAGTTACTTCCGTTCCTTCGTCAAAACTGTTTAATCTGTCTAAGTTGATTACCGCGTAATCTTTACGGTTGATGTTTGTAAAACCACGTTTTGGAAGGCGTTGGAATAAAGGCATCTGACCACCTTCGAAACCAGGGCGTACACCGCCGCCAGAACGAGCGTTTTGACCTTTATGACCTTTACCAGAAGTTTTACCGTTACCTGATCCAATACCACGACCAACACGGTTGCGTACTTTACGTGAACCTTCTGAAGGCTTCAATTCATGAAGTTTCATTTGGGCACCTCCTTATCGATTAAAAATGTTTTATTGTTCTTTAACAGAAACTAAATGAGACACCTTGTTAATCATGCCGCGGATCGCTGCATTGTCTTCATGTACGACTGTTTGGTTTGTTTTCTTAAGACCAAGAGTACGAACAGTGACACGCTGATCTTCAGGGCGACCGATTACACTGCGTTTGAGGGTAATTTCTAATTTATTTGCCATTATTGTTCCCTCCTTATCCTAACAGGTCTTCTACAGATTTTCCACGAAGCTTCGCTACATCTTCAGCACGTTTAAGCTCACTTAAACCTTGAAGTGTTGCGCGGATCATGTTGATCGGTGTATTAGAACCTAGAGATTTAGAAAGGATATCAGCTAGACCAGCAAGCTCAAGTACCGCACGCACTGGGCCTCCAGCGATAACTCCTGTACCTTCTGAAGCAGGCTTCAATAGAACGTTTCCTGCACCGAATCGACCGATGATTTCATGTGGAATTGTAGTTCCAACCATTGGTACTTCAATTAAATTCTTTTTCGCATCTTCAACAGCTTTGCGGATCGCTTCTGGTACTTCTTGTGCTTTACCAGTACCGAAACCTACATGACCGTTTTTGTCACCGACAACAACTAAAGCTGCAAAACGGAAACGACGTCCACCTTTAACAACTTTCGCTACGCGGTTAACCGTAACTAAGCGTTCTTCTAACTCTAATTTGCTTGGGTCAATACGACTCATTCGGATGTGTCCCTCCTTCTTTTATTAAAATTTAAGTCCAGCCTCACGAGCAGCTTCAGCTAGAGCTTTTACACGTCCATGATATAGGTATCCTCCGCGGTCAAATACCACGTTAGAGATTCCTTTTTCAACAGCACGTTTTGCAACAAGTTCGCCAACTTTCGTAGCAGCTGCAGTGTCAGAACTATTCTCGATCTTTAACTCTTTATCAAGAGTAGAAGCACTTACAAGTGTTACACCGTTAACATCATCAATTACTTGAGCGTAGATATTCTTGTTAGAACGGAAAACGTTAAGGCGAGGTCTTTCAGCAGTACCTGAAAGTTTCGCACGAACACGAGCATGTCTTTTAAGACGAGTAGCGTTTTTGCTAGTTTTCGTAATCATCCGAGTCACTCCTTTCTTCACATTAAGCGATCTTACTTACCAGTTTTTCCTTCTTTACGGCGAACGAATTCACCTTCGTAACGAATTCCTTTACCTTTGTAAGGCTCTGGAGCACGGACAGCGCGGATGTTAGAAGCTAGAGCTCCTACACGCTCTTTATCGATACCTTTAATGATTACTTTCGTTTGAGATGGAACTTCGATTTCAACTCCAGCCTCAGGAACGATTTCAACTGGATGAGAGTATCCAACGTTAAGAACAAGTTTGTTTCCAGATTTAGCTGCACGGTAACCGACACCGATAAGTTCTAAACCTCTTTCGAAACCTTTAGATACACCTTCAACCATGTTTGCAATCAAGCTACGTGTTGTACCATGTAATGCACGGTGTTCTTTATTTTCAGACGGACGGCTTACAGTTAAGACGTTGTCCTCAATTTTAATTTCCATATCAGGGTGAAATGCACGAGTTAGTTCACCTTTTGGTCCCTTTACTGTCACTGTGTTATCGTTGTTTGTCACAGTTACTCCTGAAGGGATCTCGATTAGTTTTTTACCTATACGAGACATACCAAGCACCTCCATTCATCTTAAACTTTTTTTACCATACGTAAGCAAGTACTTCTCCACCAGCTTGTTTAGCACGGGCTTCTTTGTCCGATAAAACACCTTGTGATGTAGAAATAATTGCGATTCCAAGTCCGTTAAGTACACGTGGTACTTCATTTGATTTCGCATATACGCGTAAACCAGGTTTACTGATTCTTTTAAGACCAGTGATAACACGTTCGTTGTTTTGACCGTATTTAAGGAACAAACGGATAATTCCTTGTTTGCTGTCTTCGACGTACTCAACGTCACGGATAAAACCTTCACGCTTTAAGATTTCAGCAATTTCTCTTTTGATTTTTGAAGCCGGTACTTCTAGCTTCTCATGACGTACCATGTTCGCATTGCGAATACGAGTCAGCAAATCTGCAATCGGATCTGTCATAACCATTATTTAATAACCTCCTTCCCATTTATGGGGATTACCAGCTGGCTTTTTTAACGCCAGGAATTTGTCCTTTATATGCAAGTTCGCGGAAACAAATACGGCAAAGTTTAAACTTACGAATAACTGAATGTGGACGTCCACAACGTTCGCAGCGCGTATACTCTTGAACTTTAAACTTTTGTTTGCGTTGTTGTTTCGCAATCATAGACTTTTTAGCCACGATTTCGCCTCCCTTTCATTGATTATTTCTGGAACGGCATACCTACTTGAGTTAATAACTCACGTGCTTCTTCGTCCGTATTGGCAGTAGTAACGATAACGATATCCATACCGCGGACCTTTGTTACTTTATCGTAATCAATTTCTGGGAAGATTAACTGTTCTTTAATACCAAGCGTGTAGTTTCCACGACCGTCGAAAGATTTCTTAGAAATCCCGCGGAAGTCACGTACACGTGGTAAAGACACAGAAATAAGTTTATCAAGGAAATCATACATGCGCTCTCCGCGAAGTGTTACTTTCGCACCGATTGGCATTCCTTCACGTAGACGGAATCCAGCAATAGACTTCTTCGCACGAGTAACGACAGGTTTTTGACCAGCGATAAACGTTAATTCTTCAACAGCAGTATCGATTGCTTTAGCGTTTTGAACGGCGTCACCAACACCCATGTTGATCACGATTTTTTCGATTTTTGGCACTTGCATTACTGATTTGTATTCAAACTTAGAAACTAATGCAGGTGTAATTTCTTTTACATACTTTTCTTTAAGGCGGTTCATGAGAAAGACCTCCCTTCCTTATTTACTATTTATCTAGAACTTGCCCAGATTTTTTCGCTACACGGACTTTCTTTCCGTCCTCAACTTTATATCCAACACGTGTCACTTCACCCGTTTTAGGATCAAGCGGCATTACGTTTGATACGTGAATCGGCGCTTCTTGTTCAGAAATTCCGCCTTGAGGGTTAGCTTGGGTTGGTTTAGAGTGTTTTTTCACAAGGTTAATACCTTCTACTAAAACACGTTCCTTTTTAGGGAAAGCAGCAAGGATGACACCTTGTTTACCTTTATCTTTACCAGAGATAACCACTACTTTATCGCCCTTTTTAACATGCATTTAATCGCACCTCCTTGAGTCGCGGATTGTATTCATTAAAGTACTTCTGGTGCTAGAGAAACAATTTTCATATAGTTGTTTTCACGAAGTTCACGTGCTACTGGTCCGAAGATACGAGTTCCACGTGGGCTCTTGTCGTCACGGATGATGACACATGCATTTTCGTCAAAACTGATGTAAGATCCATCGTTTCTGCGAGCTCCGCTCTTAGTACGAACGATAACTGCTTTCACAACTTCACCTTTTTTGACAACGCCTCCAGGTGTTGCTTGTTTAACCGTACAAACAATGACATCACCGATGTTAGCCGTTTTACGTCCAGAGCCACCAAGAACTTTAATCGTTAGTACTTCGCGTGCGCCAGAGTTGTCAGCTACTTTTAAACGAGTCTCCTGTTGAATCATTAATGTTACCTCCTTTCGGAAAAAGAAATCCGAACTTTATTAGATAATAACGGCTTCTTCGACAACTTCAACTAGACGAAAGCGTTTAGTCGCAGATAAAGGACGAGTTTCCATGACCTTTACGATGTCTCCGATTTTTGCTTGGTTGTTTTCATCATGTGCTTTTAACTTTTTAGAGTATCTTACACGTTTTCCATAAAGTGAATGCTTTTTGTATGTTTCAACTACAACAGTGATGGTTTTATCCATTTTGTCAGAAACAACACGACCTTGATACACTTTACGTTGGTTACGTTCGCTCATGTTTGCGGGGCCTCCCCTCTAATTATTATTTATTAGCAGCGATTTCTCTTTGACGAATCACAGTTTTCATGCGTGCGATTGATTTACGCACTTCACGAATGCGAGCAGTATTTTCAAGCTGCCCAGTCGCTAATTGGAAACGAAGATTGAAAAGTTCTTCTTTAAGAGACTTTACTTTTTGTTCAATTTCAGCAGTGGTAAGGTCACGAATTTCATTAGCTTTCATTTGATTCACCACCAATTTCTTCACGTTTTACGAACTTCGTTTTAATTGGCAATTTGTGAGATGCAAGACGAAGAGCTTCACGAGCAACTTCTTCAGACACACCAGAAATTTCAAATAAAACTTTGCCCGGTTTTACTACAGCTACCCATCCTTCTGGAGCACCTTTACCGGAACCCATGCGGACCTCTAGAGGTTTAGCTGTGTATGGCTTAGAAGGGAAAATTTTAATCCAAACTTTACCGCCACGTTTCATGTAACGAGTCATAGCAATACGAGCAGCTTCGATTTGACGGTTTGTGATCCAAGAAGCTTCAAGAGCTTGGATACCGTACTCACCGAAATGTACTTCAGTACCGCCTTTTGCACGACCACGCATTTTTCCACGATGTTCTCTGCGATACTTCACGCGTTTTGGCAATAACATATTATTTTCCTCCTTCCGCAGTATTCTTCTTAGTTGGAAGGACTTCTCCACGATAGATCCATACTTTTACGCCAAGCTTACCATAAGTAGTGTCAGCTTCAGCAGTAGCATAGTCGATGTCAGCACGAAGTGTGTGCAATGGAACAGTACCTTCACTGTAATATTCAGAACGAGCAATATCTGCACCGCCAAGACGACCAGAAACCATTGTTTTGATTCCTTGTGCTCCAGCACGCATTGTGCGTTGGATTGTTTGTTTTTGTGCACGACGGAATGAAATACGGTTTTCAAGTTGACGAGCGATGTTTTCAGCAACTAGCTGAGCATCAAGATCTGCTCTCTTGATTTCAAGAATGTTGATGTGTACACGTTTGCCAGTTAGGCTGTTAAGAGCTTTACGAAGTGCTTCAACTTCAGATCCGCCTTTACCAATTACCATACCTGGTTTAGCCGTGTGGATTGTGATATTTACGCGGTTTGCAGCACGTTCGATTTCTACTTTAGAAACAGACGCGTCAGACAAACGCTTGCTGATGAATTCACGGATTTTCAAGTCTTCATGTAAGAAGTCAGCGTAATCTTTTCCTGCGAACCATTTAGATTCCCAATCACGAATGACGCCAATACGAAGACCTACTGGATTTACCTTTTGACCCACGGATTATCCCTCCTTCTTTTCTGATACAACGATTGTAATGTGGCTAGTACGTTTGTTAATTGCGCTCGCACGACCCATAGCACGTGGACGGAATCTCTTAAGTGTTGGACCTTCGTCAACGAATGCTTGAGTAATCACTAGGCTGTTAGCGTCCAACTCGTAGTTGTGCTCAGCGTTTGCGATAGCAGATTTTAATACTTTTTCAATAATTGGTGAAGCAGCCTTAGGTGTAAGGTTTAAGATAGAAACTGCTTCTCCTACTTGCTTACCTCGGATCAGGTCCATTACTAGACGTGCTTTACGAGGAGCAATACGGACTGTTCTTGCGACAGCTTTAGCTTGCATTTAAAAGCCTCCTCTCATTAGCGTCTTGTTTTTTTATCGTCACTAGCATGACCTTTGTAAGTACGGCTTGGTGCGAATTCGCCCAATTTGTGACCTACCATATCTTCAGAAATGAAAACAGGTACATGTTTGCGTCCGTCATAGACAGCGATTGTGTGACCGATGAATTGTGGGAAAATTGTAGAACGACGAGACCAAGTTTTTACGACTTGCTTTTTGTCAGTTTCATTCAATTTCTCGACTTTAGCCATCAAATGATCATCAACAAATGGTCCTTTTTTTAAGCTGCGAGCCATTGTGGAACCTCCCTTCGTGATTGAACTACGGTCCTAAATGAACCGTAGACAACCCCGTTACTTGTTTTTACGACGACGTACAATGAATTTATCAGACTTGTTGGTTTTCTTACGAGTCTTGAATCCAAGAGTCGGTTTACCCCATGGAGACATTGGTGATTTACGTCCGATTGGAGCGCGTCCTTCACCACCACCGTGTGGGTGATCGTTAGGGTTCATTACAGAACCACGAACTGTTGGGCGTACGCCTTTCCAGCGAGAACGTCCAGCTTTACCGATGTTGATTAATTCGTGTTGCTCGTTTCCAACTTGACCGATAGTCGCACGGCAAGCAGAAAGAATCATGCGAACTTCTCCTGAGTTCAAACGTACAAGAACGTATTTACCTTCTTTACCAAGAACTTGAGCAGAAGTACCAGCAGAACGAACTAATTGTCCACCTTTACCTGGTTTTAATTCAATGTTATGCACAACTGTACCAACTGGGATGTTGATAAGTGGAAGAGCATTACCTGGTTTGATGTCAGCTTCTGGACCAGAAGTAACTTCAGTACCAACTTGGATTCCTTTCGGAGCAAGAATGTAACGTTTCTCACCATCTGCATAGTTTACAAGAGCGATGTTAGCTGAACGGTTTGGATCATACTCGATTGTAGCAACGCGTCCAGGTATACCGTCTTTATCACGCTTAAAGTCGATGATACGGTATTGACGTTTATGACCGCCACCTTGATGACGAACAGTCAATCTACCTTGGTTGTTACGTCCGCCTTTTTTGTGTAGCGGTGCAAGCAACGATTTTTCTGGTTTGTCAGTCGTGATTTCAGCAAAATCTGAAGTAGTCATGCCACGACGACCATTACTGGTTGGTTTATACTTTTTAATCGCCATTTTGAATTTCCCTCCTTCTTTTTAAGATTTACGCTTCAAAAATTTCGATTTCTTTGCTGTCAGCAGTTAATTTCACGATCGCTTTTCTGCGACGGCTAGTCATACCAGTGTAGCGTCCAACGCGTTTTGATTTTCCTTTGTAGTTTTGAACGTTGACTTTCTCAACTTTCACTCCAAAGATTTCTTCAACAGCGTCTTTCACTTCTGTTTTGTTAGCTCTGACATCAACTTCGAACGTGTACTTCTTCTCTGTCATTAGATCAGCAGAACGTTCAGTAATGATAGGGCGCTTTAGAACATCACGAGGATCTTTCATTATGCAAGTCCCTCCTCTACTTTTTCAACCGCTGCTTTAGTGATCAGAAGTTTGTCGTGGTTGACAACGTCAAGAACGTTGATACCGTTAGCTTCAACAACTGTTACTCCAGGGATGTTACGAGCAGATAAAGCAACTGTTTCGTTTGCATCCGCAGTGACGATCAACGCTTTCTTCTCAACAGATAATCCTTTAAGGATGCCTGCGAATTCTTTCGTTTTCACTGCATCAAGAGTCAGATCTTCAAGAACGATGATGTTGTTGTCGATTACTTTAGAAGACAATACTGACTTGATAGCCAAGCGGCGAACTTTTTTAGGTAATTTATAAGAATAACTGCGTGGTGTTGGACCGAATACGATACCGCCTCCGCGCCATTGTGGTGAACGGATAGAACCTTGACGAGCACGACCTGTACCCTTCTGTCTCCAAGGCTTACGACCTCCGCCACGTACTTCAGAACGAGTTTTTACTTTGTGAGTTCCTTGACGTAAGGAAGCTCTTTGCATAAGAATAGCATCGAATACTACGCTTTCGTTTGGCTCGATTCCAAACACAGAAGCGTTTAATTCGATTTCACCGTTAGTAGAACCGTTTTGGTTATATAATGCTACTTTTGGCATGACTTGTTTCCTCCTTTCCTAAGAGAGTTATTTAGATTTAACTGCACTCTTTACAGTTACTAGAGATTTTTTAGCTCCTGGTACGTTTCCTTTGATCAATAGAAGATTGCGTTCTGCATCAACTTTAACGATCTCAAGGTTTTGGACAGTGATTTGCTCTCCGCCCATACGACCTGGAAGAAGTTTACCTTTGAATACACGGTTTGGATCAACAGGTCCCATTGAACCAGGACGACGGTGGTAACGTGAACCGTGAGTCATTGGTCCGCGTGATTGTCCGTGGCGTTTGATAGCCCCTTGGAATCCTTTACCTTTTGATGTTCCTGTTACATCTACGATATCTCCATTTGCGAAAATATCAACTTTGACTTCCTGACCAACTTCATACGCATCTAACTCCGCACCGCGTAATTCTTTTACGAAGCGCTTAGGAGCAGTTTCCGCTTTAGCAACGTGGCCTTTCTCTGGTTTGTTAGAAAGCTTTTCACGTTTGTCATCAAAACCGATTTGGATTGCTTCATAGCCATCCGTGTCAACAGTCTTCTTTTGAAGAACAACGTTAGCAGCAGCCTCAACAACAGTTACAGGGATAAGATCACCGTTTTCTGCGAATACTTGCGTCATACCAATTTTTCTACCTAAGATTCCTTTGGTCATTAGTCACACCTCCTATAATATGTGTTTTCTATTTGAATTAAAGTTTGATTTCGATATCTACACCAGATGGTAAATCTAAACGCATAAGTGCATCAACTGTTTGCGGAGTTGGATTCACGATGTCGATTAGACGTTTGTGAGTACGCATCTCGAATTGCTCACGAGAATCTTTGTACTTATGCACCGCACGAAGGATTGTGTAAACTGATTTTTCAGTTGGAAGCGGGATTGGACCAGATACACTAGCACCAGAACGCTTAGCCGTTTCAACAATCTTCTCAGCAGATTGATCAAGAATTCTATGATCATATGCTTTTAAACGAATACGAATTTTTTGTTTTGCCATTATTTTCCCTCCTTTTCGCCTACTTACGTTAGACAGT
Organism: Bacillus sp. Je.9.29.b; assembly: GCF_051129925.1. Taxonomy (NCBI): domain Bacteria; kingdom Bacillati; phylum Bacillota; class Bacilli; order Caryophanales; family Bacillaceae; genus Bacillus; species Bacillus sp. Je.9.29.b. The sequence continues at coordinate 27,608 of NZ_JBCPSO010000011.1, forward strand.
TCTCCGTGAGAAAAACCTGATCACCTCGCCATGGCAAAGCGGCCGGGTGTGTCAGCAACCTCTCACTTCATCGCAGTCAAAGACCAACATGCACTATTGTACCAAATTGGCCTGCGTGTTGCAATAATAAATCGGATAAATTTATGATTTGCACACTTTTCATATTATACAGGGATTCAGCCTATAAATCAAGCTTTCCCTGAAGATGATGTATAGCAGTCTTTCTTATGATACGTATAAATTCATCTGGCTCTTCGATATGCGGAGAATGTGCAGAGTCTTTAAAGACAAACCATTCTTTGATTGGTGCTTTTAATTGCTCAACATATGGTTTTGATACAGCAGCTGGTGTTATCATGTCGTGATCGCCAATGAGAAAGTAGCACGGTATTAATATAGTAGAAACTCGGTATTGAATACTCTCATTCATTAGCTGATCCCATAACTTGTCTTGACTAAACTTCTGCCCTTTTATGAACTTCCATTTATCTTTCAGCTGATATTGCTTACTAAAAAGAAACCCTTTTAGTATTTGAAAAACCGGCTTCCATCTATGTGTGAGACCTACGCTCGCAAACTCTTTATATAGAGAAAACAAGGCATGAGCTGATGTCCGTTTCCATGGAGGAGGTGTCAGTAATCGCAGACACCCAGTAAACAGCCGATTGCGACGGTATTTCTTCAAAAGGAGCTCGTACGATACGATATCTTCCTTTAACACATCTACTACCTGACTAATCCCATAATAAGCATGATAAAGATCCGGACGCTTATGTACTGCTTGTATGGCAATTAATGATCCCCACGAGTATCCTGCAATATACAATTTTGAATGACCTAGATAAGATAGAAGCTTCTCTGTCAGTTCAATCGTGTCTTCAATAAATTGCTGAATGGTCATCGATGCATCAGGAAGATTCTCTTGATAGGAAAGTCCTGCGCCACGCTGATCCCAATGGACAACTGTAAAGTCCTGATCAAGTTCCTCGAGAAAGGAATCAATATAACTGATTTGAGCCGAGCCGGGCCCTCCGTGTAAAAATAAAAGTACAGGCTTCGTTTCACTCGTCTGGTCTTCTTTCATCATAATCCATTGGTCAATCCCGCCGATCGACCATTTTTTCAAATATGTCTTTGCCATTCCAGCGATCCTCTCGGTTCCATTTAGATTCTATAGCTTATAGTAGCCGTTCTGATCTGGAAAAGCAAAAAAAGAGACCCTTTTGCAAGGAGTCTCTTTTGTATGTTTATTACTTAATGATAGTTGAAACGACACCAGAACCTACAGTACGTCCACCCTCACGGATAGAGAAACGAGTTCCTTCTTCGATAGCGATAGTAGAGATAAGTTCAACTTCCATCTCAGTGTTATCACCAGGCATTACCATTTCAGTACCTTCTGGAAGATGTACGATACCAGTTACGTCAGTTGTACGGAAGTAGAACTGCGGACGGTAGTTAGCGAAGAATGGAGTATGACGTCCACCCTCTTCTTTAGAAAGTACATAAACTTCAGCTTTGAAACGGCTGTGTGGAGTGATTGTACCTGGTTTAGCAAGTACTTGACCACGTTGGATATCTTCACGAGATACACCACGAAGTAGTGCACCGATGTTGTCACCAGCTTCAGCATAGTCAAGAAGTTTACGGAACATTTCAACACCAGTAACAGTTGTTTTACCGTTTTCTTCTTGAAGACCGATGATTTCAACTTCGTCACCGACTTTAACTTGTCCACGCTCAACACGACCAGTAGCAACTGTTCCACGACCAGTGATTGAGAATACGTCCTCAACTGGCATCATGAATGGCTTCTCAGTGTCACGCTCTGGAGTTGGGATGTACTCATCAACCGCATCCATAAGTTCAAAGATTTTTGCTTCGTAATCAGCATCTCCTTCAAGAGCTTTAAGAGCAGAACCTTTGATAACTGGTACATCGTCACCAGGGAAGTCATAGTCAGAAAGAAGGTCACGAACTTCCATTTCAACAAGTTCAAGTAACTCTTCATCGTCAACCATGTCACATTTGTTAAGGAATACTACGATGTATGGTACACCTACGTTACGAGAAAGTAGGATGTGCTCACGTGTTTGTGGCATTGGACCATCAGCAGCAGATACTACTAAGATCGCGCCGTCCATTTGAGCAGCACCAGTGATCATGTTTTTAACATAGTCAGCGTGTCCTGGGCAGTCTACGTGTGCATAGTGACGAGTTTCAGTTTCATACTCAACGTGTGCAGTTGAGATTGTGATTCCACGCTCACGCTCTTCTGGAGCACCATCGATTTGGTCATAAGCCATAGCTGTACCTTTACCAGATTTCTTATGAAGAACTGTTGAGATAGCAGCAGTTAGAGTTGTTTTACCATGGTCAACGTGTCCAATTGTACCAATGTTAGCATGCGATTTGGAACGGTCGAATTTTTCTTTAGCCATTCTAAAAATCCTCCTTAAAGGTTCATTGTATTTGGTATAGAGTGATAGAAAGTGAAGAGTTACCTCTCACTTTCTGATCTTCAATAGTAGTTATACTTTAGTTTAAAGGCAAAATCAATTATTCACCTTTATTTTTTTTGATGATTTCTTCACTGATGCTCTTAGGCACTTCTTCGTAGTGATCCATGTGCATAGTGAAAGTACCGCGTCCTTGTGTGTTAGAACGGAGTGCAGTAGCATATCCGAACATTTCAGAAAGTGGAACCATAGCGCGAACAACTTGAGCGTTACCGCGAGCTTCCATACCTTCTACACGTCCACGACGAGATGTGATATCACCCATGATGTCTCCCATGTATTCTTCAGGGATAACAACTTCCACTTTCATCATTGGCTCAAGTAGAACTGGGTTACATTTGCTGACAGCATTTTTCAATGCCATAGATGCAGCAATTTTGAACGCCATTTCGTTAGAGTCAACATCGTGGTAAGATCCATCAAATAATTTTGCTTTGATGTCGATTAATGGGAATCCAGCTAATACACCATTTTCAAGTGAATCTTCAAGACCTGCTTGAATTGCTGGGATGTATTCACGTGGAACAACCCCACCGACGATTGCATTTTCAAATTCGAATCCTGCGCCTTCTTCGTTTGGTTCGAATTCGATCCAAACGTGTCCGAACTGACCGCGTCCACCAGACTGACGTACGAATTTACCTTCAACTTTTGCACCAGAACGGAATGTTTCACGGTACGCAACTTGAGGAGCACCTACGTTAGCTTCAACCTTGAACTCACGCTTCATACGGTCAACAATGATATCAAGGTGAAGCTCACCCATACCAGAGATGATCGTTTGACCAGTTTCAGGGTTTGTTTGTGTACGGAATGTTGGATCCTCTTCAGCTAGTTTAGCTAAAGCGATACTCATTTTATCTTGGTCAGCCTTAGATTTAGGCTCGATAGCTACATCGATAACTGGCTCTGGGAATTCCATAGACTCAAGGATAACAAGATTTTTCTCGTCACAAAGAGTGTCACCAGTAGATGTATCTTTAAGACCTACAGCTGCTGCGATATCCCCTGCATATACAGTAGAGATTTCTTCACGGCTGTTTGCGTGCATTTGAAGGATACGTCCAACACGTTCACGCTTGTTCTTAGAAGAGTTCTTCACGTATGAACCAGAATCAAGTGTTCCAGAGTACACGCGGAAGAAAGTTAGTTTCCCAACATAAGGGTCAGTCATAACTTTAAATGCAAGAGCTGCGAATGGTGCGTCATCAGTAGACTCACGAACAACCTCTTCATTTGAATCTGGCAGGATACCTTTGATTGCAGCAACATCAGTTGGTGCAGGAAGGTAGTCAAGCACAGCGTCAAGTACAAGCTGAACACCTTTGTTTTTGAAAGCAGATCCAACAAGAACTGGGTAGAATTCAACATTCAATGTTCCTTTACGGATTGCAGCTTTCAATTCAGGAATTGTGATTTCTTCACCCTCAAGGTATTTTTCCATAAGCTCTTCATCAAGCTCAGCGACAGCTTCAATTAGGCTGTTGCGAAGCTCTTCAGCTTTGTCTTTATACTCAGCAGGGATTTCTTTAGCATCAGAGCGAGTTCCAAGGTCATCTTCGTAGAAGTATGCTACGTTTTCTACAAGGTCGATGATTCCTTCGAATTGATCTTCAGCGCCGATCGGCAATTGAATTGCATGAGCGTTCGCTTGAAGACGATCTCTTAATGTGCTTACAGAGTAAAGGAAGTCCGCACCGGTTTTATCCATTTTGTTAACGAATACGATACGAGGTACTCCGTAAGTTGTTGCTTGGCGCCAAACTGTTTCAGTTTGTGGCTCTACACCTGATTGTGCATCAAGAACAGCAACCGCACCATCAAGTACACGTAAAGAGCGTTCAACTTCAACAGTGAAGTCTACGTGTCCTGGTGTATCGATGATGTTTACACGGTAACCTTTCCATTGTGCTGTAGTAGCAGCAGAAGTGATTGTAATACCACGTTCTTGCTCCTGCTCCATCCAGTCCATTTGTGAAGCTCCTTCGTGAGTTTCACCAATTTTATGGATACGACCAGTGTAGTATAAGATACGCTCAGTCGTTGTCGTTTTACCGGCATCGATGTGAGCCATGATACCAATATTACGAGTTTTGTCTAAGGAGAACTCTCTTGCCATTGGGTAATTTCTCCTTCCTCATTAGGGAATAGTTTTTTTAGTTTGGTATAAATCCTACCAGCGGTAGTGAGCGAATGCTTTGTTCGCTTCTGCCATTTTGTGTGTATCTTCACGTTTCTTAACAGCAGCACCAGTGTTGTTAGCTGCGTCAAGGATTTCGTTAGCAAGACGCTCTTCCATCGTTTTTTCTCCACGAAGACGAGCGTAGTTTACTAACCAGCGAAGACCTAAAGTAGTACGACGGTCTGGGCGAACTTCTACAGGAACTTGGTAGTTAGCTCCACCTACACGACGTGCTTTAACTTCAAGAACTGGCATGATGTTTTTCAAGGCTTGTTCGAAAACCTCCATCGCTTCATTACCAGTACGTTCTTTGATGATATCAAATGACTTGTAGAGAATTGTTTGTGCTTTTCCTCTTTTACCGTCGATCATCATTTTGTTGATCAAACGAGATACAAGTTTAGAATTGTAAATTGGATCTGGCAATACGTCTCTTTTTGCTACAGGACCTTTACGTGGCATCTGAATAGCCTCCCTTCTCTTTTAAAAGGATTTCTATCTGTCTCTCATCTCAATATCATTGTCAGCTTCCTGACTCCACTGATCTGATATCAACTTCTAAAAACCCTTATGTTTGTTTGTATTATTTGCTTTGTTTAGGGCGTTTTGTTCCGTATTTAGAACGTCCTTGCATACGACCGTCAACTCCGGCAGTATCAAGCGCACCACGAACGATGTGGTAACGTACACCCGGTAAGTCTTTTACACGTCCGCCACGGATAAGTACTACACTGTGCTCTTGTAGGTTATGTCCGATACCAGGAATGTAAGCTGTTACTTCAATCAGGTTAGACAAACGTACACGAGCATATTTACGTAGTGCTGAGTTTGGTTTTTTCGGTGTCATTGTACCGACACGAGTACAAACCCCGCGCTTCTGTGGAGATGTTACGTTAGTGTGCTCTTTTTTGAAACTGTTGTATCCTTTGTTAAGTGCAGGAGACTTTGAGTTTTCAACTTTACTCACGCGTCCTTTGCGTACTAGCTGATTAATTGTAGGCATGTTGTTATTCCTCCCTTCATTACTTTTTTTATAACCCACATACCCAGGTGGTTCATCAAAAGGCAAAAAACAATGCTTTTGCATTTTAAGCATGCAAAAACAAAACAAGTACGTTATAACATAATGGCAACAGCTGCTGCCCCAACTTCAATTCCGCAGGCCTTGCCGAGCTTTTTCATGGAATCTACCACTAAAATGTCTACACCCTTCTCTTGCGCTAGTTTCAATACACTAGCAGTTAAAGCAGGATCAGCATCTTTCGCTACGACGACTTCCTTTACTGAATCTCGTTTTAGAGCTTTTACTGTTTGCTTCGTACCAATAATAATGGATTGAGCCTGTGATACTTTATCATAAGACATCGAATATCCTCCAAAGTAACAGGTTTTATTTTGAGCACCTTGGTTATATTATCATCATGGCAGAAGGATGTCAATATCGTATGACAGATTATCTTGACATCCTTCACCATTTTTGATGATTTTATAGGAATCTCACGAGAAAGATTACTCTACAGGAACCATATCGTCAGACGGCTGCACTTGCGATACCGGCTTAACTTTACGGTAGTTTGGCATTCCCGTTCCAGCAGGAACAAGTTTACCAATGATCACATTCTCTTTCAAGCCAAGCAGTTCATCACGTTTTCCTTTGATCGCCGCATCTGTAAGGACACGAGTCGTTTCTTGGAAGGATGCTGCAGACAAGAATGAGTCTGTTTCAAGCGAAGCTTTTGTAATACCAAGAAGAACTGGACGGCCTGTTGCAGGACGTTTGCCTTCGAATAGTACTTTTTTGTTCGCTTCAGTGAATTGATGTACATCAAGAAGTGTGCCTGGTAATACGTCTGTATCCCCTGCATCAGCGACACGCACTTTACGAAGCATTTGGCGAACCATTACCTCTACGTGCTTATCTCCGATTTCTACCCCTTGCATACGGTATACTTTTTGTACTTCATGAAGCAGATATTCTTGAACAGCTGTCATGTCAGTCACTTTAAGAAGTTCTTTCGGATCGATCGAACCTTCTGTAAGTACTTGACCACGAGTAACTGTGTCACCTTCAACAACTTTCAGACGTGCATTGTAAGGAGCTGTGTATGAGCGAGTTTCAACTTCGCCTTGAACCACAATTTCCTGCTGCTTGTCACGAACATCGTTAATTTCAGCAACGACACCATCAATTTCAGAAATTGTCGCTTGCCCTTTCGGATTACGCGCTTCAAATAGCTCTTGGATACGAGGTAGACCTTGAGTGATATCGTCTCCTGCTACCCCACCGGTGTGGAACGTACGCATTGTAAGCTGTGTTCCTGGCTCACCGATTGATTGTGCAGCGATGATTCCAACTGCTTCACCGACTTCAACGTCAGTACCAGTTGCAAGGTTACGGCCGTAGCATCGTTTACATACACCATGAGGCGTGTTACATGTAAATGCAGAACGGATCCATACTTCCTCAATTCCTGCTTCAACTACTTCAAGTGCTTTATCTTCATCAATTAGTTCGTTTTCGGCTACAATGACTTCGCCTGTTTCAGGATGAACAATTGGTTTTCTTGCAAAACGTCCAATCAGACGTTCTTCAAGTTTCTCAATAATTTCATTTCCTTCTTTAATAGACTTCGCCAAGATTCCACGGTCTGTACCGCAATCTGTTTCACGGATAATGACATCCTGTGCAACGTCAACGAGACGACGCGTGAGGTAACCTGAGTCAGCTGTTTTAAGGGCTGTATCGGCAAGACCTTTACGCGCACCGTGAGTGGAAATAAAGTATTCCAATACGGTTAAACCTTCACGGAAACTAGATTTAATCGGAAGTTCAATGATACGTCCAGCCGGGTTGGCCATCAGACCACGCATACCAGCCAGCTGAGTGAAGTTAGATGCGTTACCACGCGCTCCAGAGTCACTCATCATGTAGATTGGGTTGACTTCATCAAGGGACTTCATCAGTTTACCTTGGATCACATCTTTAGAAGAACTCCAGATTGAAATAACTCTCTCATAACGCTCTTCTTCAGTAATCAAACCACGTCTGAATTGCTTCATGACGTTATCTACTTTTGCTTGTGCTTCTTCAAGAATTTGCTGCTTATCATCTAATACGACGATATCAGACACACCAACCGTAATACCGGCTTTAGTAGAGTATCTGAAACCAAGATTTTTCATGCGGTCAAGCATTTTAGATGTCTCAGTGATATGGAATCTCTTAAAGATTTCTGCAATGATTTTACCTAAAATACCTTTTTTGAACGGCGCATTGATTTCTTGTTTCTCGATCGCAGCTTTTACATCCTCACCTTTTTCAAGGAAGAAACGATCAGGCGTTTTTTCTTCAATATTGCTCTTTGTCGGCTCATTCATGTATGGGAATGATTCCGGTAAGATTTCGTTAAAGATCAGTTTTCCAACTGTTGTAATCAACAATTTAGAACGCTGTTCATCAGTGAATGTCACATTCTTCAACGAGCTAGCTGCAACAGCTACACGTGTATGAAGATGCACATAACCATTTTGATAAGCTAGAAGGGCTTCGTCAGTATCTTTGAAGACCATACCTTCTCCGATAGCACCTTTGCGCTCAAGTGTAAGGTAGTAGTTACCAAGCACCATATCCTGAGATGGCGTAACAACTGGTTTTCCATCTTTCGGGTTCAAAATGTTTTGAGCAGCAAGCATTAAGATACGAGCTTCAGCTTGAGCTTCAGCAGACAATGGTACGTGAACCGCCATTTGGTCACCGTCAAAGTCAGCGTTGTAGGCTGTACATACAAGTGGATGCAGACGAATTGCGCGTCCTTCCACAAGTGTAGGTTCAAACGCTTGAATACCAAGTCTGTGAAGAGTCGGTGCACGGTTTAGTAAGACTGGATGCTCACGAATAACTGATTCTAAAACATCCCATACTTCCGGCTGCACGCGCTCAATTTTACGCTTCGCACTCTTGATATTGTGAGCTAATCCTTTTTCAACAAGCTCCTTCATCACGAATGGTTTGAATAATTCAAGAGCCATTTCTTTAGGAAGTCCACACTGATACATTTTCAAATGTGGTCCTACGACGATAACGGAACGTCCAGAATAGTCAACACGTTTACCAAGCAAGTTTTGACGGAAACGTCCTTGTTTCCCTTTCAGCATGTGAGAAAGAGATTTCAATGGTCGATTTCCTGGTCCTGTTACTGGTCGGCCTCTACGTCCATTATCAATCAAGGCATCGACAGCTTCTTGAAGCATACGCTTCTCGTTCTGAACGATGATGCTTGGCGCGCCAAGATCTAATAAACGCTTCAGACGATTGTTACGGTTGATGACACGACGATAAAGGTCGTTCAAGTCAGAAGTAGCAAAACGTCCACCATCAAGCTGAACCATTGGACGTAATTCTGGCGGAATAACCGGAAGTACATCAAGAATCATCCAAGATGGTTTGTTTCCTGAGTTACGGAAGGCTTCTAACACTTCAAGACGTTTGATCGCACGTGTACGGCGCTGTCCTTGAGCAGTTTTCAGCTCTTCTTTCAGTGTATCCACTTCTTTTACAAGATCGATATCTTGAAGAAGTTTGTTGATTGCTTCTGCACCCATAGCCGCTTGGAATGTATTACCGTATTTATCTAAATAAGCACGGAATTCTTTCTCAGAAAGAAGTTGTTTCTTCTCAAGCGGTGTATTGCCCGGATCTGTCACGACGTAAGAAGCGAAGTAAATCACTTCTTCTAACGCACGTGGTGACATATCAAGAACAAGACCCATACGGCTTGGGATACCTTTGAAATACCAAATGTGGGAAACTGGGGCAGCCAGTTCGATATGCCCCATTCTCTCACGACGGACTTTTGCCCGTGTTACTTCTACACCACAACGGTCACATACAACACCCTTATACCGAACGCGTTTATACTTCCCACAATGACATTCCCAGTCTTTTTGCGGTCCGAAGATACGTTCACAAAAGAGACCATCTTTTTCAGGTTTCAGTGTACGATAGTTAATCGTTTCAGGCTTTTTCACTTCACCAAAAGACCAAGAACGGATTTTATCAGGTGATGCGAGACCGATGTTCATATACTCAAAATTGTTCACATCTAGCAAGGGGCCTACCTCCCTTTTAATCTTCGGGTTATACCCTAGTCACTTGCTCTAATCGTTTCTGCTATTCTTTTGTGACTGCGTCACGTTCAAGATCGACAGGTGCGAGGTCTGCAGCTTCTTCGTCATTAGATAACGCTAATCCGTCTGCTTTCTTCGTTTCCTCATCGTCTTCTAAATCTCTCATTTCTATCTCTTCTTCATCGCCAGATAGGATTTTCACATCCATACCTAAACTTTGAAGTTCTTTGATTAACACTTTGAATGATTCAGGGACACCTGGTTCAGGTACGTTATCCCCTTTGACGATGGCTTCGTATGTTTTCACACGCCCCACAACGTCATCCGATTTAACTGTTAAGATCTCTTGAAGTGTATATGCTGCACCGTAAGCTTCAAGTGCCCATACTTCCATCTCTCCGAAACGCTGACCACCAAACTGTGCTTTACCGCCAAGTGGCTGCTGCGTAACAAGTGAGTATGGTCCAGTTGAACGAGCGTGAAGTTTATCGTCAACCATGTGAGCCAGTTTGATCATGTACATGATTCCGACAGATACACGGTTGTCGAATGGTTCACCAGTTCGACCGTCATAAAGGACTGTTTTCGCATCACGGGACATACCTGCTTCTTCAAGCGTTTCCCAAACATCTTCCTCGCGCGCACCATCAAATACTGGTGACGCAATGTGGATGCCGAGGTAACGTGCAGCCATACCCATATGAAGCTCAAGTACCTGACCGATGTTCATACGAGATGGTACCCCTAGAGGGTTCAACATGATATCGATCGGTGTTCCGTCTGGAAGATAAGGCATATCTTCTTCTGGAAGGATTTTAGAGATAACCCCTTTGTTACCATGTCGTCCGGCCATTTTGTCACCTTCAGAAATCTTACGCTTCTGAACGATGTATACGCGGACTAATTGGTTTACACCTGGAGGTAATTCATCTCCATCTTCACGGTTGAAGACTTTTACATCGTGGATAATTCCGCCGCCGCCGTGTGGAACACGTAGTGACGTATCACGAACTTCACGAGCCTTTTCACCGAAGATTGCATGTAATAGACGTTCTTCAGCTGTTAGTTCAGTTACACCTTTAGGCGTTACTTTACCTACAAGAAGGTCTCCGTCTTTTACTTCTGCACCAATACGGATAATTCCGCGCTCGTCAAGGTTGCGTAAAGCATCTTCCCCAACGTTTGGAATATCACGAGTGATTTCTTCAGGTCCAAGCTTTGTATCACGAGCTTCTGATTCATATTCTTCAATATGAATAGACGTGTAGACGTCATCTTTTACAAGGCGCTCACTCATGATGATCGCATCCTCGTAGTTGTAACCGTCCCAAGTCATGAAGCCGACCATGACGTTACGTCCTAGAGCCAATTCACCTTTTTCCATAGAAGGACCGTCTGCAAGGATTTCCCCTTTAACGACTTCATCTCCAACACTTACGATAGGACGCTGGTTGTAGCAAGTCCCTTGGTTAGAGCGGACAAATTTCAGCAGGCTGTATTTGTCAAGGTTTCCTTTGACTTGTTGTCCGTCAACGTCTTCATAACGGCGAACCCAAATATTTTTTGCTTCTACACGTTCTACAACACCTGGGTAGCGGCAGATGACAGCAGCACCAGAGTCTTTACCTGATACGTACTCCATACCTGTACCAACAATCGGTGATTCTGGCTGCATCAAAGGCACAGCCTGACGCTGCATGTTCGCTCCCATTAGAGCACGGTTAGAGTCATCGTTTTCTAAGAATGGGATACATGCTGTCGCTGCAGAAACAACCTGCTTTGGCGAAACGTCCATGTAGTCAACGCGGTTTCGAGGAACAACGGTGTTTTCCCCTCTGAAACGAGCAATGATATTATCATCGATAAACGAACCATCATCAGCTAACTGAGCGTTCGCTTGTGCTACTACGTAGTTATCCTCTTCATCAGCAGTTAAGTAATCGATTCTCGGTGTTACTTTACCAGTCTCAGGATCAACCCGGCGGTAAGGTGTTTCGATAAATCCGAAGCGATTCACTTTTGCAAATGAAGATAGAGAGTTGATCAAACCAATGTTTGGACCCTCTGGTGTTTCGATCGGACACATACGTCCATAGTGAGAGTAGTGAACGTCACGAACTTCCATTCCTGCACGCTCACGTGTCAAACCACCCGGTCCAAGCGCTGACAGACGACGTTTGTGCGTCAATTCAGCAAGCGGGTTTGTTTGATCCATGAACTGAGAAAGCTGAGAGCTACCAAAGAACTCTTTGATAGAAGCGATCACAGGACGAATGTTGATCAGCTGCTGAGGTGTGATCGTGTTTGTGTCTTGAATCGACATTCTTTCACGAACAACACGCTCCATTCTGCTTAAACCAATACGGAATTGGTTTTGCAGAAGTTCACCTACAGAACGCAGACGACGGTTACCAAGGTGGTCGATATCATCTGTGTCACCTACACCATGAAGAAGGTTGAAGAAGTAACTGATTGATGCAATGATGTCAGAAGGCGTGATGTTTTTCACAGCTTCCTCTACATATGCATTTCCAATCACGTTGATCACTTGCTCGCCTTCTTGATCAGTCGGTGCATAAATCTTAATAGATTGAAGTTCTACTTCATCTTCTACTACGCCACCATTAGGATAAAGCTTTCTAAATCCGATGCCGTTTTCTAAGTATGGAAGAACTTTATCAAGAACTCTTCTGTCTAAAATTTGACCTTTTTCTGCTAGAATTTCACCTGTTTCAGGATCAACTAGCGTTTCAGCCAATTTTTGATTGAACAGTCTATTTTTAATATGAAGCTTCTTATTAATCTTGTAGCGTCCAACATTTGCTAGGTCATATCTCTTCGGATCGAAGAAGCGAGAGTCTAGCAAGCTTTTCGCATTTTCAACAGTTGGCGGCTCTCCAGGACGGAGGCGCTCGTAGATTTCGAGAAGTGCTTTATCGGCATTCTCTGTATTGTCTTTTTCCAGTGTGTTGCGTAAGTATTCATTCTCGCCAATGAGGTCAAGAATCTCTTGATCAGAGCTGAAGCCGAGAGCACGCAAAAGAACCGTAACCGGCAACTTACGTGTGCGATCGATGCGTACATAGACTACATCCTTCGCATCAGTTTCGTATTCTAACCATGCGCCACGGTTTGGAATGACAGTCGCAGTAAAACCTTTTTTACCGTTTTTGTCTACTTTACCACTGAAATATACACTTGGAGAACGCACTAACTGAGAAACGATTACACGTTCCGCACCATTAATGATAAAAGTACCTGTGTCTGTCATGATTGGGAAATCACCCATAAACACATCTTGGTCTTTTACTTCTCCAGTTTCTTTGTTAATTAAACGAACTTTTACTCTTAGTGGAGCAGAGTAAGTTACATCACGTTCTTTTGATTCTGCTACAGGATACTTAGGATCCCCTAGGCTGTAATCAATGAATTCAAGAGAAAGGTTACCAGTAAAATCCTCAATTGGGGATATATCTTGAAACATCTCTCTAAGACCCTCATCAAGAAACCACTGATAAGAAGAGGTTTGAATTTCAATGAGATTTGGTAATTCTAACACTTCGCTTATGCGTGCGTAGCTTCTGCGCTGGCGGTGTCGTCCATACTGAACTAGTTGACCTGTCAACTGATTCACCCCTCAAATCATGCGTATTATATGTGTAAAAAGTATTTCTGTCTTTCAAATGTCAGTAAAGAAATACTTTTACAAGACAAAAGAAAAAAGGGTTTCTAAAATAAGAAAACCACATCCAAAAACAAATACCGATTTTATTAGTTTTCCCAAGTATGCATAATTTATACAAAATAGTTGTTTTTTAAGCCTATCAAGCAAAATATACACATTGGCATTTTATAATGTTAACACAGCTAGGAAACTGCGTCAAACTTTTTTAGCTTTGATTATATAGTAGCCCTTTTTTTTCAACACAACCTCGACTTCTCCAAAGAGCTGCTCTAATTTTTCAATCGCAGATGGTCCACCTTGCTTTTTCTGAATAACCACCCACAACTCACCTTCCGGCAATAAATGATCAGCACTTTTTTCAAAGATCGCATGTACAACTTTCTTCCCTGCCCGTATTGGGGGATTGGTCAGTATAGAGGCAAAAGCAGCTGAGGAATGAACATTCGAGAACAAATCACTTTGATAGATGCGAACATTATCAATGCGATTATGTTTAGCGTTTTCCTTTGAAAGTTCGACTGCTCTTTCGTTCACATCAATCATATGAATGGTACGGCTAGTCATTTCGTTTGCTAACGATAAGCCAATCGGTCCATAACCGCAACCGACATCTAAGACATCGCCATCCAAATCAGGTTCTTCGAAAGCTTCAATTAAAAGCCTTGAACCAAAGTCGACTTCTTTCTTAGAAAACACTCCACTGTCACTTGTAAAAGTAAAGGTACGGTTTCTCAAGGTGAAGTCCCATGTCTGTTTATTGCTTTTTACTGATGGCTTTTCCGTATAATAGTGGTCACTCATGGTGAATGGACCTCCTCTGGATTCAATCGTTTCAGGAGATTAGAAAAGAAAAAGCCCGCCAGTAAAAGCGAGCTTTCCCAAAAGGATAGGCGAAGATTACTTAACTTCTACAGAAGCGCCAACTTCTTCAAGCTTAGCTTTAAGTTCTTCAGCTTCTTCTTTAGCAATACCTTCTTTAAGTGGTTTTGGAGTGTTGTCAACAAGTTCTTTAGCTTCTTTCAAGCCAAGACCAGTGATTTCACGAACCACTTTGATAACTTTAATTTTTTGGTCTCCAGCACCAGCAAGTACTAGATCAAAATCAGTTTTTTCTTCAGCAGCAGCACCGCCACCAGCAGCTACAGCTACAGGAGCAGCAGCAGTTACGCCAAATTCTTCTTCGATTGCTTTTACTAAGTCGTTTAACTCAAGTACAGTTGCTTCTTTAACTGAAGCAATGATTTCTTCGATATTTAAAGCCATTTGTAATTCCTCCATTTTAAGTTTTTTTACGTAAACGTAAAGTACGCATTAAGCGCCTTGTTCTTCTTTTTGATCTGCAACTGCTTTAGTAGCAAGAGCAAGGTTACGAACTGGAGCTTGAAGAACGCTAAGCAACATAGAAAGTAAGCCTTCGCGAGACGGAAGTTCCGCAAGAGCCTTCACTTCTTCTACAGTCGCTACGTTTCCTTCGATGACACCAGCTTTGATTTCTAAAGCTTCGTGGCTTTTCGCAAATTCGTTGATGATTTTCGCAGGTGCGATAACATCTTCGTTACTGAATGCGATAGCGTTTGGACCTGTTAAGAAATCGTTTAAACCCGTTAGTTCAACTTGTTCAACTGCACGGCGAGTCAAAGTGTTTTTGTAAACTTTGAATTCTACGCCAGCTTCACGAAGCTGTTTACGAAGTTCAGTCACTTCAGAAACTGAAAGACCGCGGTAATCTACAATGACAGTAGACATACTATCTTTAAATTTAGAAGTAATTTCATCAACGACAACTTTTTTAGTATCGATTGCATTGCTCATGGTTACACCTCCTGTACATTCTTTGTGTAACACTTATACCGATCAGGCCATCACGTTCCTAACGAACGGTTCTCCATATAAAAAGCCTCCATTAAGACATGGAGGCTGTATATACAAGCATACGTTAACGTAAGACTGTGACATATACACCTCGGCGGGTTATTTAAGCCATAAGGCCCCTGCTGTCTACGGTATAAATGGACATTATTCTATTTTACAACATTTTGATATTATCAAAATGGTTGTCATAAGTCAAGAATTATTTTGCAGAGAAAGAAGATGGATCCACTTTCACGCCAGGGCCCATAGTAGATGTAACAGAAACGTTTTTCACGTATACACCTTTAGCCGCTGCAGGTTTTGCTTTAAGGATTGTGTCATAGATTGTTGCAAAGTTCTCAACAAGCTTTTCGTCCTCGAAAGAAACCTTTCCGATTGGCGCGTGGATGTTACCAGCTTTATCAACGCGGTATTCTACTTTACCAGCTTTGATTTCATTGATTGCCTTTTCAACTTCGAACGTTACAGTTCCTGTTTTAGGGTTTGGCATAAGACCTTTTGGTCCAAGTACACGACCGATCTTACCAACTTCACCCATCATGTCAGGTGTCGCAACGATTACATCGAATTCGAACCAGCCTTGTTGGATTTTAGTGATGTAATCAGAATCTCCAACGTAGTCTGCTCCAGCAGCTTCTGCTTCTTTTGCTTTTTCGCCTTTAGCGAACACAAGAACGCGTTGAGTTTTACCAGTTCCGTTAGGAAGTACAACTGCACCGCGGATTTGTTGATCGTTTTTACGAGGGTCTACGCCCAAACGAAAAGCAACTTCTACAGTCGCATCAAATTTAGCTGTATTTGCTTTTTTTGTAAGAGAAACAGCTTCAGCTACATCATACGCTTTCGTACGATCGATCAGCTTAGCAGCTTCTACATACTTTTTACCTTTTTTAGCCATTATAAAAATCCTCCTTATGTGGTTTTAGCGGAATAACCTCCCACGAATAAGGGTTGCGAACTTGTCAAAACCAAACTCGCAACCCAACAAGACAAAAAATTAATCTTCGATGACAATACCCATACTGCGTGCAGTACCTTCAACCATGCGCATAGCTGATTCAACGCTAGCAGCGTTTAAGTCAGGCATTTTTGTTTCCGCGATTTCGCGTACTTTATCACGCTTAACAGTTGCCACTTTATTACGGTTAGGTTCACCAGAACCAGACTCAATACCAGCTGCTTTTTTAAGTAAAACTGCAGCAGGTGGAGTTTTAGTAATAAATGTAAATGAACGGTCTTCAAAAACCGAAATTTCAACAGGAATGATAAGACCAGCTTGGTCAGCTGTACGAGCGTTAAACTCCTTACAGAATCCCATGATATTAACACCGGCTTGACCTAGTGCAGGTCCAACTGGTGGAGCTGGGTTAGCTTTTCCAGCAGGAATTTGCAATTTAACAACTTTAACTACTTTTTTAGCCACGAGACACACCTCCTTAAAGTCCGTGATGTGGTAATAGGGGAATCCCCCTCCCACTCAACAACTTCATTCTTTATATGAATGACGAAATAACTAGCTAGCGATCTTGAGTGAACTCAAGACGTACCTTTGCTATATTACCACTTCTATACACTCATTTCAAGCTCTTTTAAATTACAATTTATCGATCTGCGTGAACTCAAGTTCAACAGGTGTTTCTCTACCAAACATATTAACGAATACTTTGACTTTGCTTTTATCGTAGTCAATTTCTTCAATGGAGCCAGTGAAGTTAGCAAATGGTCCATCGATGACCTTAACTGTTTCTTTCAGTTCAAAGTCGATTTCTGTTTTGCGTTCTTCAAGACCCATTCTCTTCAGAATGGTTTCGGCTTCGCCTGGCAGCAGCGCAGTCGGCTTTGATCCTGATCCAGCTGATCCAACGAATCCAGTGACACCCGGTGTATTACGAACGACATACCAAGAGTCGTCAGTCATCACGATTTCCACTAGGACATAGCCAGGGAACACTTTCTTTTTGACGACTTTTTTCTTACCATTTTTAATATCGGTTTCTTCTTCTTCTGGTACGACGACGCGGAAGATTTTATCCTGCATGCCCATTGATTCAACACGCTTTTCCAAGTTCGCTTTTACTTTGTTTTCATAGCCAGAGTACGTATGCACAACATACCAATTCTTTTCCATTTTCGTTCAGGACTATTTAGTCCTTCCCTCCCCACATTTCATAATGTCTATTTGACGAATCTCGAGTACCGGTAAATATTTTCAAGCAATTGAAAAAACCCGTAAAACGGGTTTTTTGGCAAGTCATATTATGATCTATTATAGCACGTTCAGCAGACCATTATTCAAGTATTAATGAATTAATTCGATTAATTGTGAGATTCCTATATCAAGAAAAGAGAAAAAGATGGCAAAGAACACGACTGTTAAAATAACAGTGATTGTGTAGCGGACCATTTCGTTCTTCTTTGGCCAGCTGACCTTTTTCATTTCTTTTCCGACACTTTTTAAGAAACTGATAATACGCATGTAAAAGACCTCCACAGATTAAAGAACGCAAATCTTACTTCGTTTCTAAATGTGTTTTATGTGAATTACAAGTCTTGCAATATTTCTTAACTTCTAATCTTTCAGCTGCTGAAGCAACACTTTTCATTGTCGTATAATTGCGGCTTCCGCAGTCTTTACAGGCTAGAGTAATCTTTTTCCTCATATTTACACCTATTTTCTCGACATCATTTCATTAGTACCTTATCACAGTGTCGAAAAAGCTGTCAATATAGGTTTGATTAGAGACTAATCTCGCGAAGCTCTAAATATTTCTCTAATTTTCTCTTTACTCTTTGGAGTGCGTTATCAATTGATTTCACATGACGATTTAAATCTTCAGAAATCTCTTGATAGGATCTGCCATCAAGATAAAGCACAAGTACCTTTCTTTCCAGCTCGCTTAGCAGTTCACCCATCTTCATTTCGATATCATCAAATTCTTCTTTGCTAATGATTAAGTCTTCTGGGTTAAGCGCTTTAGCGCCGGAAATGACATCCAATAATGTTCTGTCCGATTCTTCATCGTAGATCGGCTTGTCTAATGATACATAGGAATTTAACGGGATATGTTTTTGGCGAGTAGCTGTTTTAATTGCGGTGATAATTTGGCGGGTAATACATAATTCTGCAAAAGCCTTAAATGAAGTAAGCTTGTCCTCTCTGAAATCGCGGATAGACTTATAAAGTCCGATCATTCCCTCTTGGACAATGTCCTCTCGATCCGCTCCTATCAAGAAATAAGATCTTGCTTTCGCACGTACAAAATTGCGGTATTTCGTTATTAAATAATCTAGCGCATCACTATCTCCGACATGAACCCTTTCAATGACTTGTTCATCTTCCAACTGGCAAAATTGCTCTCTGATGGACTTACCCTTGCTGTTGTTTAGATTCACTTCGATCCCCCCGACCGCACCTAGATAGAAATATTATACATTAATGGTTGAAATATCGTCAAGCTATTCCAGATTCCCGCGCCGCCATTTTTCAAACGTTTTCAATACATCTTCTGACAATTCAATCTTAGATGCTGGTTTATCAGAAGTAATCTTTTTGACCCTCGTTTCAATCTTTCGTTCTATCACTTCAATCTCTCTTAAAAGCTCACGAGCCGACTTCCGAAGAGCTCCTTGTCCAAAAATAGCCCATTGTTCCGTAAAATCTGAGGTTGCCACATGAATTTGCGTCCGGATATTATTCAAATCCTGCGCCAGCTTTTCAATCCGCTCATCCGCCGTTTCATTCTCTCTTGTAAAGATGACCTCTACTCGGTGGTTAGTCCGCTTCTTTTCAATTCCTTTGACCATATGGGCATCGAATACGACAATGACTCGATACCCTGTGTATGCTTGATATTCTGCTAAATGTTGAATCAGCACGTCTCTGGCTTCTTCAAAGCTGTTTTCCTTTAAGTGCTGCAGCTGAGGCCATGCACCTATCATGTTGTATCCATCGACTAAGAGGATATCCATCTCTATTCTCCTAACGGATAACGTTTTCGATACACTTCATACATCAATAGACCAGCCGCAACTGATGCGTTTAACGAAGTAACCTTCCCGGCCATAGGCAGTTTAATCAGAAAATCACACTTTTCCTTAATCAATCGGCCAATTCCTTTTCCTTCACTGCCAATCACAAGAGCCAGCGGCATTGTACCATCAAATTGTCTGTAATCCTGTTTAGCAGACGCATCTGTTCCCGCAACCCAGATTCCTCTTTCTTTCATTTCATCAAGGGCTCTTGAAAGATTGGTCACTTTTGCAACAGGAATATGCTCAATTGCTCCAGTGGATGCCTTAGCAACTGTTGTTGTTAGACCGACCGCTCTCCTTTTCGGAATGACAATCCCGTGTGCACCTACAGCATCTGCCGTACGCATAATAGATCCTAAATTATGCGGGTCTTCAATTTCATCTAAAATCAGAAAGAAAGGCTGTTCATTCCGCTTTTCAGCGATTTGATACAGATCATCTAATTCTGCATATTCATATGCTGCTACTTGTGCAACGATTCCCTGGTGCTGACCTGTAACCATTTGATCAAGCTTTTTCCTCGGAACATACTGAATGGTGATATTTTGCTTTTTAGCGAGTTCAATGACCTGCTGGGCTTGTCCTTTTACAGTGTTTTCTGCCATCCAGAGCTTGTATAACTCCCGATCTGACTTCAGTGTCTCAATCACTGCATTTTTCCCAATGACATAATCATGTTGCTGACTCATTTGTCTTCCTCCCTGACGTTCCGATTTCAATCGCCTGACCAATCAGCTCTTCTAAGCGTTCGTCCTGCTTTTCGATAAATAAATAACCCATAAGCGCTTCAAACGCTGTACTATAACGATACGTTTGAACGTCTGTGTTTTTAGGCACTGTGCCTGATTTTGCGTTTCTTCCTCTTTTCAGCACCGCTTCTTCTGCTTCAGTGAAAAAGCCTTGCTGCTGAAGCGTAAATAAAATAGCAGCCTGTGATTTAGCTGAAACAATTTTGCTTGCTCGTTTGTGCAGCTCATTTGGTTTTGTCGCCCCCGTTTGGAGGAGGTGATGCCTCACATATACTTCAAAAATGGCATCACCTATATAAGCCAGCGCAAGTCCGTTCAGCTGTTTACCGTCTTTCAGCTTTTCAAAATTCAACATTGCCTATTCTCCTCTTTTCCAGCGAGTACCTTGAGGAGTGTCCTCCAACACAATATTCATGTTCTTTAATTGATCACGAATTTGATCAGATAGGGCAAAGTCACGATTTCTTCTAGCTTCATTGCGTTTTTCAATTAACGCTTCTACCTCTTCGTCAAGCGTGTGCTTTTCTTCTAATGAGAAGCCGAGAACAGACGTAATTTCTTGGAACAAGCCGATAAATGCCTTGATCACTTCCTCCGAAGTATGATCATTTTCCATATAATAATTCGCCTGTTTCGCTAATTCGAATAAAACAGAGATCGCATTTGCCGTATTGAAGTCATCGTTCATTTCAGAAATAAATGTCGCACGCTGCTCTTCAATTTTTGCCAGCCATTCAGCATTGTCTTCCGTGATATTTGTGCTGCTCTCTAGACGATGATGTAAATTCGCATACGATGTCTTGAGTCGGTTAAACGCACTCTTTGTACTTTCTAATAAATCCATTGAGTAGTTAATTGGGTGACGATAGTGAACCGACAACATAAAGAAGCGGAGCACATCAGGATCTTGTTCTTTCACAATGTCATGCACCAGCACAAAGTTGCCAAGTGATTTTGACATTTTTTCATTATCGATATTAATATACCCGTTATGCATCCAATACTTCGCAAAAGGCTTCCCTGTCAAAGCCTCAGATTGGGCAATTTCATTCTCATGGTGAGGGAATGTTAAATCCTGTCCGCCAGCATGAATGTCGATCGTATCACCTAAATATTTTTTGACCATTGCCGAGCATTCGATGTGCCAGCCTGGGCGTCCTTTGCCCCACGGGCTATCCCAAGAGATTTCCTGATCCTTTGCAGCCTTCCAAAGAGCAAAGTCCAGCGCATCTCGTTTCTTTTCACCTACACGAATACGAGCACCTGTCTTCAGCTCATCAATTGATTGGTGAGAAAGCTTTCCATAACCTTCAAATGAGCGTGTGCTGTAATACACGTCACCATCTGCTTCATAGGCGTAGCCTTTTTCAATCAATGTCGCAATAAACGCAATGATATCATCCATATTTTCCGTCACTCGCGGGTGAAGGTCTGCTTTTTTGCAGCCGAGCGCACTGACGTCTTCGAAGTAGGCTTGGATAAACCGGTCAGCAATTGTCGGCACATCTTCTCCGAGTTCGTTGGCTGCTTTGATGAGTTTATCATCCACATCTGTAAAGTTTGATACAAAGTTCACATCGTAACCGCTGTATTCTAAATACTTACGTACAGTGTCATAAACAATAGCAGGTCTAGCATTCCCGATATGAATGTAGTTATAAACGGTTGGTCCGCACACATACATCTTGACCTTTCCTGGCTCAAGCGGGACAAATTCTTCCTTCTTACGTGTCAATGTATTATAAATATTGATTGTCATGATTGTTCTTCCTTTCTGCTCAATGAAGCCAGCTCACCTTTTAGCTTTTCCATTTCTCGTTCCAATTCTTTGAAACGATCGGAAATTGGATCTGGCAAATCTTGATGATTGAGATCACGATTGATTTTCTTTCCATTTTGAACGACGACTCGCCCAGGTATACCGACAACGGTGGAATGGTCGGGTACGTCCTTTAACACGACCGACCCCGCTCCAATCTTGGCTCCTTTTCCAACTGTAATGGAACCAAGCACCTTGGCACCTGTCGCAATGAGGGCATCGTCTAAAATGGTCGGATGCCGCTTTCCCTTTTCTTTCCCTGTTCCCCCTAATGTCACGCCTTGGAAAACAGTGACGTTGTCTCCAATTTCACATGTTTCCCCGATCACGACGCCCATGCCGTGATCAATGAAGAACCGCCTGCCAATGGTTGCCGCCGGATGAATTTCCACCCCTGTGAAAAAACGGCTGACCTGAGAAATGATCCGCGCAATAAAATACAGCTTCCGCTTATAAAATGCGTGCGCAATACGGTGAGCCCAAATCGCATGAAGCCCTGAATAGGTTAGCACTACTTCAATATAGCTTCTAGCAGCAGGATCTTGATCAAACACAGTATCAATATCTTCTTTCAGCATTTTGAAAAACACATGCTCCCCCCGTTCTTCCCCATGAATCTCTCTTAGGACTTGCTCTCTTTTTTTGGACAAATAAAAAACGCCTCTGCCAAATGACAGAGACGTTTTGAAAACGCGGTTCCACTCTGTTTAGAAAGCTACTTATCTTTCAGCCTTCTCAACTTAATCCCATAACGGAGGGTACCGCCCTTGCATACTAACGTACGTGTTCCTCAAGGGTCTTGAGGGTGCATTTCCAACGTCTGCCCATAAGTCTCTTTCAGCCGGTGGAGACTCTTTCTGTGATGGACGAGTACATTGTACTTCTCCCTCGCAACGATTTCCTTATATTTGTTTAATGCGGTTTAATACCGTTTCTTTACCTAGTAATTCAATACTTTGCGGAAGTTCTGGGCCATGCGTTTGTCCTGTGACAGCCACACGAATCGGCATGAATAGTTTCTTGCCTTTATGCCCTGTTTCTTTTTGTACCGCTTTAATGGCAGCCTTGATTTCATCAGGTGTGAAAGACTCAAGCTGTTCAAGCTGACCTGCAAAAGATGCCATCACTTCTGGTACTTGCTCCTCTGCTAGAACTTCCTTTGCCTCTTGATTATACTCAATTTGCTCCTTAAAGAACAACTCTGTTAACTCAACAATTTCTGCCCCGTAGCTTAATTGTTCGTGATACAGAGAAATAAGTTTGCGTACCCACGTGTTTTCTTCTTCAGTCAGCTGCTCACTTACCTTGCCTGCTTTTTGAAGATGTGGAAGTGTTAGTGCCACAACCTGATCAAGATCAAGTGCTTTCACGTATTGGTTGTTCACCCATTTTAGTTTATGCATATCGAATAGAGCTGGTGACTTAGAAAGTCGGTTTACATCGAAAATGTCGATGAATTGCTCTTTTGTAAACAGTTCTTCTTCGCCTACTGGAGACCATCCAAGTAATGCAATGAAGTTAAACAGGGCTTCAGGTAAATAGCCTAAATTCTTATATTGCTCGATGAATTGAATAATTGATTCATCACGTTTACTTAATTTCTTGCGGTTTTCGTTCACAATCAGCGTCATATGTCCGAATAGCGGAACATCCCAGCCAAATGCATTAAAAATCATGATTTGTTTAGGGGTATTTGAAATATGATCTTCTCCGCGAAGAACGTGAGTCATTTTCATCAAATGATCATCCACTGCTACGGCAAAGTTATAAGTTGGCGTGCCATCTTTCTTCACAATAACAAAGTCACCGATGCCGTCTGTTTCAAATGAAATATCGCCTTTGACCATGTCGTCAAATTTGATGATTTCTCCTTTTGGCACTCGGAAGCGGATACTTGGCTCTCTTCCTTCAGCAATCAGTTTGTCCTCTTCTTCTTTTGATAAATGACTGCATTTACCAGAATATCGAGGCATTTCGCTGCGGGCGATTTGTGCTTCACGCTCTGCCTCTAGCTCTTCAGCCGTACAATAGCACTTATACGCCAAGTCCTTCTCTAACAGTTCGTCATAATATTTCTTGTAAATATCATTACGCTCTGATTGTCTGTAAGGACCGTAACCGCCATCTTTATCAATGCTCTCATCCCAATCAATACCGAGCCATTTCAGGTGGCGAAGCTGGCTTTCCTCCCCGCCTTCTACATTACGCTTTTGGTCCGTATCCTCGATTCGAATAATAAATTTGCCGCCTTGGCTGCGTGCGAACAAATAGTTGAAAAGAGCCGTTCTAGCATTCCCAATATGTAAATGACCAGTTGGACTCGGTGCATAACGAACACGCACTTCATTTCCCATGAGTTTAACTTCCTTTCATCTGCATCATGTTGTCTGACACCAATTTTTTATAAACGTATTTTATCATCAAAACCTATTCTCATCAAAATGGATTTTACTTTTTCTGAAGAAGCACTGTTGCCTGAGAGGCAATTCCTTCTCCTCTTCCTGTAAATCCGAGTTTCTCTGTCGTTGTTGCTTTGACATTCACCTGTGTGACATCTGCCTCAAGCGCTTCTGCAATTTTCTCACACATTGGTTGAATATAAGGTGCCATTTTTGGCTTTTGCGCCATGATTGTGCAGTCAATATTCACAAGTGTGTAGCCCTTTTCTTTCACAAGTGCCCACACATGCTGCAATAATTTAAAAGAATCTGCATCCTTAAACTCAGGATCTGTGTCTGGGAAATGTCTGCCGATATCTCCTTCAGCAATCGCACCCAGGCATGCATCTGCCACTGTGTGAAGCAGTACGTCAGCGTCTGAATGCCCTAGCAGTCCCTTTTCATAAGGAATGGTGACCCCGCCGATAATCAGAGGTCTTCCCTCTGTTAATTGATGTACATCAAAGCCTTGTCCTATTCTCAACATGATCTAGTACCCTCTTTCCGCATCCATAATTGCCTTGGCAACCAATAAATCATCCGGTGTTGTCAGCTTAATATTGGTATAGTCTCCTTGGACAATATACACATTCTCACCTTGTAATTGTTCAACAAGACTGGCGTCGTCTGTTCCAAGGAAGCCTGTCCGCTCCGCATATTCATGCGCCTCTTTTAAAATAGAATGACGAAAAGCTTGTGGGGTCTGGACTGCCCACAAGCTCTGACGTTCAATGGTTTGTTCCACTTTGCCTTCTTGAACGCGTTTGATTGTGTCTTTCACTGGTACCGCTACAACCGCGGAGCCTTTTTCAATCGCTGCTTTAACGAGCAAGTCAATCTGTGTATGCTTAATAAAAGGCCTTGCTCCATCATGAACAAGCACGATGTCCGCATCTTTCACAGCCTTTAATCCTTCGTATACACTTTGCTGACGTTCTTCACCGCCAGTGACAAGTGAAACAGGCGTTTGAAAAGCGTGTACCTTGAGTAGCCTTTCAAAGTCTTGACGCTCCTCTTCATTGATCGCTAGGATCATGCGTTTGCATTGCGCATGAGCGTCAAACACCTTTAGTGTATGAATGATGACCGGCATTCTTTTCAGCTCAATAAAAAGCTTATTACGGCCGGCCTTCATTCGTTTCCCCTGCCCCGCAGCCGGAATAACTACTTCATAATACATGTTCGTTCTCCCTTTAGAGCGCCTTCTCCAGAAGTTTTGGCTTCGCAAAAATCATTCTTCCAGCAGCAGTCTGCAGCACACTTGTGACGAGCACGTCAATGTCTTTTCCAATGTAATTGCGTCCTTCTTCGACCACAATCATCGTACCGTCATCTAAGTAAGCAACACCTTGGTTATGCTCTTTTCCATCTTTGATGACCTGTACCTTCATTTCTTCCCCAGGCAGTACAACCGGTTTAACGGCATTGGCTAGATCATTGATGTTTAACACTGCTACTTTTTGAAGTTCGCATACTTTATTTAAATTAAAATCATTGGTCACAACAACACCTGAAGTTAATTTCGCCAGCTTCACAAGCTTGCTATCAACCTCTTGAATGTCTTCGAAGTCACCTTCGTAAATTTCAACTTTGATATCCAATTCTTTTTGAATACGATTTAAAATATCTAGACCTCTTCGGCCTCTATTTCTCTTTAATACATCTGAAGAGTCTGCAATATGCTGTAATTCCTCGAGTACAAATTGAGGAATGACCATGACACCTTCTAAAAATCCAGTTTGGCAAATATCTGCGATTCTTCCATCAATGATAACACTTGTGTCTAAAATTTTCAGCTTTTTATCTTCTATTTCAGGTTCATCATCAGCTGCTCCCTTTTTCTTTGTGACCTTTGCAGATCGGGAGAACAGCCCTATCATTTCATCCTTCTTCTTAAAGCCTACCTGAAATCCAAGGTATCCTAAAAAGAAAGCCA
This sequence comes from Bacillus sp. Je.9.29.b, assembly GCF_051129925.1. Classification (NCBI taxonomy): domain Bacteria; kingdom Bacillati; phylum Bacillota; class Bacilli; order Caryophanales; family Bacillaceae; genus Bacillus; species Bacillus sp. Je.9.29.b. Next base: position 53,967 of record NZ_JBCPSO010000011.1, read on the forward strand.
GGAAAATCGGAATAATGGTACCAAAAATATGATATGGGATATTGTTTAGCGGGATCACGTTTACAATAAGATATGCTAGAATAAGTCCAAATACTAATCCGAAACTTCCAGATATAAGATCAGGAAGAGGCGCCTTCAATAGAGAATCCTCGATCCATTTCACCCAATTTACCACATAACCTGTGCACCATTTACCAATGATGAAGAACACAACGGCTCCTATTAGTGCTGAAGAGTAAGCATTTGTTATGAAAGGTATGTCCTTTACATTTAAAAGCAGAAATAACTCTGGAATGATAAAAATCCCCACAACTGCACCCAAAATGATAAAAAACGCCTGAACGATTCTTTTTAACATACCTTCACCTCCTTTATTTTTCATCTGTCAATCCACCTTCATCTGACATTAATATATGTTTAAGTTTCCTATCATGAGCAACAGAAAACAAAACCATCATTAATATACCCATATTCATCCATTTTTAACCGTAATAGAGAAAAATTTCTCTTCTTAAAGCTGACGGTCAATGTAATGTTTTTCTTGTAACCTTTTTAATCCTTTTTTTATCTTTTTCGCTCTTACTTCTCCAATTCCTTCTACTTCATCCAATTCTTGTACATCTGCTTCCATAATTCGATCTAGCACACCGAATGCTTCAACCACATTTTCGACGATTGGCATTGGCAGTCTAGGGATTTTATGGAGCAATCTGTATCCTCTTGTGTACACATATTCGTCAATATTTGTAGAAGCTGGATATCCAAGTAACTTGTACAGAATGGAATCATCTAAAAGCTCAAAGCTCGACATATCTTGAAGTTGTTTAAGCAGCACATACGGATCTTTAATCTTTTCTTTCACGTAATCTTTAATAAATAAAGCTGCTTCCTGCTCCATATCTGTAATCAATTCATTGACTTGCAGACGGATCAAGTGTCCCTCTGTTCCGAGCTCTTTGATATACATATTGATTTCATTTTTGATTCTGAGTACCATTTCGTAGCGGTGCAGCACGGATAATACATCACCAAAGGTCACAAGCTCTTCAAATTCTAGAGCACTTAACGCAGAAATGGCGTGATCTAAAATCGTTTTATATTTCTCAAGTGTTTGAATGGCTTGATTGGCCTTTGTTAAAATAAAGCCAATATCTTTCAGCGTATAACGACGATTCCCTTGGTATAAGGTAATGACGTTCCTCCGTTCAGAAATAGCAATGATTAAGCAGCCTGTCTGCTTTGCTACACGTTCAGCCGTCCGGTGCCTCATGCCTGTTTCCGATGAATGAATGGTTGCATCTGGCATCAGCTGTGTATTCGCATACAAGATTTTTTGACCAGAATCGCTAAGAATAATGGCCCCATCCATCTTCGCCAATTCATATAAATGTGCTGGGGAGAAGGCAGAATTAATGTGAAATCCTCCATCTACCACACTCTTTACTTTGTCATTATAACCAACAACAATGAGCCCGCCAGTATTGGCTCTCAGGACGTTTTCAATCCCTGCCCGCAGAGGTGTTCCTGGTGCCACAAACTGTACAATATCTAAGAGATCGAGTTCTCTCGCTCCTTTTTTCTCTTTTTCCATTTCTATGATCCCCCTAGTGAAATTCGAAGTGCCTCCGCTACATTTTCTACACCAACTAACTCAATCCCTCTCGGCTTTTTCCATCCGTCTATATTCGCCTGAGGAATAAACATTCGCTTAAATCCTAGTTTTGCAGCTTCCTGCACTCGCTGTTCAATTCTTGATACTCTTCTGACTTCTCCCGTCAGACCGACCTCTCCTATAAAGCAATCCGCTTGATGCGGCGCTGCATCTTTAAAGCTTGATGCAATACTGACGGCAATAGCCAAGTCAATCGCCGGTTCGTCAAGCTTCACACCGCCTGCGACCTTTAAATAGGCATCTTGGTTTTGCAGCAGCAGCCCCACGCGTTTTTCTAAAACTGCCATGAGCAGCGATACTCGATTATGATCAAGGCCAGTGGCCATTCTTCGCGGATTCCCAAAGCTTGTCGGGGAAATTAATGCCTGTATCTCGACAAGTACGGGTCTTGTTCCTTCCATTGAGGCAACAACACACGAACCAGATACACCTGCCGACCGCTCTTCTAAAAAGATTTCTGATGGGTTTAATACTTCCGTGAGCCCTTCCTCTCTCATTTCAAAAATTCCCAATTCATTCGTTGAACCAAATCGGTTTTTGACCGCCCGTAAGATACGAAACGTATGATGACGCTCGCCTTCAAAATAAAGAACTGTGTCCACCATATGCTCTAAAAGGCGTGGACCTGCGATCGAGCCTTCTTTGGTCACGTGACCAACGATAAAAATAGGAATACCGTTTGTCTTGGCAATCTTCATCAGCTGCGCTGTACATTCTCTAACTTGAGATACAGAGCCGGGAGCTGACGTGATATCGCTTTGGTAAACGGTTTGAATCGAATCCACCACAACAAAAGCAGGTTTCATCTCCTGTATAGCAGACGTTATATACTCCATATCGGTTTCAGCCAAAACATGTAAAGAGGCGCTTTCAATGCCAAGACGGTCCGCTCTTAGCTTCGTTTGTTTAATGGACTCCTCACCAGATATGTATAACACATTCTGATTTTTGTCTGAGAGCTGTGCTGATACTTGTAATAACAATGTAGACTTCCCAATCCCAGGATCTCCGCCGATGAGAACAAGAGAACCTTTGACAATTCCACTTCCTAATACTCGGTTAAATTCTTCTAAATTTGTTTTAATTCGGGGTTCTTCGGATGTTTCAATTGCAGATATAGGTGAAGGTTTTTGAATGGTTTGAACAGAATGATTAAAAGCACTTCGACGGTTTGCCGGCTCTTTGCGAACGACCTCTTCTGTCATACTGTTCCACGTGCCGCAGCCTGGACATTTCCCCATCCATTTGGCTGACTCATAACCGCACGATTGGCATATAAATTTTGATTTTGTCTTAGCCATAGATTGAAGAATACAACTCCTTATACTGGTCAGAAAATAAGTAAAGGGAGGCATACACCTTACTGGTATGCCTCACACTTTTTTCTTACTATATTAGTTCGTAGCAGCCGTCGCTTTTACGACAATCTCTCCATCTTCCACATCTAATACGATATGTTGACCTTTTTCAATATTCCCCTTCAGAAGCTCTTCAGAAAGTCGATCTTCTACATGCTTTTGAATCGCTCTTCTTAACGGACGCGCACCGTACTCAAGATCTACTCCTTCGTCGGCAATCTTCGCTTTTGCTGCTTCCGTCAATTCAATTGATAGGTCTTGTTCTTTTAATCGTTTTGTCAATTGATCAGACATGAGAGACACGATCTCTTTTAGATGTTTCTTCTCAAGCGAGTGGAAGACAATGATTTCATCAATACGGTTGATAAACTCAGGTCTAAACGCACGTTTCAACTCGCCCATCACTTTGCCTTTCATATCCTTGTAATTTTGACTTTCATCCTGCACGTTAAAGCCAACATATTTATTGCGCTTCAGCTCACTAGCTCCAACGTTTGATGTCATGATCAAAATCGTATTTCTAAAGTCAACGGTACGCCCTTTAGAATCAGTCAGACGACCATCTTCTAACACTTGCAGTAAGATATTAAATACATCTGGATGCGCCTTTTCAATCTCGTCTAAAAGAACGACAGAATAAGGTTTTCTTCTCACTTTTTCAGTCAGCTGTCCACCTTCATCATAGCCCACATAGCCTGGAGGTGACCCAACAAGTCTGGATGTAGAGTGTTTCTCCATGTATTCAGACATATCAATACGGATCATTGCTTCTTCATCACCGAAAATAGACTCAGCGAGTGCTCTTGCAAGCTCCGTTTTACCAACCCCTGTTGGACCCAAGAAGATAAAGGAGCCGATTGGACGCTTCGGATCTTTCAGGCCAGCACGCGCACGTCTCACTGCTTTTGCTACAGCGACAACCGCTTCATCCTGTCCGATCACGCGAGAGTGGAGCAATTGTTCCATATTCAGAAGCTTATCTGTCTCCGTTTGAGCAATTTTCGAAACAGGCACTCCCGTCCAGCTGGAAACGACCATTGCGATATCATCTACAGATACCTCTGAGTTCTCTTGTCCCTGCTTTTCTTTCCATGATTTCTTTGTAACTTCTACTTTTTCACGCAAACGCTGTTCTGTATCGCGAAGAGAAGCTGCTTTTTCAAATTCTTGACTTTGAACTGCCGCATCCTTTTCCTTGCGTACTTCATCCAGCTTTTGCTCTAATTCTTTTAGATTAGGCGGTGTCGTGAACGAACGTAAACGGACTTTCGAACCTGCCTCATCAATTAAATCAATCGCCTTATCTGGAAGGAATCGGTCAGAAATATAACGGTCAGACAGCTTCACCGCCGCCTCAATCGCTTCATCTGTAATAGACACACGGTGATGTGCTTCATACCGGTCTCTGAGCCCTCTTAAGATTTGAATACTTTCATCAACAGACGGCTGATCTACTTGAATTGGCTGGAAACGTCGTTCAAGCGCAGCGTCCTTTTCAATGTATTTACGGTACTCATCTAACGTTGTCGCCCCAATACATTGAAGCTCACCACGTGCTAAGGATGGCTTCAAGATATTAGACGCATCAATCGCGCCCTCTGCTCCACCAGCACCAATGAGTGTATGAAGCTCATCGATAAAGAGAATGATATTTCCTGCCTGACGAATTTCGTCCATCACTTTTTTCAAACGATCCTCGAATTCACCACGATATTTCGTCCCAGCTACAACAGTTCCCATATCCAGTGTCATCACTCGTTTATCGCGCAGGATTTCAGGCACTTCGTTATGAATAATTTGCTGTGCAAGACCTTCTGCGATGGCTGTTTTACCAACACCAGGCTCACCAATCAGCACAGGGTTATTTTTTGTTCTTCTACTTAGGACCTCAATGACACGTTGAATTTCTTTGCTTCGGCCAATGACAGGGTCCAAGCTGTCCTCTTTTGCAATAGCTGTCAAATCTCTTGCCAAGCTATCTAGTGTTGGAGTATTTGCATTGCTATTAGAGCCTGCCGCAGATGCACCTGTTTCATTGCTTCCAAGCAGCTGCAGGACTTGCTGACGTGCTTTATTTAAGCTCACTCCGAGGTTATTTAAGACACGGGCAGCGACACCCTCTCCCTCACGAATAAGACCTAATAGAATATGTTCTGTCCCTACATAGGAATGACCTAGCTTTCTTGCTTCATCCATTGAAAGCTCAGTGACCTTCTTCGCTCTAGGCGTATAATGAGGAATAGCTTGAGACACCTCTTGCCCTCTTCCAATCAAGCTTTCGACTTCTTTTTGGATTTTATCTGAAACAAGGCCCAGTGCTTCTAACGCTTTGGCAGCGATGCCCTCACCTTCACGTACAAGGCCAAGTAAAATGTGCTCAGTACCTATGTTTTTATGGCCTAGGCGAATGGCTTCTTCTTGTGCAAGTGCTAATACCTTTTGAGCTCTTTCAGTGAATCTTCCAAACATCATATCGTTTCATCCTCCTGTCCATTCCTATGCATTTCTAAGCGCAGCCTTTCTCTAATAATCGCTGCTCGTTTTATATCTCGTTCATTTGGCTCTAAGGCTCCTCCTGAATATTGTTGAAGGAAGCCGGGCTGAGTCAAAATCATGAGTTCATTCAGTATATTACTTGAAAGCCCCTTAATGATACCTAAATCAATTCCAAGCCGCACATCTGACAAACACTTTGCTGTTTCCTTTGATTCAATCATACGACAATTGGCCAAAATCCCTAAGGAACGGTACACTCTGTCCTCAAGTTCAATTTTAGATGTTTGATATAACGCTTTTCGTGCAGATCGCTCTTGTTCAATGAGCTGAGCGGTCACACTATTCAAGTCATCTACAATGTCTTCTTCTGATTGGCCAAGTGTCATTTGATTTGATATTTGAAAGATGTTTCCTATTGCTTCGCTGCCCTCACCATAAATTCCTCTGACCACAAGACCTAATTGATTAATGGCCGGAATAATCCGATTCATTTGTCTTGTGAGCGCTAATGCTGGTAAATGCATCATGACCGAAGCCCTAATACCTGTACCTACATTGGTCGGACAGCTTGTTAAGTATCCTCGCTTTTCAGAAAACGCATAATCCACTTGCTCTTCAATCCAGTCATCTACCTGATTAGCCGCTTTTAGTGCATTGGCTAGCTGAAAACCTGGGAATAAGCATTGGATTCGAATATGGTCTTCTTCATTCAGCATCACACTGATTTCTTCATTCTCAGAAAGCAAACAGCCGCCAAATCTTGATTCAGCTAAATTGGGGCTAATCAAATGCTTTTCAACAAGTACCCTCTTTGCTAAAGGCTGCGTTTCATTCATTCGAATCAGAACAAAGTTTCCAATGTCCTTCACTTCCTGGCTAGCAAACTTTTGCTCGAATTGCTGGAGAACAGCTTCAGCTTCAGCTTGAGAAAACTGAGTTGGGAAACGAACATGCTCTAGATTGCGAGCTAGCCGGATACGACTGCTTAGAACAATGTCACTTTCTGGTCCTTTTTGTTTCATCCACTGACTAAGAGCGTCTTGAATAAAATGCTGGAGCGACATGTCGTTAATCTCCCTCCCTCTGCTGAGATTGCTCATGCTCTAATGCACGAATTTGATCTCGAACTTCCGCTGCCTTTTCGAACTCTTCCTGTTCAATCAGCTGCTTCAGCTCTTGCTGCATTAACTCTAGTTTCCGGCGAACATGCAGGCTGCCGGCAATTCGTTTTGGGACTTTCCCATTATGGACTGTATTTCCACTATGGACTTTCCGTAAAACAGGGTTCAGATACTGATCAAATGTACGATAGCATTCTGCACAGCCAAATCGGCCTGTTTTTCTGAACTGCTGAAAGGTTAAGCCACACTTAGGACATTGATCCACTTCTTTCGCTTCTTGAAAAATAGATGAGCCCTTGTTAGCACTTGTGGTGAAGCTAGGATCAATATTCAATAAGCCTGATAATAAGTTGTGAATCGAGAAACCTTGGTTTCCACTCATAGCATATGAATCACTGTTTTCTTTTGCACATTGTTCACATATGTGCATTTCTTGTTTTTCTCCATTTATAACTTTCGTAAAGTGAAAAGTGGCTGGTCTCTCATTACATTCTTGACAAATCAATCTTTTCACCCGCTTTACTTTAATTTCAAAGCATTTAACATCGCTTTCATCATCCGAGCACGCAGTTCATCACGTTCAGGTAAATCAATATGCAATACAGAACGGTCCATGACACTAATCATCATCTTAGCTTCTCTTTCAGATAAAATGTTATTTTCAACAAGACGCATGATGATATGATCAGATGCAGCCTGTGATAAACGATGATATATTTGGGAAATAATGTTGTTCAATAAGTCGACTTCATCATTCATTTTGACTTTAATGATACGGATATAGCCACCGCCGCCACGCTTACTTTCAACGATATAGCCTCTCTCGCTCGTAAAGCGTGTATTGATAACATAGTTAATTTGTGAAGGTACGCATTGAAATTTATCTGCAATTTCATTGCGCTTAATTTCTAATATTTCTCGACCGTTCTGATCCAAGACTTCCTTCAAATACTGCTCGATGATATCAGAAATATTTTGTGCCACTCCGCCTCCTCCTCCATTGACTTTGACTATATTTGACTTTAATCTTACTATAAATTTTTTCGATCGATTTTTCAAGATAATCGCTCAACTAACAATATTATTTCCACATTTATATGGTATCAAACCTCTCAAAAACACAAAAAAGACCAGTTCCGGCTGGAACTGATCCTTATAGAAGCTTGGCGGCGTCCTACTCTCACAGGGGGAAACCCCCAACTACCATCGGCGCTGAAGAGCTTAACTTCCGTGTTCGGTATGGGAACGGGTGTGACCTCTTCGCTATCGCCACCAAACCT
>NZ_JBCPSO010000012.1:0-55421 GCF_051129925.1 Bacillus sp. Je.9.29.b
CCTTCTGTCCGCTCGACTTGCATGTATTAGGCACGCCGCCAGCGTTCGTCCTGAGCCAGGATCAAACTCTCCGAAAAAGTACAAAACCGAAGTTTTGCTTTTCGCCAGTTTGACTGACTACCTATGATGTATCATAGGATTTTTTATAAAAACTCGAATTAACAGGTACGTTTTGTCTTGTTTAGTTTTCAAAGATCATGTTCGTTATCGCTCGTAAGCGACTTTAATATCTTACCATTTTGTATCGGTTAAAGTCAAGAATTTTTTTCAATTTCTTTTTTTAACCTCGTTGCTATTTTGCGGCAACGAATAGTAATATACCACCTGGAATCTTTCCTTGCAATAGTTTTTTTAAAAAAAGTTTCATTTTATGAAAAATAAAAAGCGCCATAGATAAAATGGCGCTTTGATTGATGTATTAGCGGTTTCTCATTTGCGGGAAAAGCAGTACATCTCTGATTGATGGAGAATTTGTTAAAAGCATGATTAATCGGTCGATCCCGATTCCTAACCCACCTGTTGGAGGCATGCCGTATTCTAACGCTTCAACAAAATCGTCATCCATTAGATGTGCTTCGTCATTTCCTTCTTCACGTTCTTTTAATTGAGCTTCAAAGCGTTCTCTTTGATCAATTGGATCGTTTAGCTCTGTGAATGCATTTGCATGCTCACGGCGCACGATAAACAGCTCAAAGCGATCTGTGAAGCGAGGATCTTCAGGATTTTTCTTAGCTAATGGAGAAATCTCCACTGGATGTCCGTAAATGAATGTAGGCTGAACCAATGTTTCTTCTACTTTTTGCTCGAAGAACTCATTGATAATATGACCTACTGTCATATTTTTCGTGATTTCAACACCATGATCAGCAGCATGCTGCTTTGCTTCTTCTATAGACATCTCCTGCCAGAAGTCTACGCCTGTTGCTTCTTTGACCGCTTCAACCATATGCAGTCTCTTCCATTCAGGTTTGAGATCAATTTCATCTTCTCCATATTGAATGGTTGTTGTTCCCAGCACCTCTTGGGCAATATGAGCAATCAAGTTTTCAGTCAGATTCATGATGTCTTTGTAGTCTGCGTATGCTTCATACAGCTCAATCATAGTGAATTCTGGGTTATGACGAGTCGATACACCTTCATTACGGAATACGCGGCCAATCTCGTATACTTTCTCTAGACCACCGACAATTAGGCGTTTTAAGTGCAGCTCGATCGCAATACGCATATAAAGCGGCATATCAAGTGCATTGTGATGAGTAATGAAAGGACGCGCTGATGCACCACCAGGAATGCTGTGCATTGTTGGTGTTTCAACTTCTAAGTATCCTTTAGAATCCAAGTATCTTCTCATGGATTGAATGATTTTGCTTCGCATAATGAATGTCTGCTTACTTTCTGGATTTACAATGAGGTCAAGGTAGCGCTGACGATAGCGTTGTTCAACATCTTTTAATCCATGATATTTATCAGGAAGCGGGCGAAGTGCTTTTGTCAGAACCTCAAAGCTAGTCGCTTTAATAGAAAGTTCTCCTACATTTGTTTTAAATACCGTTCCTGTTACACCGATGATATCGCCTAGGTCCGAGCTTTTAAATAATTCGTAGGCTTCTTCCCCTACACTATCTTTACGAACATAGATTTGAATTTGTCCTTCTAAGTCTTGAATATGCGCAAAGCCAGCTTTACCTTTTCCGCGCTTTGTCATCATACGTCCAGCGATTGTTACTTGAGCCGCTTTTCCTTCTAAGTCTTCTTTAGAAAACTCGTCATATTCAGCGATAATTTGCGCAGATTGATGAGAACGGTCATATCGTTCACCGAATGGATCGATACCCTCTTCTCTCATTTTATTCATTTTGTCACGTCTGACTTGGAATTGGTCATTTAATTCTTCGTTATTAAGCCCTTCATTACTCATTTATATCACTCCAATAATGTATTTTGCAGAGAAAAGCAGAAAAACTGCCAGTACATGCACTAGCAGTGAGCTACAAAAAGAAAGATAATCTTATCCTACTTTTATACTTTGAAGCTCTTTTGCCTCGGCTTCGATCGTAAAGTCATCAAGAACTTGTACAAGCTCCGCTCTCGTTTCACTTTGATTGATTTGATTTCTCACGTCCGCATTACCTCGGACACCTTTTAAGTACCATGCTGCGTGCTTTCTCATTTCTCTAACAGCCACATGCTCACCTTTTAGATCAATGAGTCTGTCTAAGTGAAGCTTGCACACTGACATTTTCTCACGCACGTTTGGCTCTTCTTTCAGTTCACCCGTTTCTAAATAATGAACCGTTCGATAAATCATCCACGGGTTTCCAAGTGCGGCTCTTCCGATCATGACAGCGTCCACTCCTGTTTCATCAAGCATACGTTTTGCATCTTGAGGGGTTTTGACATCGCCATTGCCAATGACAGGAATTGAAACAGATTGTTTAACCTCTTTCATAATATCCCAATTCGCTGTTCCTTCGTACATTTGCACGCGTGTCCGTCCGTGAAGCGCAACCGCTTGTCCACCTGCTCGTTCTACAGCACGGGCATTGTCGATAGCAAAGATATGGTCTTCGTCCCAGCCCATTCTCATTTTCACTGTAACTGGTTTGTCTACAGCTTCTACGACAGCAGAGACCATTTCATAAATCTTGTTTGGATCAAGGAGCCATTTCGCGCCTGCATCACATTTCGTAATCTTTGGTACAGGACAGCCCATGTTGATATCAATAATATCAGCTGTGGTATTCTGGTCTACAAACTTTGCCGCTTCGACGAGTGTGTCTTTTTCCCCTCCAAATATCTGAAGGCTCAAAGGCTTTTCCCGTTCATCAATGTATAGCATACCCATTGTTCTCGCATTGTTGATCAGGATCGCTTTGTCACTGACCATTTCAGCGCAGACTAAGCCCGCTCCAAACTCTTTCACTGTCAGTCTGAAGGCAGAGTTGCACACACCAGCCATTGGTGCGAGCACTACTTTGTTTTTAATCTCGATATCTCCGATTTTAAACATTTTTCCCCCTCCTTTCTTCTTCAAGAATTGGCGAAAGTTCTTCCACCGTTATATTTAAAGCATCTGCTATTTGACCAACCAATTGGTTTGTTGGTAATCGATTGCCTCGCTCAATTTCTCCTAAGACAGAGACAGAGATGCCCAGTCTTTTCGCGAACCCTTCCTGAGTATACCCTTTTAGCTTTCGGTATGCACGAATTCTTCTACCCCACATGTCTTTTTCCATATGCTTACACCTTCTTGGTCTGTTACGGCATTTATTTGTACTTCGCCGATTTCTGGGCAAATCTCACTCATCGGGACAAGAACGAATAAACGTTCGTACATTCTAGGATGCGGCACTACAAGTTGTTCTGTTTCAATATTTTCACGATTATAAAGTAAAATGTCAAGGTCAGCCGTTCGCGGTCCCCATCTCACTTCTCTTGTTCTGCCTAACTCTTGCTCGATTTTCTGAGTAAGAGAAAGTAGCTCCTCTGGACGAAGTGAAGTGGTAATTTTCACAGCCATATTTAAAAAGTCATCTTGGTTTTCATAGCCTACAGGTGCTGTTTCATATATCGATGAGATTAATTCCACTTGAACCTCTGGATGTTCATGCAGTTTTTTGACGGCTTCTTTTAAATAGGTTTCTTTTTTACCTATGTTTGAGCCTAATGCGATGTATGCTGTATTGTTCATGTGCGCGATCTCGTCATTTCAATTGCAACGGACTGATAGTGTCCTGGAATTGGCGGGTCTGGCTTGATTACCTTCACTGTACATTCCTGAACTGTCGGAAAGTCCTTTAACACTTGGTTTGCAATTCTTTCTGTCAGTGTTTCAACGAGATTGACCGGCTCGCCTTCTACAATGCTTTTGCAGATTTGGTAAAGCTCTGCATAGTTGATGGTCTCATTGAGGTCATCAGTTTGTCCGGCTTTACTTAAATCAAGTGAAGCTGTTAAGTCCACGCGGAATCGCTGCCCTAATTTATTTTCTTCTGCAAATACACCATGGTACCCGTAAAATTCCATTCCATTTACATATACTTTATCGATGATAAGCGCCTCCCTTATTCAGCATGGCATCCATCATTTTTGCCATTCTTGCTATTTCTTTTACATCATGTACACGGACCATCGCACTGCCCTTTTGAATCCCAAGGCAGACCGTCGCACCTGTTCCTTCAGTACGTTCTTCAGGCGGCAGGTCTAAGACAGCACCAATGAATCGTTTTCGAGATGTAGCTAGCAGCAGTGGATACCCAAGGTGACAAAAATGTTCAAGTTCATTCATGACCTTCAGGTTGTCCTCTTTATTTTTCGCAAATCCTACCCCTGGATCTAATATGATCATGTCATCACGGACACCCGCTTGCTGGGCAATTTGGACACTTTCTTTCAAATCGGCGATCATATCTGAAATCAGATGTGTGTAGTTTCGTTCTGGCCGATTGTGCATTAAAATAATTGGGACATTGTGCTTCGCTGCCACATGTGCCATTTGGGGATCTGCCTTCGCTCCCCATACATCATTAATGATGGAGGCTCCAGCTCTCACCGCTTCATCTGCGACACGGGCTTTATACGTATCAATAGAGATAGGTACATCTAATTCTTTTGTGATCTTCTCAATGACAGGAATGACCCTTGAAAGCTCCTCTTCTTCCGAGACAAGTGCCGCTCCCGGGCGAGTCGATTCTCCGCCAATATCAATAATATGCGCCCCGTCTTCTATCAGCTGCGCTGCATGAGCCAGCGCTTTATCTACTTGATTAAACTTTCCTCCATCTGAAAAAGAGTCAGGAGTGACATTTAAAATGCCCATGACCAATGTCTTTTCTTCATAGCTAAGGGTGTGATGCTTGGCCTGTATGATTTTAGGCTGTTTTATCAATTGTTGTGTCATTGTGTCCACCTACTCTTTATGGTCTTGACGTTCTTTTGTGTATTGCATTCTTAACTTTGTTGAGATGGTCCGGCTGTTTTTGGGCAAGTGGATGTCTCCTATACTCCCGAAAGGTACAACTCCCTGAACAGAATTGGTCATCCATGCCTCATCAGCTGAGAGCAAATGTGAGACTGGGTATCGTCCTTCCTTTAGCGAGACCCCCATCGCGTGGAGTGTTTCCATACAGTATCGACGTGTGACCCCATTTAAAATGCCTGTATCAAGTGACGGTGTATAGACCTCATCATCTTTCCGCCAAAATACATTCGAGGTAATACCTTCTGCCACATCATCTTCTTTCGTTAAAAAGATGCCTTCTAACGCCGGGTCGTTCCCCACTTCTCTTTTCCCGAGCAGGTTGTTCATATAGTGATGAGACTTGAGGCGTTTTGGCCCTTCAGGTGTATTTCTTCTTGTTTGAAGAATGACTCCCTTTTTCTCATCCAAAATAGATTCTGGACGGAATGGAGAGATCATGACAAAAACGACAGGCTCTTCATAAGGATCTGCAGAAAACCCATTGCCTCTGCCCGCAGAAACATTCAAGCGAATTCTCGCATGGCCGCCTGCTATTTGGTTTTTATTTAGTAAAGTATGAATGATGTCGAGTACAAATGGTTTCTCTATTGTGGATTCGATGCAAAGGTCACGTAATGATTGATTGAGCCTTTCAAGATGCCAATCTAACAGGAATACTTGTCCTGCCAGGCTGGTAAATGTTTCGAATACACCGATGCCATATAGAAAACCATGATCAAAAGGAGAAAGAGTCGCGTCTTTCTCCTCTATATACTGACCGTTCAGATAAATGATCATGCGTTTACTTCTTGCCCCTTTTTACGATAGGTTTCAATGAAATTTTTCAGCATTTCTTTTCCGAAGGACGTCATAATCGATTCAGGATGGAATTGCACACTTTCAATCGGCAGTTCTTTATGGCGAATCGCCATGAGCTCGCCTTCTTTTGTGCTGGCTGTTGCGTCAAAGCACTCTGGCAGTGTCTCGTTTTTGACAATTAACGAATGATATCTCGTTGCGACGAGCGGATTTTGTAGTCCTGTGAAGACACCTTTTCCGTCATGTTTAATCTCTGACGTTTTCCCGTGCATTAAGCGCTCTGCTCGAACGACATCCCCGCCAAAGACTTGTGCGATGGATTGGTGACCTAGACACACACCGAAGATCGGAATACTTCCTGCAAAGTGCTTGATCGCCTCCATACTAATTCCCGCTTCATCAGGACTGCATGGCCCTGGAGAAATCATGAGAAAATCCGGCTTGAGTTCTTCAATTTCTTGAATGGTGACTTGATCATTCCGTTTTACGATCAATTCTTCTCCAAGCTCACCTAAATACTGGACCAGGTTGTACGTAAATGAATCATAATTATCAATCATTAAAATCATACTCTGCTCACCTCTAACTCAAAATAGTCTCTTCTTTGCTCAGCTGTAATGCTTTTTTCACTGCATAGGCTTTTTTAATCGATTCTTTATATTCGTGTTTTGGGACTGAATCAATGACGATCCCCGCACCTGACTGCATAAAGGCTTTTCCTTCTGTACAATACGCAGTACGAATGACGATATTAAAGTGCATATCTTGATTGAATCCAAACCAGCCTATAGATCCAGTATAAAGCCCACGTCTTGTTGGCTCAAGTTCTTCTATGATTTCCATCGTCCTCACTTTTGGAGCACCTGTAATCGTTCCACCTGGGAATACAGCTCTCATGACATCTACCGCGTCACATTCATCACGCAGCTCTCCTTGTACATTGGATACAATATGCATTACGTGTGAATATTTCTCAATCGCCATAAATTCGTTCACTTTTACGGATCCATAAGTGGATACGCGTCCAAGGTCATTCCGCTCAAGATCAACGAGCATCACATGCTCTGCGCGTTCTTTTTCATTTCCAATGAGCTCTTTTGCCAGAGCTTGATCCTCAGCGTCGTCTTTGCCTCGTGATCTTGTTCCGGCAATTGGTCTTGTTTCTAGCTGAGTTCCTTTTTTCTTAATAAGCAGCTCTGGAGATCCACAAACAATCTGGAAGTCAGGCGTATGCAGGTAAGACATGTAAGGAGATGGATTGACTTGACGTAACGTTTTGTATAAATCATACGGATGAGTGTGTAGCTGTTCATCTTGTCTGATGGATAAGTTCACTTGGAACACATCACCGTTTGCGATATATTGCTTAATTTTCTCTACTGCTTCCCCAAAGGTTTCTTCAGTGAATGGTGCTGCTGGTACAAATTCTGTGGAAGGTTCACTGACAGGTGATTGTGCTGATTCTTCTGAAGAGCTTGTCCATTTTTGCTTCCATTCTTCAAGCCTTTGGTTCGCTTTACTCACTGATTCCGTTTCCTCTATGTGCGTAATCAGCCACAGCGCGTGCTCTTTATGATCAAAAACTGCAACATCGTTAAATACGAGGAAATAAAGGTCTGGTGTTTGAAGATCATCAATTGACAGCATCTTAAAATGTTCGATGTATCTAGCATAATCGTAGCTTAAAAACCCAATTGCTCCGCCTTGAAAATCGGGGTATTCGTCGTTCGTTTCGGTTTGAAGAGTTTGAAACCAATCCGTAAACGCTCTGAATGGATCACCTTCTTTGAACAGCACCTCATCTTGATAATGGATAGTCGTCATTCCATCTTTCCCCTTCGCTTTAGCGATCGGGTGAATACCAGCGATGCTATAAGAACCGCCGCGCGCACTTTCAAGAAGCACATGATGTGTTTCACGAGCAGTTAATTGTTCGTATCTTTTCAAGAATGCATCTTTCGTAAAAGGAATTTTGATGCCCATCGGCCTGCGTTGTGTCATGTTATCATCCTTTTTCATTTTCATTAATCTTATTGTAATGCAATCCAATTTATTTAGAAAATAGTATTTGCTTTCCATCTTCAGAATTCATGAAAAAACCCCAGCAAATGCTGGGGTGATTGGTTTAATCGAATTGATAAAGAGGTGTACTGAGGTAACGCTCACCATTACTTGGGATGATGGCCAGAACCTTTTTCCCTTTACCAAGCTTCTTCGCTGTTTGAAGTGCTGCGTAAATAGCTGCTCCGGAAGAAATACCGCCAAGGATTCCTTCTTCTTTCGCTGCTTTTCTTGCAAGCTCAAATGCATCTTCGTTTTTCACTTGGATGATGCCGTCATATATTTCTGTGTTCAAGATTGAAGGAACAAAACCTGCTCCAATTCCTTGAATTTTATGTGGACCCGGCTTACCGCCTGACAATACAGGAGAATCTGTCGGCTCTACTGCATAAAGCTGGATGGATGGGATGGCTTCTTTTAGGACTTCACCAGCACCTGTAATCGTACCGCCCGTACCAACACCTGCAATAAATGCATCAAGCTCGCCGTCAAACTGTTCAAGGATTTCTTTCCCAGTTGTACGACGGTGAATCTCTGCATTGGCTTCGTTGCTAAATTGCTGAGGCATGAAATAACCATGCTCTTCTGCTAATTCTTCCGCTTTTTTGATGGCACCTTTCATTCCTTCTGCACCTGGTGTTAAGACAAGTTCCGCACCATAAGCGCGTAAAAGGTTGCGGCGTTCCTGACTCATTGTGTCCGGCATAACCAAAATCGCATTGATTCCTTTAGCAGCCGCTACCATTGCAAGGCCGATTCCTGTATTTCCGCTTGTTGGTTCAATAAGCGTATCGCCGGCTTTTAATGTACCTTTTGCTTCAGCATCTTCGATCATCGCTAAAGCAATACGATCTTTGACACTGCTGCCCGGGTTCATATATTCAAGTTTCAAGTAGACATCCGCACTGTCTTCATCTACTAAACGGTTTAATTTAACGACTGGTGTATTTCCTATTAGTTCAAAAACTGAATTTGCAATACGAGCCATCACTAACACCTCTATCTCCGAGTAATTTTATTGTATTAATATTAAATTATCAATTTCAAAAAATTTTGTCAATGCTTTTAGTCCTGCTCTCCATCGTAAAACCATGTGACTTTTGCTTCTTTCCACAGGGTTTTGACATTCGCCTTTTCACCTAGATCTTCCATGGCGATCTGCCTTTTAATCTGGTCTTTGACTTCGTCATAGGAGAAAGAGCGGCCATTTAATTTTTCTTTTAACTGAATAATGGCATACCCGTTTTTGGTCTGAATCGGCTCTTTCGTCCATTCATCTGGCTGAAGCTTTTGAGCTTCTTGTATGTATAGGGCTGGGATACTTTCCTGCTCTTCTGTCACAAATCCAAGATCTCCGCCGTATGGTGAGGTGTAACGGTCGATTGAACGTTCAGCTGCCACGGCTTCGAAACTAGATCCACCTTTTAAATCTTTCAATACATTTTCAGCCTCGCTCTTTGTCTTCACGACGATATGGCGAATGCGGTATGAATCATCATATTGATATAAGTCCTTGTTTTTTTCATAAAACGATTTCGCTTCTTTTTCAGAAACGACGGCATCTCTTGTTAAAAGCTGCTCTAATAAAATTTGATAACGAATCTGTTCTTTCCATTCCTTCTCACTTGTATGTCCATCTTCATAGAAATTATTAGACACCGCTTTGAGCATAAGCAATTCACGATTGATCTCTTTTGAAGACACTTCCAGCTTGTTTTGCTTGGCAAGCTGATTGACCACCTTTTGATTGATCATTTGCTCAAGAGTCGCCTTTCCGTAGCGGTCTTCCATTTTCTTTAGCCATTCTTGACGCGTCACCTTCTCTTTTCCAATTGACGCAATTTCTTCACCGCTCTTCCCGTTAGAAGAAGCCTGTGACATTTGTGACTTTGTTAATACATATGCAATGACAACGGCATTAATCATGAGCAACACGAGGATAAATGTCCATACCACTCTTGCTTTTAGTCTCATCTTTCGTCTCCTTTCCATTCTAAAAAGAAAACCCGCTGCTTAGAGCTTAGCGGGTTAATTCTTCACGTAGCTCTTCTAGCTCTTCTTTTGTAAATACATACGTTTCGTTACAAAAATGGCATTGAGCTTCTGCTTGTCCGTCTTGTTCAATCATATCATCAATTTCGGCTTTCCCTAGGCTGATAATGCCATTTGCAAACCGTTCTTTTGAGCAGTTACAAGAAAATTCGACAGGTACAGTTTCTAAAATTTGAGGCTTTTCACCGAGTACTTCTTCTAATATTTGTTCTGGTGTCATCCCTTTTTCAATGAGTTTAGAGATGGGTTCAATGGTTGACAGGCGCTTTTCTAGTCTTTCAATGACAGCATCTTCTGTACCAGGCAGCAATTGAATGATGAAACCGCCTGCTGCGAGAATCGAATTATCTGGATTGACAAGGACGCCTACGCCTACAGAAGAAGGCACTTGCTCAGAAGAAACAAGATAATAAGTGAAGTCATCTCCAATTTCACCTGAGACAATTTCTGTTTGTCCTGTAAAGTGGTCCTTCAGCCCGATATCTTTGACAACACTTAACGTTCCAGATGTTCCGACTGCACGTCTAACATCCAGCTTGCCATGTTCATTTAAGTCAAAGTGAACTTGTGGGTTTGAGACATATCCTCGCACCTGGCCTTTTGCATTTCCATCAGCAATAATGGCGCCGATTGGTCCACCGCCTTCTATTTTGACAGTTAGCTTATTCTCACCTTTCAGCATAGCACCCATCATGACTGTTGCTGTCATCGTTCTGCCGATGGCTGCTGATGCAGTCGGCCACGTATGATGTCTTCTTTGTGCTTCGTTGATTGTATCTGTTGTGTTTGCAGCATATGCGCGGACTTTTCCGTCATATGCTAACGCTTTAACTAAGTAATCCATTTGATTTAAACCTCCTATAATACACCGACACGATTACGTTCATAAATGAGCCGCAGTCCTTTTAATGTGAGGAACGGATCGACAATATCAATACAGTCTGATTCATTTCCAATCAATGTAGACAAACCGCCTGTTGCAATGACTTTCGGTGTTTGTTTGGCTTGCTGCTTCATCCGTTTCACTATTCCCTCGACTTGGCCAACATATCCATAAAGGATGCCGGATTGCATCGCACTGATGGTGTTTTTTCCAACAATGTGATCTGGACGGACAATTTCAATTCTCGGCAGCTTCGCCGCTCTTGTATATAAAGCCTCAGTTGAGATGGTAATACCCGGTGCAATCGCTCCACCCATGTATTGTTTTTGTTCATTGATATAACAGTAGGTTGTTGCCGTTCCAAAGTCTACCACAATAAGAGGTGCCCCATATAGGTGAATTGCTGCTACTGCATTGACAATTCGATCTGCCCCGACTTCCTTTGGATTGTCACACATAATGTTTAATCCAGTCTTCATTCCAGGCCCTACAATTTGGGGTGTTATGTGAAAATACTTTTCGCACATTCTTTCAAGTGCGAACATCATTGGCGGGACAACAGACGAGATGATAATCCCTTCTATTTGGTCAAACATCAGCCCCACATAATCGAATAAAGCCCTGATGGACATACCAAATTCATCTTCTGTTTTATGACGGCTTGTTTCAATTCGCCAATGGTAGTTTAGATCGCCATTATGATAAACACCTAAAACGGTATTTGTGTTTCCTACATCTATCACGAGTAACAACTTCATCACCACTTTGAATAGTTTCTCAAAAAGAGCATTTTTCGACTTTCTATCATACCATACACGAATTGAGTTCCATTTGTAAACAATTCGAAACCGATCCATTCATGAATCGAAATAAAAAAAGCTGCCGGTGATCCCGGCAGCTTTCACAGAAGGAGATTAGATCTCCTCATCTTCTTTTTTCTTGATGTTTACTTTCACATCATCGTTTTTCTCTTCGTCATCTGCATATACACGCTCTGGAAGCTTTCCAGTTTCGTAAAGAGATTTAATTTGTTCAGCATCTAATGTTTCAACTTCTAGAAGGGCTTGTGCAATGATTTCTAACTTATCTTTATTCTCAGTGAGAATTTGTTTCGCACGTTCGTAGCTCTCCTTAATGAAACGCTGAACTTCTTGGTCAATTTCGTAAGCGATCGCTTCACTGTAATTCGGTTCATTGTTGAAATCACGGCCAAGGAAGACTTGACCTCCTTGTGATTGACCGAATTGAAGCGGACCAAGTTTATCAGACATACCGAACTCTGTGACCATTCTTCTTGCAATGCCTGTTGCACGCTGGAAGTCGTTGTGAGCGCCTGTACTTACTTCACCAAACGTAATTTCCTCTGCAACACGACCGCCGAGCAAGCCGACAATCTTATCAAGAAGCTCTGGCTTCGTTTGGAAATAACGGTCTTCTCTTGGAAGCATGACCGCATATCCGCCTGCCTGACCACGAGGAACGATCGTTACTTTATGCACCATGTCCGCTTCGTCTAGGATAAGACCAATGACGGTATGACCTGCTTCATGGTAAGCCACGATATTACGTTCTTTCTTCGAAATGACACGGCTTTTCTTCGCCGGCCCAGCGATGACACGGTCAGTCGCTTCGTCAATATCACGCATATCGATTTTCTTTTTGTTATGACGGGCAGCAACAAGTGCTGCTTCGTTTAGTAAGTTCTCAAGATCTGCTCCAGAGAACCCTGGTGTTCTGCTTGCAATGGCTTTTAAGTTAACTGACTCGTCAAGCGGTTTGTTTTTCGCATGAACTTTCAGTACTTCTTCACGGCCAATAACATCTGGGCGGTCAACCGTAATTTGACGGTCAAAACGTCCCGGACGCAGCAATGCAGGGTCTAGAATATCTGCACGGTTTGTCGCAGCAATGATAATAATACCTTCGTTGGCACTAAAACCATCCATTTCAACAAGAAGCTGGTTAAGCGTTTGTTCACGCTCGTCATGACCACCGCCAAGACCGGCTCCACGCTGACGACCCACTGCATCAATCTCATCAATAAAGATTAAGCAAGGTGCATTCTTTTTCGCATTTTCGAATAAATCACGTACACGTGATGCACCGACACCGACGAACATCTCGACGAAGTCAGAACCACTGATGCTGAAGAAAGGAACGCCTGCTTCTCCTGCAGATGCTCTCGCAAGCAATGTTTTACCTGTACCTGGAGGTCCTACTAGTAAAACCCCTTTAGGGATTCTTGCGCCAAGCTCCGCAAATTTACGTGGGTCCTTCAGGAATTCAACCACTTCTACAAGCTCTTGCTTTTCTTCATCTGCACCGGCAACATCTTTAAATTTCACACGTTTCTTCTCTTCTGTGTAAAGCTTCGCCTTACTCTTACCAAAGTTCATGACTCGGCTTCCGCCGCCCTGAGCTTGGTTCAATAAGAAGAAGAACAGGATAAAGATGATGATAAACGGAATGATGGTTGTCAGAACTTGCAGCCATCCATTTGTTTCAGGTGCTGGTTCTACTTTTACATCTGTATTCTTCAGTGCACTGTAAATTTGGTCAACACCTTGACCATCTGGAACATGGGTAATGAAGTATTGATCTTTCTTCGCGCCATCTAATTGACCACGAATTTCATAAACCCCTCTTACAGGCTGAATGGAGATACTCTCCACTTTTCCCGCACTTAGATTTTGCGAAAATTTGCTGTAAGACATGTTCTCAGGCTTTTGATTTGGGGATCCTAACCAACTGACGACCCCTATCACAAGTAATAAAATAAGTATATAAAAAATCGTATTACGAAAAACCCGATTCATTCCTTACCTCCTCCCACAGTAAGCACAACTATGTTCAATAGTATCATAGAAAATCATTCCAACACAACCAATAACCTCATGTATACGTATGCTGATTAGCTTTCGTAAACAGATGGTTTTAACACTCCAATATACGGGAGGTTTCGGTAACGTTCAGCGAAATCCAATCCATAGCCGACAACAAAAGCATCTGGCACTTCAAATCCAACATAATCTGCTTTGATGTCTGCTTTGCGGCCGCTTGGTTTATCAAGCAATGTCACAATTTTAATGGAATTTGCTTTACGGTATCGGAAAAGCTCTACCAGATAGCTCAAAGTTAACCCACTGTCGATGATATCTTCCATAATCAAAATATCTCTTCCTTCAACAGAAGTATCTAGATCCTTAATGATCTTTACTTCTCCAGAAGATACGGTAGACTTTCCGTAGCTAGATACATCCATAAAATCAAGTTCTAAATATGTATCAATGTGTTTGATCAGGTCTGCCATGAATGGAAGAGCCCCTTTCAAAACACCAATAGCCAGGGGAAATTTACCATCATAATCACTGGTTAATGTTGCACCCAGTTCCTTCACTTTTTGCTGGATCTCTTCTTCTGAGATCAAAATCTTTTCAATATCTTGTTTCATGCTTTTGCTTGCCCCCTACAAATTTTCGTGCTGTCTATATTGTAATACAATGAGATCGCTGTTTGTCATATCAATTTCTTCAAAAACGGATTTTTTCAGACCTGGGATCCAGATGATTTGATGATCCGAGTCAGTGACGATCGGCCAGCTGTCTCTTTCTGCAAGAGGCACTTTTTTATCAATAAATATATCCTTCACCTTTTTTGATCCATTCATCCCTTTAAGTTTGATTCGATCACCATTTTTTCGTGAGCGAATGATCAAAGGGAGACGAACATGATCTTTTTGAAGCAAGAAAAAATGGTTTCCGTTCCGTGCATCCTTCGGAACATGATTTGATACTGCGATAGACTGTCCATTTGGGAGAAAAAGCTCTTCTCCGAGCTCAACCTTTAAGTGAAGAGCATAAGACTGGTCTAATACATGCGATCGTTCAAAGGTAAACATACAGTGATCATAAGACTTGACAGCTTGTAAACCTTTTGGCAAATCTAATGATCCAGACGGTTGATCGGTATGAGATAACCAGTCTAAAGTCCCTAGAATATGCTGGTTTGAAAACGCTGATTGAGTGTTTTCATAAAGATAGTTTAATATTAGTTGAATGCCTCTTCTTTGTAAAGGCAAAGGCAGGTCAAGCAAAGGCTTCGTTTTGATCTCAATTTGGTTAGGCGATTGACTCGTTATCACTTGGTTCATTTGTTCCTTTGTTAAAGCCTGCAAGTATTGCTCATCCTCAGTCAGCATGTCACTTACAAACTGAAAGCTTTCATGTACATGAGGTGCCTCTTCTTTTAACACGGGAAGAATGTGTCTTCTTACCCGGTTTCTCAAGTAGTCATCCGTATGATTGCTTTGATCAATGACATAGGGGACATGTTCTTTTTCACAAGCTTTTAGTACGTCGTCCTTAGAGTATCCAATGAGCGGTCGAATCAGCCACCCATTTTGAAAAGGACGTTTTGCTTGGATACCCGCGAGTCCTATACCAACAGTCCCTCTCGCAAGTCTCATCAACATTGTTTCTACTTGGTCGTCTCCATGATGTGCAAGCGCTATAAATTGAGCGTTGTATTGCTCCATCAATTGACGAAAGAAAGCATATCTGCACTCCCTTGCAGCTGCCTGTTTGTTTAAGCGGTTTTCTTTTGCATATTGGGTGACCTGTATGCGGGACGATTCAAAAGGGATCTCGTGCTCCTTACAGTATGCCTCAACAAATGCCAAATCAGCAAAGGACTCTTCTCCTCTGAACATGTGATCTACATGGGCTGCAATCAGCTGATAGGAACCTTTGCGGCGCTTGTTAAGTTCATGCAGTAAGAGCATGGAATCCGGTCCGCCGGAAACCCCGACAATGACTGTCGTATTTTCAAGGTAAACATCATGCTTTTTCAAAAAAGATTCAATTCTATTCACAACTTCCTCCTCACAAAGAGCAGGTAATTTAAAGATATACATATCCTATCACTTTCAGTAGCTCCAAGCAAAGAAGAAGCCTGCTTTTTTACAGCTCTACAACAGGAACAAAACCACATATGCACAGTAAAGAGCGAGTACACTGCACACGATAAGAATGGTTTCAAAAAGCCCGCCTGATTTTTTGCGTGCTGACGTTCTTTTTGCTGCTGCAGCCCGCGATCGTGTAGTCACTTGTTGATTTTGATTAACAGCGTGTTTTGGCGCGTTTTTTTGCTGCTGCTTCTTTTGGCGCGTTTTTCTTGATGCAATCAGCTGTCCTTCTTTCAGCATCGCGCTTTTCATATCTGCTGCTGATTGATATTTACCTTGTAGAGCAGCCTTTAACACCCTTTCATATCGCTTTAATAAAGGATGTCCTTCAATGGCTCGATAAAGCTGCTTTTCTGGTTCTGCTCCTTTTTTGAATTCTTTCTTATACGCACAGTTGACCATCACCATGGTCAGGGCAAATAAATCATACGATGGTTCAGCTTTTCTTGTGCCAAACCCCCAATAGCCTCGATCAAAAAACTCGGTATACTCCTTAATTGCCCTGCCTGCTTTCGTCGTTCCACCCACATCAATGCACCGAATCGTTGCCGGGGGACCAGAAACAATGAGATTATCCGGCTTTAAGTCACCAAAAATCCATCCTTCCTGATGTAAATGAGCCAGACTGGATAAAAGCTGAATCATCAAAACAACGATCCACTCATCACCCTTTTGTTTCACAAATTCAAGCAATAATGGACCTCTGACATATTCCATCACATAAAAAGAGCGTTTTTGAGGCATACCGGGATAAATCGCATCATCCATATCATAAAAAGAAGGCCCCATGGTTTTCACAGGAGCCTTTGAAAAGGATTTTAATACATTGACTTCAGATGCAATGAGCATACTGTCATCACTCACTTTAAGGGCCGCTTGCCCATGTGGCGATTCGGCCAGATAGACAACACCGTTCGCCCCTTTTCCAAGCTCTTTTACAATACGGTAATGATGGTGGTGCCATTTCCCTTGAATCACCGTGCCTAACGGGATGTTAGAATCCGAATTCATCATCATGCTTTTCCTTTGCTTCAAGCAGCCCTTTGCGTGAACGAACTGATTTGAAATGCTGAAGTGCTTCCCGAAGCGCTGGTCCCGTTGGGGTGATTCCTCCAGTGGTCAGTTTTGGGAAAATAGATGATAATGAATCGAATCGAGGCGTCCAATTCAACACAATTTCAGCATCTGAGTTTTTCCCGGGAAATACACACATCCCAAACTGATTTTCTCCAATTCTTGAATTTAAACTGATAGAAAGGTCGATAAGTGCTTCTTTGACGGTTGGCAGCTTCGGTTTCATACTTGCACTTGTATCAACAAGCACGAGTACTTGAAGGTGAACCGTCTCTCCTAACTCATCGACAACCTCCATTACTTCCCCGCGCTTATCAGGTGGAAGTTCTTCAATTTCAGCATCTTTGCCGAGAATTTGCTGCAATTCTTTATTCACAACACCTTGTAGCGTTTGTGTCATCGCTTTTTTTGTGACCATTTGTACTGTTTGAGATAACTGCTGGACATAGACAACTTGATGGATGCCTCCGCCTGCGAGAGCAATCCCCTCCACTTCCTTCATCGCTTCATGATCGTGTCTGTTTTCTTCCATAATGCCAATGACATTGACTGTAATCCCTTGTTCCTTTGCCAATGAGGCAATCGCAAGCGGATCTTCCCCGTGATTTGAGCAGCCATCTGTAATCAATAAGATTTGGTTGACGTGACCTTTTCGCATCTTCATTCCTCCTGGGATTGTAACTGAATGCTTATATCCCCATCATCGCCAGAAGAAATTCATATTATACGATATATTAAGAAATCTCTTGTTTCTCAAGATAGAATGTACCGGTCGGAATGGAAGCCCATTTTGGTGTGTTGTGGTCGAGCCTGATGACAACAACTGTCATATCGTCGTCAATTTGGCCTGCTCTTGTTCGAATAACCTCTTCCATTAATAAATCAGCAATTTCTTGGGGATCTTCTGTTTTAAAGCTTTTCATTTTCCGTTTCACCCACAGATCATGATTTTCAATATGCTTTGGCCCCTCAAAAATACCGTCACTCATCATAATCAATAGGTCTCCTGCCTTCATCTGTTCACTCACAACCTCGACTTCGAATTCATCAATAATACCGATTGGCAAGTTGCTTGCTTGTACCTTCATCACCTGATCACCCCGTTTAATAAAGCTGGGTGTTGAACCAATCTTGAGGAACTTACAGCTCGCATCCTGTAAATCAATGATCGATAAATCCAATGTGGAATAGATCTCGTCCGTCGTTCGTAAAGATAAAATACTATTAATGGTTTTAATCGCCACTTTTTCATTGATACCTGACGCCAATATTTTTTCTAACAGCTTAATCGTTTCATTGCTTTCAAAATGAGCACGTGCTCCGTTGCCCATTCCATCACTAATAGCTGCGGCATACTTGCCTGCTCCAAGCTCCATCATGCTGTAGCTGTCTCCAGATACCAGTCCTCCGCCTTTTGCTGCATGTGCCACGCCTGTAGCCACTCGGTATGATTTAGCAGAGCCAAATACAACGTGGCAATAGCCTGTTGGATGCTCTGCACACTGTTCTGCTTTGACTAAAATCTGTTCTTCTAAAATATCCGAAAGCATTGGAGCAATGATTTTTTCACATTCCCCATGCCCTTGGCAATATGGTATTCTCATTTCAATATCCACATTTCCCTGCTCCAAGCTATAGATTTCTACTTGCTGAATTTCAATACCAAAGTGCTGAAGCGCTTCTATCATCTGCTCTTCCTGAATAAAATGCTGCTCTCTTTCTCGTTTTATTTCCCGGGAAAAATCCTCCATTACTTGCGAGACCCCCATCAGCTGTTCAGCGACAAGACGCCTGCTGTCTTGGACTTTTTTCTTCAGTGTCTGGTTGGCTTTATAGTAAGCGATCTCCTCTTCGATCAATTCCTCAACATGTTTTGATTTTGAGCAGTGCTGACTAAATTTCTTTTTCAATTTTCGGTTATGCTCATACGTTTTTTCATCAGATTCATGCATAACTTGTTTCATTAGTTCATAGGTTGTATCAAAGTTCTGCACCCAGCATTTATTTTTCTTATAGCACGTTTGACAGGATCGTTCTGTGATCGTACTTAAAAAAAGATCTACATCCTCTTCCTGCTTCTTCTCTTCAGGAACGGATTCGTAAAATGTCGCAAAACTCTCAGACAGCGCATGAAATACATGAGAGAATTGATCTACCTTTTTTGCTGTCACGTCTCGTACCTTCCGAGCATATTGCTGCTGCTCTTGTACATGCTCTACCGTACCAGGAATGTATTTCGCTACCTTGGAAGTAACTGATTGCGGCGTGAGCAAAAAGAGCGCAACCGCTATAAGTGATTCATACAGTGTGGTCATGAGACCTGCTGACCCTTCCCCGTACAGTGAAATGAGTAAGGAGCCCACAATTAAGCCGATGGCTGCCCCTGCTTTCTTCCCTTCTTTCAGCAATCCGCCTAATAAGCCTGAAAAGGCAAGAAGACTCATCTGATAAAGGTTTCCGATGTTAGCGAGACCGAGAATTAATCCTGTCACAACACCGACCGTACAACCAATACTGGCTCCGCCAATAAAGGCAAACGTCAGCACTACATAACGTGACAAAATATGCTCTGCCTGCATTCCTTGAAATGTGATCCCAGCAAGACCAGTTAAAACTGAGGCAATTAAAATCATAAAACAAATAATTTCTTCGACCTTTAAAGAGTGTTTAATTTTCCTGACTGTAAAAATCGGCAGGCTTTGAAGAAAAATCAGAGTCAAAATGAAGGCAAGTCCTGCTTCGACACCCGCCATGACGTAATCATAACTTTGCACAGCACCTTTCTCTAGGTAAACAAACGCTCCTCGGGTGATCAGCATTGAGAGAACAATGACAACCGGTAATGTTTTCACTGGGTCTTTGATGATGAAAGAAACGACCTTTGACATAAGGAGAAACATGAGCAGCGACGCAAACACAAACAATGCATTTTGAGGTGATATTGTCATCGCCCCAGCGAGTAATGCTAGACAAGCAAGCATCGCCTTATCTCTTTTAATAAGTAGCATGGAGCCAAAGAAAGGCAGAGCAAATGGCATAATTTCAGATAATATAAAGGCTCGTCCTAATAAAAAGCCTAGAACAACATAAATAAACCCTTTATAGAAAAAAAGAGAATGCGTGTGATGAAGAAACAGGTTTTTCATCTTTTTTAATCCCGCACTGATTCTTTCAAACCCCGCTCCTGTTAAATCAGTTCTTCTTTCTAGTTTTTCCATCTTCTCATCCCCCACCTGATATTCGTTGCTTGTCATTATAGCGAAGGTGAAAAAGAAATTTTGTCAAAAGAAGTTGTCGTTTCCATAAAACGTTCGACGCTTTATTCGTCAAAGAGGCATAGTTTCATGAAAGTCGATGTCTTTCATCAGAATTTTACGAAGGCACAAAAAAACAGCTTTCCTATAGAAAGCTGTTTCGAAGATGACCCGTACGGGATTCGAACCCGTGTTACCGCCGTGAAAGGGCGGTGTCTTAACCGCTTGACCAACGGGCCTTGCTTTATGTTCTAGTTAAAAGGATAGCGGCGGAGGGGATCGAACCCCCGACCTCACGGGTATGAACCGTACGCTCTAGCCAGCTGAGCTACACCGCCATAATGAAAATGCGCTAAGAAGCACAAGAACTATAATACAAAGGATTCGCTTGTCCGTCAATAGAAAGTTTGAAATTAAATGACGAAATCTCAAAAAATGTCGGATGGATCATGAAAAAAAGCACCTGCTGAACAGCAGATGCTTTGTTGTGAAAATATATAGAAAGCAGCAACAAGTTAACCTCTTCTTGCTCCGCGCCCCCCACGTTTTGATTCCGTGTTACGTTTTAAAGATGTTAAGCGATCTTCGCTATCTTTTAAGAATTTGTTCATTTTTTGTTCAAACGATTCCTTCGGACGGAAATCATTTCTGCTTGGTCTTGATTGTTGTTGAGGACGATCTTTTGCTTTTTTAATGGACAAGCCGATTTTACCGTCTTTTTCAACGTTAATCACTTTCACTTCAACTTGTTCACCGACTTTTAAATGCTCATTAATATCTTTTACATAGTTATCGGCTACCTCACTGATATGAACGAGACCAGTTGAACCGCCTGGCAACTCCACAAAAGCTCCAAAATTTGTAATGCCCGTAACTTTCCCTTGTAACTTGCTGCCAACTTCAATCGACATAAAAAAAGTGCTCCTCCTTAGACTTATAAAAAAATCTCATTTGTTCAATTATACATAAACTGAATTTTAAGTGTCAACAAGGCTAATCGCTCTTATTGCCCACATCAAAGATTTTTTCGCCTTTTTTGGACATATAATAGTCCCGTCGTGCCAGTTCGAGTACGTATTCCTTGCTTTTCAGCTTCTTAATTTCATCAGAAATATCTTCCTGCTTTGTTTGTAATTGCTTCAACTCTTTTTCGAGCGCAACCTTCTTCTCTTCTTTTTCCTTTAGTGAAGACGATTGCGACCAGAGGGCACTTGTCACCAAGACAGCAAACATGAGCACGATTACACCAAACACGGTAAGCCTTCTAAGGAGTCCGCGACGTTTGCGTTTTAAGCGCTGCGCTTGCTGTTCCATTTGTTTTTGGTAATCATTTTGAATTTGTGCGATATTTCTTTTTCTCTTGTTCAAAATTGAAGGCCTCCTCTCTTACTTTGTCCAGAATTGTTTCCATTTCGTTTTGATGGTACCAGATAATTTCTTGGCCCCTTGTAAAATTCCTGCTCCTTTTGAGAAAAACAATCTCATTGATGTTCGCCATTTTTCGGGAATCCGATGAATAATGGTCACATTGAGTAACCAGATGAGCGGATAACAAACAATCGACAGCACCTTCCACACGAGCCGAAACGTAAAACGAACAAGACGTAAGAGCGAGTGGAGCAAGAACAGAATAGCACTTATAATCAATGTGATCATCCAGCGGATCGGCTGGAAGACAACCGACATGACCAGCCTTTTTAGGAAGAGAACAGTCTGATATACACACATCATGATAAACTTGAGAATCTTGAGATACAAATGTTTCATCAATGCCTGATACATCGAGAAACCTAGAGCAACAGCTAGAAAAATATAAAGCCTGAATTCTCCCTCATTTGTCAGCAGCAGGACGTAAAAGAATAAGAGACCCTGTACCATCCAAAAAAGGAGATCGTGGATAACCAAAAGCCATTTTGCTGTTTTTTCCCGGTTCACAAACAGCTTGTACGTATCAAGCGATGCGCCCAGCCAGATGCCCATCGCCGCCATGGAAAGCATCGTATAAAACTGGACTGTCAGCGTCATTTAAACAGCTTGCTAAAAAATCCTTTAGCTTTCTCCCCGTGCTGCTCATCAACATAGATTAAATCAAAAACACGCCCTTTGATCGACACAACGCCCTTTTCGACGTCTAGGTTTTTCATTTGCAGATTTTCTCCGCGGATGGCGAGAATCCCCATGACCGTCTCCAGCAGAAATTCCTCACTATCAAAGCTTTCCACTTGTTTGACACCAGTAATATCTAAATGCTTTCTGTTTCGCATTGTGACATTGTGCTCCGCGTCTGATGACAGCTTCGTGCCTTGAGGTTGATTATAATATTGATTCATCTATACATCCCCCATATCTCATACTTGCATGTTACTGCATTGTATGTGATAAGAGGGTCATTTAGAACAAGCCCTATTCTGCTGTTTTTTCTTCTTTTAGCACAGTATACATGCCAGCCGCTTCTTCTTTTTTCGTCGTGTCCTTTAACTCGTTGACTTGAACAGTCACTAGTTTTTGACCAAAGCGGATTTGCAGCTCATCTCCTTCTTTCACGTCAGAGCTTGCTTTCGCCTGTGTTCCGTTAATAGATATCCTGCCTTGATCAGCTACTTCTTTTGCCAATGTTCTTCTTTTAATTAAACGGGACACTTTTAAAAATTTATCTAGT
Source organism: Bacillus sp. Je.9.29.b (assembly GCF_051129925.1). NCBI lineage: Bacteria > Bacillati > Bacillota > Bacilli > Caryophanales > Bacillaceae > Bacillus > Bacillus sp. Je.9.29.b. The sequence continues at coordinate 22,726 of NZ_JBCPSO010000012.1, forward strand.
CTCATGTGTGTTCACCTCTTTCTATGCGTTTCGCATCGTTCCATAGATCGTCCATTTCCTCTAGCGTTAAGTCATCTAATGAACGGCCCATGTCCTTTGCTTTTTGTTCGATATGCTGAAAGCGCCGTATGAATTTTGTGTTGGCAGAAGCGAGTGCCGTTTCAGGCTCTAGGTGATAGAACCTGCCAATATTGACGAGAACAAACAAAAGATCTCCAAATTCATCTTTCATCTGCTTCGTTGCACCTTCGTCCGTCTTCTCTGCCACTTCAACGAGAAATTCCTGCTTTTCTTCTTCGTATTTGTTCCAAATGTCTTGAACATCTGTCCAATCAAAGCCTACTTTGGCAGCTTTCTTTTGGAGCTTATATGCCTTTGTTAGTGCTGGAAGTGTCGCCGGAATCGATTGCAAAATAGAACCGGCCCGCTCTGGCTTCTCCTGCTGTTTGATTTTTTCCCAGTTGGCCACCACATCTGCTGCCTCAGAAACATTCGTGTCACCAAACACATGGGGGTGGCGCCGAATCATTTTTTCTGTGACATGCTGAATGACGTCATCGATTGAGAAATAACCGTCATCTTCGCCAATTTGAGCGTGAAGCAGCACCTGTAGCAGCACATCGCCGAGCTCTTCCACCATATGATCTGGGTCATCTTCATCTATCGCTTCAAGCAGTTCATAGCATTCTTCAATTAAATATGGTTTGAGTGATTCATTTGTTTGTTTTTGATCCCATGGACAGCCGCCCGGACCTCTTAATGTACGTATGACGTCACGGAAGGTGTCAAATTGTTGATAAAGCAGCTGTTCATCTTGAATCGGAGGAACATAAACACTCGTTAAGTTATTTATCGACACATCTCGATCAAGTTCAAATAAAGGAACGGCAGTAATCTGTTCCTGACTGCTTCCAGCTGCAGTCACAATATAAACTTCATAATCGTCAGGGAGCTTTTCCATCAGCGTGAGTTTCACATTCGAAGCTGTCATCTGATCATATACCTGACAAATCAGAACGTGCTGGGTTAATTTCAGATCATCCGCTCTCATATCCCCTGCATCAACGAATTGTAATCCCTCGATGGGGTCAATCTGCAAGGAGTTGAATGTCGCATCTAGAAAGCTTTGTCCACCAGCGACAGACACCTCAATCCCGCGCTCTTTCTGCCCGGCGACGAGCAGCTGTACGGTCTTTTCTGCCACAAATGGATGACCAGGTACAGCGTACACAATGTCTTTTTCCGCTGCCTCTGCAAATAATATTTCGGTAATTTCCTGATACACCTGATCAAACTGATCATGCTTTTCATAAATTTCATCAAAAAAGGTGAGAGATGGGACCTCCTGCATTAACTCTGCGGTAAGCGGATGATCCTGCGTTCTCATAAATACTTCTTTCGCCTGCTTCAGCTGCTTATATACACCGAGCGTCAGCTGATCCATGTCGCCTGCCCCGAGACCGACGACGGTAATCTTACCTGCCATTTTGATTCCCTCTCATCTGTTTAAAATATAAAATCTTTTTTCCTAATGGAATGAGTCTCCATTCCTCGTCCGTAAATACTTCTAGCTTAAGAATACTATATAAAAAGGCGAAACCACCAATAAAAACTGATGTCAGGCTCTCTAAAACGGAAAACGGACGTTTTTCAAAGGGGATGACCCATGAAAACAGAGCCTGATATCCTATTAAGACAACAGCCATGAAGGCGGCTGATAAAAGAATTTTCACCGGGAACAGCTCTCTCAATGAAATCCATCCTTTATGCTTTAAATAAACGGCATTGAGCACGGCTGCTGTGAGAAAACCACATACAGTTGACCACGCGGCACCGTGGATGCCAAATAACGGTACAAGCGCAATCGTTAGAATCCATTTCACCAGCACGCTGAGGACCACCACAACAGCAGGGTACACAGTATGCCCGAGCCCTTGCAGTAAAGCCGCCTGCGTAATGGCAATCGACGTAAAGGCGATCGATATACAGAATATTTGCAAGGCATCGGTGCCTAAGTCATTACGAAAAAGCATTGTATTGACTGGTGCTAAAATACAAATCAGTCCAACCGCTGACCCTATCCCTAATACCGACGTGGTCTTAACCGATGACCGAACTTTTTGCCGTATCGTTTCATGCTCTCCATTCCTCATGGCTGCCGATAAAAATGGCACAAGTGAGGTTCCGATGCTGATAGCAAACACCGTTCCGAGCTGTAAGAATGGCTGGCCTCGGTCATATACACCTTTCGCCGCCTTTGCCGCCGCTTCACTGAGACCCTCGCTACGCAGCAACGCATACAGATGAAAAGCATCAATCATTTGCATCCATAATATGAGCAAACCACTGACACAAATCGTCAATGTATACAGCACCAAACTCTTCATAACATCTTTTTTTCGAAGTGTCGCCTGTTTGCCTGACATACTTGCAGCAGACTGCTTTCGATAGGTCAGCCAAAGGAAAAGAAGCAAAATGAGCGAGGCCGCACTTCCTGCGATAGAAGAGAACACCGCACCCGCCCCTGTTTCATAAAGCGAATAGCCGTGCCTCACGAAATAGAAGGATAAAACAAGCAGGACACCTACCCTGATGAGCTGCTCAACCAACTGAGAAACAGCCGTTGGAAGCATCAGACCGTCACTCTGAAAAATTCCCCTCAGCATCACGGTGAGCGGCAGAAATAGAAACACAAAAGCACTCATCTGGATGAGCAGAATTAATTGACTGTCTGCCATAAGGCTTGCAATTGTGCCTGCTCCTATGTAAAGACAAAGAAATAAGACTAGGCTCAGTAAAGTGATATAGACCAAGGATACCCTTGTAATGATCCGTCGATTCTCTTCCCCATGCTCACTCAAAAGCTTGGACACCATGACAGGAAATCCTGTTGTACCAAGCATGATGGCAATGCCAAGGAAAGGATATACCTGCTGATAAATATAAAACCCTGTGTCCCCTACGATGTTTTGAAACGGGACACGGTAAATGGCACTTAATATCTTTGATAACAGGCCTGCGATGGTCAAAATCACCGCACCCTGGAAAAGCCAGTGCGGCTGATTCACAGCATTTTTCATGGATGACTCCTTTAAAATAGATCTACAGTTAAACGCACTCATTATATCATACGTGAATGAAAAGGCGTTTCTTTCTAAGGAGTAGACGGCACATGTCTCGTTTTGTTTCATCCCATATAAAAAACCGACAAAATCAAATGATTTCATCGGCATTCTTTCATTTTATCAAGATGATATAGAGTTATTAGACCTAATGTTCCATTTGACGGGCTAAGAAGCCAGCTGCCGTTTCTGCCGCTTTATGCTCCACTTCTCCCATTGAACGCTCTTTAGAAAATAAGACGACGGCGCCAATTGGATCTCCGTTCGCAACAATAGGTGCAATGGTATAAGCAGATACGTCATCATCAATACCATCGACAAGTTGAATTTCTTTTTTATTTTCTTCTAACACAGAATTACGCTGATCCATTGTTCGTTCAAGTAAATCACTGATGGATTTGTTCAAGTACTCTTTTTTCGAACTGCCGGATACAGCAATATACGTATCTCGATCACAGATCAGGATGGAATGACCCAGACTGTCGAATAATGCATCAGCATATTCCTTCGCAAAGTCTCCTAGCTCACTAATCGGCGAATACTTCTTCAAAATTACTTCTCCATCGCGGTCGACGAAAATCTCAAGCGGATCTCCTTCCCGGATGCGCAATGTTCTGCGAATCTCCTTCGGAATAACCACTCTACCTAAATCATCGATGCGGCGTACAATTCCAGTTGCTTTCATTCACTGCTGCCTCTCTTTCGTTTGATGATGTGTTGGGTGAATGGAACAAAAGCGTCCACTTTATGCAACATTCACCACTTGACCCTGAGTTTAGTATCCGTCACATCAAACGTAATATACACGAGAGACAAACAAAATTTTATGAAGATGGAATGGTTTCTTTTTTCACATCTTGAAGGCCTCGAAGCATGTTAAGAACAACCTCAAGCCATTCCTCAGTCTTCTTGCCTTTCGTTTGGACAGAAATAATCAGCTTGCTGCCTTCCATTCCTAATCCGATTTCACGTCCATATTTACTGCCGAGCTCAAATAATTTTTGACCGTCGATTTCACTGCTGGCTTTCTCATCAAGGGTCATTCTGACAATGCCTTTCTCCATCTTGATCAGCTCGACACGTTCCTGGACAGCGTACACCTTCATTGTCGCAATCGTAAACAAGTCAGCCACTTCTTGCGGATATTCACCAAATCGGTCGATCATTTCATCCTGAAGCTCTTTTCTCTCTTCAATCGATCCAATTGCTCTAAACTGTTTATACATTTCAATCTTTTGCTTGCCATCCGAAATATAAGTGTCTGGGATGTAAGCATCAATTTGCAGATCAATTTCTGGCTCGAATTTATCTTGGGCCGTTGTATCGCCTCTTCTTTCCTCAATGGCTTCTTTCAGCATTTGAGAATAGAGATCGAATCCAACCGAATCAATGAAGCCATGCTGCTGAGCACCAAGTAAGTTCCCTGCTCCTCGAATTGTTAAATCACGCATCGCAATTTTAAACCCAGATCCGAGCTCTGTGAATTCTTTAATGGCTTGAAGTCTTTTCTCCGCAACTTCAGAAAGAACTTTATCTTTTCGATACGTGAAATAAGCATATGCGACACGGTTCGAACGCCCGACTCGTCCTCTTAGCTGGTACAGCTGAGAGAGCCCCATTTTATCTGCATCATGGACGATGAGCGTGTTCACATTTGGAATATCGACTCCCGTTTCAATGATGGTGGTACTGACCAATACATCTGATTCACCTTCAAGGAAATTAATCATCACTGATTCCAGCTCGTTCTCACTCATTTTCCCGTGCGCATAACTGACTTTTGCGTCTGGGACCAGCATGGAGATTTCGTCTGCTTTTCGTTCAATATCCTCAACACGGTTGTAAAGGAAGTACACTTGACCGCCGCGTGCTAATTCTCGCTCTATCGCTTCTCTGACTAGAGCGCCATTGTACTCAACCACATAGGTTTGAACAGGGAAACGGTTTTCAGGCGGTGTTTCAATCACTGATAAATCCCGTACGCCAAGCATGGACATATGAAGCGTACGCGGAATTGGCGTAGCCGTTAATGTCAGTACGTCGATATTGGCTTTCATCTGCTTAATTTTCTCTTTATGCGTCACACCAAAACGCTGTTCCTCATCAATGATCAGCAGCCCTAAATCCTTGTAGACGATGTCTTTTGAAAGAAGACGGTGTGTGCCGATAACCATATCGATCGTTCCGTTTTTCAGCCCTTTTAACGTTTCAGTTGTTTCTTTTCTTGTACGGAAACGGCTCAGCTGCGCAATTTTGACAGGGTAGTCTTGGAATCGGTCCATGATTGTGTCAAAATGCTGCTGTGCTAAGATGGTTGTCGGAACAAGCAGGGCTACCTGCTTCCCGTCAGCAATCGCTTTGAAGGCCGCACGAATAGCCACCTCCGTTTTTCCGTAACCCACATCTCCACAAAGCAGACGGTCCATTGGACGTTCCCGCTCCATATCCTGTTTAATTTCGTGAATCGAACGGATTTGATCATCTGTTTCCTGGTAAGGGAACGCAGATTCAAACTGGCGCTGCATCTCATGATCAGGCGAGAAAGCATATCCTTTGCTTGCCTCGCGTTCTGCGTACAGTTTAATCAGATCATCTGCGATGTCCTGTACAGATGTTTCAACTTTTTTCTTCACACGTTTCCAATCACTGCCGCCAAGTTTGTACAGCTTTGGTTCTTTACCTTCTGATCCTACATATTTCTGCACCTGATCGATTTGTTCAACCGGTACGTAAAGCTTGTCGCTTCCTTGATAATGAATATTTAAATAATCTTTATGAATGCCGCCGATTTCAAGCGTTTCTATTCCTAAATATTTACCGATCCCGTGGTTAATGTGCACCACATAATCGCCGACTTGAAGCTCTGAATAGCTCTTGATCCGCTCTGCATTGGTCAGCTTTTGCTTACGCGCCTGTTTTTTCACACGTTTCTTGAAGAGTTCACCTTCTGTGATTACAGCAATTTTTGATAACGGCAGTTCAAAGCCTGTTTGCAGCTCACCTTGTAAAATATACACCTGTCCGCTCACAAGCTCAGCGTCCGGTTTAGCAAGAGCGGCTTCAATGTCATAATCATGCAGAACAGACGACAGCTTTTCTGTCCGCTCTTCATCAGCACCTAAGAAGACAACCGTGTATTGCTGTTTTTTATAGCGTTCAATTTCACTCGCCAGCACATTCATCTGTCCGTGGAAATTCTGCATTTGCTTACTAGATACATTGACGATATTTTGCGGATTTGTCTGCTGGACATGTCTCAGGAACAAAGAGTAGTACAGAATGGATCTCGATTGCTGATTGATCAGTTCTTGGAACGGGAAAGATAGAGATAAATCATGAAGAATATTGCCTTCTTCAAGCAGACTAATTGTCCAATCGGCTTCTTCCTGTTCAAGCTGTTCTTCCATCTCCTGAATTCTGCTGATTTCATCTAAAATAATAATCGTATCCTGCGATGTATAATCTAGCAAACTAGCAGGCTTTTCATAGAAATAGGACAGGTACTTCGTCATTTCCTGTGTCACGATGCCTTCTAGCAGCTTCTCGCGATCAGCAGAAATATTTTGATGAAGCAGTTCTTTTTGCTGATCTGAGTTGAATTTCTTTAAGCTCTTCGCCAGCCCTTGATCAAGCTGTTCAATAGCTCTCACTCGTTCAGGACCTCTCACAATTAACTCTTTTGCAGGACCTATTTTGATTTCTTGAAGGGTTTCTAATGAACGCTGTGTATCCGAATGAAACGTTCGAATCGAGTCTACTTCTGTATCAAACAGTTCAATACGGATTGGATGATCTTCCGTTAACGCATAGATGTCGATAATTCCTCCGCGCACACTAAAATCCCCGGGCGCTGCAACCATCGACGTCCGGTCATAACCAATTTGTACGAGTTGTTTTGAAAACGCCTCCAAATCAATTTCTTCACCGATCTTTAAATGGATCTGACTCTCCTTCCAGAGCTCAACTGGCGGAAGCATCCTGCGCACCGCAGCTGCGGGAGTGACGATAATGGGGTTTTCTCCATTCGCAAGTCGATTCAGGACATCCAAACGCTGTGCTCTCAGCTCAGGACTGGCCACTGCAATTTCTGAAGCGATGAGTTCATTGACAGGATAAAGAAGAACCGAGCGATCCGGCATCACACTTGCTAGATCATCTGTTACCTTCTGCGCCTGATATAAATTGTGAGTCACAATAAACATTGGCCGCTTCAGTTCGTCTGATATCGCGGCTGTAAATAAAGATCTGACGGAGCCTGATAGTCCGGCAAGCAGCTGTTCTTTTAACCCTTCCTTTAGCCCATTAAAAATGGACTGAAAATCATCACTTTGTTTGATAAATGATTGTATGTTTTTCATTTGGCTCCTCCTCCCTGTTTGTTTAAAACAGAAAAACGCTTTGGTCTAATATCTACACCAAAGCTTTTTTATTGAATAAAAGTATGATACTGATGGTAATCAGGATTTCTTTCGAGCGCCTCTTGGCAATCCTCACAAATGGTTTGTACATGTAAATCACCATTTTCCCTATAAGAAATCATATCGTTTCTTTCCTCATTTGTTAAGTGATGAAATCCAAGTGCTTCACTTTGGACAGCAGATTCATCTAGACTGCCAACCTTTACACCACAGTGGCGGCAGTAATAATGCAAAGCCATACGTGATCCTCCCATGCTGAGATTTTATGATCAGTATGTGCTTCGCTTATCATTCTTATACCTTCTTGTTAAAATCATTCATCACTTCTAAAAATGGCTTTTTTAAAGCTGCTTCACAAGCCTCGACAGACGATTGAATGGCTGATGCAATGTCAGGCTGTTCTTCTTCTGAGAAACGTCCTAGTACGTAATCAACGACCTTCATGCCGTTTTGAGGACGTCCAATGCCGATACGGAATCGGTCAAATTCAGGTGAACCTAAATGCTGAATCAATGATTTGATTCCATTATGCCCGCCTGCACTTCCTTTTGTACGTAAGCGAATCCGGCCAGTTGGCAAATCAAGATCATCATAGATCACTTTCAAATGTTCAAGGGGAATATCGTAATAGTCCATCAGCGGACGCACGCATTCTCCTGATAAGTTCATATATGTAAGCGGCTTTACAAGTAGAACCTTTTGCCCCGAAACAAACCCGGTTCCAAATTGTCCATGGAATTTTGATTGATTTAAAGGAATGTCCCATTTTTTCGATAATTCATCTATTGTCATAAACCCGACATTATGTCTTGTTTTTTCATATTCTTTTCCTGGATTGCCTAATCCAACAAATGCAATCATGAAACCAATAACCTCCTTTGTCACACAGCACACGCCTAAAAAATGAGCCAATCAGATTGCCTCATGTAAAAACGTATGAATTCTTTTCATTCTAGCACAAAAGACGCAACCGCGGGAGGGTTACGTCTTTAAATGACCAGTTATTCTCCATCGTCATCCTTTTCTTTAATGGCCTCAGGCTCTTGCGGCTCCTCTTCGCTATCTGGCTCAGGAACCTTTGATTGCTGAGGCGGCAGAATGGAGGCAACGACTTCTTCTGGATCGTTATTGATTTGATAAGATGACTGAACAGACAGATCAGCAACTGTTAAGACATCATTGACTTCTAAGTTTGTAATATCAGCTTCAATATTCTGCGGGATATCTTTTGGTTTCGCTGTAACAGATAGTTCAAATAGTGGCTGCTGAAGCACACCGCCATCTTTTACCCCTTTAGACTCGCCAATCAGCTGTATTGGTACATCCGCCTCAATTTCACGCTGTAAGTCAACGACTTGGAAATCAGCATGGACAAGTTCGTTTTTCAGCGGATCTGTTTGTAATTCTGTCACCATCACAGATTTCGTTTCACCACCCACGTCTAAGGTGATAATTGTATTCTTCCCTTCATCACGTAAGGTTTTTAATAAATCGATGCTGTCTAATGAAACAGCCAGGCTATCTGTATTTTTTCCGTATATGACACCAGGAACGTGTCCTGAATGACGGATTTTTTGCAGTGTGGAACGTTTGAAATCAGTTCTTTTATTTGCTTTTAAAGTTGCCATATTCAGCACCATCCTATTTCTTTTTTGTCACTACTCTCATAATTACCCATAACCGAATCATTTTAAACCTATTTGCCGTGAATGATGATAGCAAAAAGACCCCAAGCTTGATGCCTAGGGCCTTTTTTAATCAGAAAATTAGCTGAAAAGGTAGCTCACAGATTCTTCTTCATGTACACGGATGATGGCTTCTGCAAGCAAAGGCCCAACCGAAAGCGGAATGAATTTTCCAACTTTCTTGTCATCAGTTAATTGAATACTGTTTGTCACAACTAATTCTTTAATTTTAGAGTTTGTGATACGTTCTACTGCTGGTCCAGACAAGACTGGGTGCGTACAGCAAGCATATACTTCAGCTGCTCCATTTTCGACTAGCGCATTAGCAGCAAGTGTAATAGTACCAGCTGTATCAATGATATCATCGATTAGAATCGCCGTTTTGCCTTCAATGTTACCAATAATGTTCATGACTTCAGCAACGTTTGGCTTTGGACGGCGTTTGTCGATAATTGCGATTGGCGCTTTCAGGCGGTCTGCCATTTTACGCGCACGTGTCACACCACCGTGGTCAGGAGACACAACAACGATATCATTCAAGTTCTTCTGTTCGAAATAGTTTGTTAAGATTGGCACAGCCATTAAATTATCGATTGGAATATCGAAGAAACCTTGGATTTGCGGCGCATGAAGATCAAGTGCAATCACACGTGTAGCACCTGCTGTTTCAAGCAAGTTTGCAAAAAGCTTCGCAGTGATTGGCTCACGAGGTTTTGCCTTACGATCTTGACGTGCATATCCGTAATAAGGGATCACAATATTGACAGTTTTCGCAGAAGCGCGTTTTAGCGCATCCACCATAATGAGCAGTTCCATGATATGCTCATTGACTGGCGCACTTGTTGATTGAATGACATAACAATCACAGCCGCGGATACTTTCTTCAATATTGATTTGGACTTCACCGTCACTAAAGCGTTTAACAGAGCTCTTTCCTACATCAACTCCGATACGATCGGCAATTTCTTTGGCAAGTTCAGGGTTTGAATTCAAAGAGAATATCTTTAAATTCGCATCAGCATAACGATTAGACATGGTAAACCTCCGGGTATTTGGATTATTTTTTATGAATATTTTTCACATAATCTTCTTTATTGACTTGTCTTGCTCTAGCAATAGACAATGCATCCTGCGGTACATCTTCTGTAACCGTTGAACCGGCTGCAACATATGCCCCTTTTCCGACAGTGACTGGTGCAACGAGATTTGAATTACAGCCGATAAATGCGCCGTCTTCAATCTTCGTTAAGAATTTGTTTTTCCCATCATAGTTGACTGTAATGGAACCACAGCCAAGATTTACATCAGTTCCGACCTCTGCGTCTCCAATGTAGCTTAGATGAGATGCTTTGCTGCGGTCTCCGAAAACTGTTTTCTTGATTTCGACAAAATTCCCAATTTTTACTTCATCGCCAATTTTCGACAACGGGCGAATATGAGCAAACGGTCCAATTGTCACATCAACTCCAACCTCACTATCGCAGACGACAGATTGCTTAATAACTGTTCGATCTCCGATGATGCTGTCAACAATTTCAGTGTTTGGCCCAATAGTGGCGTCTGCACCGATTTTTACATTCCCTTTGATGACCGTCCCAGGATAAATAACTGTATCTTCACCGATGACAGCATCTGGCGAAATATACGTGTTCTCAGGATCAATCAAGGTCACACCATTCTTCATATGCTGATGATTAATACGTCGCTTCATGAATTGCTCTGCTTGTGATAGAGCGATACGATCGTTAACTCCAAGTGTTTCTTCAAAATGCGGTGTTTGATAAGCTGCAACTGTTTGCCCTTCATTTTTTAAAATTTCAATAACGTCTGGCAAGTAGTATTCACCCTGTGCATTTTCATTCGACACTTGCTCAATCACACGGAAGAGATCTTCATTTGAAAAACAATAAGTCCCTGTATTAATTTCATTCACTTGACGCTCTGCATCGTTCGCATCTTTATGCTCCACAATTTTCACGACAGCACCTGTTTCGTCACGAATAATACGGCCATAGCCTGTTGGATCATCCGCATGTGCTGTTAAAATAGTAACTTTCGCTTGATGTTTTTGATGCTCGCTTAACATGGCTTCCATTGTTTCCGCTGTCAATAATGGCGTATCACCACAAATGACAATGGTTGTTCCCTTTTCCTGCGCGAGGAACGAATTTGCTTGTTTGACGGCATGGGCTGTTCCCAGCTGTTCTTCTTGAAGTGCATACTCACTTCTGTCTCCAAGCTGCTCTTTCACGTCCTCTGCACCATGACCGACAATCGTCACTAGCTTGGCTAAAGAAAGCTTTAACGCTTCATCTGCCACATGCTCGACCATTGGCTTTCCGCAAACTGGATGAAGTACTTTATATAACTTTGACTTCATTCTCGTTCCTTTTCCCGCTGCTAAAATCACTGCGAACCGCTTATCCATTGATTGGCCTCCAATATCCCTATTATCCATAGAAAAATATATCCTAAATAAAGACTGATTTCAAGGATACATAAGGAAGTACAATAATTTTCTAACAGATGAAAGACTTAAGAAACAAGAGAAAAAACGCAAAAAAGACAGCATTTAAAAGAAAACATTCATTTTCTCTTAAAGCCGTCTTTTTAGGTTCACATATGATTAAGAAGCTCCAGCTTCTTCATATTCAATTGTTTCTTCCTCTTCGCCTAAGCGATGATATTCATTTAATACAGCATCTTGGATTTTACCCCGAGTGCTTGAATTAATTGGATGTGCAATATCGCGAAACTCTCCATCAGGCGTGCGTTTGCTAGGCATTGCAACAAACAACCCATTGTTTCCATCAATCACACGAATATCATGAACAACAAATTCGTGGTCCAGCGTGATGGATGCAATCGCCCTCATGCGACCATCGGTATTCACGCGGCGTAATCTTACGTCAGTAACTTCCACAGTAGTTCACCACCTTTTCCCAATATAAAAGCATTACTTAGGTATTCAACGATCGTGGTGATTCTCCTGCTCTTTTTTTAAACTTTTTTTGAAATATCGGGATATTTATACATTATTTGTCATATTCGTGACGACGCTTACATTCTCAGCATAAAAAAAGACATCATGATGATGTCTTTCCCTGCATATGATGAAACCAAACGGCTTTCATTGAGAGTGCCTGTTTATTTAACTAATGCAACTACTTCTATTTCTACAAGCGCATCCTTTGGAAGTCTTGCCACTTCCACGCATGAACGAGCTGGCTTATGTGTATGGAAATACTCACCGTACACTTCATTCACTTCAGCGAATTGTTCCATATCTTTGATGAAAACAGTTGCTTTCACGACTGTTTCAAAGGAAGCACCTGCTGCTTCAAGTACAGCCTCAAGATTACGGAATACTTGATGTGTTTGTTCTTTAATATCTCCATTGACAAAATCTCCAGCTGGGGTTAATGGAATTTGCCCTGAGCTGTAAAACATGTTATTGACAATAATTCCTTGAGAGTAAGGTCCAATGGCTGCTGGTGCATGTTTGGTTTGAACAACTTTTGTCATATCAATCTCTCCCATTCAAATACATGTTTAATCAAAGCTTACGCTTTCGAATGAAAAAACTCGTGGAAATTGCCTTCATTGATCTCAATGATTTTTTGCTTCATATCAATGGTAGAAAGCTTTAACAACGAGACATATTCATCGACAAGACGTTCATCTACGCCTTCATCTTCTAAAAGAACACCGATCCCTGCAACATTTGCATTAAATTCCTCAAGCAAATTCATCATGCCGTTAATGGTTCCGCCCGCTTTCATAAAGTCATCAATGATCAACACATTGGAGCCTTTATCTAAGCTGCGCTTTGCAAGGGACATGGTTTGAATTCGGTTAGAAGAACCTGACGCATAATTAATACTGACAGTTGATCCTTCGGTTACCTTATTATCTTTTCTAACGATCACAACAGGCACATTTAAATAACCCGCAACAGAATAGGCAATCGGAATCCCTTTTGTCGCAACGGTCATGACGACATCAATCGCACGGTCCGCAAAGATGGTCGCAAACAGCTTACCGATTTTCGAAAGTATCGATGGATTGCCTAAAACATCGGTTAAATATAAATAACCGCCAGGAAGTACACGTTCAGGAGTTGATAATGCCTCTCCGATATCGTTTACTACGTCATCTGCTTCTTTTAGGTGAATTTTTGGAATATATTTCACTCCGCCAGCAGCGCCAGGTACAGTAAGCAATGTGCCTATTCCTTGCTGTTCGAAGGTCTGTTTGATAATCGTTAAGTCTTCACTAATGGAGGACTTTGCAGATTGATAACGTTCTGCAAAAAAAGTTAACGGTACTAGTACGTGCGGGTGGGCTAACAAATAATTTGTTAAGTCCACCAATCTGCCGCTTCGACGAAACTTCATGAACTTACCCCCAGAACCCGAATAATTTATGAATAATATAACTTAATATACGGATTTAATCAAGGGCATTTTGTTCGCCGATCATGCGGACAGCGTATACTTGATCACAAAATCCTCTCAGTCCGTTATATATTCTTTGTACCTTCGATTCATATTGAATCAAGCCAAATACCGTTGGGCCGCTTCCACTCATTAATACAGCATCAGCACCGAAACGCTTCATCTGTCTTTTGATCATATCTACTTCCGGATACATCTTTAATGTCACAGACTCCAGAACGTTACCGAGTGAGCCGCACATCTCTTTATAATCTTTCGCTTCTATGGCTTCAATCATACGCTGTACATTTGGGTGTTCTACTTTGCTTGCGTCATATTGTCTATAAACTTCAGCTGTAGATACCCCAATCACCGGCTTCGCTAAAATCACCCAGCAATGCGGCGGTGTCGCGATATGCTTCAGTTTTTCTCCACGTCCTGTCGCTAGTGCTGTGCCTCCGTGTACACAAAAAGACACATCTGAGCCGATCTCCGCTCCAAGCTCAGCCAGTTCATCTAACGTGAGATTTAACTTCCACAAACGGTTTAAACCGCGAAGCGCTGCTGCAGCATCACTGCTGCCTCCAGCTAAACCTGCTGCAACAGGTATTGCTTTTGTGATGACAATCGATACCCCTTTTTGAATACCGAACCTTGTTTTGAGTAATTTAGCCGCCTGATAAGCCAAGTTACGCTGATCATCTGGCACAAATCGATTATGAGATGATACACGGATTTCGTCTTTGTCCAGCTCAGTCAGCTCAAGTCGATCTGCAAGGTCTATTGTTGTCATCACCATCTCTACTTCGTGATATCCATCCGGTCTTTTTCCATGGACATCAAGTGAGAGATTAATTTTTGCCGGTGCTTTTTCTAAAATACGCAAACATTTCACCTACTTCTCCATCTAAACATAAGTATCAATATTGTATCACATTTGATGGATCTGATGAATATTGGCTTTTACGCCCAGCACACTGACTTTTTCAACAAAAAAAGCCAGAGACACCTGAGGTATCCCTGACCATTTTTCTATCGTTGATTCTCATCCTGAGCCATGTGCTGCTGAGCTAATTCGATGGCACGTTTGACCATATTACCTGCGTCACGCGCACGAATTTCTCCCCAGCCTCCATTTTTGACGGTATCATAAAATCCAAGATCCTTCGCCAGCTCGTATTTGAACTCATCTGACATAATGCCTCGGCGTCTACCCAAACGAAACAGCCCCTTTAGTCGAGAATTCGAATCAGTGCCACTGCTTTTGTGGCTTTCTTATTTTATATCGAATCCTTTCTTTTACCCCTTTCAAAAAATGGACAGACTCCCATTCAGAAAAAAAGGCAAAACAAAAAGCAGTAAACAAGAAGTTCACTGCCCATTAATAGGCGACTGAGCTAGCGGCATCATCGAACGTTAATTCGACCGTCTCAGTCAGTATATCTGCATAACTGTAAGAAACTCTTTCAAACGAATTCTCATCTTGATCTAATTGAATCACAAATACAGAAGGGTACGTTTCAGCTAAAATGCCCGAACGCTCAATTGTTTTACGGCGGCCTCCGTTAGCCTTTAACGTCAAACGTTTACCTAAGTTACCATCAAGCGATCTTTTGATGTCGGACAAAGTCTTCGCCATTGCATCCACCTCACTGAGATAATTATACAACAACGGCCCATTTTTGTCAAATAAAAATTAAATTATATCAACCAACACGAGCCATTGTCAACAAAATAATTTTGACAAACTTCTACCTTTTCTCCTCCCTATTTTTCTCAAATTCCGGTGAATTATGTATCCGTTTGAAATTTCTTTTTACACATAAAAAAAACCAGACTGAAATCAGTCGGGTTATGTCGATTCATGGTCTTTTTTATATGGCATACCTACCCTTAAAACACCCTTCGTCTCGATGCCTCCTAGACCTTTTTCTCTTGTTAATGTATTACGAAGCACATCCCACACATTGATTCGATCTACAAATGGAGTGAAGCTGATCTTCGCAACGATATAGACGGGATCGAGCGCATGGATGTTCACACGTGAAGGTGAGCTTGCAAAATTGGCACCTGCTTGGATCAATGATTCGAAATGAGATTGACAGGCGCCTGCAAAGATCACAAGCTGATCTAAATGAGGAATTTTCTTTCTTGCTTTTTGAACCGTCTCAACGAAATGACGAGAATGGCGATAGGCACCGATATCATTTACGCCGCCCTTTTGCTTGGAATACGCATCATGCCCTGTAATGACCAAAATATCAGGCCGATATTGATCAAGTAACGAATCGATCACGCTTGGCATTTTCTTCTCATGACAATGCACTCCATATACAGGCACACCAATTCGTTCATATACATCTAAGCATTTCTTTAAGTATGAAGCATCTCCATCTAAATGAAGGACCTTTCCAGGCATGTGAAAATACTGCTCCTGATGCTGATATTGTCCAGAAGTATAATACTCTTGTTTTTCACGCAGCAGCTGATAATCCTGTCTTAGTAAGTCGAGCGATTCGTTAATTTTCCGTTCGTCGTCCTTCTCCCTTGTCAGCTGCTCCTCTTTTTGAATTAAGACGAGATCTGACATCTTAGCATCAGCAATCAGCCTCACTTCATTCCCATGCAATATGGCAGTGGCTTCGTGCTGATCTGTCTCATCAATTCGAATGATTCGAAACATAATATCCATTTGATAGGATGCCCTCGTCACCATATCTCCTATTTGAAATTGCATGCTGTTCACTCCACAATCAGGCTCATATCCTGTTGGTATCGTCTTGCACTACACATGGCCGTCTTTCATATGTGCTGTTCTTTCTAGCCTATGCCCGAACAGTTGAAGTGGTGAAAAACAAAAGAAAAAAGCCCTTACGAAAGGGCTTTTTGTAAAACATTCGACAAACGGGCAAATTCCTCAATGGATAATGATTCTCCGCGGCGCTTTCCTTCAATATCTGCTGTTTGAAGTGCTTCTTCGATAATCGCTTTATGTTTTTTTCCATCAGGTAGATTATTCATCAAATTATTCATCAATGTTTTCCGTCGTTGGCCAAAGCTCGCTCGGATCAATTGAAAGAAAAACGCATCATTTTCTACTGAGACAGCAGGCGTTTCACGAACAGTCAGCTTAATCACAGCCGAATCGACATTTGGCTGAGGAACAAAAACCGTTTTAGGCACAACCATCACCGTTTTTGCTTCCGTATAAAATTGAACTGCGATAGACAGTGAATTATATTCCTTTGATGATGGGGCAGCTGCCATACGATCTGCTACTTCTTTTTGCAGCATGACCACAATCCCTTTCAATGGAAGGTTTTCTTCAAGCAATTTCATAATAATCGGTGTTGTCACGTAATATGGAAGGTTGGCTACGACCATCACTTCCTTACAGTCAGCAAAATTTTCCTCGATGACCTTTCTCACATCCGCCTTTAATACATCTTGATGAATGATCGTGACATTATCATATGGAGAAAGTGTATCGTTTAAAATAGGCAATAAACGCTGATCGATTTCAAAAGCGGTGACTTTCTTTGCACGTTTAGCGAGCTGCTCTGTCAATGCGCCGATACCAGGTCCAATTTCAATGACGCCGGTCTCATCTGTAACCTCCGCATGATCGACAATGCGATCTAAAATATTTGTATCAATTAAGAAGTTCTGCCCTAAGCTCTTTTTAAAAGAGAAACCGTACTTCTTCAGTATTTCCTTCGTTCTGACGGGTGTCGCAATATCTTTATTCATCGGCTTCCTCCTGCATGACGGTCTTTAAGGCCGCAATAAAATCATGTTTGGTTATTTGGAACATGTGAAGGCGCTTTTGCAGCTGCTTCGCATTGGTATATCCTATATTTAAAAGCACTCCTAGTCGTTCGCGGCGGCGTTTCGATGCTTCGCCACCGATAAGGCCTGCGTCAAATAAGTCGTCTAATGTAATGTCACTTTCCGATTCTTCCATTTCTTCATGGACATGGGCAAGACATTCCCGAATACTGTCCAAGGAAGCATGCTCGACACCAATTCCTTTATCCCGCTTCGCCTTCGCAAGATGTTTTGGCAAAAAAGCGTGCTTACAGCCAGGAACTGCCTCTGCGATGGTTTTACGGATCTTCTCACCAGGAAAATCAGGATCTGTTAAAATAATGACCCCTCTCGTCTCCTGCGCAAGACGCACTTGTTGAATGACTGTATCGCCAATGGCGGATCCGTTTGTTTCGATCGTATCTGCATCAACCGCCATCTTCACTCTGGCAGTGTCATCACGACCCTCCACCACAATGATTTCTTTGATTTTCATGTATTCCTCCGCTTGCAAAAACAATCTACATTTTTTGGTTAAAAAAACGAAACCTTTCATGCTGCTTTTGCGTCTAATTAATTAGAAAACAGTGCTTCTATTATAACCAAAAAAACAGAGGGTGCGCAAAGCCCTCTGTTCATATAAATGATTTGATGTGTTTATTTGAGTACTCTAATCTTCACTCGTTTATTTCCCCATTGATAAGCTGCCGACTTACTTGGGACGAACACATCAATTTTATTCCCTTTTATAGCAGATCCAGTGTCTGATGCAACGGCATATCCATAGCCTTCCACATACACTTTTGAGCCCAGCGGAATGACACTCGGATCAACTGCTATGACCTTTGCACCCGGATTTGCTTTTAAATTAAAGCCTGTAGACGTTCTGCCCGTACATCCAGCACAGCTTGCTGTATAGGCTGTTGACGCCACATAAAATTCTTTTCCTGACGATTCATTGCTTCGTGAAACCGCAGGGGACGCTGTAGGCTCCTTTTTGGCCACTTGTGTACCAATAGCCACTAATCGGTCCTTACTATCTTTTTCGGTCACTTCTTTAATCAATTCTTTAGACACCACTTTGCCGTTTTCTTTCACAATGGCATAGTGCTTCTTCAATTTACCTTCTTCACCTTTTTTAAGTACCTTCTCTTTCCCTTTTTCAAGAGAATGATCCTTTTTATGTTTGGTATCAAAAGCAATTTTCTCTTCCACTACATCGGTGACTTTTTCCACCCGAGTGATCTTTATATCTGCGCTCTTTTTAGAAAGGTTACTATGTAACGCAGGCTTGATCTTATCGTGCTTCTTGAGCTTCAGCTCTTGTTGCTTTAAAAAGTCAGCGACCGTAGTCGAAGTGGTCCACACTTTTTTATCTTTTCCTCCATCATTTAAGCTGACCTGGAAGGCCTGCTGAACCACAAGATTCATATCCTTTTTTAACTTGTCATTCTTTCCTGGAGTTACTTGATCGTGCTTCCCAATATCTATCTTCTCATTCTTCAATAATGCTCCAACCGTCTGATCTGTTGTCCATATCGTTTTCTCTTTCCCATCTAGGGTCAGATGAACCGGTATAGCCGCATCATACACAATGTTCATGTTGTCTTGAATCTTTGTATTTAGACTTGGAGAGATATGATCCTCCGCCTTGGTCCTTATGCCAAGGTCTGAAAGCAGCTGAGCTACTGTCTCTTCATGTGTACGAATTGTCTTCTCTTTACCATTGATTGAAATGGTAATAGACTGCTTAGTGAGCTCATGCGCACCGTAAGCCGTTCCAGTTCCAGCTAAAAGCAAGCAAACAACTAGTAATAAAACCTTGCCTTTTCCTAGCTTCACAGAAAACAGATTTTTCATTTTTTGTACGATGAAAAACGCCTCCTTCTCCTCGGAGAGATTATATAGAGTATCTCAAAACCTGTCAACCCTTCCACCCACTGTACAAAAATGCTCGATTGTAAACCTATTATGGGAGATTTATGGAAGGAAGGGAAGAAAGACTTATCGACAACTTATCCTATGAGGAGGCGCAAACGTGTAGAACTTTTTCGTTATGTTTCACAATTGGACAAGCTTAAACAAGGATTGACATCATATACTGTCAGTTTATACGGAAAACTTTTTTTGCATTTTTTGTTGTCAATTCAGCAAGCTCTTCAAAGCTAATTTCTCTCAGCTCCGCAATCTGTTCTGCGATATATTTGACATAACTTGGCTCATTACGTTTCCCTCTAAATGGCACTGGCGTTAAGTATGGGCAGTCTGTTTCAATCAAAAGCTTGTCACTTGGTATCTCCTTTACAACTTCCTTTGGCTTTTTGGCATTTTTAAATGTCACGGGTCCACCGAATGAAATATAAAAGTTCATCTCCATACACGCTTTTGCAGTTTCCAGACTGCCAGTAAAGCAGTGCATAATACCTCCAACTTCAGCTGCTCCCTCTTCCTTTAAAATCGTCACGACATCTTCCGTTGCGTCACGATTATGAATAACGATTGGAAGCTTCACTTCCTTCGCAAGAGCAATTTGGCGTCTAAAGACTTCCTTTTGCACATCTTTTGGCGACTTGTCCCAATAGTAATCCAGACCCATTTCTCCAATCGCAACCACTTTTTCGTGTTGAGATAAATCTTTGATCCAAGCCAAATCCTCATCTGTCATATCAATAGCATCGACTGGATGCCAGCCGATAGCTGCATATATGAAATCATACTCTTCAATTAATTCCATCGCTCTCGTAATTGTTGGGCGGTCAAACCCTACCACCACGATTTTCTCAACTTTTTCGCTTTTCGCTCTTTCGATCACCTGTTCTAAGTCTTCATTGTATTGTTCTGCATTCAAGTGGGCATGTGTATCAAATAACATAGTTGTTTGCTCCTTTCGACAATTCTGCTAAAAAACAAAAGGTGTTCGACGAAATGTTACACGTGGAACACCTTTGTTGAGTTATAAAATTTTTGTTCCATTTGCTAGAGATTGATCTACTTCAAGAACCTGCAATTCCCCGCCTGTTTCTCCAGTTAAAATCATTCCCTGGGAAATTTCCCCTCTGAGTTTAACTGGGGTAAGATTCGCTACGCAAACGAGCTTTTTCCCTACTAATTCTTCTGGTTGATAGTGCTTGGCAATCCCAGAGACTATTTGTCTTTTTTCAAATCCAAAATCAAGCTGAAGCTTTAAAAGACGATCCGCTTTTTTCACTGGGGCTGCTTCCAATACCTGTGCAACTCGAAGATCAACTTTTGAGAAATCATCAAATGCAATTTCTGCTCCCAGCTCAGGTAATTCCGTTTCTTCGATTTCCACTTTCTCTTCTTCTACCTTAGGTGCACTTCCCTGCATTTTTTCTTTAATGTAGGCTACTTCTTCTTCAACCTCTAAACGCGGGAACAAAGGCTCTCCTTTTTGTACCGTCGCTTGTTGAATCGCACCAAATGATAGGATACTATCCCAGCTTTTGAGCTTCTCTTCTTCAATTCCAAGCTGGAAGAAGATTTTCTCAGGTGTTTTCGTTAGGAATGGCGTTAAGAGTACTGCTGTGATTCGAAGTGATTCTGCTAAATGATACATAACAGAATGCAGTTCTTTTCGTTTTGTTTCATCCTTTGCCAGCACCCATGGAGCTGTTTGATCAATATATTTATTGGTTCTGCTGATTAATGTCCAAACATTTGAAAGAGCCACAGAGAATTCAAGATTTTCCATCGCTTCTTCATAGGCTTTGACTGTCTGCTCAGCGACTGCTTTCAGCTCTTCATCAAACTCATTAACAGGACCCTTATAGCTGCTTAATGTGCCGTCAAAATATTTTTGAACCATCGCAACTGTACGATTAAGCAAGTTACCTAAATCATTGGCAAGGTCATAGTTTACACGTTCCACGAATCCTTCTGGTGTAAACACACCATCTGCACCAAATGGTACTTCGCGAAGCAGATAATAACGAAGGGCATCGAGGCCATAGCGATCAATTAATGTGACCGGATCTACCACATTCCCTTTTGATTTAGACATTTTGCCATCTTTCATGAGCAGCCAGCCGTGTGCGAAAATTTGTTTCGGCAGAGGCAGATCTAATGCCATTAACATAATCGGCCAATAAATCGTATGGAAGCGTACAATTTCTTTTCCTACGAGATGTACGTTGGCAGGCCAATATTTTTTATATTTTTCATCTTGATCTGTTCCATAGCCAATCGCAGTTAAATAGTTAAATAACGCATCAATCCATACATAAATGACGTGCTTTGGATTGTTAGGAACTTTAATTCCCCAATCAAAGGTTGTTCTTGATACTGCTAAATCCTCTAAACCTGGTTTAATGAAGTTATTAATCATTTCATTCTTTCTTGATTCAGGCTGAATAAACGATGGATTTTTTTCGTAATAATCGAGCAAACGGTCCGCATACTTACTCATACGGAAGAAATATGATTCCTCTTTAATTAATTCAACAGGGTGGCCGCTGTCAGGGCTTTTCCCGCCAATGACTTCCCCTTTCTCATTACGCTCAACATCAACAAGCTGTGTTTCCGTATAGAATGTCTCATCAGGAATACTGTACCAGCCCTCATATTGATCTAAATAAATATCGCCTTGATCAAGCAACTTTTGGAAGACCTGCTCAATGATTTTCGTATGTCTTTTTTCTGTTGTACGGATGAAGTCATCATTCGAAATGTCGAGTTTCTTCCATAATGATTTAATGTCTTCAACGACTGGATCTAAATACTCGATCGGTGTGATATTTTGTTCTTCAGCTTTTTGCTGTATTTTTTGTCCGTGCTCATCTGTACCTGTTAAATACATCACATCATAGCCTTGTAGACGTTTATAACGAGCCATAGCATCTCCTGCTACTGTCGTATAAGCATGTCCAATATGTAATTTTCCGCTCGGATAGTAAATAGGTGTTGTCAGATAAAACGTTTTTTTCTTTTCCGGCATGTCGGAACCTCCTGCGTGTGTGTAAATGTCAAAAACTCCCGCCCAATGGACGAGAGCGGTTATCATCATTACATGAAAATGTGTCAGATCAATTCATTCAATTTTGCACTTGTGCTTTCTCTATGATACCATCTTAGCCTTTAAGATCAAGCATATATACATAGAACAAGATGAAATGATCGAAAAAGATGAGTTTTTCGAAAAAAACGACAAACCCGTCGACATTTTGTCGAATATTGTCGTATGAAATCTATTTCCAGATTTACAATTGGCTAAATTAGGGCAAAAGTCTTGTTAATCTGATCTCGGCATTTCTTATATTTTCATAGGAAAAGCCTACAAAATCCTTATACACCAGTAGTTTCAAGGTCTTTTGACTTTAAGAGTCATATTTTACAAACAATAGTAAACAAAATGATTGACGATTTATGGAAACCTTGTTATGCTAGGAATGTAAGGAATTTGTCGAATAATGACGAAGATAATATTATTTTAAGAATAAGAACTTTTTGGGAGGAGAATGAAGATGAAATCTACAGGTATTGTACGTAAAGTTGACGAATTAGGACGCGTGGTGATTCCAATCGAACTTCGCCGTACGCTAGGAATCGCTGAAAAAGACGCTTTGGAAATTTATGTTGATGATGAAAAAATTATCTTAAAAAAATATAAACCAAACATGACTTGCCAAGTAACAGGTGAAGTATCAGACGATAACCTTAAGCTTGCTAATGGTAAATTAGTTCTTAGCCGTGAAGGTGCAGAGCAAATCATTAACGAAATCCAAAACCAACTTCAATCACAAAAATAAGGTTCATATAAAAAGGTTCTTGCACCGTTTGCAAGAACCTTTCTTTATTGTTCAATATGATAGGCATCGTATATCGTGCGCTTTGGCACACCACGTTCGACAGCTGTACGTTTAATGGCTTCCTTCGACGTTAATCCTTCCTCTATGTAATGGATCACATGTTCTTTTTCAGATAAGGACGTCCACCAAGCTTCTTCATTCAGCTCTTCTTCAGCTTGATCATTTCCTTGTACCACAAGACAGAACTCACCTCGAATTTGATTCTCCGCAGCCCATGTCAGCACAGATTCTAAATCCCCACGAATAAACTCTTCGAATTTTTTCGTCAGTTCTCTCGTAATCGCGATGTTCCGATTCCCCCACACTTCCTTCATTAAAGTCAGCGTTTCTTTTAACCGATGGGGCGCTTCATAGAAAATGATCGTTTCTTGACGTTTTTTCAAGGCTTCAAGCTGCTTTTTCTTTTCTTTTTTTTGACGGTCGAGAAAACCATAAAAGAAAAATGGCTGAGGTCCGATTCCTGATGCAATGAGTGCCGTTAGTGCAGCATTTGCGCCAGGTAACGGAATGACATAGCCTCCGATGCTAGTAAAATCTCGAACCACTTCAGCCCCTGGATCTGAAATCGTCGGTAAACCGGCATCACTCACGAGTGCGATACTTTTCCCTTCTTTTAGCCATTCGATTAACTTGTGGCCGCTGCTGTCTTTGTTATGCTCATGATAGCTGGTTAAGGGTGTATCAATTTCGTATACATGACAAAGCTTTTTCGTTTGCCTTGTATCTTCTGCGGCAATATAGTCTACATCTTTTAATGTTTGTATCGCTCGGAACGTCATATCTTCTAGATTTCCGATCGGGGTTGGGACAAGATAAAGAATACCCATGCCAGATTGACCATCAAAGCTTTTCTGTGTCTTTTTCATGTGCCGCCTCCTTTTCCATTCGCATTTCTTCTATATAAATGTCTTTCTTTTTCCGCGTCCACGTTTTGAAACGATATTCTTGCTGCATGGCTTCTCTTTTGGTTGCAAAACATTCATGATAAAAAAGCTCAACCGGCCGTCTCGCTCTTGTATACTTTGCTCCCTTTCCACTATTGTGGGTCATCAATCTCTTTTGTAAATCATTTGTATAACCCGCATACAGGCTGCCATCTGCACATTTTAATACATAGAAGTAATGATTATGCTTCTCCATACAGTATCGTCCTGATTTCATCTGTATACTCCTGATCTTCCCCATAAACAAAAAGAGGCGGGAGAATTTTCAGATCTGGTTTTCCATCTTTTATGCCCTCTACCAAGATGGTATTGGCTTCTTTCTCTTGTTTGGGATAAACAAATTGAATTCGTTTCGGCTCAATTCGGTATTTTTTCATTAATTCCACAATCTCAAGCAGCCTTCCTGGTCGATGAACCATCGCCAGTTTCCCCCCTTGCTTTAGCAGCGTGGAAGAAACACGAATAACATCTTCTAATGTACAATGAATTTCATGCCGTGCAATCGCCAAATATTCATTTTCATTGATTTCATCCTTAGAGGGTGTCTTAAAATATGGCGGGTTACATGTAATCACATCAACTTTATGGTTGCCGTAGCGTTCCGGCATATCATTCAAATCACCATGAATCAATTCAATCTGGTGCGCAAGTTGATTATACTCCACACTTCTTTTTGCCATATCAAACAGCCGTTCTTGAATTTCAACCCCCGTAATCGAGGCCTTAGATCGAGTTGAAAGCAGTAATGGCACGATGCCATTTCCGGTACAAAGATCAATGATCTCTCCTTTTTGGATTGGCACATACGCAAATTTAGCTAATAACACCGCGTCCAATGAAAAGGCAAACACCGTTTTACTTTGAATAATCTTCATATCTTCGGCGAGCAGGTAATCTAAACGTTCATCTTCTCTTAACGAAACCATGATGTATCCTTTCTTTTCCTGTGAAAAAGGCTCCCGATTCAGCGGAAGCCTTTTCTCATTTTTTATTTAAAAATGACAGACAGAACAAACAGTCTCCCTCTTTACGAATGCTCCCATAATGTACATTACAAATATGGAAGCCCTCCTGATATAACCGGGCCAGGTTATCATGACCTTCTCCTATATCAGAATGACTTGGCTTCTGGGCAGAATCATTCTCTGCCTCAGACGATTTGTCTCGATCGGACTGATCCAGACGTTCACGCAAGTGCTGATTCTCCATCTGCAGCTGATGATTTTCTTCAATCACTTCACCGATATGATTTTTCAAATCACCTAACTGGCGATAAAGAGAACCGATTTGTTCTTCTAAATTAATCACCGTATCAAATAGTTCCTTTTTATCCAAGGTGGCACACCTCGTTACTCAGTTGTTTGTGCAGATACAACGCCTTCTTGTAATAATTCTTCCCATGTATATTCTATCACTTTTTCTTGCCCGGTTAATTCAACTTGCAAAATTCGTTCTAAAATATTGAGCCCTACTACCTTTGCAGAGCCATTAGACGTCTGAATCGTTTCACCGATATCCGGTAATTGTTCCTTCGCTGTTTCATACTCATCATTCTCATATTTCAAGCAGCACATCAAACGGCCGCATAGTCCTGAAATTTTTGTCGGATTTAACGACAGGTTTTGATCCTTTGCCATCTTAATAGACACTGGTTCAAAGTCTCCTAAGAATGTCGAACAGCAAAGCATTCGCCCGCAAGGACCAATACCGCCAAGCATTTTTGCCTCGTCTCTTACGCCAATCTGGCGAAGTTCAATTCTCGTTTTGAAGATTGATGCAAGATCCTTCACTAGCTCACGGAAATCAACTCTGCCATCTGCTGTGAAGTAGAAGATGACCTTGTTTCGGTCAAATGTAAATTCAACATCAACCAATTTCATTTCTAGCCCATGTTCACTTACCTTCTGAAGACATGTATCAAAGGCTGTCATCGCTGCTTCTTTGTTTTCCTCAACGATGAGCCGGTCTCGTTCGTCTGCTACACGAATGACTTTACGCAGAGGGAGAACCACATCGTGTTCATCTACTTTTTTGTTGGCGATGACCACTTGTCCGTACTCAACCCCTCTGACCGTTTCTACAATGACACAACTATCATTTTCTATATGAAATCCATTAGGATCGAAATAATAGATTTTGCCCGCTTTTTTAAAGCGAACACCAATTACGTTGTACAAGCTTATCCCTCCTGCAACATCAACACCAATTGCTCCATCAGCCCTTGGGCATTCACGTTGGATTGAAGTCTCTTTTTCGCTTCTAATACAGCAAGGATCTGGCTGGTCACCATCTGCTGTGTGGAATGCAGCGCATGCTGCTTCATTGTCTGGAATAAGTCTTGATAAATGACTTTATCTTCATTTCCTATTTGAATCGACAATACATCACGATATATAAATAAAAGCATATCCAGACCTGTTTCTTGAAGGTCTTTTTCTTTGAAAAAAGGCATCCATTGATCCTGTATATAAAAAAATGCATGTTCTTTTCGCTGGTGTAAGACTTCATACAATTTTATCACTTTCGCTCTAGACTCTGCAAACTGATCATTTCGACTTAATTCGAGTGCTTCTGCTAAATTATTGGTTAAATTCGACAAAAGCCTTGCGAGATGCTGAGATACGCCTTCTTGTAAAAGCTGCTGCTCCAAGGATTGTGGCTGCAGCGGCTGAAAGCTGAGCATCTGACATCTTGAAATAATCGTATCCAGCATTTTATGAGATTGCTCAGTGATTAAAACCGCCATCGTTTCCCGATTAGGCTCCTCTAGGAACTTCAATAAACTGTTCGCGGCATTGACCGTCATTTTGTCCGCATGAAGAATAATATACATTTTCCGGTGAGATTCTACACCTGCTTTTGTAAATTCCTCTTGCAGTGCCTGCACTTGCGCCTTCTTAATTGATTGGCCATCGGGCTGCACAAGATGTAAATCGGGATGGTTTCCTGATGCAATCCTTTTGCAGTTTTGACAGGATTCACATGGTTTCACTCCTGATTCCAAACAAAAAAAGCTCTTAGCCAAAAGCATCGCTGCATCCAGTTTTCCGGTTCCTTTTTTTCCTTCAAATAAGTAGGCGTGCGCAAGTCGGTCTTTATCAATACTATTAAAAATCAGCCGCATGACGCGCGGCTGCAAATCATTCATGTCATCCCAGCTAATTGCCATGTTATCACTCTCTATGTGTAAAGGTTAATCAATAAACCTTTTATTTCTCCAATACGTTCAAGCAAATCAATAGATGGTTTCTCTTGATCCATCATTTCCTCGGTTAATTCAATCAGCTTTTCATCTAAGGCTTTGACCAAAGCAAGTGTACGTGTGTTTCCATAAATGTCAAAGCTCCTTGATGTTTCTATATTTAATCCATTATCGACTGTCTCTTTCACAAAGCGCTTCACCAGACCTTTAAACCTAGCCAAATCCTTTAGGTTTCGTGACTTTGCAAGCTTTTTTCCGAACACTTCGATATCACTCAGCATGACCGTCAGCTGTTCTAAGCGCAGTTTGCCGCTTTGCGTCTCCATCGAAGCTTTAAAGGAGGCAGATGTCTGGCTTCCTTTCATCGCTTGAAGTTCACGCTTTTCTAAACGCAGCCGCATATCTTGATTAATTTTCACAGCAACCCATCCTTAAAATTGATGAAATTGTTCAACTGGCAGAATAAAGACAGTAGCTCCGCCAACTTCAACCTCAACAGGGTATGGTACGTATGAATCTGCATTTCCGCCCATTGGGGAGACAGGCGCGATCATTTGATCACGTTTACGGCAATTTTCTTTTATAAGCTGTAATGCTTTATCCACCCGGACATCATCACAACCAATAATAAAAGTCGTATTCCCAGACTTTAAAAACCCACCAGTTGAAGCTAATTTTGTCACGCCGAAATGATGTTCAGTCAATATTTTCAACAACTTGCTGCTATCTTGGTCCTGTACAACGGCAACAATTAATTTCATTTGATTGGCCTCCTTTATTTTAGGCACAGATGACATGCCGATGTCTTCCTCTATATTATAACAACGATTGGGAATTAGGTCATATTTGATTTTACTTTAATGTGTCCTGAATCAATTGAAGGACTTCTTCATAGACAGCCTGCATCGGCTGAGACGCATCCACTACACGGAATCGTTCTGGCGATTGTGCAATAAGCAGTTCATAGCCTTCTCTGACAAGCTGGTGGAAATTCAGCGTCTCCATGTCTAATCGATTCTTTTCTCTTCCCTGGTTGGCATCAATTCGCTTTAGCCCTTCCTCAGGTGTAATAGAAAAATAAATGGTCATTTGCGGCATCGTGCCATTGATAGCAAAGTCGTTAATTGACTTTACTTCTTCAATCCCAAGCCCTCTCGCATAGCCTTGATAAGCAAGGGAGCTATCGACAAAACGATCACATAAAACCGTCTGCCCGCGCTGTAATGCCGGTTCTACCTTCTCAGCCAAATGCTGCCTTCTTGCGGCTGCATACAGCAAAGCTTCTGTTTTCGCATCCATTTTTGTGTTTTTTTCATTTAAAATGACTTCACGAATCTGCTCTGCAATGTCAATGCCGCCAGGCTCACGTGTCGCCATCACTGCATATCCTTGGCGTTCCATTTCTTCATACACTTTTCGAATCACTGTCGTTTTTCCAGCACCCTCTGGCCCTTCAAACGTAATAAACATACCGCTCATAGTGTCTCCTCTTCTATATAAACATATAATTTTCTCTGATGAATCACCTGACTGGCTTGAACATGAACCTGATGTCCAAGCAAACGGCTTAAAGCCGCAATTTGATCGATTTCAATACGCTCTCCCTTAACGATCAAAGGAATACCCGGTGGATATGGAATAACCGATTCTGCACTAACCCGTCCTGCTGCATGTTCAAATGAGACGGCTTCTATATCCTGTCTATGCTCCTCGTTGTCATCAGCCAGCGCCTCTCTTTGCAAATGATCTTTTCCTTTGAGCAATGAATTGCTTTGATTAAGGGCCTGCTCTATCCGTTTAAAAGGTATATCCTTCTTCTGTTCTAAACCAAAGACAAGTAAAACCTGATGTTCGTCCGCAAGCTCTGGGTGAACCTCCACTGATTCAAGTACTCGTTTTAGTTCATAACCAGTCAGCCCTTTTGTTGATCGAATCACACATTTTAATGGATCGTTAGAAAGCAATTCAGACTCTACCACTTCAAGCTGAGGTATACGATTGAACTCATTTTTCAGCTCTGCCAGCTCTTTCATCATTCCATCCAAGATCTCTTTTTTCTTGATCTCCTCGACATAAGCTCTTGCCACATCTAATGAGGCCATAATTGGATAGGATGGAGAACTGCTTTGAAGCATCGTGAGGAATGTTTTCAAACGTTTTGCATCCATTCGCCCCCCCTGAAGATGAAGGTAGGATCCCATCGTCATGGCCGGAAGGGTTTTATGTGCTGATTGTACCACCACGTCAGCTCCATAGGAAAGAGCAGATGGAGGAAAAGCGCCGCCTAATACAAAATGTGCACCATGTGCCTCATCAACTAAAACGATCATCCCTTCTTCGTGACACATGTCAATCAGCTTTGATAAATCAGCTGCATGTCCGTAGTAGTTCGGATAAGTCAAAACGATCGCTCGGCAATTAGGATGTTTGGATATGGCTTTTTTGACTGTTTCATTCGTCACATGTGTTGGAACATGCAGGTGTGGATCTACCTCAGCTTCTACCATAATAGGCGTGGCTCCTGCAAGCTCAATCCCATGATAAACAGACTTATGACAATTTCGCTGGACGAAAATCTCATCTCCCGCACGACAGGCTGCCATCACCATCGCTAAATTTCCGACAGTTGTCCCATTCACAAGGAAAAAGCTTTGATCTGATCCATATAGCTTTGCCAATAAATGTTCAGCCTCTTGAATCACACCAGTTGGATGATGGAGATCATCTAACCCTTCAAGCTCTGTTACATCCAGCTGAAGAATTGAGTCATAATAAGTCCGTGCCTCATCAAAAAAGACATCTCCATTGTGATGTCCTGGAACGTGGAAAGAATAAGGTTTCTTTTCCGCATGTTGTGCTAATGCTGTATATAAAGGTGTTTTCAAACAAATCGACCCTTTTCACTTTAACGATATCTTATGTCTATTATAACGTTCATACAAGGGAACCGAAAGATGGATTCTCATTCCTTTATTGGCTGGTGATTCGCCAGCTGCTGTTCTGCCTCATACATGCTGTTTTTCAATTGGGCTCGCTCTTGGCTTCCATGCTCCTTCACCTGTAACGTTTCCTGTAAGGTTTCAGCTAATTGGCGTTGAACCTTTTTCAACGTATCTATAGGTGCAAAAGCTGCCTCTTCAAGAAGCTCCCCCTGCTGCTTTGATACCTTTTCATATGTTTTTTGGATTCGATTCTCAAGAGCTGAATTGGCACGCTGTTGAATATGCGTTAATGCAATCGACATTTGGTTGATCCATAGAGGAATAGATGCAGAAACTGTTGATTGAATGTGATTGGCCAATGTATGATTCGTATGCTGGATAATTCGAATTTGGGCATTACATTGCAACGCAATTTGCCGGCTTAGCAGCAAATCATATTTCCGTTCTTTCAACCTCTCCATATATTCTTCTGCATTGACTTCCTGACTCATCAATTGCTCCTCTATAGTCCGATTACCAACCTGCTCCGGTTCTGATATGATCTGCTTCTCTAAAGTTGTCATTTTCGCTTCAACTGCTGCAACCTGCAGTGTCATCTCTTGGAAAAAAGTTTGATTTTCTTCAAATAAACGCTCTAATAACATATGATCCGAAATTAATCCGCCTTTTGCGTAACGAAGCCTTGCTGATAATCTCTCGATCTGTGATTTTGCATGTTGAAAACGCGAGATGATTTCCTGAGTAGAACGCTTCTCCCGCCGAAATAACGTCGAAAAAAAGCCCTGCTTCTTTGGCAATAAGTCGTCCGGTTCTACTACATGCAGCTGGTGCAAAAAGGCCTCAAGCACGTCTCCTATTTGATCGATATCTTTTTTCTCAACATATTTCATCATTTGTTGTGATTGTTCCAATAATCGTTCCTGAACACGTGTACCATAGAAAAGCAGCTTTTGCGGATTGTCAGGGATCTGCTCAGCACGCTGCAAGGCTTCTTGTTTCTCCTCATCAGATAAGGTATCAAACACCTGAAACTGAAGATCTGTAGTGGAAGCAGGTGATGTTGGGATGTGATCTTCTGGTTTCATTACGTTTGACTCCTTTCATTATTTCTTTATCATTTTATCTGCCACTTCAAGCTCAATATGAAGGGCTTCTATGTCTCTTCCTAATACTTGCTGCAAATCATTCGTCAATTGCTTTTGCAGCTCTGTCAGCGTCACTCGAGTTTGGCTTAGTGTCATTTCCAGCTCATGACTGCGATCAGGCTGATTATACAATAGTGCATATTTTTCAGTTAGTTCAACGACAGAATCCAAGCTTTCAAAATAAAAACGCTGTGCATCATAAAATCGGGTCGGCTCTTTTTTTGTAATCGTATAGATTCGTCGTGCAAGTCGGAGAATTTCATAATTATGTTTGATCGTCTGTACGTTCTTCACAGCAAATAAAGCCTTCTTTAAACGTACGAGCTTTTGTCCTGCTTCTTTTAAATGCTGTTTGATATATACATAATCACTACGAGAAAGTCCGTGTTTCTTTAAAAACAACTGGAAAGCAACCCATCTGCTCCCTGCAAACATCACGCCCCACCCCATCATCGCATACAGTATCGATAATCCAACATGATAATGGAAAACCCCAATACTGACGGTTAAAATCATAAGCGAAAAAAAAGTAGAGAGGATGGCCCATATAAATGTATAAAAGATTGATTTCATGTTCATCGACTCCTATGAATAATCAGGCTCTCTGTTTATCTTATTATTAATTACGGATGATGTCCAAACTAAGTTCCAAAAAACAGGCCCAATCCTTCATACCTCATAAAAAAAGACCATCTAATGGTCTATGAATACAAAGGCGGCGTATGAAGATTTTTTAGCTTTCTAACATAATCGGCATAGCTAGGATCCGAGGTCGATGTAGAAATTAACTTTCTCTCACATTCTCGGCACAAAAACTGATGATATAAATAAATTCCCTTTGTTTTTTTCTCTTCACAAATCAAACAAATCGCTTCTCGCTCTTTTTTGCTCATTGTGACACCTCCACTTATAGCTTCAGTATGCCCTAGCGCTTTCAATTGTATACAAAATTAAGAATGTTTTAGATGGTAGTTTAGTATATGTATCCATGTCAGATCGAGTGTTTGTTCCTTTTCTTAAAAAACAAAAAAGACCAGTTCCGACTGGAACTGATCCTTATAGAAGCTTGGCGGCGTCCTACTCTCACAGGGGGAAACCCCCAACTACCATCGGCGCTGAAGAGCTTAACTTCCGTGTTCGGTATGGGAACGGGTGTGACCTCTTCGCTAT
>NZ_JBCPSO010000013.1:0-18263 GCF_051129925.1 Bacillus sp. Je.9.29.b
TCCGAAAAAGTACAAAACCGAAGTTTTGCTTTTCGCCAGTTTGACTGACTACCTATGAAGTATCATAGGATTTTTTTATAAAAACTCGAATTAACAGGTACGTTTTGTCTTGTTTAGTTTTCAAAGAACTTGTTTACCGCTTCAGAAGCGACTAGAACATCTTATCACATCCAAGTTGTTAGTGTCAACAACTTTTTTGTTATTATGTTTTTTCGTTTCTTCGTCATCAGCGACGTATATTAATTTACCACCCTATCGAATCAAAGTCAATAATATTTTTCATTAAATAATA
This sequence comes from Bacillus sp. Je.9.29.b, assembly GCF_051129925.1. Classification (NCBI taxonomy): domain Bacteria; kingdom Bacillati; phylum Bacillota; class Bacilli; order Caryophanales; family Bacillaceae; genus Bacillus; species Bacillus sp. Je.9.29.b. The sequence goes on from NZ_JBCPSO010000013.1 coordinate 293, forward strand.
AACTTTTCAATGACGATTAAAGCTGCTACGCCCGGAATACCCAATAAACCACTAATTCCACTCGTTACAGGGTTAATAGAGACATGTAACCCTAGACTCTCGCCAAATAGGTTGAGGCAAAATAAAAAAAGAGCGCCTGCTACAAACTTCACTCCGATAAGCCCTAACCATTTGAATGGATTCGCCTGCACACCTGACATAAACAACAATAGCACAGCTAGCAAAATTGACCCGATCACAATAACAGGTTCCATAATCCTCTCATCTCCTCTTCATATTGAATAGTACAAGCATATGAGAGGACTATGTATAATAGACCTGCTATTTCCAGTTGTTTAAACGTAAATTCCTCTTTTTCGCTTCTCTCAGATAGAAAAAGTACTTCGCTTGAGCAAGCTTTAATTCGAATAGAATGTCCGGTGAAGGCTCAACGCTATTTGCGACAAGCTTTTTTTGTCTGTTCCATTCTTCCTTTTGCTTAAAAAGCTGTTGAATTAATTTCTCATCGAATTCTTTTCGAATTGATTTTCTGCGAAGAAAACCCATGTACCGTACTTCTCCTTCCTACATCTCACGTCTGCCTTCTAGAGCCTTAGACAGTGTAACTTCATCCGCATACTCTAAATCCCCGCCTACTGGAAGTCCGTGAGCAATGCGAGAGAGTTTAATTCCTGATGGTTTTAACAATCTGGAGATATACATGGCTGTTGCTTCTCCTTCAATGTTTGGATTGGTTGCAAGGATTACCTCTGTCACTTGATCGTCTTGCAATCTTTTTAATAGGTCAGGAATTTTAATATCCTCTGGGCCAATTCCGTCCATTGGCGAAATGGCACCATGAAGCACATGATATAAGCCGTTGTATTCTTTCATTTTTTCCATTGCGATTACATCTTTTGGATCCTGCACTACACAGATAACAGATTGATCTCTTCTTGTATCTTCACAAATATAGCAAGGATCTTGGTCTGTGATATGACCGCATACCGAACAATAAGTTAAATTACGCTTTGCATTTACAAGCGCCTTCGCAAAATCTAGTACGACATCTTCCTGCATACTAAGAACAAAAAAAGCCAGACGGACCGCAGTTTTCGGTCCGATTCCTGGCAATTTCATAAAGCTGTCAATCAGCTTTGATATTGGTTCAGGATATTGCATCTTCAGTTATTCCTCCTAGAATAAACCTGGCATGTTCATTCCTTTTGTGAATTGACCCATCGTTTCATTCGTTAGCTCATCGACTTTTTTCAATGCATCGTTTGTCGCAGCAAGTACAAGATCTTGAAGCATATCGATATCTTCTGGATCAACAACTTCTTCATTAATTGCTACATCAACGACTTCTTTTTGTCCATTTACTTTGACAGTGACCATACCGCCACCAGCTGTACCTTCAAGAACTTTTTCTGCAAGCTCTTCTTGAGCCTTCGCCATATCCTTTTGCATTTTTTGCATTTGTTTCATCATTTTTTGCATATTTCCCATTCCACCGCGCATATGAACACCACTCTCTTTCATTTTTATTAATCTTTAATTTCAATTAAATCAGTTCCTACTAATTTTTTTGCTTCCGCAATCAATGGATCCTCTTCAGTAGAAGTTCCCTGACCATCTGCTTGTTCATCCGGCTGATGATCTCTTAAAAATTCTTCTCTTATTTTACCCCATTGAGCGTCAGGAACGCCAACTAATTCCACTCTTTTTCCTAACATAGACTCTAGCAGTTGTTCAAGATTGGTCCGAACACCGCTTTTATCTTCAGCAACCATTTTACAATGTATTTCAAATTTGAATTTTAAAACAAAGGCATGCGAAGCAGCCGCCACTGGCTCACTGTCCGTTAATAACGCAGCGTGAGACACCTTATTCTGCTGTTTCAACTGGGCAAGGAGCTCTCCCCATTTGCCTTTAATTTTTTCTAACTCAGGCCGTTTCGCTTCTTTTAGAATCTCATGAATTCGGCCGACAGGAGCACGATAGCCATTTTTATTACTTGTTTGTGGTCGAGGCGCCTCCTTTTTTTCTTGAGGGCTATGAGATGGAGACATTGGTACACCTTCGGCTCTTAGCCTCGATAGTTCCTGTTCCAGCCTGTTTATTTTATCTGTTAGCGCCGTTAAATCAGCGTCAGCATGGCCTTGTGTCAATCCTGCTGTTGACTGACACAGCTTTACAACAGCTACCTCAAAGAAAATCCTTGGATGATTTGTCCATTTCATTTCTTGGTGGCTTTTATTCAGGACTTCAATGGTTTCATACAGAAACTGAGGTGTCACACGATCTGACAGCGCCACGAAACTTTCGTCGACCTTTACCTTTTCAAGAACCCCCTCGAGATCTGGTGCCGTTTTATAAAGCAGCATATCTCTAAAGTAAAAAATCATATCCTCTATTAATTTAGCAGCATCTTTCCCCTGCTGGAGCAATTCATTTAATGTATCTAACGCTGTGGCAATATTTTGATCAAAAATTGCTTCAGCAAGCTGACTAATGAAATGCTGCGATACAGCACCTGTAATGAGCAGCGCATCATCAATTGTCAATTGTTCACCACTAAATGAGATCGCTTGATCCAAGAGACTTAGTGCATCACGCATACCGCCATCAGCTGCACTAGCAATAATCTCGAGCGAACCCTCCTGTACGTCAAGGCCTTCTGCATCTACAATTTTCTCCATTCTTCCAACAATATCTTTAGTCGTGATTCGTTTAAAATCAAACCGCTGACAACGAGATATGATGGTAAGAGGAATCTTATGGGGCTCTGTGGTAGCCAAAATAAAGATACAATGAGCAGGCGGTTCTTCCAGCGTTTTAAGGAGAGCATTAAATGCACCGATAGAGAGCATATGTACTTCATCTATAATATAAACCTTATATGTAACCGCCGAAGGAGCAAATTTCACTTTATCACGTATATCCCGGATTTCATCTACCCCGTTATTCGAGGCAGCATCTATTTCAATCACGTCTGAAATTGAACCGTTTGTAATCCCTTTACAGGCATCACATTCATTACACGGCTCGCTAACAGGTGACTTTTCACAGTTCACTGCCTTAGCAAAGATTTTGGCAGCACTTGTTTTACCTGTTCCTCTAGGACCTGAAAATAAGTAAGCATGAGAAAACTTTTTCTGCAAAAGGGCATTTTGCAACGTTTTTGTGATGTGTTCTTGTCCAACAACATCCTCAAAAACTTGAGGTCTGAACACTCGATATAAAGCTTGATAACTCACAAATACGCCCTCCTCCATTTATCATCCTTTTCATTATACATGATGCACCGATCAATTCAAAAGCACACCTTTATTTTCTAATATGCCAATAAGATGATTTCAACTAGAGATTTTCTACTTTCCATGTATTAAAAACGTATTTTCTAGCTTTGTAAAAAGACCTGAAACTCCAAACAGAACACCAGTTCTTTTTACGTTTAGTGAAAAAAACAAATGGCACCAAAAAGACTTTTTATCTATTTGTATCACCAAAGCATTTAAGCTATTCTTTGAACAGCAACAAAAAACTCACCTAGTTAAACTAGATGAGTTACATTTAATATTGATTTACCGTGCACCTTCTGTCGATTCGCTACCCCAAGCGTTACTTAAACAGTTAGCTCGGCCCAGGCAACCCTGCGGCACATGAGAGGTTTCACTTAATGCTGCTTCCTTCCGGACCTGACATGGTTCATGAATTCCCATTGCGCAGGACCCAGACGTCAACACCACTTATTTAAGGCAGACCTTGAAGTAAACGAACCTCGAGAAGGGATTCGGCCTCGCTAGAGCGGATTGCGAGTACAGGGCACCGCTACCTCCCCGCTTAGCACGGCAAAATGAATATTAAATTGTTAGTGACGCAGACATAAGTATACCTTCTTATAGCTCAAATTGCAAACGACATCCATTCATTTACTTTTGGCTTGTTTCTTTCGCTGACGGAGATTTCGGAAGAACTGACTTAACAGCTCACCACACTGATTTTCAAGTACACCACCGATGACCTCAGACTGATGATTGAACCGTTCATCATCCAGTAAATTCATTAAAGTACCTGCGCATCCACCTTTTGGATCGTATGCACCAAAAACGACCTTTTTCACTCTAGAGAGAACAATAGCACCCGCACACATTGGGCATGGCTCAAGCGTAACGTAAAGCACAGCATCTTCTAAACGCCAGCTCCCTGTCGCTTTACATGCTTCATCAATAGCAAGTAATTCTGCATGTGCAATCGAACGCTGCTCACTTTCCCTTAAATTATGAGCCCGGCTCACGATTTGATCATCAACAACAATGATCGCACCAATCGGCACTTCCCCTATTTGTTCTGCTTTTAAGGCTTCAGAAATGGCTTCTTGCATAAACTGTTCATCTTTCGTCATGGCACGGCTCTCTTTTCATGTTTTTTAAAAGGAAATTGAGGTTAACATATTATCACAATCTTTTAAAGGGGGTCTTATTTTGTCAAAGCAAACAAAGGCGCTACTTATTATCGACATGATTAATGATTTTGATTTTGAAATGGGACATGTGCTTGCAGAAAAAACAGAGCAAATGACCAATAAAATTTTAGCTCTTAAACAACATGCTTTCAAGGAAAATTGGCCAATCATTTATATCAACGATCACTACGGACTTTGGAAGGCTGATATCCAAGCTGTTTTGGAAACATGCAAAAATGAAAGAAGCGCTCCTATTTTAGAGAAAATGACACCATCTAAAGATAATTACTTCTTAATTAAACCTAAGCATTCTGCCTTCTACGGTACTGCACTAGAGACACTCTTAAATGAATTAGGTGTTGAGGACATTATTCTAACTGGAATTGCCGGAAACATTTGCGTTTTGTTCACTGCAAATGACGCATACATGCGAGAATACAATCTAATTGTACCTAAAGATTGTATCGCTTCAAATGACGACAGAGATAACAACTACGCTTTAACGATGATGGAGAACGTTCTTCTAGCCAAAATCACTACCGCTAAGGAAATCACGAATGAAAATCAAACATGATTTAGCTATAACCCTCATAAATTGTTAGCAATAACAAAGGGGGCGTTGACTATTCAAATTTATGTTGTCAAAAGAGGAGATACTTTAAACGACATTGCTATGCGTTTTAAAACGACAGTCAATGAAATTATCCGTACTAACGAAATCGAAACACCAAATCAACTCGTCATTGGACAAACAATTGTCATTCCAATTAGAGGTCAATTTTATGAGGTCAAACAAAATGACACACTATATCAAATTGGTAGACGGTTTCAAATCTCAGTGGAAGAATTGGCACGCGTGAACAGAATTCGGCCTGAAGCGATACTGCCTATTCGTTTCTTGCTCTATATTCCACAAAGACCGAAAAGGAACATTAATTCCAATGCTTATATTGAACCACGGGGAAATCAAGTCAGTGAAAACTTAAAGCAGGCAGCTAGAGAGGCCTCCCCATACTTGACCCATTTAGAAGTCTTTAGTTTTCAAGCACAAAGAGATGGGACACTGCGAGAACCACCGTTAGACCAACTACCCCAGATTGCCGCTCAGAACAGAACTGTATTAACCATGGTGGTGACAAATCTAGAGAATGAAAAATTCAGTGATGAACTTGGGCGTATTCTTTTAACTAACCAATCTGTCAAAACGGCATTTTTAAATGAAATTGTTCGTGTTGCCAAAAAGTATCAATTCAAGGAAGTCCATTTTGATTTTGAATATTTACGCCCTGCTGATAAAGATGCTTATATTCAATTTTTAAGAGAAGCAACAGCGCGTTTCCATCAAGAAGGATGGACAATATCTGTTGCACTTGCACCAAAAACAAGTAGTCAGCAAAAGGGCAAATGGTATGAAGCCCATGACTATGAAGCGATCGGTAAGATCGTCGATCATGTTGTGTTGATGACCTATGAATGGGGGTACAGCGGCGGCCCTCCACAAGCTGTCTCTCCAATTGGACCTGTCCGCCAAGTCATTGAATATGCATTAACTGTCATACCGGCCAATAAAATTGTAATGGGGCAGAATTTATACGGCTATGATTGGACACTTCCTTTCGTCCAGGGCGGCCCCATAGCCAAAGCCGTCAGTCCTCAACAAGCAATTGCACTTGCTAGAGAGCACAATGTCTCTATCTTATACGACGAAACAGCACAGGCACCCCATTTTCGTTATACAGATGCCAACAACAAAGAGCATGAGGTCTGGTTCGAAGACGCTAGATCAATTCAAGCAAAGTTCAACCTCATCAAAGAGCTAAATTTGAACGGCATTGCTTATTGGAAATTAGGTCTATCTTTCCCACAAAATTGGCTCTTATTATCAGATCAATTTAATATTGAAAAAAGAACGACATCGTAATCCATTCACTCTATCTATTAGAAGGGGTATGGTACAATATACATTGGTTTGACAACTTTAACTTTATAGATAGAGGAGAACGCCTATGTATCCTGCCCCTTTTATTGCAGTGGAAGGCCCGATTGGAGCCGGAAAAACAACTTTGGCTACAATGCTTGCGAAGGAATTTCAATTTCCTTTAGTAAAAGAGATTGTAGAAGAAAATCCATTCTTAGATAAATTTTATGAAGATATGGAACAATGGAGCTTTCAGCTTGAGATGTTCTTTTTATGCAATCGGTTCAAACAGTTAGAATCAATTGAAGAAAACTATGTGAATAAACAGCAGCCAGTTGTCACTGATTATCACGTCTATAAAAATATGATATTTGCAGAAAGAACATTATCAAAAAAGCACATGGATAAATACAGAAAGATCTATCATCTGCTAACAGATGATCTTCCTAAACCAAATGCCATGATCTATATAAAAGCCAGCCTTCCCACCTTACTTGAAAGAATACAGATGAGAGGACGCTCTTTTGAAGAAGACATTGACCCAGCTTATTTAAAAACACTCATTGAAGATTATGAGCTGGCTATTGAACATTTAAAACAGACTGAGCCAGGGCTTCCTATCATTACAATTGAAGGAGATCATACAGACTTCGTTTCCTCACAGCAAGATTACCAGCAAATTGTACAGAACATAAAGGAGCAAGTGCTATGAACAATATCGAAATACCAAAGGACGCAGTCATCACAATTGCCGGGACTGTTGGTGTCGGCAAATCAACTATGACCAAAACAATAGCGGACAAGCTAGGGTTTCAAACCTCTCTTGAAAAAGTAGATGATAACCCATATTTAGAGCCTTTTTATTCAGATTTCCAAAGATGGAGCTTCCACTTACAGGTCTATTTCTTAGCTGAGCGTTTTAAGGAGCAAAAGCGGATTTTTGAATCTGGCGGAGGATATGTACAAGATCGTTCCATTTATGAGGATACTGGCATTTTTGCAAAAATGCATGCGGACAAAGGTACGATGTCTGAGGTTGATTATGAAACGTATACAAGCCTATTTGAGGCGATGGTGATGACACCTTACTTCCCTCACCCTGATGTCCTCATCTATCTACACGGGGATTTAGATCATATTTTACATCGTATTGAAGAACGCGGCAGAGAGATGGAAACTCAAACTGACCGAGCTTATTGGGAAGAAATGTACACTCGATACACGGAATGGATCGAACAATTTGATTTATGCCCAGTGATTAAAATTAATATTGAAGATTATGACTTACTTCATGATGAAAGCTCACTTGATCCCATTCTTCACGAAATAGCTTCTGTTATTCAAAAAAATCGCTCTAAAACAAAATAAAAAAAACCGCTGCATTCGCGAAATGCAGCGGTTTGACAATTTCCAATTTTTATGCTTGCGTTCAATTCAACTAAGGTAAAAAATCAATATGGCGGAGGAAGAGGGATTCGAACCCCCGCGGGCTTTGACACCCCTGTCGGTTTTCAAGACCGATCCCTTCAGCCGGACTTGGGTATTCCTCCGTATCGACAAGAATTAATATACCATATCATTTTATTTGAAGTCAACATCTTTTCGAAAAAAAATTCAATATGTGATTTTGGCATGATGATTGCCTATAAAAAAGCAGCCATTGACGGCTGCTCTCGATCTATTTCGTATCCTGTCTAATTTCTTCAATAAACTGATTCATCTCTACTTTAAACTCATTTAATGACTCGATAATCTTCGTAAAGTCTGTCACTTGTTTGGCTTGTTCATTTGTTGAGCTGCTGATTTGTGAGATGTTTTCAGACAGAGTGCCAATGCTGTCTTGGATTTCTTTTAAAAATGTATTAATGGTTTCAGCCGCTTCCTTCGAGCCATCTGATAATTTGCGAACTTCATCAGCAACGACAGCAAACCCTTTTCCGTTCTCACCTGCTCTTGCGGCTTCAATTGCAGCATTTAAACCGAGCAGATTTGTTTGTCTAGCGATTCCGCCAATGGTTTTGACGACTTCTTCAATATTCGCAGATTTCTCTTCCGCTCTTCCTGCCTGTTCGCTTATTTCTAAACTTGTGGCAGCCAGCTCTTGTGAATGTGCAGCAATTTGCTCAATTCCACCTTGGAGTTCTTTCGCTACTTTATTGATTTGCTCCATATAACCGCTTAATTTCTTTTCACGATGATGTGAAAATGCCACTAAAAAAGAGCCAATTACTTTTCTATCTTCATCAAAAATCGGGTAACCTTTTACAGCAATTTCATAACCATATAAATGCTCTGGTAAATGACCGTCATATTCTTGTCCTCTTAATGTCGTCGCCACATTTTGGTCTTCTGGGTTCAATGGGTCTCCAACTTTCATACCAAAATCTATTGTGTTAGATGGGTAATAACAAAGTATCTTCTCTGTATCTGTGATGCCGAAAAGAATACTTTCATCTAGTACCTTTCTAAGTAAATGAGCCATTTCAACATAATAGTCAAGCCTATTCAAGGTTATTCCTTCTTTCCTAGAAGCTTTTAATTTTTTTATCGGCTAAATTCAGGAAAACTGTAGGACTTTTGGTAAAAAGAAAAAGATGCCTTGACGGCATCTTATTTCATCACTTCTTTATTTCCCATATAAGGACGCAGTACTTCAGGAATGATCACTGTGCCGTCCTCTTGTTGATAGTTTTCTAAAATAGCCGCTACAGTTCTTCCTACCGCTAATCCAGATCCATTTAATGTGTGGACATGTTCTGGCTTCGCTTTAGGCTCTGGACGGAAACGAATGTTTGCACGTCTTGCCTGGAATGCTTCGAAGTTACTGCAAGAAGAAATTTCACGGTACGTATTCTGGCTCGGAATCCACACTTCGATATCGTATTTCTTCGCAGCTGTGAAGCCTAAATCTCCCGTACACATGCTCATGACACGGTATGGCAGGTTCAATAGCTGAAGAACTTTTTCTGCTTGATTTGTTAATTTCTCTAATTCTTCATAAGAATCTTCTGGTCTGACAAATTTCACAAGCTCTACCTTGTTAAATTGATGCTGACGGATGAGTCCACGTGTATCTCTGCCAGCAGATCCAGCTTCTGATCTAAAGCAAGCACTGAATGCTGCATAGTTGATTGGCAGCTGTTCGCCTTCGAGGATTTCGTCACGATGCATGTTCGTAATTGGCACTTCAGCTGTTGGAATGAGGAAGTAATCTTCTTCACGTATTTTAAAGGCATCCTCTTCGAATTTTGGAAGCTGACCAGTTCCTGTCATGCTCGCTCTGTTGACCATATAAGGTGGAAGCACTTCAGTAAAACCAAACTCATCCACATGTAAATCGAGCATAAAGTTATACAATGCGCGCTCTAAGCGGGCGCCAAGCCCTTTATAAAAAACGAAACGGCTTCCTGTCACTTTTCCTGCACGTTCAAAATCAAGGATTTTTAGCTCATCAGCTACGTCCCAATGTGGTTTTGGTTCAAATGAGAAGGCTGGCTGTTCGCCCCATTTTCTCACTTCCACGTTGTCGTCTTCTGTTTCACCAACTGGTACAGAGTCATGAGGGATATTTGGAATTGAGAACAGGATGTGCTGCAGGCTCTCTTCTACTGTTCTTAGCTCATCATCCAGCTTCTTGATCTCATCTCCTACCTCACGCATTTCTTGAATAATGTGATCGGCGTCTTTCTTTTCTCTTTTTAGAACGGCCACTTGCTGTGATACTTCATTTCTTCGGCTCTTTAATTCTTCTGTTTTCCCGATTAATTCTCTTCTTTTTTGATCTAGCTCACCAAACTTATCAAAATCCGCTAAATCTTCGCCTCGGTGTGCTAATTTTTCTTTGATTTGATCAAAGTCCGTGCGCAGTTGTTTAATATCAAGCATGTGTAACACTCCTTTTTTTATCGAAAAATAAAAAGAGCCCTCATCCCATGAAAGGGACGAGAGCTCTCGCGTTGCCACCCTGATTGAAAACATGCAGAAGCATGCTTTCCTCTTTCCTCTGTAACGGTATCACCGTAAATGCTTACTTCTCGTGTTTCAGCATTTCGCTCAAGGATGGATTCAGAATGCATCTTTCACCGATTCTCACCAACCATCGGCTCTCTGAGAAAGAGGGGCTTCTTACTATTTCCCGTCAACGCTTTTTCGATCTTTGATTGTGATTTTAATGTACTATAAGTTTTATCTCTTTTCAACCGTTTTATACAGCAAGCTTCGTTTTGTAGGACTTCACCATGTCTACAAACAGCTGTGTTAACCGGTGATCGTCTGTCAGCTCTGGATGAAAAGAGCAGCCTAAGATATTGTTTTCTTTCGCCATCACAATCCTGCCATCATATTCAGCCATGATTTCTACGTCATTATCTGCGCTGATGATATGAGGCGCACGGATGAATACCCCTGTAAACGGGGCATCCAGTCCTTTTACTTCTAAATCTGCTTCAAAGCTGTCTACCTGTCTGCCAAAAGAGTTCCGTGCAACAGATACATTTAATAGGCCAAGATGAGCATCTTCTCGATCTTCGATATGCTTTGCCAGCATAATCAAACCGGCACATGTCCCGAAAATCGGTTTCCCTTGAGCAGCGAACGCCTTGATCGGTTCAATGAATTGGTACGTATCCATAAGTCTCCTCATCGTCGTACTTTCTCCACCAGGGATAATCAAACCGTCAACGGATTCTAGCTCTTCTACTCGTTTGATGATCTTTCCTTCTGCGCCGCAGGCTTCAATCGATTGAATATGCTCTCTCACCGCTCCTTGAAGCCCTAGTACACCAATTGTCAGCATGTTCGTTTGCGCTCCCTTAATTACCAGCCACGCTCTTGCATACGTTCTTCTGGCAGTAGATTTGAAATTTCAATTCCTTTCATAGCTGTTCCAAGCTCTTTTGAAAGTTCTGCAATAAGACGGTAATCAGTGTAATGAGTCGTTGCTTCAACAATTGCTTTTGCAAATTTAGCTGGATTGTCTGATTTGAAAATACCAGATCCGACAAATACACCGTCTGCGCCAAGCTGCATCATTAACGCAGCATCTGCTGGTGTCGCAACGCCTCCTGCTGCAAAGTTCACAACTGGCAGCTTGCCGTCTCTTTTGATTTGCAGCAATAATTCATAAGGCGCGCCAAGATTCTTGGCTTCTGTCATCAGTTCATCTTCACTCATAGCCGATACTTTACGAATCTGAGCATTGACCTTTCTCATATGACGAACAGCTTCTACGATGTTGCCTGTCCCAGGTTCTCCTTTTGTACGAAGCATAGAAGCGCCTTCTGCGATACGGCGGGTTGCCTCACCTAAGTCACGGCATCCACAGACAAAAGGTACTGTGTATTCATTTTTATTTAAATGGAATTCCTCATCTGCGGGCGTCAGCACTTCACTCTCATCGATATAATCAACACCAAGTGCTTCAAGAACACGAGCCTCGACGATGTGGCCGATACGTGCTTTTGCCATGACTGGAATCGTTACTGCATTTTGTACTTCCTCTACGATTCTTGGGTCTGCCATACGGGCAACACCGCCTGCTGCACGGATATCAGCTGGTACTCGTTCTAGTGCCATGACTGCCACCGCACCTGCTTCTTCTGCAATTTTTGCCTGCTCCGCATTGACGACATCCATAATGACGCCACCCTTTTGCATTTCTGCCATTCCACGTTTCACTCGTTCAGTTCCCTTATTGCTCACAATAGTTTCCTCCCATTTGTCTATTCGATTCATTCAACATCTTTATCATACAAGCGAGGAAGTATAACAATAAAGAGAATAGTATAACAATTCAACCAACGGATAAAAAAGGATAACCCCTTGTATATAAAGGATTTTCAGCTAAAAACATGTCGTTTTCTCTTTCAAGTGTGATTTACATGCTATAATACAACTATAACAATTAAAAATCATGTATAACAATTTTGCATTCTATGGAGGGGTTTCATGCATATTGATATCCATCGACACTCTGATACATCTCTTTCAAATCAAATTTACTTTTCAATCATCGATCACATTCAATCGGGTTTGCTTCAGCAAGGAGAAAGGCTGCCAACTGTCCGTGATTTAGCTAAGCAGCTGAATGTGAGTCTTGTCACGGCAGCTAAGGCATACACCCGATTAAAGGACGATGGATATTTAACGACAGTGCAAGGTAAAGGCACTTTTGTGGATGAGCAGCAAGAGCAGGCAGAGACCCCGGTTCCATCATCTACTTCTTTCGATTGGCAGTTGTCGATTCCAGATTATTTACCACGGTCTCAATTCGCCCAGTATCACTATGTCGAAGAAGCCATTAACCTTTCTTCCTCTATGATCGATCCAGGTCTTTTGCCAAACCGGTATTTAGAAAAAGAAATGCAGCATGTACTAGCCAGACATCCTCAAATCATGTCGAAGTATGGAGAAATACAAGGTGATCTTCAGCTGCGACAGGTCATTCAATCTTTTTTAGAAAAGTTGGATGTGCCATCTACACCTGAAAATATTCTTGTAACAAGTGGTTCTCAGCAAGGGCTTGATTTGGTGGCACGTACGTTTATTGGGCCGGATGATGTGGTTGTCATGGAAGCACCGACCTATCCCGGGGCCATTGATGTCTTTATGGGCAGAGGAGCAAGAATCATTACCGTCCCTGTCGATCATGAAGGGATGAACATGAAGCAGCTTCAAAGCATTTGTGATAAATATAAACCGAAGCTCATCTATACGATTCCTACTTTTCACAGTCCGACAGGGGCCAGTATGTCGATGAAACGCAGAAAACAGCTTCTCTTACTGGCTCAAAGCATAGATTGTCTCATTGTAGAAGATGACCCTTATCGTGAGCTTTATTTTGAAAAGAAACCGCCAGCACCTATTAAAAGCTTGGACCATGATGGACACGTCATTTATTTACGAGGGTTAAGTAAAACACTGGCTCCAGGATGCAGAATAGGGATTATCACCGCATCAGGCTCGATATTTAACCGCTTATTAGCTGCAAAGGCCAATAATGACTTAGGCAGCCCTCTCCTCACACAAAAGGCCATATTGCCGTTTCTGACATCGAAGAAAATGATTGATCATACGAAGAAGCTAAGAACCGCCTTGAAGGTGAGACGCGATTTGATGATGGATGTGTTAACGAAGTACGCACCAAAAGATGTAACTTGGCAAATTCCACAGGGCGGGCTCAATTTATGGCTCAGCTTTCCTTCTTGGGTCGATACACGAGCACTGTTACATGAGGCACGTAAGCATCAAATTACTTTTCTACCTGGCTCTGTCTGCTATCCTGGAGAACCGAAACAGAATTATATCCGCCTCAGCTTTTCTTATGTGAATGAAAAAGCACTGGCCGAGGGCGTGGAAAAGTTATGTGGTATTTTTCAGCAAGCCTTGTCCACTCCTCAAAATCAGAAGCAATCGCTCTTCTTTTAACGATAAAAAAACTGCTCTCATGTATAGAGAGCAGTTTTTTATTAGAACCAGCCTTTTACTGTGTCAACGATTCCGCCCCAAATGCCAGCGAAGAATCCACCTACACCGCGCATTGCAAGGATGAACCAGTTTGCTTTTTCATCGCTTGTTTTCGTCACAAGCTCAACACCTGATTGGTCTTTATTTAAATAACCGTAGTCCTTCTCATCACCAGAATAAGAAGTCGTCAGCATGCCAACCTTCGTTCCTTTTTTAATAGGAGCTTCTAGTTTCTTTTTTTCGATATTTACTTTTGCTTTATAGCTCTTTTCGTCACCATTTTTTACTGGCACAGAAAATGCTTCTTTCGTCACAACAGGTACTTCTTTATCTTTGCCTTTATCCACTTCGATGTTTTCATGTCCTTTAATTTGTTGATCTTTTTTGTACATTTCTTTCATCGTGAAGTTTTTAAACGCATAGTCGAATAGTTTTTTTGCCACGTCGAAACGTGCTGTATGAAGATTACCTTTTGCATTCAAGATAACTGCGATGACACGCATGTCACCTTGTTTTGCTGTACCTGTGAAGCTAGAACCGGCTGAATCTGTAGATCCTGTTTTCAGACCGTCAACACCTTTATATTCCTTCACAAGTCCTTTAAGCATGAAGTTCCAGTTAGGCATGTCCATTTCATCGTCCGTGCCTTCTCTGAACTTTGTTTTCGCAATACTTGCTGTTTCAAGAATTTCTGGATGGTCTTTGATGAGATGCTGTGCAAGCAAAGCCATATCTTTTGCAGATACTTCACTTTCTTCATCAGGCCCTGTACCTTTTGGCTGTTGGCCATGTAAGTCTTTATTTTCCAGACCAGTTGCATTCACGAATTTGTAGTTTGTTAAACCAAGTTCTTTTGCTTTTGCGTTCATTTTTTCAACAAATTTCGATTCTGATCCAGCGATCACTTCTGCTAAACCAATCGCTGCTGCATTTGCCGAATAAATAGCCGTTGCTTGATAAAGTTCTTTTACTGTATACGAACCATCTTTTCTCAAAGGAACGTTGGATAAGCTGCGGTCCTGAGAAATTTCGTATACATAATCATCTGGCGTATACTTTTGATCCCATTTCACTTTTCCTTCAGCAATTGCCTCTAGTAATAGATACTCTGTCATCATTTTTGCCATACTTGCAATAGGCAGTCTTTGATCTGCGTTTTTACTATAAAGAATTTTACCTGTAGAAGCTTCAATAAGGATCGCTGCTTTCGCATTCACACTGAATGGATCTTCAGCAGCTTTTGCTTTGGACATTGGTGTAAATGCTGTAACAATCAATGCCAATGCAAGGATAGAGACCATAAGCTGTTTCAATATCTTGCTGTTCAATCGTCATACCTCCGTATTCATCTTTTTTCGACGTTTTTCATATATATGTAATCCACAAGGGCTTATCTCAACACAACAGTATAAATTTTATCACAATAAAGACAAAAAAAATAGACAGAGTCATAGACCCTGTCAAATGTAATTTGATTGTCACAATTTATCAAGAAATTGTGTAGTTTGGTGATTCTTTTGTAATTTGTACATCATGTGGATGACTCTCACGAAGTCCTGCACCCGTCATACGAATGAATTGTGCTTCTTCTCTAAGAGTGCGTAAATCTTGTGTTCCACAATAACCCATACCAGAACGAATACCGCCAACTAGTTGATACACTGTATCAACGACTGGCCCTTTGTATGGTGTACGGCCTTCAATACCTTCAGGAACGAATTTTTTATTATCTTCTTGGAAGTAACGATCTTTACTTCCTTTTTCCATTGCAGCGACAGAACCCATACCACGATAAACTTTGAATCGTCTACCTTGGAAAATTTCTGTTTCTCCTGGGCTTTCAGATGTACCAGCTAGAAGGCTTCCAAGCATAACAGCATGTCCGCCAGATGCTAATGCTTTCACGATATCACCTGAATATTTAATTCCACCATCTGCAATAATAGCTTTACCATGTTTTCTTGCTTCTGTTGCACAGTCATAGATCGCTGTGATTTGTGGTACACCGACACCTGCAACAACACGTGTTGTACAAATAGATCCTGGTCCGATACCGACTTTTACAATATCTGCTCCTGCTTCAAACAATGCTTTTGTTGCTTCGGCTGTTGCAACATTACCAGCAATGATGTTAAGAGAAGGATACGTTTCACGGATTTTCGATACAGTGTTTAGAACACCTTGAGAATGACCGTGTGCTGTATCAATAACAATGACATCCACATTGGCTTCGACTAATTTTTTCACACGTGTCATTGTATCGCCAGTGACACCAACAGCAGCACCAACAATTAAACGGCCATGCGCATCTTTAGAGGAGTTAGGGAATTCAATCACTTTTTCAATATCTTTGATTGTGATAAGACCTTTTAACGTTCCTTCGTCATCTAAAAGAGGTAATTTTTCAATCTTGTACTGCTGTAGGATTTTTTCAGCTTCTTCTAATGTTGTACCAACAGAAGCTGTCACAAGTTCCTCTTTTGTCATCACGTCGCTAATCTTCATTGAATAATCCGAAATAAAACGAAGGTCACGGTTCGTAATAATACCAACAAGCTTTTGGTCTTGTTCGTTGTTGACAATCGGCACACCTGAAATACGGTATTTACCCATCAAATGCTCTGCATCAAATACTTGATGCTCTGGTGTTAAGAAGAATGGATTTGTAATAACGCCGCGCTCTGAACGTTTTACTTTATCCACCTGTTCTGCTTGCTGTTCAATGGACATGTTCTTATGAATAATACCAAGACCACCTTGACGTGCCATTGCAATCGCCATTTGTGATTCCGTCACTGTGTCCATTCCCGCACTGATAATTGGAATGTTTAGCTTTAATGTGCTTGTTAGCTCCACTGATAAATTGACATCACGCGGAAGTACTTCAGACTTTGCTGGAACAAGCAAAACATCGTCAAACGTCAAACCTTCTTTTGAAAATTTACTTTCCCACATTAGTAAATCCCCCTCTTTTCGGCAAAATATTATATGTAGATTATCAACTAGCAAACAGCATGTCAAGGAAGCAACAAACAGTTGCAATTTTTAGAAAATATAAAGAGAGTTGAGGAAGAAGATGAAAAGTTCAGGATGGAAGGATTTAAAACGTTTTTACTCGCTCGAAACCTCCCAAAAGTTTCTATTTCAACAATATGAGAAACGGAACATTCAAGATGCAAACCAGCAAGCCTATAAAAACTGTGAACGATTTATTTACTTTCTAAAACATGGCCATACGTTTTATGAACAGGCTGCGATCGCGCCTCTAGAACTTAAACCCATTTTATTGTTTTATGGAATGGCACAGCTGCTTAAAGCATGTTTGCTGACAGTGGATCCCCATTATCCTTCTCAAACCTCTGTTTTAGCTCATGGCGTAACATCGAGAAAGAGAAAGAAACAGCATTACCGTTTTAGTGAAGATGAGGTGAAAATTCAAAGAAATGGGCTATGTATGCATGTGTTAAAGCATCTATTTCAATTAAATGGTCTTGAAGATGAGCGATTTACGATGATCCATCTCCTGTCTAAAATACCTGAAATGAGTCATATTCTTGAGTTTCAAAAGCAGCCTTCGACATTAGTTAAAGTAGAAAAGGCTAATGGAATGATGATTCAAGATCATATTCCATTACTTTATAACATGTCTGCTGAACGGTTTATTGAATACTTTGAGTTCCATACAAGCTGGAAACTTAAACAGAGAGAGGCTAAAAAACTGACGTTTGATGTATTTCTTGAAGAAAACCCGGCACTTGCTACTCATCTTCATTATGATTTAGAAATGGATCAATGGTTTATACCGTCAACACGAGATGCTTTTCTAGGGATTCCTGAGATCATCAGCCATTACTTATTGATGTATAACCTTAGTATGATTGCCCGCTACGAAACAGAATGGTGGTACGAGCTGCTGTCTCAATACATTAGCGATGATTACGTCATGATTGAACGCTACATGGAGATTGCAGAAGAGAAGTTCCCAGCATACATCATGATGCTGTTAGAAGAAAAAACAAAAAAGACCAGTTCCGGCTGGAACTGATCCTTATAGAAGCTTGGCGGCGTCCTACTCTCACAGGGGGAAACCCCCAACTACCATCGGCGCTGAAGAGCTTAACTTCCGTGTTCGGTATGGGAAC
>NZ_JBCPSO010000014.1:0-6382 GCF_051129925.1 Bacillus sp. Je.9.29.b
CGGTGGTTTATAGTAAGCCAAAACGATACCAATTATAGCTTCAATAAGTGAGATCACTATGATGATCAAATGATTAATAGGGCGATCTTTAGTAATTAGTTTTTGACCTAAATAATTCAGTAGATAGAAAACCAAAAACATTATTAAAACCGTATAAATAACAGCTAGCATACACAATACACCGTCCCTTATTTGTGGTTGTTTAACCAAATTTTGTAACCGCTTGTAATACTATCATTTCAGGAGGATTTGAACAATATGACTTCAAAGCTATCAAAAAAATCAATCAGCTCAACTGTTTTAATGGGACTTGCTACGATCACTTTATCTTTAGGAATATATGCTCCAGATGCGAAAGCAACACAAAGTGAACCTGTGGCATATACGAAAGAAGTTGAAAAGATCAATCACAAACTAGATAAACTAACTGATAAAGCAAATACTCAACTTAAAAAGGGTGCAGATAACGTTGTAGTACAAGAACCTCTCAATGTACAGGGAGACAAGCTTGAGTTATCTATGAAAGTTGATGACATTTCAACAAAAGCAGTACAACAAAAGAAATTCAAAGCAAAGGTCACAAATACCACTCCTGTTTTTGGCTTTGCTCATGAAGTAAGTGGTAAATTCACTTATGAAAAAGGCAAACTGAAAAGTAGCAGTTATGATGCTTATCTAACTGGCGTCTTTTATTCAAAATCTCACTCAACAAAACAACACAAACTAGACCCTAGCGTTTGGGAAATTCGCAGTAGAGGAACTTTCAAGGCACTGAAATACACACCTGTTGAATACTCTTCTCGTGTTGACGTAGGACTTTACGGCAGTGGAGATTATAGAGTTCTAAAAGCAAAAATCAACTAATCCATACAAAAAAGCAGGCTCTATTAGCCTGCTTTTCTATGTGATTATGTAATTCTTGATGCCAACATGCCAACGTGCCATGACCTCAAACGTCTCATTGGCTACCTCATCATCTTCTTCATCAATACGAACAAGATCACCGTCCTCGGCATCCGTCAAATTCAGTTCCTTATGAATCTCTTTCAAGATCCCGCCGTAGCCGATCAACCGTCTGGCACTTAATGCACCATCCAAATAATAGACCGTATCAAGATTTTCCTCGGTCACTTCATTTCCACGTATGATATCCGTATCCTTAACAGGATACTTTGAGATTTCAAGAATAGCCTTTTGTTCTTCCATCTCTTTACGCACTTCTTGTTCAATCGCTTCCGCATCGATTCCCTTTTTTCCTTTGACCCGCTGCACATGCACAATCGGTGTGTAATCCATTTTCATGGCACGCTTCCAAAGGCTTGTCCATTCTGATTGTTTAATATAATTATGAGTAAAATAACTCTTTCTTACTGGAATTAAAACGTGAAAATGCGGATGATATGTATTTTCTTCATGATTTTTCGTGATCTCTAAAGCTCTGAAATATCCACGCACCGCAGAATCAACTTTTTTATATTTCATCAATCTATTAAAGCCTTTCATCATATCCGAAATGGTCTGTTTCAGATCATCGCCCTCAACGTTTTTTACTGTCAACGTGAGAAATATCCATGCTGGCTTATATTGTCTGTTCGCTTCTTCCACAATCAATTTATTATGACTAGCAATTTTTAATGATCTTCGCCACGCACACATAGAGCATAACCTCACTTTACAGAAATAAGCATTTGATAATCGTAGCCTGCCCGTTTCTTTGTCTCTTCTAAACACAAGACACTCTGCACAATTACACACTTTTTCAGCTTTTTTTCCGTAATAAGGTGCACCGGTACGCTTTTCAAGCCCTTCATAATGAGCCGCCACAAGCGACGATCTCACTTTTTTTCCTCTCCAATCCCGCTTTTTACCTGTTGCGGTTTTGTCCTCAAGGATGCTATAATTTGATTCATCTGAATAACTCAAGAAAAAAACTCCTTCTGATGCTAGTCCTCTAGCACTCTATTATTATGGTTTGGTCACTTTAATAATAGCAGAAGGAGTTTCTACATGTCAAAATGCTTTTAAACCCTTGACACCACTGGATTTAACGCACTTTTTGAAAATCTCAATGTTTCTATATGTATCAAGATAAGAAAAGACACGATTCTGACTCCGTCAAAATCGCCTAAAAAGCTGGCGAAACCGCCATCTTTTTAAAAACCTAAAACCTCAAAACCTAAAAGACCAAAGACTAAACCAAATTTCCCCGTAGGGGGAGATTTTTTTTTGATTTTTCCACTCCATTCATAGTGTTCAATTTTTAAACACTACACCAAACCTGACTAAACCTGACTTTCAACATATGGCTACCATCACATTGGCCACAAAAAAACAGACCCTAAAGGTCTGTCATGTTTCACGTTACAAATCGAATAAGACTCATCATCATGTAGCTTTCCTTGAAGCAACTGACACATTTGAATCTTGTTGGATTACAAAAGAAGAACCACTAACGATTAATAAACTAGCACAAACGATTGAAAGCAGTAAGGCATTAAATTTCATACAAGAACTCGCCCCTCCGAATTTGTTTTTGAGCATAGATCATTTTGTTGTAAAAATATACAGAATCATCCATATGCCCAAGTTCAGTATAAAATTCAGCAGACACAAGCGCCAGTTCTTCTAAATATGGATAGCCTCGAATATCGTCAAGTTCATCTAAAGCATCCGCAACAGCAGTAGGTTTAGCCCCCTCCAAATAAAGAACCTTCAGCACATTTAACAAATTCATGAAAAACCAATCATTGAACCTTTCGGCACTTTCAACACCTAATTCAAAATAGTGTTTTCCCGATTCATGCTCCTTTTTCTTGAAATGCAGTAAAGCCAACTCATAATAAATCTGTGTGAGTTCTTTGGCTCCAGACTCTTTTGCTTGATCAACAGCTTTGATCAAAAAATAAAGCGCTCTGTCTTGATCACCCATATTTTTATAAGAATCACCGAGGTTCAGCAACGCTTTAGCAAGCATATACTTGTTGCCTAAATTTCTCGCGGACTCTTCCGCTTCTTTTAGATGGGGTATAGCTTTTTCATGCGTACATAAATCATCATAATTGCCTGCAATGACAAAACGACATTGAATCACCTTGATTTCATAAATCCCGTTGGCTTTATGAGCTTTGTAAGCATGATACGCCTGCTCGATATAATACATAGACAAATGCGTTTGCTTCATGTGATAAAAAATCTCTGACATCTTATAATAAAATTCAGCCCGTTCAAGCTCATCAGCTACTTTATCCAGCTTCTTTTCTGCCTGTCTATAAAAAGCGATGGCTTTTATGTATTCACCCTTAGAAAATTCATACATCCCTTTAAAAAAGTGAACGTAGTATTCCATGATCCCCGTCAACTTTTTACCTTCACCTTCAACAGCTCGTAAATAATCAGCTTTGTTCACTTGATTTTGAGAAGGATTTACATACTCAAGCATCTGCTCATGGCGAAAGTCCATCAACTGAAAATAGAGAACAGCTTGTTCATCTTCTTCCATCACATCTAATTCGCGTTTAATCTCATCACGAAGCATTTCCGCATCTGTTACATTCAATCTTTTGATATGCCGATACCACTCATTAATTTTTTGTCCGACCACCGCAGCAGGAATACTTTTCATCCCATCTCTCCCTTTCAACATCCCTTTTTATGTTAAATGCTAGCATAATTCGTACGTTCTAAAATCCATTTGTGTTCCAATTTTGAAAATTTTCGGCATCTCGCAACGGTTTTTGGATTTTTCTCGATATCTCGCCATCAATTTTAGGAATCATGACAGCAGACAAAACGAAAAAACGCATTTAAAGCCCCTATAAGCGTTTTTGACGTATCACCCTATTTCAATTACCTGAACAAAAATAAAAGCGCTCAGAATCGAATCTGAACGCTCTCAACGGCATTTTTGAAATGCACGACATGTTTTTTTATACGTTTTATTTTCATCTTGCGTACTACCCCCCTGTTAGCATGGGGGGGTTCCCGTTTGGCTCTCGGTGCTTCGCTTTTCGTTGCCACTCGACGACTGTCGTCGTCTTACGCTACGCACCCTCGCCAAACAATTGTTGGAACTCTATTATAACATTTTATAAGCCAATTCAAGGGCTTTTTTCTCATACTCCTCATCTGTGATCTGACCAGATACATGCTCCCATATCAATTCTTCCTCTTCAGCTGTAAGATAAATTCCTTCAATGGCGTGTGTAGCCTTCGCATACCTCATGCCTTTTTCAAACTCACTTTTGGTCATTTTCACATTGGACCGCCTTTCTTGGGCTCTGCCCAAACCCGCCAACGCTAGCACGTTGGATGGCAAATATTCAAACCCCCTACCCCCGATCTTCGGGGGATGCCCCTTCGGCGGGCGCAAACAAACGGGGTTTGTTTGAATCAATAGGCTTTGGGTGTAGTGAATGAATCAACTCCTTAATGCTCACTTCGTTCCGCTTACCGTTGACTCATGCCATATTTAGATCATGACCTATCGTTCCATCTCATGATCTTGATTTCGATTTTTCTTAGGTGCATTCTGTCTTCTCTCGTTTTCTTCACTGATAAATTTGTTTGCTCCAGGCGCTTCATCCTTATGATCAAAGTATTTTTCAGTGATTTTCAAGTTCATTTTGTTGAGAATATGAGCTTTTGCATAACCGAGTAAAGCTCTATACTCTTTTTGCTTTTCTCCGAAAAAGGTCAAGAAAGCACTAATTGAACGCTTTAAGAAGCGATTCTCTGTTTCAAGTTCTTTCTTTTCAGCTTTCAAACTCCTGTTTTCGCTTTTCAAACGATCATTCTCTTTAGACAATTCTTTTGTTCGGTTGCGTTCACGTACCAACTCATTTTCTAAACTATTATTGTCCTTTCGAAACACCTCGCCTGCTTTAGCAAGGCTTTTCACCTGCTCAAAATCTTCTCTACTCAGCTGAACAGTTTTAGTCAAGAAACCCTTCTCTTTCACTCGTTCTTCGATCTGATCAACCGCCTGCGCTTCAAATGCTGTCTTTTTCAAATCATCCAATCGACCCGAAATCTGGTCAACCGCCTGTTCCATCTCGATTTTTTTAAGGCTTACTTCTTTCAGCTTCTCTTTATCCGCTTCTAGCTTAAACTTGTGAATTTCAAGATATTTTTTATCTGAAGGCTCACCCCGCTGCAAGCCAAATTTTTCGTTATGCTTCCCGATCGCTTCCTGCAGCTGCTTCATTTCAACTTTGTTGAAAATCTGCTTTGCTGACAGCTTTTTTTCTTTCGTGATCGGCACGAGACCCACGTGCATATGCGGTGTCGTTTCATCCTTATGTACTGACGCATACATCACGTTCTCTTTTCCGTAACGCTCCTGTATAAATTCTAGGTTCGATTTGAAGAATTCCTTTTCTCTTTCTGGAGACAGCTTTTCGAAGAATTCAGGACTTGCCGAGATCATGAATGAACAGCATCTAACCGCATCTTTTCGAATGGCTCGTTTCGTCTCTACATTCTTCTCGATATGTTCGTTGATCATTGCCTTATAATCGACTCGTTTATCATGCAATAAATCATAATTCAGATGCGCCCGATTTCGATCAATATCCGGATTCGTATGGCTCTCTTTTTCTCTCTGATTATGAATCTGTTGACCCTTCAAATCTGCATTTTTGAACTTCCGCATATTACAAATAATGAACGCCATTTTTCCCTTCACGACCTTCCCACCGGCAACAACTTTCTCTTTCAATTTTACCACATTCTCCGGCGACACTTCCATGTAAAGTATAGCCCGCTATACTTTACTCCGTAAAGTGCGGTCTCTGCCGAGGGCTACGACAGTCGCTTTCGCTCCTTCTGATCAGCTCCGCTGATAGGAAAAATCGCCGAAGAAGTCGGCTATTATTTTTCCTAAATTCAAAACCTTGAAGACCTCGGACGCTGTCCGAACCAGTCGGGGAAATCTTCCCCGAACCCCATAAAAAAAGCAGGCTTTAATCGCCTACTTTTTCATCAAACCACACTGCAAAGAGCATCAAACCACAAATAATCATTGCCCCTAAATCCATCACATGAATTTCAATGGTCATCATGTTCACCTCCACAGTGAACGGATTCTACCACAGAAATTTTCATCAAAACGAAGCTCTAAAAAATAAAAAAAATGATTGCGGTCACCGCAACCAAAAAAGAAATTTTCCAACGAATTCCCAACGCTAAATCATTCAATGTTAGGATGAAAATATACCCAAAAAAAGGAGTGATTTCTATAGATCAATTCTACAAAAACGGTGGTTTATAGTAAGCCAAAACGATACCAATTATAGCTTCAATAAGTGAGATCACTATGATGATCAAATGATTAATAGGGCGATCTTTAGTAATTAGTTTTTGACCTAAATAATTCAGTAGATAG
>NZ_JBCPSO010000015.1:0-2584 GCF_051129925.1 Bacillus sp. Je.9.29.b
TTCTCTCCAGAGTGGATCCTGAGTACGGCGGAACACGTGAAATTCCGTCGGAATCCGGGAGGACCATCTCCCAAGGCTAAATACTCCCTAGTGACCGATAGTGAACCAGTACCGTGAGGGAAAGGTGAAAAGCACCCCGGAAGGGGAGTGAAATAGATCCTGAAACCGTGTGCCTACAAGTAGTCAGAGCCCGTTAACGGGTGATGGCGTGCCTTTTGTAGAATGAACCGGCGAGTTACGATCCCGTGCAAGGTTAAGCAGAAGATGCGGAGCCGCAGCGAAAGCGAGTCTGAATAGGGCGCATGAGTACGTGGTCGTAGACCCGAAACCAGGTGATCTACCCATGTCCAGGGTGAAGTTCAGGTAACACTGAATGGAGGCCCGAACCCACGCACGTTGAAAAGTGCGGGGATGAGGTGTGGGTAGGGGTGAAATGCCAATCGAACCTGGAGATAGCTGGTTCTCTCCGAAATAGCTTTAGGGCTAGCCTCAAGGTAAGAGTCTCGGAGGTAGAGCACTGATTGGACTAGGGGCCCCTACCGGGTTACCGAATTCAGTCAAACTCCGAATGCCGATGACTTATCCTTGGGAGTCAGACTGCGAGTGATAAGATCCGTAGTCGAAAGGGAAACAGCCCAGACCGCCAGCTAAGGTCCCAAAGTATACGTTAAGTGGAAAAGGATGTGGAGTTGCTTAGACAACCAGGATGTTGGCTTAGAAGCAGCCACCATTTAAAGAGTGCGTAATAGCTCACTGGTCGAGTGACTCTGCGCCGAAAATGTACCGGGGCTAAACGTATCACCGAAGCTGCGGACTGTTCTGACGAACAGTGGTAGGAGAGCGTTCTAAGGGCTGTGAAGCCAGACCGGAAGGACTGGTGGAGCGCTTAGAAGTGAGAATGCCGGTATGAGTAGCGAAAGACGGGTGAGAATCCCGTCCACCGAATGCCTAAGGTTTCCTGAGGAAGGCTCGTCCGCTCAGGGTTAGTCGGGACCTAAGCCGAGGCCGAAAGGCGTAGGCGATGGACAACAGGTTGATATTCCTGTACCACCTCCTCACCATTTGAGCAATGGGGGGACGCAGGAGGATAGGGTAAGCGCGGTATTGGATATCCGCGTCCAAGCAGTTAGGCTGGGAAATAGGCAAATCCGTTTCCCGTAAAGGCTGAGCTGTGATGGCGAGCGAAATTTAGTAGCGAAGTTCCTGATTCCACACTGCCAAGAAAAGCCTCTAGCGAGGTGAGAGGTGCCCGTACCGCAAACCGACACAGGTAGGCGAGGAGAGAATCCTAAGGTGATCGAGAGAACTCTCGTTAAGGAACTCGGCAAAATGACCCCGTAACTTCGGGAGAAGGGGTGCTTCTTAGGGTGTTAAAGCCCCGAGAAGCCGCAGTGAATAGGCCCAGGCGACTGTTTAGCAAAAACACAGGTCTCTGCGAAGCCGTAAGGCGAAGTATAGGGGCTGACGCCTGCCCGGTGCTGGAAGGTTAAGAGGAGCGCTTAGCGTAAGCGAAGGTGCGAATTGAAGCCCCAGTAAACGGCGGCCGTAACTATAACGGTCCTAAGGTAGCGAAATTCCTTGTCGGGTAAGTTCCGACCCGCACGAAAGGCGCAACGATCTGGGCACTGTCTCAACGAGAGACTCGGTGAAATTATAGTACCTGTGAAGATGCAGGTTACCCGCGACAGGACGGAAAGACCCCGTGGAGCTTTACTGCAGCCTGATATTGAATGTTGGTACAGCTTGTACAGGATAGGTAGGAGCCTTGGAAACCGGAGCGCTAGCTTCGGTGGAGGCATCGGTGGGATACTACCCTGGCTGTATTGACCTTCTAACCCGCTGCCCTTATCGGGCAGGGAGACAGTGTCAGGTGGGCAGTTTGACTGGGGCGGTCGCCTCCTAAAATGTAACGGAGGCGCCCAAAGGTTCCCTCAGAATGGTTGGAAATCATTCGCAGAGTGTAAAGGCACAAGGGAGCTTGACTGCGAGACCTACAAGTCGAGCAGGGACGAAAGTCGGGCTTAGTGATCCGGTGGTTCCGCATGGAAGGGCCATCGCTCAACGGATAAAAGCTACCCCGGGGATAACAGGCTTATCTCCCCCAAGAGTCCACATCGACGGGGAGGTTTGGCACCTCGATGTCGGCTCATCGCATCCTGGGGCTGTAGTCGGTCCCAAGGGTTGGGCTGTTCGCCCATTAAAGCGGTACGCGAGCTGGGTTCAGAACGTCGTGAGACAGTTCGGTCCCTATCCGTCGCGGGCGCAGGAAATTTGAGAGGAGCTGTCCTTAGTACGAGAGGACCGGGATGGACGCACCGCTGGTGTACCAGTTGTTCTGCCAAGGGCATCGCTGGGTAGCTATGTGCGGACGGGATAAGTGCTGAAAGCATCTAAGCATGAAGCCCCCCTCAAGATGAGATTTCCCATTCCGCAAGGAAGTAAGATCCCTGAAAGATGATCAGGTTGATAGGTCTGAGGTGGAAGCGTGGTGACACGTGGAGCTGACAGATACTAATAGATCGAGGACTTAACCTATATTCTAATGTGAAGCATGAACATTGTTATCTAGTTTTGAGAGAACATT
>NZ_JBCPSO010000017.1:0-1285 GCF_051129925.1 Bacillus sp. Je.9.29.b
GGGACTGACCCCATAAAGTGAGACAAATAAAAACACCTTTAAATTGAAAAATCGGGTATAGCATATCTGAAAACAATTTGGAGGTGTTTTTTGTATGGGAAAAAGAGTTAGTTATCCGATTAGTGTAAAAGAAGAGGCCGTTCAAATGAGGTTAGCTGGAATCCCGACAAAAGAAATCATGGACAAGTTAGGAATTAAGAATAGAACACAAGTGAAAACGTGGATGAAATGGTATCGCGAGGGTGAAATCCATCGATTTCATCAACCAGTTGGAAAGCAGTATACCTACGGGAAAGGACCAGAATATCAAAATGAGAACGAGAAGTTGAAAACAGAAAATCTTTATTTAAAGCAACAAATTGACCTATTAAAAAAGTATATAGAATGGGAAAGGAAGTGAAAAGAGAAGCATTCGTGTCGATTTATGATGCGGTAAAAGACACAGTAAGTGTAAGTGCATTCTGTCAGATGTTTGAGCTCGCAAGATCAACATTTTATCGTTGGAAAAAACAAGATCTCCTGCCAAAACAGCAAGTGTTAATTGACCTCATATCGTCGCTTTGTGAGTCACACCAATATACGTACGGTTATCGTAAAATAACGGCCCTACTGCGAAAAGAAAGGAGAATAAATCATAAGACAGTACAACGCATTATGCAAACCTACGGTTTACAGTGTCGTGTGAAAATAAAAAAGCGTAAACAGACTGGTCAACCTTACTATATTGCAGAAAATCACTTAAAACAGGATTTTACTGCGACAAAGCCACTTGAAAAACTGGTGACAGATATAACGTATTTGCCATTTGGTCAAAAACCACTTTATCTATCCAGCATAAAAGATTTGTATACTAGTGAGATTGTGGCTTATACGATTGGTGATAAACAGGATGTTTCTCTTGTTTTAGATACATTGAAGCAGTTACAGACATTACCTAAAGGCTGCGTACTTCATAGTGATCAAGGTTCGGTCTACACTTCTTATGCTTATCAAAAGGAGATAAAGGAAAAAAGCATTACCATGAGCATGTCCCGGAAGGGAATGCCCGCTGATAATGCCCCCATAGAATCCTTCCACTCCAGTTTAAAAACAGAA
The DNA here is from genome assembly GCF_051129925.1 of Bacillus sp. Je.9.29.b. Lineage (NCBI taxonomy): Bacteria > Bacillati > Bacillota > Bacilli > Caryophanales > Bacillaceae > Bacillus > Bacillus sp. Je.9.29.b. The sequence continues at coordinate 1,096 of NZ_JBCPSO010000017.1, forward strand.
GGATTCTATCTCCACCACCTGACAAACACTACAACAGCCATTGTAGAAAAAACGGTCAGGGAGTATATTGATTATTATAACAATATCCGAATTCAATTGAAATTAAACAGCCAGTCACCAAAAGAGTTTCGGCAACTGGCTGTTTTATAAAGGTGTTTTGATCCCTGTCTCAAAAACGGGGGTCAGTCCC
>NZ_JBCPSO010000018.1:0-995 GCF_051129925.1 Bacillus sp. Je.9.29.b
ACCGAACACGGAAGTTAAGCTCTTCAGCGCCGATGGTAGTTGGGGGTTTCCCCCTGTGAGAGTAGGACGCCGCCAAGCTTCTATAAGGATCAGTTCCAGCCGGAACTGGTCTTTTTTGTGTTTTTGAATGACTTGCTTCTATATAATAGGTTCGTAAAGTGAGAATACGTTGTTCCCTCACTAATTGCTAAATAAATCCAACTTTACGTTCCTTCAATTTAACACGTCAGTCATCATATGAACCAGCAGCTCAAATTATCAAGGGTCATTAAAAGCATAGAAAACCTCTCCTTGGACTAAATAGACGTAAAGAGGTGATGGTATAGGGACACGAGATAGAAAGGCACCCCACCCCAAAGGGGATAGTCAGCCATTGTTGGATTTTTAACTTAAAAGAAGAGAAAAGAAACAAACAATAATAATGATAAGCTGTTGAGTGTTTGAAGCAGCAAAAAAATAATGTGAAACGATTTGTTGAAAAATAGTAAAGACCAGTAATTATTTTTACACTTTTTTATGCAAAAAAGATTTCTCAGAAAAATAAAATAATAACAGAATTTCTTTTTTGAATGTTTTTTATCCAGAGATATATGAAATAAAACAAGGATATGAAAGCTTCTAAATTGCTGTTTTTGCAGTGCTAGAGCCTTATTAGTGCTCTTTTTAACAAAAAAACATAAAAAAATGAAAAAAAGGCTTTTAAAAAGATGAGACAAGTGGTAAACTTCTTTAGGTGCCTTAACGAAAAGGTGAAAAAACAGCTTTAAAATAAATTCAAAAATTATTTTAAAAAAGTCTTTACAAACAATATCTTATCGTTATATAATACTATTTGTCAGATCGAGAGACACTTCGAAACGACACAATATGGAGGATTAGCTCAGCTGGGAGAGCATCTGCCTTACAAGCAGAGGGTCGGCGGTTCGAGCCCGTCATCCTCCACCATATTTATTCTTACATAATGTTAGGATAGATAAAGCCGGTGTAGCTCAACT
>NZ_JBCPSO010000019.1:0-991 GCF_051129925.1 Bacillus sp. Je.9.29.b
CACCTTTCCCTCACGGTACTGGTTCACTATCGGTCACTAGGGAGTATTTAGCCTTGGGAGATGGTCCTCCCGGATTCCGACGGAATTTCACGTGTTCCGCCGTACTCAGGATCCACTCTGGAGAGAACAACATTTCAGTTACAGGGCTGTTACCTTCTTTGGCGGGCCTTTCCAGACCTCTTCGCTTATATCATTCCTTTGTAACTCCGTATAGAGTGTCCTACAACCCCAAGAGGCAAGCCTCTTGGTTTGGGCTGTTCCCGTTTCGCTCGCCGCTACTCAGGGAATCGCATTTGCTTTCTCTTCCTCCGGGTACTTAGATGTTTCAGTTCCCCGGGTATGCCTTCTCATACTCTATGTATTCAAGTATGGATACTACTCCATTACGAGCAGTGGGTTTCCCCATTCGGAAATCTCCGGATCAAAGCTTGCTTACAGCTCCCCGAAGCATATCGGTGTTCGTCCCGTCCTTCATCGGCTCCTAGTGCCAAGGCATCCACCGTGCGCCCTTTCTAACTTAACCATTTCTTACTTTAGAAAGAATCACTATGTGTGATGAACTTTGCATTGCATTCAATGTGAATGTATTACTTATTGTTATCTAGTTTTCAAAGAACACGTTGGTGGAGCCTAGCGGGATCGAACCGCTGACCTCCTGCGTGCAAGGCAGGCGCTCTCCCAGCTGAGCTAAGGCCCCGATTTAATAGAAGATGGTGGGCCTGAGTGGACTCGAACCACCGACCTCACGCTTATCAGGCGTGCGCTCTAACCAGCTGAGCTACAGGCCCATCTTTCATATCGAAGATATGATGTTGTAGGATCTTTTGCAAGTTCCTTCAAAACTAAACAAGACGAAAACGTACGCTGCTCCATATATCCTTAGAAAGGAGGTGATCCAGCCGCACCTTCCGATACGGCTACCTTGTTACGACTTCACCCCAATCATCTGCCCCACCTTCGGCGGCTGGCTCCATAAAGGTTACCTCACCGA
>NZ_JBCPSO010000020.1:0-824 GCF_051129925.1 Bacillus sp. Je.9.29.b
ATCAGGTTGATAGGTCTGAGGTGGAAGCGTGGTGACACGTGGAGCTGACAGATACTAATAGATCGAGGACTTAACCTATATTCTAATGTGAAGCATGAACATTGTTATCTAGTTTTGAGAGAACATTTTTAAAATATCTCTTGATTTATTTTCAATACATAGTATAATATCTTTTGTCACTAAATTGTCTGGTGATGATGGCGAAGAGGTCACACCCGTTCCCATACCGAACACGGAAGTTAAGCTCTTCAGCGCCGATGGTAGTTGGGGGTTTCCCCCTGTGAGAGTAGGACATCGCCAGGCTTTCTTCATTCCGCAGTAGCTCAGTGGTAGAGCTATCGGCTGTTAACCGATCGGTCGTAGGTTCGAATCCTACCTGCGGAGCCAATTTGGAGAGCTGTCCGAGTGGCCGAAGGAGCACGATTGGAAATCGTGTAGGCGGTAACCCCGTCTCAAGGGTTCGAATCCCTTGCTCTCCGCCACAATTTACATAATAAAGGGCCCGTTGGTCAAGCGGTTAAGACACCGCCCTTTCACGGCGGTAACACGGGTTCGAATCCCGTACGGGTCACCATTTTTATAGAATATACACCAGCATTTTTTATTCGGAGGATTAGCTCAGCTGGGAGAGCATCTGCCTTACAAGCAGAGGGTCGGCGGTTCGAGCCCGTCATCCTCCACCATATCTTTTATATCGTCGCGGGGTGGAGCAGTTCGGTAGCTCGTCGGGCTCATAACCCGAAGGTCGCAGGTTCAAATCCTGCCCCCGCAACCAAAATGGTCCGGTAGTTCAGTTGGTTAGAATGCCTGCCTGTCACGCAGGA
>NZ_JBCPSO010000021.1:0-625 GCF_051129925.1 Bacillus sp. Je.9.29.b
GTTCAACTGGAACTACGGGGGCAACAGGTATTACTGGACCAACAGGTCCTACCGGTGCCACTGGTATCACCGGTTCAACTGGAACTACGGGGGCAACGGGTATTACTGGACCAACAGGTCCTACTGGCGCCACGGGTATTACCGGAGCTACTGGCTCTACCGGCGCCACGGGTATTACCGGAGCTACCGGACCTACTGGCGCTACAGGTGTCACTGGAGCTACCGGTCCTACGGGCGCTACAGGTGTCACTGGAGATACTGGTTCTACTGGTGCGACGGGTATCACTGGAGATACTGGTCCTACCGGGGCAACGGGTATCACTGGAGCTACCGGTCCTACCGGGGCAACGGGTATCACCGGAGCTACCGGTCCTACGGGCGCTACAGGTATCACTGGAGCTACCGGTCCTACGGGCGCTACAGGTGTCACTGGAGATACTGGTCCTACCGGGACTACAGGTCCTACTGGTGTCACGGGTATTACTGGTGCTACTGGTTCTACCGGGGCAACGGGTATCACCGGTTCAACTGGAACTACGGGGGCAACAGGTATTACTGGACCAACAGGTCCTACCGGTGCCACTGGTATCACCGGTTCAACTGGAACTACGGGGGCAACGGGTAT
>NZ_JBCPSO010000022.1:0-468 GCF_051129925.1 Bacillus sp. Je.9.29.b
CCGATGCCCCTCACTGACCGGCATGCCGGTCGTTTCGGTATCGAGGACGACGAATCTGCTGTTCTGCTGCACCACGCGGGTGGCTCCAACTTGTACTTCAAGGGAAAGCCGGCGATTGTACCCCAGCTCAGCGCTTGGCGCGTACCGCGTCGACGCCGCGGTTGGCCAACTGGTCGGCGCGTTCGTTGCCAGGGTGGCCGATATGCCCGCGCACCCATTTCCAGGTGACCTTGTGTCGGTTGACCTGCTCGTCGAGCTCGCGCCACAAGTCAGCGTTTTTCACCGGCTCCTTGGCCGCGGTCTTCCAACCGCGCTTCTTCCAATTGGCCATCCACTCGTTGATGCCCTTCATCACGTACTGCGAGTCGGTGGTCAGCACCACCTCGCATTCACGCTTGAGCGCCCGCAGGCCTTCGATCGCCGCCATTAGTTCCATGCGATTGTTGGTGGTCTCGAGCTCACCGCCCC
>NZ_JBCPSO010000023.1:0-425 GCF_051129925.1 Bacillus sp. Je.9.29.b
TTACACCCATAAGCTCACCACGTTGTTTTTTAGCTTGTAATGCTTGTTTAGTACGTTCACTTATTTTACTTGCTTCCCATTCTGCAAACGCTGATAGTTGAGTAAGCATTAATCTAGTGTCACTCGTCCCAATTTTTAAATTTGGTAGGTCTGCAAATTCAATATTGATTTGGTCTAATAGTTCAAGAAAGAATTTCACATTTCTCGCCACCCTATCAAGTTTGGCAACCAATAACACCGCTTTATTTTTCTTTGCTTCCGCTACTGCTTTGGCTAATTCAATGCGATTAGCTTTTTTACCGCTATCAATCTCAACGTACTCATTCAACACAACAACATCATTCTTTGATTGTAGGTAGTTTTCAACTTGTTGCTTTTGTGCTTCAAGTCCTAAACCGCTCACGCCTTGTTTTGTTGTTGATACT
>NZ_JBCPSO010000024.1:0-419 GCF_051129925.1 Bacillus sp. Je.9.29.b
GGAATGTAATTGAGTGTAATGGAATTGAATAGAATCAATCCGAATGTAATGGAATGGAATGGAACGGAATGGAATGGAATGGAATGGAATGGAATGGAATGGAATGGAATCAACCCGAGTGCAATCGAAAGGAATCGAATGGAATGGAATGCAATGGAATGGATTCAACTTGAATGGAATGGAAAGAATGGAATCAACACGAGTGGAATGGCATGGATTGGAATGGAATGGAATGGAATCAACCCGAGTACAGGGGAATGGAATGGAATGGAATGCAATGGAATGGAATCATCCGTAATGGAATGGAAAGGAATGGAATGGAATGGAATGGAATGGAATGGAATGGAATGGAATGGAATGGAATCAACCCGAGTGCAATGGAATGGAGTGGAATGGAATGGAATGGAATGGAAACTACC
>NZ_JBCPSO010000025.1:0-357 GCF_051129925.1 Bacillus sp. Je.9.29.b
CCGGAGCTACTGGCTCTACCGGCGCCACGGGTATTACCGGAGCTACCGGACCTACTGGCGCTACAGGTGTCACTGGAGCTACCGGTCCTACTGGCGCAACGGGCATCACTGGAGCTACCGGTCCTACGGGCGCTACAGGTGTCACTGGAGCTACCGGTCCTACTGGCGCAACGGGCATCACTGGAGCTACTGGACCTACTGGCGCAACGGGTATCACTGGAGCTACCGGACCTACCGGGGCAACGGGTATCACTGGAGCTACCGGACCTACCGGGGCAACGGGTATCACCGGTTCAACTGGAACTACGGGGGCAACAGGTATTACTGGACCAACAGGTCCTACCGGTGCCACTGGTA
>NZ_JBCPSO010000026.1:0-322 GCF_051129925.1 Bacillus sp. Je.9.29.b
GTAGCTCCGGTAATACCCGTGGCGCCAGTAGGTCCAGTAGGTCCAGTAGCTCCAGTAATACCCGTGACACCTGTAGTCCCGGTAGGACCAGTATCTCCAGTGATACCCGTCGCACCAGTAGAACCAGTAGCTCCAGTAATACCCGTTGCACCTGTAGGTCCAGTAGCTCCAGTAATACCTGTAGCGCCAGTAGGACCAGTAGCTCCGGTAATACCCGTGGCGCCGGTAGAGCCAGTAGCTCCGGTAATACCCGTCACACCAGTAGGACCTGTTGGTCCAGTAATACCCGTTGCCCCCGTAGTTCCAGTTGAACCGGTGATAC
>NZ_JBCPSO010000027.1:0-322 GCF_051129925.1 Bacillus sp. Je.9.29.b
CTGGTTCTACTGGTGCGACGGGTATCACTGGAGATACTGGTCCTACCGGGACTACAGGTGTCACGGGTATTACTGGAGCTACTGGACCTACTGGACCTACTGGCGCCACGGGTATTACCGGAGCTACCGGACCTACTGGCGCTACAGGTGTCACTGGAGCTACCGGTCCTACTGGTGTGACGGGTATTACCGGACCTACTGGCTCTACCGGCGCAACGGGCATCACAGGAGCTACTGGCTCTACCGGCGCAACGGGTATTACCGGAGCTACCGGACCTACTGGTGTCACGGGTATTACTGGAGATACTGGTTCTACTGGCGC
>NZ_JBCPSO010000028.1:0-313 GCF_051129925.1 Bacillus sp. Je.9.29.b
TTTGGGACCAAGGGGTCGCAGGTTCGAATCCTGTCTTCCCGACCATCTTTTATGGGGCCTTAGCTCAGCTGGGAGAGCGCCTGCCTTGCACGCAGGAGGTCAGCGGTTCGATCCCGCTAGGCTCCACCAATATGATCTTTGAAAACTAAACAAGACAAAACGTACCTGTTAATTCGAGTTTTTATAAAAAAATCCTATGATACATCATAGGTAGTCAGTCAAACTGGCGAAAAGCAAAACTTCGGTTTTGTACTTTTTCGGAGAGTTTGATCCTGGCTCAGGACGAACGCTGGCGGCGTGCCTAATACATGCA
>NZ_JBCPSO010000029.1:0-296 GCF_051129925.1 Bacillus sp. Je.9.29.b
CTTAACCATTTCTTACTTTAGAAAGAATCACTATGTGTGATGAACTTTGCATTGCATTCAATGTGAATGTATTACTTATTGTTATCTAGTTTTCAAAGAACAATCCTGTCTCGCTAGAGACATGTTTGAAGGAATGATCCTTCAAAACTAAACAAGACGAAAACGTACACTGCTCCATATATCCTTAGAAAGGAGGTGATCCAGCCGCACCTTCCGATACGGCTACCTTGTTACGACTTCACCCCAATCATCTGCCCCACCTTCGGCGGCTGGCTCCATAAAGGTTACCTCACCGA
>NZ_JBCPSO010000030.1:0-272 GCF_051129925.1 Bacillus sp. Je.9.29.b
ATACCAGTGGCACCGGTAGGACCTGTTGGTCCAGTAATACCTGTTGCCCCCGTAGTTCCAGTTGAACCGGTGATACCCGTTGCCCCGGTAGGTCCGGTAGCTCCAGTGATACCCGTTGCGCCAGTAGGTCCAGTAGCTCCAGTGATGCCCGTTGCGCCAGTAGGACCGGTAGCTCCAGTGACACCTGTAGCGCCAGTAGGACCGGTAGCTCCAGTGATGCCCGTTGCGCCAGTAGGACCGGTAGCTCCAGTGACACCTGTAGCGCCAGTAGG
>NZ_JBCPSO010000031.1:0-265 GCF_051129925.1 Bacillus sp. Je.9.29.b
GAAGGTGGGGCAGATGATTGGGGTGAAGTCGTAACAAGGTAGCCGTATCGGAAGGTGCGGCTGGATCACCTCCTTTCTAAGGATATATGGAGCAGCGTACGTTTTCGTCTTGTTTAGTTTTGAAGGATCATTCCTTCAAAACATGTCTCTAGCGAGACAGGATTGTTCTTTGAAAACTAGATAACAATAAGTAATACATTCACATTGAATGCAATGCAAAGTTCATCACACATAGTGATTCTTTCTAAAGTAAGAAATGGTTAAG
>NZ_JBCPSO010000032.1:0-263 GCF_051129925.1 Bacillus sp. Je.9.29.b
TCCATCAGGTTTGGTGGCGATAGCGAAGAGGTCACACCCGTTCCCATACCGAACACGGAAGTTAAGCTCTTCAGCGCCGATGGTAGTTGGGGGTTTCCCCCTGTGAGAGTAGGACGCCGCCAAGCTTGTTATCTTTATATCATCGCGGGGTGGAGCAGTTCGGTAGCTCGTCGGGCTCATAACCCGAAGGTCGCAGGTTCAAATCCTGCCCCCGCAACCAAAATGGTCCGGTAGTTCAGTTGGTTAGAATGCCTGCCTGTCAC
>NZ_JBCPSO010000033.1:0-255 GCF_051129925.1 Bacillus sp. Je.9.29.b
AGCCCAAACCAAGAGGCTTGCCTCTTGGGGTTGTAGGACACTCTATACGGAGTTACAAAGGAATGATATAAGCGAAGAGGTCTGGAAAGGCCCGCCAAAGAAGGTAACAGCCCTGTAACTGAAATGTCATTCTCTCCAGAGTGGATCCTGAGTACGGCGGAACACGTGAAATTCCGTCGGAATCCGGGAGGACCATCTCCCAAGGCTAAATACTCCCTAGTGACCGATAGTGAACCAGTACCGTGAGGGAAAGGT
>NZ_JBCPSO010000034.1:0-255 GCF_051129925.1 Bacillus sp. Je.9.29.b
CAACAGGTCCTACCGGTGCCACTGGTATCACCGGTTCAACTGGAACTACGGGGGCAACGGGTATTACTGGACCAACAGGTCCTACTGGTGTGACGGGTATTACCGGAGCTACTGGCTCTACCGGCGCAACGGGTATTACCGGAGCTACTGGTCCTACTGGCGCTACAGGTATTACTGGAGCTACTGGACCTACAGGTGCAACGGGTATTACTGGAGCTACTGGTTCTACTGGTGCGACGGGTATCACTGGAGATA
>NZ_JBCPSO010000035.1:0-254 GCF_051129925.1 Bacillus sp. Je.9.29.b
GCCCAAACCAAGAGGCTTGCCTCTTGGGGTTGTAGGACACTCTATACGGAGTTACAAAGGAATGATATAAGCGAAGAGGTCTGGAAAGGCCCGCCAAAGAAGGTAACAGCCCTGTAACTGAAATGTTATTCTCTCCAGAGTGGATCCTGAGTACGGCGGAACACGTGAAATTCCGTCGGAATCCGGGAGGACCATCTCCCAAGGCTAAATACTCCCTAGTGACCGATAGTGAACCAGTACCGTGAGGGAAAGGT
>NZ_JBCPSO010000036.1:0-243 GCF_051129925.1 Bacillus sp. Je.9.29.b
TGCCCGTTGCGCCAGTAGGACCGGTAGCTCCAGTGACACCTGTAGCGCCAGTAGGACCGGTAGCTCCAGTGATGCCCGTTGCGCCAGTAGGACCGGTAGCTCCAGTGACACCTGTAGCGCCAGTAGGACCGGTAGCTCCAGTGACACCTGTAGCGCCAGTAGGTCCGGTAGCTCCGGTAATACCCGTGGCGCCGGTAGAGCCAGTAGCTCCGGTAATACCCGTGGCGCCAGTAGGTCCAGTAG
>NZ_JBCPSO010000037.1:0-231 GCF_051129925.1 Bacillus sp. Je.9.29.b
TAGCTCCAGTGATGCCCGTTGCGCCAGTAGGACCGGTAGCTCCAGTGACACCTGTAGCGCCAGTAGGTCCGGTAGCTCCGGTAATACCCGTGGCGCCGGTAGAGCCAGTAGCTCCGGTAATACCCGTCACACCAGTAGGACCGGTATCTCCAGTGATACCCGTTGCGCCAGTAGTTCCAGTAGCCCCAGTGATACCCGTTGCGCCAGTAGAACCAGTATCTCCAGTAATAC
>NZ_JBCPSO010000038.1:0-231 GCF_051129925.1 Bacillus sp. Je.9.29.b
GTATTACTGGACCAACAGGTCCTACCGGTGCCACTGGTATCACCGGTTCAACTGGAACTACGGGGGCAACGGGTATTACTGGACCAACAGGTCCTACTGGTGTGACGGGTATTACCGGAGCTACTGGACCTACTGGCGCAACGGGTATCACTGGGGCTACTGGACCTACTGGCGCAACGGGCATCACAGGAGCTACTGGACCTACTGGCGCCACGGGTATTACCGGAGCTA
>NZ_JBCPSO010000039.1:0-219 GCF_051129925.1 Bacillus sp. Je.9.29.b
TACCAGTGGCACCGGTAGGACCTGTTGGTCCAGTAATACCTGTTGCCCCCGTAGTTCCAGTTGAACCGGTGATACCCGTTGCCCCGGTAGGTCCGGTAGCTCCAGTGATACCCGTTGCCCCGGTAGGACCTGTAGCTCCAGTGATACCTGTAGCTCCAGTAATACCCGTGACACCAGTAGGTCCGGTAGCTCCGGTAATACCCGTGGCGCCAGTAGGTC